>CAYOHP010000035.1:0-49734 GCA_964403795.1 uncultured bacterium | reverse complement strand
GGGGGTGTCCCGATCCGGGACAGGTCGGGTTCCGGATCGGGACACCCGACTCAGGGAGGTCCCTGATGCTGGACCGGCCCATCCCGGCGCCGTCACCGGGCTCCCCCGAGTCCCGGGGCACCTGGCTCCCGACTCGCGGTGGCACCTCGAGTTGCCTGGGCGGCACCCGCCGGTTCGGGTCCTGCTTGCTGCTCGGATCCGGGGACCCGCCGCTGGCGGCGATCTTCCCGGAGTTCCTGGGGGTGCCTCGGGGATGGGGCCCCCGGATGCTCCCGGGCAGGTTCGACGATGTTAGGATTCGCACCTGCCTGGGATGGACATCCGGGAAGGGTCCCCTCGATGCCAATCAACGGTCCGCGCCCGCTCGACAGCGAGAATGCGGAGACGGCCTATTGCAGGGTCTTCTTCTACCTCGAGAAGATCATCGCAGCCGACCTCCAGCTGGCGGAATCGGACGATCGGACCGACCGGGCGATCCTCGGGGCCGTGGTGGCGCTGCGGGTCCTGCTCGAGGCCCATCCCGAGTTCGGGTTCCATTGTCACGCTTCGGACTTCGCAGGCTGGAAGTCGCGCTACCTCGCCTGGTTCGACGCGAATGCGGCGCGCCTCCAGCGGACCGCGGCCGCTCGGAGGAAGATGCGCAAGCTTGCCGAAGCGGAGTTCGACCGGATCCTCCAGCTCTGCGATGGCAAGGGGTACGACTTCCGTGAATGGATCGCCGAATCCGGTGATCGCAAGGCCGACCTCCGCTCTTTCGGCAAGGATGGGAAGCTCGTCAGGATCCCGCCGCTCTGAGGAGGGTCGCGAGCCTCGGTGTGTCGCTGACTACCCAATCGGTGGAGCGGTAGGGCGTCACCCGGACGCACGCGATTCCGCCTGCCGGCCTTCCCCCTGATCGACACCGGCGTGGCACGGCTCCTGCGGAGTTCCGCTCGTCGGGAGGTCGGGGCATGGCGGCGGGAACGGCAGCGAAGGCGGCCCAGGTCGGTCGGCGGGCCGGCCGGATTCCCGATCCGGGGTCCGCCGTGGATCGGTTCCCCGGGGAGCTGGCGGCCGAGTACCAGCCGCTCCGGCTCCTAGGGGCGGGAGCCATGGGCGAGGTCTTCCTGGCCAGGGACCGCCGGTTGGGGCGCCTGGTGGCCGTGAAGCTGCGCTCGGTGGCGGGGCCGGCCAGCTCCCGGGAGCGCTTCCGGCGAGAGGCGGCGACCATGGCCCGGCTCCACCATCCCAACCTGGCCCGCCTCTACACCTTCGGGCAGCTGGGAGGCCGCGATTTCCTGGTGATGGAACACATCGACGGGCGGCCGCTGCCGGCGGTGGCGACCGCTGGCCTGCCGGCCATGCTCGGGGTGGCCCGGGCCCTGGACCAGGTCCACGAGGCAGGATTGGTCCATCGGGACGTGAAGCCCGCCAACATCCTGCTCGATCCCGGGGAGAGGGCGGTGCTGGTCGACTTCGGGCTGGTCTTCGATCCCTCCTCGACACCGCTCACCGGGGTGGGCCAGGTGGCGGGCACCCTCGCCTACATGGCACCCGAGGTGCTCATGGGACGGAGCATGGCCACCGCCGCCTGCGACTGGTACTCGTGGGGAGTCACGCTCTTCATGCTGATCGAGCGACGTCTGCCGTTCGAGCGGGACGAGCTGGTCCACCTCCGCATCGAGGGCAAGCTGCCTCCGCCGCGGTTCTCCCGCGTGAGAGCCGACACCCCGATCGCGGTGCTCCTGGCGCGTTGCCTGTCGGACGACCCCGGGCGGCGTCCCCGCTCCTCCCGGGAGATCGAGCGGTACCTGGCCCACGCCGCGGCGAAGACCCGGGAGCTCCGGATCGGGAGTCGCGGCTTCCGCTCGTCGGGGATCGGGTCGGGGGCGCGGGTCCCGGCCTCTCCGGGACCGGTCGCGGCCGTGGGACTGCTGGCTACCGGAGGCGGATCGCCAACCGGGACAGGGCTGGGGCAGACGAGGCGAACTCCGCATCGAGCTTGACCTCGACCCGCTTGCCCGACTGGACCACCGTGATGTGGTCGAGCAGCCAGCGCAGGGTCGGGTCGTCGGTCTTCGCCTTCCACTCGTCCAGGGCCTTCCGGATCGACCAGGCGAGCAGCTTGGCTTCGATCGCGGTCCGGGTCGTGAGCTCGCAGCCGATGCGCATCCGATTGCCGGAGCGGCTCCAGGCCAGGGCGCCCTGGAGCATGGTCTCGAAGGGCGGGATCCCGGTGGCCTCGGCGAGGGCGACGGCGGTCGGCTTCGGGACGTTCACCGCGGCCACCAGGTAGGTACCGGGAACGAGCCCGAGCCCGTGGACCTGCCGGAGCGAGCGCTTCTGCCCCGAGACGGTATCGACCGTCCAGGGACCGACCCGGTGCTCGGAGCGGGCGTCGTAGCCGGCGAAGGCGATCTCCCCGCCCAGGTCGGCCACGGCCAGGGGTGCTCCGGCCGACTTCAGCACCAGGAAGAGGGTGCCGCGGTAGGGCCGATCCTCGGTCTCGATCCCGAGGCGCTCGGCCACCCGCCGGGCGGGTTCCCGGACCTGGAATCCACCGTCGGCCCAGGCCGCCAGCTCGCGCAGGCTCTTGCCTTCGAAGTTGGCGGCCAGGCCGAGCGGACCCGGGTGGAGCCGCGGATCCGGCCAGCCCGCGGCGGCCCAGGAGTCCAGCCGCTCTGCGACCGACCCGTCCGCGAGCAGGCCCGGGAAGTCGCGGCCCAGGGCGGCCAGGTCGACCAGGGCCGACACGTGCATGTCGCCGGGCATGAGCGTGGAGAGGTCGAGGGAGCGGGGGTGAGCCGGGACGCTGGTCGCCAGGCTGACGGCCAGGAGGAGGGGGAGAAGGGGATGCTGCATGCTCGGGGCTCCTCCCCGGACCCGACGGGAGGCCCGAGGACGGGGAGGCTCGCACCGGCGCCGGCCCGGCGTCAAGGCAGGGGCAGGGCGCAAGGCGCCAGCGCGCGGGGCACCGCCGAGGGCCGCGCCTGATCTCGTACCGCTCCCGAAGAAGGGTCCCTGGTGGAGACCCGCTCCCGTAGGGGGTGATCGCTCAGGGCGACGCGGTGACGATCTCGCCGTCCCGCGGATGCACCGGCAGCACCGAGCGCCCGCGCCCTGCGATCGACAGGTCGCGGAACCCGATACCCCGGGCGCGGCTGCCGTAGAGCTCGGGGCCGTCGGCCATGTGGAAGTGCAGATGAGGCGACGAGGTGTTCCCGGAGTTGCCGACCTTGCCGAGGATCGTGCCCTCGGCCACCACTTCGCCCTCCGTGACCGTGGGGCTGCCCGGCGCGAGGTGGGCGTAGTACCCGAAGCCTCGGCGCCCATGATGGACCACCACGTGGTTTCCCGCCGGGTTCTCTGCGTTGCTCGGCGGGCCGATGGGCATGTCCGGGAGGCCGTCGACCACCCGGACCACCTTCCCGTCCGCCACGGAGCGCACCGGCTCTCCGTAGGCGAGGTAGCTGGTGGGTACGCTCGGGTCGCCGCGGTGCAGCACCAGGCGGCCGGTGCGGGCGTGCTCCTCCTGGTCGTAACGGACCAGATCGAGCGCATAGCGCTGGCCGTTGGCGAAGGCGCGCTCCCCCGGCAGCAGGGTGACGGCCCGGCGGTGCGCGCTCCTCCCCGAGGGAGCGTTCAACGCCAACCATGTACCCGAGGCCGGGAACCGCGCACCCGGGGCCAGCGGCAGGGCCGAGAGGGAGAGTTCGGCCTGCGCCGTCTCGAGACCCTCTCCGCCCTTCAGGACCGCCGTGACCCGGAGGAGTGCGGGGCGAGACGCAGCCGTGAGCTCGAGTTCGGGAAGGTAGAGCAGGAGCTCCCTCCCGGATGGCACGTCGATTCCCGTGGGGGGGGCTTCCCCGAGGACCCAGCCCGGCCCTCCGAACGCGAGCCCCTGCACGTTGGTGACGAGGAGGAGCTCGCCCCTCTCACCCAGCACCTCGAGAGCGAGGGTGGCGAGGCGCCTCGCTCCCTTCCCCTCGATCGCGAGACGTGCCTCTCCCAGGAAGAGCAACGAGGCGCCGTCGCGCAGGAGGTTGGGTCCCGGAGGGCCGAGGTCGAGCCGAGGGGCCGCGGCCAAGGGAGCGGAGAGCGAGAGGGCGAGGAGGGTGGCTCGCAGGGTGGGGATCAAGGGGCCTCCTTCTCGGACCGGCCCCATGGTACCGCTGGACGGAGAGGCCGTCCGGTGGGGACGCCGCACCCTCACGGGGACGGGACTTCGCCGACGCGGCGACCCATGGCACCTCGCCGGGCGAGCTGCCGCACGGCCTGGAACCTGGTACCATCCCGGGCCGATGAGGCATTCCCTGGCGCATGCCCTTCCCCTCTTCGCGGCGCTGGCGTTGGCGCTGGCCGCCCCGGCCTCGGCCGCCCGGCCGGCCGACTCGGCCGCCACCGCCCGGACCTCGGCGCGGGAGCTCCTCGACGAGGTCCAGGTCCGGACCCTCCGCTACTTCTGGGACCATGGGCACCCGGTATCGGGCATGGCTCCCGAGCGGTCCAGCACCCCGGAGGTGGTGACCACGGGCGGGACCGGCTTCGGCGTGATGGCCCTGGTGGCGGGAACCCACCGCGGCTTCCTGGAACGCTCCGGGGTGGTGGACCGGCTGCGCCGCATGACCGCCTTCCTCGCCGGCGCCGACCGCTTCCACGGCGCCTGGCCCCACTGGCTCGACGGCAGCACCGGGCGCACGGTGCCCTTCTCGCCGCGGGACGACGGCGGCGACCTGGTCGAGACCGCCTTCCTGGTCCAAGGGCTCCTGGCAGCCCGCGGCTATTTCGATGGCGAGGGCGACGAGGCCCGGCTGCGCGCCGCCATCGACGAGCTGGTGGCGGGTGTCGAGTGGGACTGGTACACCCAGGGCCGCGACGTCCTCTACTGGCACTGGTCGCCGCACCACGGGTTCGCCATGGACCTCCCGGTGCGCGGCTGGAACGAGGCGCTCGTGCTCTACGTGCTGGCGGCCGGTGCCGCCTCGCACGCGATCGCCCCGGCGGCCTACCACCGGGGCTGGGCCTCGGGCGGCGATTTCGGGAACGGACGGACCTACCTGGGCCACCGTCTCCCCTTGGGGCCGGACTTCGGGGGGCCGCTGTTCTTCGCCCACTACTCGTTCCTGGGCCTCGACCCCCGCCGCCTGGTGGATCGCCACGCCGACTACCGCGAGCAGGTCATGGCCCAGGCGCGGATCCAGCATGCCTACGCCCGACGCGACCCCGGGGGCTTCGGCTACTCGGCGCGCTGTTGGGGGCTCACCGCCAGCGACGGGCCCGAGGGCTACGGGGCCTGGTCGCCGACCCACGATCGCGGCGTGGTGGCCCCCACCGCCGCGCTCTCGTCCTTCCCCTACCTGCCGAAGGCCGCGTGGGCGGCCCTCTTCCACTTCCTCACCTGGGACGGCGGCCGGCTCTTCGGTCGGCTGGGGTTCCGCGACGCCTTCTCGCCGCGGACCGGGTGGGTGGCGCCCGACTACCTCGCCATCGACCAGGGTCCGATCGTGGCGATGATCGAGAACCACCGGAGCGGCCTCCTGTGGAGGCTGGTCATGGAGGCGCCGGAGGTCCGGAGAGGCCTGGAACGCCTCGGATTCACGGTGCGCGACCTGGCCGGGCAGCGGCCATGACGCGCCTCCCCCTGCTCGCGGCGCGGATCCAGGCAGCGTTGCTGGTCCTGCTCATGACGCGCGGTATGGCCTCTGGCTCCGAGCGCGTCGAGTCCCTGATCCGCCGCATGACGCTCGAGGAGAAGGTCGGGCAGCTGAACCTGCTGACCAGCGACTGGGACGTGACCGGCCCCTCGATCCGCGGTGACTACGCCGAGGAGGTATCGCGAGGGCGGGTGGGCGCCGTCTTCAACGCCTACACCGCGGACTTCACCCGCCAGCTCCAGGAACGCGCCGTGCGCGGCTCCCGCCTGGGGATCCCCCTCCTGTTCGGCTACGACGTGGTGCACGGGCACCGCACGATCTTCCCCATCCCCCTCGGCGAGGCGGCCAGCTTCGACCTCGAGGCGATCCAGGGAGCGGCTCGCATCGCCGCCACCGAGGCCGCCGCCGAGGGCATCCACTGGACCTTCGCACCCATGGTCGACGTGGCCCGGGACCCGCGCTGGGGCCGCGTCGCCGAGGGGGCCGGCGAGGACCCCTGGCTCGGCTCCGAGGTGGCGCGGGCACGGGTCCGGGGCTTCCAGGGGGAGGACCTGGGGGCGGTCGACACGCTGGCCGCCTGCGCCAAGCACTTCGCCGCCTACGGCGCGCCCCAGGCGGGTCGTGACTACCACTCGGTGGACCTCTCCTGGCAGACCCTCCACGAGGTGTACCTGCCGCCGTTCCGGGCCGCCTTCGACGCCGGCGCCGCGACCGTGATGACCGCCTTCCATGACCTGAACGGAATTCCCTGCACCGCCCACCCCTTCCTGCTCGGCGACCTGCTCCGGGACACCATGGGCTTCCCGGGTCTGGTGGTCACCGACTACACCTCGATCAACGAGCTGGTCCCCCACGGATTGGCGTCCGACGAGGCGGAAGCCGGGCGGCTGGCCTTCACTGCCGGCGTCGACATGGACATGCAGGGCTCGGTCTTCTCGCGGCACCTGGGGGCGGCCGTACGAGCGGGTGCGGTTCCGGCGGAGCGGCTCGACGGCGCGGTGCGCCGGGTGCTCCTGCTCAAGGAGCGCCTGGGACTCCTCGAGGATCCTTTCCGCTACTGCGACGGCGAGCGCCAGCGGCAGGCTGCCCTCCACCCGTCGCACCTGGCGGCGGCGCGCCGTCTGGCCCAGGAGAGCTTCGTGCTGCTGGAGAACCGCGGCGGGGTCCTGCCGATGACGCGGCGTCCTCTCTCGCTGGCGGTGGTGGGGCCCCTGGCCGATTCCCGCAGGGACCTGATCGGTTCATGGTCGGCGGCCGGGGACGGCGAGCGGCCCGAGTCGGTGCTGGGCGCGCTGCGCACCGCCTTGGGCGAGGGTGCCATCCTCCGCCACGCGCGGGGATGCGCGGTCGACGGGGAGGACCGGTCCGGCTTCGCCGCGGCCCTGGCCGCGGCGGCCGCCTCGGAGGTGGTGTTGGCGGTCATGGGCGAGTCCTACGACATGTCCGGCGAGGCCGCCAGCCGCACCCGGCTCGATCTCCCCGGCGTGCAGTCCGAGCTGGTCCGGGAGCTGGTCGCCACCGGGAAGCCGGTCGTCCTGGTGGTGATGAGCGGTCGGCCCCTGGCACTGGAATGGGAGTCGCGCCACGTGGCAGCGCTCCTCATGGCCTGGTTCCCCGGGACCATGGGCGGCCCCGCACTGGCCGATGTCCTGCTCGGGAAGGCCGCTCCCTCGGGCCGGCTCCCGGTCACCATGCCGCGCTCGCTTGGCCAGGTGCCGATCTTCGCGGCCTCCCGCAACACCGGGCGGCCGGTCGATCCGGCCCGGCCCGGGGAGAAGTACCGCTCCCGCTACCTGGATTCCCCCAACGAGCCGCTCTATCCCTTCGGTTCCGGACGCAGCTACACGAGTTTCGAGTACCGCGACCTGGAGGTCTCTCCCCGCCGGGTGGAGCGCCGGGGGAGGGTCACGGTCACGGCGCGCCTCGCCAATGTGGGTGCCCGCTCCGGCACCGAGGTGGTCCAGCTCTACATGCGCGACCCCGTGGCGCGGGTGGTGCGTCCGCTCCGGCAGCTACGCGGCTTCCAGCGGGTCACCCTGCGACCCGGACAGACCCGGGTCGTCCGCTTCGAGCTGGGACACGAGGACCTGGCCTACCCGACGGAGACCGGGGAGTGGGTGGTCGAGCCGGGGACCATCGAGGTGTACGTGGGACCCGACTCCGGGACCGGTCTGGCCGGGAGCTTCGAGGTCCGCTGACCCGCCGATTCCCGGTTCCCGAGCGCTGCGAACCGGCGTGCCGCGGGGCGTGGTCGCGGGTAGCATGGGGCCCGTGAACTCCCCCCGCTTCCTGCACCTGGAGGGCTGCTTCAACGCCCGCGACCTGGGTGGGCTGCCCACCGTCGACGGGCGCAGGACCCGCCCCCGCGCACTGGTGCGGGCCGATTCGCTCGAGGGGCTCAGCGAGCGAGGGTGGCGGACCCTGTGGGAGCACGGCGTGCGCACCGTGGTGGACCTGCGCAATCCGGACGAGCGGGGTGACGATCGCGCCAGGCGCCCGGGGGCGCTGCGCACCCTGCATCTGCCCCTGGACGGGGACGATGAGGATTTCTGGCAGCCCTTCCGCTCGGGCCCCCAGTTCGGCACCCCGCTCTTCTACGCACCTCACCTGGAGCGTTTCCCGGAGCGGAGCGCGGCGGTGCTGCGGGCCGTCGCCGAGGCGCCTCCGGGAGGCGTGGCCGTGCACTGCAGCGTGGGGCGGGACCGCACCGGCATGGTGACCACGCTGGTATTGGCGCTGGTGGGCGTGCCCGCCCCGGTCATCGCCGACGACTACGAGGCGGGCGCGAGCGCCATGCCGCAGCTCTTCGCGGCTCGGGGGCATCCCGACCAGACGCCCGTCATCGACGCCTTCTTCGAGGCTCGCGGTGGCTCCTCCCGCCAGGCATTGCTGGACTGTCTGGCCGGGCTGGACCTGGTGGGCCTGCTGGCGAGGGGCGGGCTCGAGTCCGGACACCGGGAGGCCCTGAAGGCACGCCTGGTGGAATGAGGCTCGCCGGCTCCTCCTCCGAGGCTCCGCCTGGCGATCGCGGACCGAACAGGGCTGCGGCCGCGAGTACCACGGAGGCGCCGGTGGCGGGTGCTCCCGGGCCCAGGTCCGAGCCGTCGATTCGGAGCCAAACCGCACGTTCCGTCCTGGCTCCTCGGGGCGAGGGGTATGTGGAACCCGGAGGATGGTCGGAGCCGACCATCGAGAGCTGGATCGCGAGAGGAAGGTGCCCCATGACACGGCACCACTGGATGTCCATCGGGCTCCTCGCCATGTTCCTGTCGGCGGGCGCGCCGACCTCGGCGTCGGCAGGGCCCCGATGGGGACGCGGCGGAGGCTGGTGCGACCGGAACGGGTACGGGCGGATCTACGACCCGTCGACCCAGGAGACCCTCGAAGGCAGGATCGAGCGGGTGGAGTACATGCGGCCCGAGGACGGGATGTCCCGGGGCGTACACCTGGTCCTCCGCACCGGCCCGGCCGGTGACGAAGGCAAGGGCGAAGGCAAGGCCGAGGTCGCCACGGGCGAGACGATCACCGTGCACCTGGGTCCCTCCTGGTACCTCGAGAAGCAGACGGTTCCCCTGAAGAAGGGAGACCGGGTGACCATCGTGGGTTCCCGGGTACGCCAAGGCGAGGGACCGATCCTGATCGCCCGGACCGTGACCAAGGGGGACGAGGTCCTCGAACTCCGGGACGAGACAGGACGCCCCTACTGGGCGGGCTGGCGAAGGCGTTCGCCCCAGTAGGCGGCGGAGGGCCGCTGCCCAGGTGCGCGCCTGTCGCGCGCTGTGGACTCCCTCTTCCGAGACCTGGATTCGGACAACGAGACCGCTGTCGGCTCCTCGGGGCGGGCAGTACACTCGGCGAACCGCGGTCCCCTTCGCGTCCTCCAGCCGACCCGGCGCGACGCGGACCCAGGAGTCGGCCAGCCTTCCCCCAGGGGGAGGCCCGAGATGTCCGCCCGAGAGGAGCGTCCCCGATGCAGATCAACCATCTCCACCTCCACGTCCGCGACGTGGAGCGCACCCGGGCCTTCTACGAGCGATGGTTCGGGATGCGGGTGAAGCGGCGCATCAAGCCCGGCTTCCTGTTCCTCACCGACGAGGCGGGGATGGACCTGGCGATCGTCGCCGACGACCCGGTGGCGCCGATGCCCGATTGGTTCCACTTCGGCTTCCGGCTTGCCGACCAGGCCGCGGTGCGGGCGCTGCACCGGGAGATGACCGCGGCCGGGGCCTGCGACGAGGAGATCCGGGAGTTCCCGGACCGGATCACCTTCGGGGTTGCCGACCCCGACGGGTACGGGGTCGAGGTCTACCACGAGGAATAGGCGCCCGGGTGGGGTTGGGGGCGAGGATAGGAGCGAAGGCGAGCGACCGACTCGGTCAGCGGATCCGGAAATCCAGCGAGACCGCCGGCTCCCGCCCCGGCGGCAGCCGGCTCCGGGCGGCCTGATCGAGGTTCAGGCGCAGGGTCATCCGGTACTCGCCCGCCGGGACCTGGCCCGCCGGGCGGGCCCCGTAGTCGCTCGGCCCGAAGAAGATCTGCTGGTCCCAGACCTCCTCCCGCTTCAAGGTCTCGCCGGGCGCCAGCACCACCTCCCAGGAGGAGCCGGGTCCCAGGCCGTAGTCGTAGTCGCTCCAGACCGCTTTCGATCCCGACCCGACGCCGTGGGAGAAGACCCGGTCGGCATACATGTGGTGGAGGGGCACCCGGATCGGGGCCTTGCCTGGATTGCGCAGCGAGAACACGAAGCGCACCGGCTCGCCCCGCGGGATCTCGGCCCGCTCCATGGTGATCCCCAGGGCCACCTCTCCATCCCCCAGGGAAAGGCGAGCGGATTGCCGATGGGTCTGGCCCGGAGCTTCGCTATTGGCCTTCCCCCCCGGGTCCGACCCTGCCCCGACCAGCACCTCCTCGAGGTGGCCGACCAGCTCCCGGTACCTGCTCCCCAGGGAGTACCAGCTCTGCCAGGCCGCTTCCGGCGCCGCCTCCGGCTGCGTCGCCACCAGGGCGAAGAGCTTGCCGGCGAAGCGACCGGGGCCGGCGGCCCCCAGGAATCCGGCCGGACCCGCCAGGGGCACCCGGATCTCGCGCACATGCTTGCCCTTGATCCGGTAGGCGGTGCCCTCCCCGAACTTGACCACCAGGCAGCGCCCCTGGAGGGGCTCGTCCCAGTAGGGCTCCGGGGTCGACCTCAGGGGCTCGGCCGCCTCGAGCAGCCCGGGGAGCTCGTGGATCAGGGGCCAGCCGGGAGCCACCCGGGTCGACTTGCCTCCCGCCCAGAGTTCGAACTCGAGGGGCGGCATGGGCTTGGTGGCGAACACGAGCCCCGCGCCCCCCAGCAGGGACAGCACCGCCAACCCGGTAGATCGCATGCAGATCCTCCCGGGACGGAGGGTAGCAGCCGCGACCTCCCGCTCCCGCCATCGCCCTCGGGGTCCTGGCGGTAGCGGGATTCGGGAAGGCTCCGCATCCGGGAAGGGTGGGATACGCTCCGGGCATGGCGGGCGACGGTCGCATCCGGGTCGGCATCCTCGGGGTGGGGATCGGTGAGGTCCACGCCAAGGCCTTCCGCGACCTTCCCGGGGTCGACCTGGTGGCGGTGTGCTCCCGCCGGCGCTCCCGGGCCGAAGCCTTGGCAGCGACCTACGGCATTCCTCGGGTCTACGAGGACGCCGCCGGGCTGATCGGGAGCGACCTCGATGTGGTGGTGGTGGCGACTCCCAATCGCGAGCATTACCCCATGACCATGGCGGCCCTGGCGGCCGGGCGCCACGTCCTCTGCGAGAAGCCGCTGGCAGCCGAGGTCGAGGAGGCCCGGGAGATGGTGGCGGCGGCGGAACAGGCCGGCCTCCGCCTGGCGGTCCACATGAATCGCCGGATGCAGCCGGGCGTGGTGGCCATCCGGCGGGCGTTCGATCGCGGCGATCTCGGCGAGATCGACCACGTGCGCGTCACCTGGCTCCGCCAGCGCGGCATCCCGGCGCGGGAAGGCTTCCTCACCCGGGCCCGAGCCGGGGGCGGGAGCCTGATCGACCTCGGAGTCCACATGGTCGACCAGGCCTTGTTCGTCCAGGGCTTCCCCAGGGTCCTCGAGGTCCAGGCCAGGGTCCACAGGCGGTACTTCGAGGAGGACGTCCCGGGCATGGACTCCGATGTCGAGGATTCCGCGTTCGCGTTCCTCACCCTCGAAGGCGGCGGCTCGGTCTCGCTGGCGATCTCCTGGGCGGCCACCCACCACCGATCCGAGGAGCGGGTGCTCGAGGTCTACGGATCGCGCCGTGGGGCCCGCCGGGTGGTCCTGGGCGACGGCGAGGAGGACCGGATGTTCTCGATCCACGAACGAGACGGGGATGCAGTCGACTCCGGGACGCCCCGGCTGGCGGTACCGAGCGTCCAGGCCGATCTGGTGGCGGCGATCCGGGAGGACCGGGAGCCGGTCTGCTCGGGCCGCCAGGGCCTGGTACTGATGGAGGTGCTGGACGCCTTGTACCGGAGCGCCGTGGCAGGCCGGTCGGTGCCAGTGGGAGATCGCCCGACCGGGGTGGTCGGCGGGGATGGCTCCGGGTTCGGGACCCTCCCGGGTCCCCGGAGCGGTCCTGCCCTGGCGCTGGCCCTGGGCCTGCTCGGGGCCGCTCCGGCTGCGGCTTGCACGCCGGTCCCCCCGCTCACCATGCTCTTCGTGGGAGGGACGACCGCGGCGGCCCTGGGAGGTCCGGTCTCGAAGGCGTTGGTGCTGGCAGTGGTGGTGAAGTCGGCGGCCTTCTGCCTGCGGCCCTTACCCTGGAGCCGGGCCTCGGCCTTCGCCAGGATGGGCGCGGCCAACCTGTTCTCGTCCGTCTTCGGCCTGCTCTACCTGATCTTCCTCCTGGCGCCGGTGACCCTGCTGGTGATCTTCCCGATCCAGCTCTTCCTGGTGGCGATCGCGGTGCGGGCCCTGGCCGAGGTCACCCATGACCGGTACCCGATCGGCGCCGCCGGCTGGACCGCGCTGCTGGGCATGCTGCTGATCGCGGGGTTCGGGCTCCTGCTCGTCTCCCAGCGGATTCTCTCCGGTGAGCTGGAACTCGGGCTGGCGAGCTACTGGCTGCTCAAGTGGGGAAGCACGACCGCGTCCCTCGCCCTGGGCATCGCGGTGACGACCGCCCTCGAGACCTCGGTCCTGCTGCTCCGGACCGGGTTGCCCCTCGCGGACCGCAAGGCGGTCGCGGCCGCGGCGCTGCGGGCCAACCTGGTGACCTTCCTGGTGCTGGCGCTGATCGGTGCCGTGGCGGTCCTGCCCCAGAGGTTCGCGAGTCCCACGGGGCTGATCTCCGGCTGAGCCGGCTCGGGGCCTGGCAGTCAGCCTGACCCGACGGACACGGTCAGGGTCGGGCCGAGGCCCACCTCAGGTGGCCCGAAGCCGCTCCTGGAGCCGAGCCCAGATCTGGTCCGGGGTTTGCTTCGTGGTCGCCACGAGGTGGGACTTGGACGCTCCGCTACGGTTGCTGATGCTGGTGCTGGCCTCCGCCTGGTTCGGGACCGGGGCGCGGGGCGAGGATCTCCTCGGAATGGGCGGGGACGAGGTCCGGGCCCCGGTGGTCCGTCCCGCCGTTGCCCCGCGCCCTCTCGACGCTGGCAATCGCCAGGAGATGCCGGCGGTCGGGTCCCCCCGCTGGCCGGGCCTCCCCGAGGCGGAGCTCAGCTGGGTACGGCTCTCGGAGGCAAATCACGGACTCCAGGTCGCGGTGCTCCGCTCCGGCCGCACCCGGGGACCCGGCTTCCAGGTCCACCTGCACTTCCGGGGGGACGTGCAGGTCGTGCTCCCCCCCAGGGCCCGGAAGTTCGAGGATCTGATCAGCGAGAGCTGGGCGGCGGCCCCGGATACGGTCTTCCTCCTCCCCGAGGGGGTCTCGCGCCTGCGAGGTGCCGACGGGCGCTGGAACCAGGTGCAGCACGGAGGCAAGCTGGTGGACGAGGCCCTCCGGCGGGCCGGGATCGAAGGCGTTCCGCGGCAGCTCCTGGTCAGCGCTTTCTCGGGCGCGGGCAGGGCTCTCGGACGCCTGCTGGTGACGGCCCGCACGGATCCCGACGCGCTCCGCGGGGACCGGATCGTGCTCCTCGACACTCCGCTCGGCCGCCTCCTGCCCTTGCTCGAAGCCCGCGTCGCCAGCGGGACGGCACGGCTCCCCCTGATCCACGTCGATGCCGGGCGTCCCGGTTGGACGCATCCGGTGCCGAGGGAGCGCGACCGGCTCGGGCTCGAGTCACCGGTCGACGGGCCTTTCGCTCCGGGGGTTCCGGCCCCCACCGGGACTCCCGACGATCTGCACTACCTGGCGCGGGATGCCTACTTCACCCGCTACCTCGCCCGGCCTACGGGGGGATCCTTCGAGTTCGGGAACGGAGAGCGGGCGTCCTCGGTCCCGTGCCAGCGCGTGACAGGGGACGAGCGGCGACCCGGGTGCTAGGTTGCGACGCCGGCGTCCGAAGGTCCGATGGAAGCGCTTCGAATTCGTTCCACCCGCGCCCTGCGTGCCGGGGTCGGGACGTCGCTCGAGCCGGTGCGACCGGTTCCATGCCCTCTCCTCCTCGAACCCCTGCAGCGGGTCTTCGGCCACGCCGGATTCCGCCCCGGCCAGGAGGCCGTGGTGCGCCATGTGGCCGCCGGGCGGGACGCCGTGGTGGTGATGCCGACGGGAGCCGGGAAGTCGCTCTGCTACCAGCTCCCGGGGCTGGTGCGCGACGGGCTGACCCTGGTCGTGAGTCCGCTGGTGGCGCTCATCAAGGATCAGGTCGATGCCCTGGTGGGGCGCGGGCTCCGGGCCGCCGCCTGGGTCTCGGGGATGAGCGACGAGGCGAAGGGAGAGGTGGCGGCGTCGCTCCGGTCGGGTGCGCTCAAGTTCCTCTTCGTGGCCCCGGAACGGTTCGGGGTCCCGGGCTTCCTGGAACGCCTGGAGAAGGTGCGGATCGGGTTGATGGCCGTCGACGAGGCCCACTGCATCGTCTCCTGGGGCCATGACTTCCGCCCGGACTACCTGGCGCTGGGGCAGGTGCGCCGGGCGCTGGGCGACCCTCCCTGCATCGCGCTCACCGCCACCGCCACGCCCGCGGTGCGGACCGAGATCACGGCTTGCCTCGGGTTGCCGCGACCCCGGATCTTCGTCTCCGGCTTCGACCGGCCCGGGCTCCGGCTCTCGGTCGAGACCTGCGAGGACCGGAAGGAGAAGCAGGAGCGCCTCCTCGAAGTGCTGGAGCGCCTGGGGCGTCCGGCATTGGTCTATGCCGCCACCCGTCGCGAGGTCGAGGCGGTGGCGGCGTTCCTGGCGGCCCGGGGCGTGCCCGCCGCCTACTACCACGCAGGCCTGCCGGGGGAGGCCCGGGCCCGGATCCAGGACGCCTTCCTGGCCGGCAAGCTCCCGATCCTGGTGGCCACCAATGCCTTCGGCATGGGCATCGACCATCCCGGGATCCGGGCCGTGGTCCACTGGCAGATGCCCGGGAGTCTGGAGGCGTACCTCCAGGAGGTAGGTCGGGCGGGCCGGGACGGCGCTCCCGCCGAGGCGGTGCTGCTCTACCGCTGGTCGGACCGGAGGATCCACGAGTACCTCCTGGGCCAGCGCCCACGACGATCGGTCGAGGTCGCCGAAGGGGAAGGCCGGGACCGGGCGGTCGACGCCAGGGAACGGAACCGGGCCGGCCGGATCCGGCTCGATGCCATGTCGGCCTGGGCCGAGAGCCCCGACTGCCGCAGGCGTACCCTGCTCGAGTACTTCGGGGAGGTCCCGGCCTGGACCGGGTGCGGGACCTGCGACCACTGCCGGTGGACGCCCAGGGACCCGGTGGGTAGACTTCGGGGCGCATGGGTCCCGAGCAGGTGATGGTCCGCCTCGTGGCCACCGGCCTGGCTTCCCCCGCTGCCCTCCAGGTGGGCGGCTCGGATGCCGCGGTGGCCGGTGGGATCGTGCTCGCATGGACCCTGGTCATGCTGCTCGCCATGCTGCTCCTGGCCCGGGAGATGGGGCGGGGTCCCACGGAGGAACCGGAGTCCGCGGCCGGGGAGTCCTCGGCGGAACGATGGACCCGGCTCGATCGGGAAGGCCGCGAAGCCTACGCCGCAGGCCGCATGGACGAGGCGGAGACGAGGTTCCGGGAGGCCCTGGAACTCGCCCTGGGCAACGGGCCCGACGATCGGAGGGTGGCGGCGAGCCGGGTGAACCGGGCCTCGGCGCTCAGACCGCTCGGGCGCCTGGAGGAGGCCGAGAGCGAACTCCGGGCGGCCGCCACCGAGCGGCGTCGGATCCTGGGGGTCCGCCACCCGCTGGTGGCCACCACCCTCATGCTGCTCGCCGACCTGCTCCGGGCCCGGGGCCAGACCGCGGCCGCCGAGGTCTGCGTGCGGGAGGCCGTGGAG
Source organism: uncultured bacterium (assembly GCA_964403795.1). Lineage (GTDB taxonomy): Bacteria > Muiribacteriota > UBA6191 > CAZXTJ01 > CAYOHP01 > CAYOHP01. The sequence continues at coordinate 33,714 of CAYOHP010000035.1, read as the reverse complement.
ATCCGGGAAGGCGTGGTCGACGAGGGTGCCTACGAGCTGGCCGCCTCGCTCTCGCACCTGGCGCGTCTGCGGCGGGCCCGCGAGGACCGGCGGGAGGCGATCTCCCTCTACCACCGCTGCCTGGAGCTCTACCGCTCGCGCCTGGGCGAGGCCCATCCCTGGGTGGCGGCGGTGCTCACCAACCTCGGCGTCTGCCTGAACGAGACGGGCGAGGCCGAGGCCAGCCTGGCCATGCACCGCCGGGCGCTCTCCTCCTGGGAAGCCTGCGACGGGCCCCTGCACCCGGGCGCCCGGGCGTGCCTGGAGGCGCTCGGGAAGGCGGCCCGGGACGAAGGGCGCAGCGACGAGGCGGCGTCCCTGGCCGAGAAGATCCGGAACCTGGGCGGAGCCGCCGCTCCTCCGGAGCCGGGACCTTCCTCCGAGTGAGCCGGTCGGGAGCCTGGCCGGGTCCGGCTCCGCAGCGAATTGAGGACCGGGGGGATCCCCGCTAGACTTCGCGTGGGGGGACCGGAGACTCCGCGCATGCCGTTCCTCTCCCTGGTCCTGGTCTCGGTCCTGGTAGTCGCCGGGACCGTCCTGGTCAAGCGTGCCTGGGCGTGGAGGAGCTGGCAGAGCCGCTTCATGGCCGGGCTCGACGCCTATCGCGGGGCCCGCTACGGGGAGGCGCTGGAGCACCTCGACGCCGCCCTCTCCCGGGCCCGCCGCCTGGGCGGTGAGCTCGAGCCCATGGGCGAGACCCTGGGTCTGATCGCCCTGGCCGCCATCGAGCACGGGCGGCTCGACCAGGCCGAGGCCGCCTACCGTCGTTCCCTCGACCTCCACCAGAAGGTCCTGGGTGCCGACCACCCGGAGACCGCCCTGGTGCGCGGCGGTCTGGCCGCGGTCCTGGATGCCGTGGGCCGGGGGAACGAGGCCGAGGACCTGCTGCGCGGTGCGCTCCCGGCCGAGGGCGAGGTCCGGGAGGGCCGGAGGGCCGTGGCGGCGTTCCGGGATCGGGCCGCCCTGGGCGGGCTGCTCCGGCGCCAGGGTCGACGGGACGAGGCCCAGCGGATCCTCCGCGAGTGCGCGTCGGGACTCCCGGGCGACGTGCCGGATCGCGACGACGAGCTGGCGGGGATCGTGTTCCAGCTCGCCGAGATCTACCTCGACCAGGGGGAGCTGGCGAGCGCCGAGGGTCTCTACTACCAGGCGCTCTCGCTCTGGCAGGGGAGCCGCAACGACACCCGGAGGTTCGTGGCCGGCTGCCTGGCCGGCTTGGCCCGGGTGCTGGCCCGTTCGGGACGCCACCTGGAGGCCGAGGCGCTGCACCAGGAGGTGGTGGCCGAGTGGGAGAGGATCCACGGCCAGACCCATCCCTCGCTCGCCAAGAGCCTCCATGAGCTCGCCGACTTCTACTTCGGTCGGGGCGACTTCGCCCGCTCCGAGGCCTGCCAGCGCAAGGCCGTCGAGGTGCTCGAACGCTGCCTGGGCAGCGATCACCCGGAGCTGGCCGGGAGCCTGGAGGACCACGCCCAGGTGCTGCGCGAGGTCCGGCGCTTCGACGAGGCCCAGGCGGTGGCGGCCAGGGCCCGGGAGCTGCGCGGCCGTCGACGCTGAGCGGGCGTGAGCCGGTCCCCGGGGGCATGGATCGGCTCCAGGAGCGTCCGAACGGCCCTCCGGGGGACACCCGGACAGGATTGACTTGGGGGTCGGGTCGGGTACTGTTTCGCGGTGCGGAACCTGATGCGAGGTCTGCTGGCCGCCGGCGTGCTGCTCGCGGCATGGGGTGTCTCTCCGGTCATGGCGAACCCTCGCCGCGCCATCCTCTGGGTGCTGGACGGGACCCGGGCAGACCGCTTCCATGCCCTGCTCGATGCTGGCCGCCTTCCCCATATCGATCGCCATGTGGTGCGGCGCGGGCTCAGGGTGGACCACGCCACCACGGTGTTCCCGAGCACCACCGGCCCCACCTATGCGCCCTTCGTGACCGGACTCCTGCCGGCGAGTTCGGGGATCACGGGACTGCGCTGGTACGACCGTCAGAGCGGCAAGAGCTGGGTCTACGCGGGGCGCCAGTTCGGGGCCATCAACGAGGCCCTCGACCCGGCGGCGAAGACCCTCTACGAGCTCCTGCCCGGTCGCGAGTCGGCGAGCGTGTTCGGGTTCGTCGATCGGGGGGCCGAGCGGACCTCGATGCCGATGCTCGACATGGCGATGCCCAAGCTCCGGGGTCAGTACCTGGAGATGGACCGGCGTCTGTTCGACGCCTTCATGGACGAGACCCTGGGATCGGGCGCGGTGCCGCGGTTCATGTTCCTCTCGTTCCACGCACCGGACTCGGTGGGGCATTCCCACGGGGATCGTCACGAGGACTACGACAAGAGCCTGGTGGCGATCGACGGGTACATGGGCGAGATGGTCGAGCGCTTGAAGCACCAGGGGCTCTACGAGTCGACCTGGCTGGCGATCTCGGCCGACCACGGACAGACCGAGGTCCGGGAGCGGATGAGCCTGGCCGGGCATCTGGCGGCCAAGGGCCTGGCGGTGCGGGACTGCATCGAGCGGGAGCCGGGGATCCACAATGCCCGGGCCGCCTGGCGGCGGGACGACTTCGACGTGCACGTCGAGGTGAACGGCAACGCCGCGGTGTTCTTCTACCTGAACCCCGAGGGCAGGGATCCCGGCGAGCGGGTCACCGCCGACCAGGCCCGGGCCTTCGGGTCCCGCAAGGCGGGCACGGTGGACCTCGAGGCCGCGCTCCTGGCCGCTCCTGCCACCGAGCTGGTGCTGTCGCGGCGGGGACCGGGGGCCTACCGGATCGCCTCCGCGCGGGGCGCGGCCGAACTCGATCGCTCCGGTGAAGGAACGTTGGCGTATCGGGTGGTGTCGGGGCGCGATCCCCTGGGCTATGCCGAGCTGCCGGCCGCGGCCGCCCTGGTCGGGGGCAAGCCGGCGCCGGCCAACGAGTGGTTCCGGGCCACTGCGGCCAGCGACTTCCCGGATGCCCTGTACCAGGTGGCGAGCTTCCTGGAGTCGCCCCGGGCTCCCGACCTGGCGGTCTCGGCCGCACCCGGCTGGGAGCCCTGGACCGAGGGACAGGTCGGCCTCCACGGGGGGCTGCGCAAGGAACACATGCTGGTGCCGCTGCTGCTCGGAGGTCCCGGCGTCCCGGTGCGGCGCCTGGCCCGGGGGCGCACCGTCGACCTGGGAGCCACGCTCGCCGAGATCCTGGGCGTGGCGTTCCCGGGCCGCATCGAGGGCGTGCCGCTGCCGTGGCGGGACGGAGCGGGCGTCGGCGCCGGTGTCCTGGCTGGTGCCGGGGACCCGGCCGAGCGCACGGTGGCCGCCGGCGTCGCCCGGTACCGCGAGCTGGTGACCGGGATCGAGGGGCTCGCCTTCGAGGCCGGGATGGACCCGGAGCTGGTGCCCGGGCTCGAGACCCGGCGCAAGGAACTGGCGGAGCTGGCGACGAAGCTGGCCAAGGCCCTGGCGGAGCGGCTGGGGGCAGGCTCGGTCCGGCCCCTGGAGGACTGCCTGGCCTACGCGTCCAGGGACCCGGCCGGGTGGTTCCGCAGTCTGGCCCTGCTCGACGCCCTGCTGGCCCTGAAGCTGCCGCCTCCGGTGCGGGACAAGGTGGCCGCGGTACGCGACGGGCGACCCTTCGTGACGCGGGCGGGCGAGCTGGTCGACGAATGGGTCGACGCGGTGCGCCGCCTGGAGGCGAGCGAGCGCGGCCTGGTCAACGGGATGGCCTTCTCCCGGCCGGAGCTCTTCCCGGATCGTCGGTCGGCCCTGGACGAGGACGAGCGGCTCTTCGAGCTGCTGCAGCGGGTGGTCCCGGCGGCCACCCTGAACGGTGACGGCGAGCCGATGCGCCGCCTGGCCAAGGCCCGGGAGGCCCGCGAGACGAGCGACCGGGCGGAGGACCTGCTTACCCGGATCGAGAGCCTGACCCGCCGCCAGCGCCGCTTCCGCCCCGGCCAGTAGAGGTGGTTCGAGGCCCCTGCGGCCGAGCTGCAGATCGGGTCAGGGAGCGGAAGCGTCTTCCTTGGCCACGATCCTCGGGGTGTAGTCGGGCCGCAGCTCCCGCCGGGAAGCGGCGTAGGCGATCAGCATCTCGGCCGGGGGGACATCGATGACCCTGGGGGCCGGGAAGCGGGCGAAGGCCTGGAAGCCGTCGCCGCCGCGGGCCAGGAAATCCGAGACCGCCAGGGTGTAGCGCCGGCCCGGGACGAGGGGCTTGCCGGCGATCCGGAGGCTCTCGACCCGGCGACCGGCGAGCCGGACCTCGATCCCGGAGACATCGACGAAGCCGGGCTCGCCGGGACCGATCCGGGCCACATCCTCGAACAGGGCGGTCAGCTCGGCGGCATCCAGGCTGTAGACGTAGAGGCGGTTCTTGAAGGGGCAGATCTCGTAGAGGTGGTTCTCGGTCACCGGTCCGGCCGGCAGGGCCCGACGGAGACCTCCCCGGTTCACGATCGCGATGTCGGTCCCGCCCTGGTCGCGCAGCGCGTCGGAGGCGAAGTTGCCGAGGGCGGTGGAGGCGAAGGGGCCCTGGGGCCCGGCCTTCTCGATGGCCGAGTCGGCCACCGCCACCTGGCGACCTGCCTGCCGGGAGGGAAGGAGGGCGGCCATGGCCGGATCCTCGGGAACCGAGGCGTCGAGGGCGATCAGCGAGGGTTGGACCGCCCACGCCGACTTGCCGTCGAACCAGAGCTCGAGCCGTCCGATCCAGCGGCCCTTGGACCCGGTGCGCATGTAGATCGCCCGGCCCGGTACCGGGGTGATCCTCGGGGTGTGGGTATGGCCCCCGAGCCAGGCGGCGAACCGGCCCTTGAAGCGGGCGTGGAGTTCCCCGTCTTCCACTTCCCCGAGGTGGGAGAGGACGACCACCGCATCGGCCCGCTTGCCGATCTCGGCCAGCGACCGCTCGAACTCGTCGCCGGCCGAGGCGAAGTGCACGGGGTAGTCGCGGCCGAAGGTGCTGGTCTGGGGCGTGTCGGCGGTGGTCAGGCCGACCAGGGCCACCCGCACCCCTCCGGTCTCCACCAGGGTCCAGGCCGGGAGCAGGCGGTCGCCGCCGGGCTTCCTCACGTTGGCCGAGAGCAGGGGGAACCCGAGGGCGTCCCGGAAGGCCCGCTGCTGGTCGGGGAGCAGGTCGAACTCGTGATTGCCGAGCGCGGCCGCGTGGTAGCCGAGGGCCTTCATCACCTTGGCATCGAGGAGGCCCCTGGCCTCGTCGGACTCCCGGGTCCCGGTATTGATGTCGCCGGCGTCGACCAGCAGGAAGCCGCGACCCTCGGCCTCGGCCCGGGCCCGTTCCCGGGCCACCAGGGTGGCCCGGCGGGCGGCGCCTCCCAGGTCCTCGGGAGGCTCGGTAGGGAAGAGCTGGCCGTGGACGTCGTTGGTGTGGAGCACCACCACCCGGCGGAGGCCGGAGGGGACTGCGGCGGCGGACGCCTTGGGAGCGGCCTCGGCTCCGAGGGGGGCGCAGGCCAGGACGAGGAGGAGGGAGAGGGAGAGGACCCTGGGAACGCTTCGGGTGGCGCGGTCGCGGGAGCGGCGCAGCAAGGGGTTCGTCGTCGGCACGGGCCGGAGAGTACACCTGGGAGCCGCTCCCGGGCCGGATCGTCCGGGTGGTCGCGGACCTTGGCGCGGGGGGAACCCCGTGCCACGCTCCGGTCGTGGACGACGCCTCGAGGGAACCGGGAGCCGGGAGCGGTCTCCTGTCGCGGATCGGGATGCGCCTGACGCGCCTGTTCGGCCCCGCCCCCGCCGAGGCGATCCGGGCCGAGACCGCCGAGCCGGAGGAGTGCGCCTTCCACCTGGCGGCGCGCTCCGAGCTCCTGTTCTCGGTCTTCCCGTCGGGCCGGGACGGGTGGCTCCCCGGGGGCGAGCCGCTCCAGGGCTTCGCGGTCCACGCCACCCGGGCTCTCGATTCGCGCCTGCGGCGTCCCGCCTCGCCCCGTCTGGTCGGTCTGGTGGGAGCCGGGGGCTCGGGCAAGAGCACGCTGTTCAATCAGCTGGTGGGGCGCCCCGCCAGCCTCGCCAAGATCCTCCCCCACACCACCCGGGGACCGGTGGCGGCGGCGGCGCCCGGGGTCGACCTCTCGGGTCTCCTCTCCCCGCTCCCGATGGCCGAGGCGGGCGGGACGGCTCCGGTGCGGGGCGAGCTCGACCGCGCCCTGGCGGTGCGGGCCGAGGGCCTGGCAGGGACCGAGCGGGTGCTGCTCGACCTGCCCGACCTGAACACCTACGCGGCCCGGGAGGAAGGCGTGCTGACCGCCACCCTCCTCCCCTGGCTGGACCTGGCGCTGGTGGTCTTCTCGCTCGAGAGCTACGACCGCAGCGTCCTCGACCGCTCGCTGGAGCTGCTCTCGGCGCTCGGCACCCGTCGCGTCCTGGTCTTCAACCGGCGGGGCCTCAGGGGCCCGATCGCTCCCCGGGACCTCGCCGACCTCGAGGCCAGGGCCCGCGACATGGGTGCCGAGGGACCGTTCTTCGTGCCCGACACCGGCGATCCCTCCCCGGCGCGCGACGACCGGTCCCGCCTCCGGGAGCTGGTGCTCGACTCCAAGGGTGACGGTCCCCTGCTCGAGGTCCGGCGGCGATCGCTGGGCGAGGTGGTCCTCGACCTCTCGGCCCGGGCGCTGGCTCGCCACGAGGCGCGTGCGGGACGCATCGAGGCGGCGCGGGCAGCCTTCCGCCGCGAACTGGACGCGGCCCGCGAGCGGCTGGCCCTGGATCCGATGGCGACCATCGACGGGACCGGGGATCGACTGGCGGCCGCCATGGCGGACCTCCGGGGCCTGGTGGGCTCGCCCTTCGAGCTGTTCCGTCGGCTGCGGCGGGGGGAAGGGTTCCGGGTGGCCTTCGAACGCACCTTCTCGGTCGAGGGCCGCCTGGCCCAGTTCGAGGAGGTCGTCTCCGGGCTGTCCGAGGTCCCCCCGTCCCGGTACGTGGAGCGCATGCGCGACCACTTCCGGAACGTGGCGAGCGGGCTGGCCCACGGCTACGGCCGGCTGGTCGAGGAAGAGGCGTCGCTCTTCGTGGATCCCGCCTGTGGCCACGATCTGGTGGGTCTGATCTTCGAGGACGCGGTGGCCGCCATGGAGCATGGGTTCTCCGAGTTCCGGGACCAGACCGTCGAATACCTGCGGGACCAGCGCCGGCGCCTGCTGGGACCGGGGAGCCGGTTGGAGAGCGCGCTGGCCGCCGGGGCCTTCGGTCTGCTCTTCTTCGACGTGGTGATGCCCCCGGTGGGAACCCTGGCGATGGTCGGGGGGAGCTATATCCTGGCCCGCACCGTGGGCCCCGAGGTGGCGCCCCTGCTGCACCGGCACCGGGAGTTCCTGGAGCGGTCCCGGCAGGGCCTGGAGCGGTCCTGGGACCAGCTCGCCAGCGGACTGGGGGCCCACTTCATGGGAGGGCGCTCCCACCTGGGTCGCCTGGCCGCGCTCCCGGCCGAGGACCGACGGGCCTTGGCGGCCTGGCTCGACCGGTTGCGGGTCGTGGCGGAGAGGAAGGCAGGATGAGCTGCCCCGGGGACGAGGACGCGGTGGCCCGGGCGCTCGAGGCCCTGCCCGGGCTGGAGGAACGGGCCGCCCACCTGGTGGCCGGCCTCGGTTGGGTGCGCGGCCTGGACGTGCCGCCGCCACCCGGGGAACCCGAGACTCCCGACTACTACCTCTACGGGGTGCTGGGCGCCAAGAACGTCGGCAAGTCGAGCCTGGTCGCAGCCCTGCTCGGGGTCGAACACCGGGCCGAGGAGGACCGGGAACTCGGGGAGGGGACCCGCCGGCCCCGGCTGTATGCCGCGCCCGAGCTGGTCGAGAAGGTGCGCACCTCGTTCGCCAGGGCCGGGGTGGAGACCGACCTGGCGCCGTCGGCGGGGCGGGCTGCGCAGTTCTCGCGGATCGCCTTCGTCGACCTGCCCGACATCGAGAGCCGGTTCTCCGAGCACTTCGAGACCGTGCTCCGGATCGAGGACCGGATCCTCGGCCTGCTGGTGGTGAGGACCGCCGAGAGCTCGTTCGACGAGTCGTTCCTGGAACGCCTGGGGAGATTCCGGCGCGACGACCGGGATCTCTACTTCGTGATGAACAAGTTCGACCAGTGGGTCGCCGACTTCGGCGGCTCGGAGGGCGAGGCCCGGGCCGCCGCCTCCGACCATCTGGCCGAGGTGCTGCGCCGGCTGGATCTCCCCACCGAGCGGGTCTATCCCACCGATGCCCGGCCCGCGGCCCTCCGGGAGAAGGGCGGCTTCGACCTGGGTCGGCTGGCCAAGGACCTGCTCTCCGACAAGTCCACCTCGGAGCTCGGGCGGGCCAAGCTCCGCAACTGGGTGCACCGCCTGGCCGCCTGGGTCCTGGCGCTGCGCGGCGAGCTCGACCTGGAGGCGGGGCGCCGCCACCTGAATGCCATCCTGGGACGCTCGGCCGCGGTGGTGGAGCGCTTGCAGAAGGAGGGGGGCAGCGGGGACCCGGTGCGGGAACTGGTGCCGCCGGCCCTGGTCGACGGCTTCCACCGCTTCCTGGAACGGACCCTCGAGGGGAGCGCCGAGTCCGACCGGGCCGAGAGCCGCCTGGTCCGCCGGGTCTTCGCCCGCCGGGTGGACGGGCTGCCCTTCGTGCGCCTCCTGGCGGTACCGCTGTTCGTGGCCGGCGACCTGGCCGACGGGCTGTTCTCGCGCCTGCCCCGCCTGGTGGGCGCCCGGCCGGCGCTGCCCGGGTCCGACGCAGTCGAGGCGCGGGAGGCGTTGGTGGCGGTGGTGGGGGCGGTGGAGGACCGCTTCGCCTTGGACCGAAGCGCCCTGGGGAGGCTCTACAAGGGGGTTCCCGAGACCGGGCTCTGGGACGAGGACGCCGCCACCCGCCTGCTCGGGACGGTGCTCGAGGACGGGGCCCGACGGCGGGAGGAACGGGTTGCGGCCCGGGTGGTCGCACCCGGGGTCGTGTATCGCCTGGCGGTGCTGGCTCCGCTGCTCTGGTTCGCGCTGGCCCGACCGATCGCCAAGGCCTGGGTGCTGGCCGGGCGGAGCTTCTCGCCGGTCTCGGTCATGCCGGTGGTACCCGAGGTCCTGCTCGAGCTCACCGCGCCCGGCTACCTGCTCTACGGGGCGGCTTGCCTGGTGCTGCTCTACGGCCTGGTGCTGGCCGCCGAGTACCGGCACGCCAAGACGCTGGTGGCCTCCGGGGACGACGAGATCGAGGCCCGGCGGGCCCGGGTGGCGGAGCTGGCCCGGGACTTCTGGCTGGAGGTCTTCGACCGGGTGGTGCCCCAGGGCTTCCGCCGCCTGGAGAGCGAAGTGCGGGAGGCCGAGACCCGGACCGGGGAGCTGCTCGCCGGGCTGGAGGCCCTGGAGCCGGAAGCGGTGGCCCATGCCCGGGAGGAGGCGGCCCGGGTTACCCCGGGCCGGAAGGTGGGGAAGCGCTCTTCGGGCTGGAAAGAGGCCTCGGCCGCGGGTTAGCCTCGGCCGCATGTGCCCCTTCTGTGCCGCTCCTGAGCCGGTGCTCGAGAACGACCTCGGTTTCGTGCTCGAGGATCGCTTCCCGGTCAACCGGGGCCACCTGCTGATCATCCCGAGGCGCCACGTGGCCACCTACTTCGAGACCACGGGCGAGGAGAAGGCCGCCCTCTGGGACCTGGTGGACCGGGCCCGCGAGCTGGTCGATCACCGCTTCGCCCCGGACGGCTACAACCTCGGGGTGAACATCGGGGAGGCGGCCGGGCAGACGGTGATGCATGCCCACATCCACCTGATCCCGCGCTACTCGGGCGACATTGCCAACCCGGCCGGCGGGATCCGGGGCGTCATCCCCCACCGCCAGCAGTATTAGGTCGCAGCGGTCCCCTTCGACCGGTGCCTCCTTCCGGCCGATGGCATGACCATGCGATTCCGCTGCATCCTCGGCCTGCTCTTCGCTCTCTCGACCTCGGTACCGTCAGCGTCGGCCCAGTTCGCGGTCGCCAATTCGGAGCGGGGGGCGGCGGCCTTCGTCTGGTCCCAGGAACTCTCCGGGTCGATCGGAGGGACCACCGGCGGCACCGCCGGCTCAGGCTCGCTGACGGGCGACTCGGACTCCTCGTTCGGGGTCGCGGGCAACTTCGGGCGCTGGGAGTTCGGGTTCGTCTCGATGGAGAACGAGTCGACCGGCACCGTCCAGAGCACCTTCACCTTCGACGGCGCGACCTACACGGCCGGCTCGACCTTCCAGGTCTCGCAGGACATCGCCATGGTCGACCTGTTCCGGCGCTTCACCCTGGGCTCGGCCATGGGCAACGCCAACGTGCACGCCCTGTTCGGCCTGAAGTTCCTCGACATGGACGTCGATGCCCGCAGCCTGACGGGACCCCCGGCCCAGGGCAACGTGGACGGCTCGATCCCGCTGCCGATGCTCGGCCTGGCCGCCCGGTTCGGCCCCAAGAGCGGGATCCAGGGCTTCGCCTCGGCAAAGTTCTTCAAGCTCGCCATCTCCGACGTGGATGCCTCGGTGACCGACCTGAACCTGGGCGTGGCCTACCGGATCCCGGGAGGCTTCCACGCGGCCCTCGGCTGGCGGAAGTTCGAGCTCGATGCCGACTTCGACGAGGGCAAGGCCACCTCGGGCTCGGTGGACCTCGAGAACGACGGCCTCTACTTCGAGGTCGGCCTGAAGTTCTGATCGTCCCTGGGCCGCGGGCCTACCGGGTCCCCTCGGCCATGGCCCGATCCCGCTCCTCGCGCAGCGCCTCCCGGAGCTCCGCCAGGTACTCCTCCAGAGCCCGGCAGGCGACCTCCGGCGCGGTGCCGAACTGCTCCAGCATGGCGAGCAGGCGCTTCCCGTCGCGGAGCCGCTCGGGAAGGGCCTTCTGGGTCTCCAGGCCCCGCACCACCCGCCATGTGCCGCGAAACGACGTAGGCGTCACCTGTTCGCGCCCTGCCAGGAAGCGCAGATAGAGGTCCGTGCCCCCGAGGGGAGGGGGCGCCTTCGGGGATCCCGTCGCCGCCGGCCGAGTGTTTCCGGCACGCCGGAGCGCGGCCGAGATCGCCCCCGGGACCCGGGCCAGGCCCGCCAGGACCAGCAGGCCGACCACGCCGAGCGCCAGCCCCGCCACCGGGCGCGGGACCGAGGCCGCACGCGGGATCGGGCCCTCGACGATGTCCCGCTCCTCGAGCACCGGGACCGGGATGGCCCGGGTCACGGGAGCCGCTGCCACCTTGCCGGCTTCCCGGAGGCGGCGCAGGTTGGCGCCCATGCGTTCGACGGGGATGGTGCCCGAAGCCTCGAGCGGGATCTCCTCGTCGGGGACCACGTTCTCGGCGGCGGCTTCGAGGAGCGCCTCCACCTCTCCCATGTGCTCGGGCCGGAGCTCAGGGTCCTCGGCCAGGCAGGCCTCGATCCCATGGGCCAGGTCGCGCCCCAGGTTGGGGACCGGGACCCGGATCGGGAGCGGCTGGGACCGTCCCGCCCAGGGCCTGCGCCCGGAGGTCAGCAGCCAGTAGGCGAGGTTTGCCCAGTGGAAGACATCGGCGCGAGCGGAGGGCGGCGCCGGCGGCCGCACGTCGGCCGGCGTGCTCTCGAGCATGGCGGGGTCGAAGGCACCGTCGCTGCGGTGGTGCACGAACTGGACCTGGGAGCGGGACCGGTTCCAGGCCACCAGTTGCGGCGCCACCGGGCCCAGGAAGAGGCCCGCGGCATGGGCCGCGGCCATGGCCTGGGCCAGCGACCGCACCGCCCGGACCCTGGCCTCGAGGTCGAACCCCGGATCCGCTCCCAGGGTTGCCAAGGTCGGGTCGTCCCGGCTCGGGACCACGAAGAAGGGACGTCCCCGGGTGATCCCGTTCTCCATGACCGGCAGGAAGGCCGGGTGGTCCAGGACCAGGAGTTCCTTCAGCTCGGTCAGGAACCTCTCCCGGCCGGCCTCGTCGGCGGTCTCGGGCAGCAGGCGCATCTCGACCTCGCGGTCGAGCATGAGCTGCTGGGCCAGAAAGCGCGCCGCGTACGGCACCAGGCCCGGGAGTGCCCGGAGGAGCTTGATCTGCTTCTGCATCGGCCCCCGAAGTGTCGCATCCCGGGGTCCAGGGCCAAAGACGACGGTCTTCTATCCCCGGGCGTGCCATGATGTTCCTAGAGGACGAGGGGAAGGTCGGATGGCCGCGTCTTCCGAGGGTCGGCGGGCCCCCGGGTCCCGGAGACCGCATCGCCTGGGTCGCGGTCCGGCCTTGGCCGCGGTCCTGCTCGGTCTGGCCGCGCTCGTCGGGTGCCAGCAGATGGTCCAGCCGGCGGCGGACGCGATGTACAACCACGTTCGCTCGGTGGCGGGCGGGGACGTCCGCAACTGGGGCGACCTCCGGGCCGGGATCAACGCCATGGCTCCCCAGCTCGTGCAGCAACTCAAGCAGGGCACGCCGCCGGCACCCGACGAAGCTGAAATGCAGCGGATCCAGAGCGTCTACGACGCCAGCAAGGGCACCCGTTGGCCCTTTCCCGAGGGTGACGACCCGATGGTCGTGAGCCCGGATCCCGCCGGAATCCCGGCCGACCTCCCGCCGGCTCCGGGACGGTGAGGCCGGTGCGGACGTCGTTTCGCCGTTCCCGGCGCTCCCCTCGGCTCGGCGCCGGGGCCCTGCTGGGGATCTCCATCATCGGCGTGGTCGTGCTGTCCATCATGCTGCTCGGGCAGGGCTTCCTCTCGGGCGCGGTGAGCATCACCGATGCCACCCTGGCCGGGCGCCAGGCGGAGTACCTGGCCGACGCGGCGGTGAACGAGGCCTACTACCTGCTCCAGACGGGGCGGAACGACGCCTTTCTCGGGCTGTTCATGGGGGGCGGAGGGACGAGCATCGCCACGGCCCGGACGCAGGCCGCGGCTCCCCCCGGGGTGACGGTCGCCGACGTCGAGGTCGTGGTCGAGGCCGCCAACGACTTCCACGGCGACGGTCGCGGCTTCTACGGCACGGTCGCCCTGGTGGCCAAGGTTTCGGTTCCGCGCCGGGTGGCCCGGGTCCTGGGGACCAGCGCCTACCGGACCGCCCGCCATGCCTACGAGTACAAGGCGGTGCAGCAGGGGCCTCCGGCGGAGTTCGCCGACAAGATGCTCTATGCCCGGAAGCTCGACAAGCTGCCGGACGTGGAGCGCTGGTACAAGGAAGCGGTCCAGGATCGTTGGGAGGCTGCTCGGGTCGATGCCGAGCGGCGCCTCCAGGCCCTGGTCCAGGACCTGGTCGATCGCCTGACCCACCACTCGGGCTTCGCCGGGGACGTCCACACCCTGCTGGACTACACCTGGAACTGGCCTACGAACCTCTCGGCCATCGGAAGCTCGAACCCCTGGTTCCACAACTTCACACCGGACACGGAACTGGACCCGAACGGAGGCTGGGGGGGTGTCTGCGACGCCCTAGGTACCTTGAAGCTCATCGACATCAACATCTACGCCCAGCAGGTCGGGGATGTCCGGTGGAAGTGCGCCTGGGCTGGTCCCGACCGTGACGGTTGGATCAACGGGCATCCCGGGGTGCCGGCAGCCGGCACCATCCTGCGCAAGGTGGTCGAAGACGAGTTGAACTCCCGAATCGCCCTGGTCTGGCCCGAGGCGGGGGATACCCCGGGAGCCCTGGCCCGCCTCCAGACGATCATGAACGCCGACACCGGCCCGCTCACCGCCGCGGTCGCCTCCCCGGTCCTCAAGCAGAGGGCCGCCGACGGCGACCCCGCGGCCGGCAACTGGCCGAAGTTCCGCGAGGACGGGATCACCGGCGGGGCGCTCGCCAACCAGCCGGCCCACGTGAAGGGGAGCCACGGCACCATCACCTCCGACGAGTTGCTCCTCCACCCGCCCAACAAGCCCAGCCCCTTCCCGGCCGATCCGCTCACCGACCTCGGCAACTGGCGGAGCTATGACAACGAGAAGTGGTACCAGCTGGCCCTGGCGGCCTACGCCCCGATCCTGGCCGCCATCGAGCGTTTCGTGCAGGAGTGGGAGAAGTTCCTGGAGGACTGGAACGGGGTGACCTACCTGCGCAAGTGGCAGGAGGAGCTCCAGCGCCTGGAGTCGAAGATCTCCTTCGGTTCGGCCCCCGACGAGACCCCCATCGGGAGGGCCTACTGGGACCGGATGGCGGCCTACCGCTTCCCTTCGATCGCCGAGGGGATCGACTACATCGCCGAGAAGGGCGGCAGGGCCCAGGCGGTCTACAGCTTCGAGGCGGGCGGCGGTCTGGACGTGTCGATGGCGGGGGACGCCACCTTCGTCGCCGCCGGGGACGGGGTCTCGTTCTCGGTCTCGGGGAACGGAGCCGGCGCCAAGAACATCGCGGCCCGGACCCTGCAGGTCGGCGGCTCGGTGCGGGCCGCGCTCTTCTCCCCCGAGAACCCGGTGCGATTCGGGGGCGGGAGCGTCACGGGGTTGGTGGCCACCGACGGCCTCTTCAACGACGGCAGCAACCAGCTCGACGCCTTCACCATCACCCATGACGCCTTCGACGGCGCGGCGGTCACGGTCTCGATCAGCGAGTACCCGGCCCAGGTGACCATCGACCGGGGGGATTCTTGATCCGTCCCCGCCGCTCGGGAGCCTCCTTCGTCGAGGTGGCCATCGCCACCCTGTTCCTGGCGCTGGCCTTGATCCCGCTGATCGACTCGGTGCTCTCGGGGTCGCGGCGGGCCCGGGAGGACCGGGCCCGGGTCTTCGCCGGGGCCCTGGCCAGCTCGGCCCTGGAGCGGTACCGACTCGAGCAGGCGGGGACCGCCTCGGGTGCGGCGGCGGGCGCCGGCTCGGATCCGGTGTTGAACCCGGACGACGCCCCCGAGGGGTGGGCCGCGATCCGGGCCCAGTACCAGGTGAACGTGACCGCCGAGGCAGACGGACCGGGCGAGCGGATCCGGGTCGTGGTGAGCTGGGACGAGTCGGGCCAGGCGCGCAAGATCGAGATGGTCACGCTCACCAGCCCGACCTGGGGCAATCCATGACGCGCCGCGGCCTCACCCTGGTCGAGGTCATGGTGGCCCTGGCCATCGGCAGCCTGCTCTTCGGGGTGATCGCCGACATCCTGTTCCGGGGGTCGAGCCTGATGCTCACCTCGCAGGCCCACCTGGAGGCCGCCACCGGGGCCGAACTCCTGATGGAGCGGATCCACTCCGACCTCCGCCGGGTGGTGGCCTCCGACGCTGCGGGGCTGGGCTCGGGCGGTCCGCCCCTCTCGCTCACGATCCGGGGGACCGGCGGCGCCACCGAGACGGTGACCTACGACCTGGTCCCGGGCCCGGACCCGGGAACCTCCCTGGTGCGGCGCAACGGGACCACCCTGCATGCGGTGAAGCTGAAGTCGCTGGTGGTCCGCCCCGAGACCGCGGCCGCCGCGGCCGGCTACCCGATCCTCGGCTACCAGGTGATGCTGGTCGCCACCGATTCCTCCGGGCAGAAGGACTTCCCCCTGGTGGGGTTCACCGCCGTGGACGCCCCGACCCGCAAGGTCCTCGATCCCTACTGGGTGCCCAATCCCTGATCGGGTCCGGAGGCCACCGCCACCACCAGGTCGGCCACGTTGGTCCCGGTGGCCCCCGTGACCAGGAGGTCGCCGGTTGCGGCGAGCCAGGGGTACGCGTCATGACGCGTCATGGCCAGCCTCGCGTCCAGGCCGAGCGCTCGTCCCCGGGCCAGGCTGGCTCCGTCGACCAGGCCCCCGGCGGCGTCGGTGGGCCCGTCCCTGCCGTCGGTCCCGGCCGCCAGCATGGCGACCCCGCCCGCCCCGTCGAGTTCCATGGCGGCGGCCAGCGCGAGTTCCTGGCTGCGGCCCCCCTTGCCGGGCGGGCCCAGGAGCGTCACGGTGGTCTCCCCGCCCGCGATCCGCACGCTGCTGCGGGCCTGTCCCGCCCGGTTGCGGAGCTCCCGGCCCAGCCGTAGACCCGCTTCCCGAGCCTCGCCGGAGAGCGGCTCCGGATCCAGGGTCACGGCGAACCCTTGCCGTCGGGCCTCGGTCGCGGCGGCTTCGACCGCCACCCGGTTCGAGGCCAGCACGACCGGGGTGACCCGCGCGAAGGTCGGGTCCCCGGGGCCCGGATTCTCCGCCAGCCGACCCGCGGCGCCGGATTCCAGGCGGGACCGCACCGCTCCCGGTACCCGGTCGAGGAGGTCCCGGCTCCGGAGCACCGAGAGCGCGTCGGAGAACCGGGTGGGATCCGGCGAGACCGGTCCCGACCCCAGATCCGCCAGACGATCTCCCGGGACGTCCGAGATCGCCAGCAGCAGGACCCGGGCCGGGGCGAGCCGCGCCGCCAGCCGTCCGCCCTTCACCTCCGAGAGGTGGCGGCGCACCGTGTTCACCTCGTCGATCGGGGCGCCCGAGGCGAGCAGCAGGGCGTTGGTCGTCGCCAGGTCGGCGAGCGCCAGTCCGGTCGGCAGGTCCTCCATGAGGCTCGAAGCTCCACCCGAGAGGGCCACGATCACCAGGTCGTCGGGAGACGACGGCCCGAGCGTCTCCTGCATGGCCGCGGTGGCCTGCAGGGTGGCGAGGTCGGGGATGGGGTGGCCGCCGATCGCCAGCGGGATCCTGGCCGGTCGGCAGGGATGCCCAGAGGTGGTGATCCCGGCCCCGTCGAAGAGGTGATCGCCCAGTACTTCCGAGAGCGCTGCCGCCATGGGGCTGGCTGCCTTCCCAATCGCCAGGACCCGGATCCGGGTCGAGGAGGAGAGCGGCAGCCGGACCGGAGGATCGGCCGCGCGTCCGGGCGGAGGCAGGATCGTCAGTTCCGCGGCCCCGAGCCGTACCCGGTGGCGGATCGCCGGCCCGGGGTCGACCGCGGCCAGGCCGGCGTGGAAGATCGCCAGCGCCGCTTCCCGCGCCGAACCGCCCGGAGCCGGACTCATCCCGGAGGGTCGCCTCCCGGACCGGAGCCGGAGGAGGGTTGCGCCTGGCTCCCGGGGAGGGCCGGCGCGGACTTCGTCCGGGTCCCGATCCCCACGGCCGCGGCCAGGAAATGGGGGAGGGTACCGAGCGAGAAGCCGGCGAAGGTGGCCACCAGGGGAGCCGAGATCCCTCCGTCGTAGAAGGCCGCCAGCCAGCCGTAGGCCAGGGCCGGGATGGCCACCGGCAGCAGGGCGCCGGCTCCGATCGCCTTGCGGTGGGGTTGCCGGAAGGTCGAGGAGAGGGCCCGGGTGGTCAGCCACGTGACCGGGGCCAGGGCCGCCAGCAGGATGGCGGCGCAGGCGGTGACGCCGACCGCTTCGTAGAGCGCCAGCGGGGAGAGGATGGGCAGCACCCGCCCGAGCAGCACCCAGATGAGCGAGCTCGAGAGCAGGGCCAGGCCGCCGACGCTGGCCGCGGTCAGCCCCTGGTAGAGGCCGGGCAGGGCGGGGCGGGAGCGGCGCGGGATCTGGGAGAAGGCGGCGGCCCCCACGATGCCGACGCCGAAGGCGGCCGAGAGGGCGTAGGGGAGGAGCAGGACCAGCCCGGTCAGGTAGCCGAGCGAACTCGCCAGCCAGCCCAGCGAGAAGAGCGCCACCGCGCTCGCCCCGAGCCCGGCCCCGGCCGCCGCGGCCTGGCCCACCTCGGGATCGGAGGCGGCGGCCTTGCGGGTGACGATCGCACCGGCGATGGCCACCGGGATCGCCAGCATGGCCGGGACCAGGATCGCCGCCATCGGGAGGAGGAGCGGGAGGAGGTCGCTGGCGTGGCGGGCCAGCAGCCGGACCAGTTCCGGGAAGAACACGGGCCCGGTGGCACCCAGGGCCAACACTGCCGCCGAACCGGTGGCCACCGTCGCCATGGTCCCTTGCATGAGGCCGACCGGTCGCGCATCCCCGGAGAGGGCGAGTTCGGACCCGGAGTCGTCGACCTTGGCGGGGTACAGGGCGCTACCTCGCCCCCAGAGTAGTCCGAGCCGGTAGGTTTGCAGCTCGCGCGCGCTCGGGCGCGCTAGCGGGAAGCCATGAGGGAGAGCAGGGTGCGGAGGACGAGCCACCAGGAGACGAGGAGCAGCGAGGCCAGCGCCACCAGGGCGCTGCGCCCGCCCAGCGAAAAGGTCGTCACCGGGACCATCGCGAACGAAGGCGATCCGGCCGGTCCGCGCCGGCGGACCGCACCGCGGGAATCGGCGTCGCCGGAGGCCACCGTGGGCGGAGCCACGATCCGGGACGAGGGCATCTCGAGGACCGAGACGGGACCGTGACCCCGGGTCAACGAGCGCACCCTGTCCTCGAGCTGTGCGCTGCGGGTGGGGCCGATCCCCAGGACCTGGGCCAGGCAAGCCAGCAGCTTCCGGTCTCGGGGACTCGGGTCGGTGCCCTCGGGCCCGGACAGGGCCCAGGTCCAGGCCTTGCCGAGGAGGCGCTCGGGATCCAGGCCCGGCCCCACCGGGAGGGAACCGGAGCGGAACTCGGCGACGGCCCGGGCCGCGATCTTCCTGGCCATGTCCTCGGGAAGGCCGATGCGCCGGGCGAGCTGGGAGAGGATGCGGGTCTCTTCGGCGTCGAGGGCGCCGTCCCGGAGGCTCTCGCGACAGGCGAGCAGGAACAGGCCGCGGCGGCCGAGTTGGTGGGGGGACGAGGGAGCGGCCGGGTGAGGTCCGGGGATCGACGCGGAGCCGACGGCAGGGCCGGCCGGAGCGGGATTTCTGGCACTGGCGGTCGCGGTCAGGAGGGGCCTCTCGTCCCCGCACGTCCCATGAGGAGTCTAGGGAGGGCGAGACGGGCGTCAACCCGGATCGAATCGATCGCGAGCCTGGTCCCGGGTGGACGGGAGGCGCGGAGGCGGGAGCGGTCCGCTACCCTTGGCAGGGAGGAAGGGCGGGCCGGCATGGCCGACCGGGGCATCTGGGGGAGACGGACCGCGATCCTGGGAGTCGTCGTCGGGCTCGGGCTCGGGGGCGTGAGGCCCGGGCGGGCCGAGAAGGCCGGCAAGGCGAGCGCTTCGGTCGACCTCCTGGGGCGGATCGCCCAGGTCGGCAACCGGGTGGTCCGGCATACCCGCTGGATCCAGACCTGGGGTCGGGCGGTGGAGGCCGGGACCAGTCCCGGGACCGTCAGCCTGGAGGATTCCGCCCTGCTGGATCTGGGGAGCGACCTGGACTCGCGGCGCGACGAGATCGAATCCGAGATCCGCGCCCTGATCGAGGAATCCAAGGCCTTCCCCTGGCCTCCCGGGCGGGAGGCGACCGGGGCCGAGCAGCAGAAGAACCTGGCCCGGCTCGGCGAGTCCCTGGCCAAGGTGCATGGAGTAGTGGCGATCTTCCGGCTGAAGCTCACCAGCCGGATGAGGCGCTAAAGCGCGGATCGGCGTCCCCCGCGAAGGCGTGGCTCCGGGCCCGGAGGCGGGCTCCGACCGCGGCAAGCTCGGCGTCCCGTCGGGCGACCGCGGCCCGATGGGCCGCCTGGATCCGTGACCGGGCCCCGGCCGGAAGGCTGGCGGGCAGCTCGTCGCCCTCCCGGAGCGGGCCGCGCCGGGCCCGATGGGCGACCAGGGCCGCCACCGCACCGCTCGGTTCCGTGATCCCCAGCCGGGCCAGGGTCTCGGCCAGCGCCGACGGGGCCAGGGCCATGGCATCCACCGCTGTCCCGTCCGGGAGTTCGAGGTCGTAGGGCTCGGGCCAGGCGGCATCGGCGGCGAGGCCGGCGCGGGTGCGCTCCAGGAGACGGCGCTTCTCGCCGGCCCAGCGTCGCCTGGCCGCGTCCCAGGCGGAATCCGTGATCCGGCCCCGACGCCAGGCAAGCCGGCTCTGGTACCAGTGGCGGTAGCCGGCGGCGGCCTCGGGGTCCACGCTGGTGTAGCGCGAGAACTCGAGCTGGATCCGGGCCAGGGTCCCGGCGTGGTGGGGCCGGGTCGCCGCCAGCGCCCGGAACAGGCCTGCCACCGAGCGGGGGCGGGCGATGCGGAGCACCTGGACCAATTCGACCAGTCCCTCGGCGGGACCCGCCTCCCCGGCCAGGGCATCCAGGGCCCGGCTCGCCAGGGTCGCCACCACGCCCTCGGTGGACCAGGCCGAGGCCAGGGGGTCGACCACCCCGTCCTTGACGCGGCCATCCCCGGAAAGACTCCAGTGGTTCTCGCCGGTGGCGAGGATCCGGTCCCGACCGAGGCGACGCGCCAGGCCGGTTGCCTGCGGCACCAGCCCCGGCCCGGGAGGGGCGTACACCCGGCCGGGGAAGCGCCGCTCGAGGAAGTGCTCGACGGCTTCGGCGAGGCCCTCGATCAAGGCGGTCGCGGGCTCCGTGACCACTCCGGTGTCATGGGAGGTGAACGGGTCCTGGAGCGCCCGCAGGACGTCGTAGTCCGGTCCGTAGGCCTCCGCCATCCAGAGATGGAAGAGCTCGTGCACCAGCACCGCGACCGCCAGCCCCGACTTCTCGAACCCTTCCGGGTCGAGGTGGCCGCCCTCCGGGAGTGCCAGGGGCGCCAGCAGCACCAGGCCCTCCGAGCGGCCCCTCGCGGAGCTCCCGGCCCCGATCGCCACCGGGAGTCCCGGAAGGGCCCGGGGGCCCAGGGCCGGCAGGCCGGGATCGAGCGCGATCACCACCGGATCGCGGGCAGGCAGACCGGCCCGGCGGCGGTCCTCCTCCCAGGCGGCGAGCAGGACGCGCACCGGGGCCGAGCCGGCGAGGCGCTCCAGACGGCGGGCCTCGGGAGAGTCCCCGGGCCAGGGCTCGGTCGCCACCGCACCTTCCCGACGCCGCCACTCCCCGGGTGGGCCGGACAAGGGACGCACCGCCAGGAGGGCGAGCCCGCGGTCGGCGCTGGCCGCGGCCTGGCGCGGCAACGGGAGTCCGGCACAGAGCAACCCGGCCAGGAGGCGCGCCGTAACGGAGGGGTTCCTTGGGCCGATCACCGGTCCAGCCTAGCGGAGTGCCCCGAGGTGTCAATCGCACCTCCCGGCCGCCCGGGCCCCGGCCCCGGTACACTCGCTCCGGTTCGGCGTACCCGTGCAGGGAACCGGCCGTCGTGGGGGATCCAGGAGGTCCTGATGAGCGAGGGCAAGCGCGTCGAGGTGCGACTCGAGCATGACCGTCGGGTGCTCCGTCTGCGCCTGGCCAGCCCACCCGGGAACATCCTCGGCATGGCGATGATGGAGGAGCTCGGCGATCGCCTGGAGGAGCATGCCGAGGAGCACCAGCTGGCCCTGGTGGTCTTCGACGGCAAGGGCGACCACTTCAGCTACGGGGCCAGCGTCCAGGAGCACCGTCGGGCCGAGGTCGAGAAGATGCTGGCCGCCTTCCGCCGGCTGGTCGACCGGATCGTCGCCACCTCGCTGCCGACCGCCGCCCTGGTGCGAGGCCGCTGCCTGGGGGGCGGACTCGAACTCGCGGCGCTCTGCGACTTCCTGCTCTGCGACGCCACCGCCCAATTCGCGGTGCCCGAGATCAAGCTGGGGATCTTCCCGCCGGTCGCCTGCGCCCTGCTCCCGCACCGCATCGGCACGGCCCGGGCGAGTTCCCTGGTGCTCTCGGGTCGGACCCTCGATGCCAAGGAGGCGGTGGCGATCGGTCTGGTCGACAAGTGCTGGCCCGACGGCTTCCTGGAAGAGGGCTTCGACCCCTGGGTCGTCCAGAACGTGCTGCGCCAGTCCAGCTCCTCGCTCCGGATCGCGACCCGGGCAGCCCGCCTTCCCTGGATCGACCGCTTCCGGGAGGACGTGGCCAAGCTCGAAGCCCTCTACCTCGAGGAGCTGGTGCCCACGGCCGATGCCAACGAAGGGCTGGCCGCCTTCCTCGAGAAGCGGCACCCGGTCTGGACCCACGGCCGCATCAAGTAGCCGGTCCCTGGACATCCCGGGAAGGATCGCTAGACTCGCCCCATGCTCCGACCCCGCTCTCGCCGCGTCCGATTGCTCGCAACCCTGACCCTGGTCTCGCTCATGCCCGGCCCGCTCCCGGCAGCCGAGCCCCCGGGGCGCCTCGCCCAGGAGGCCTACCGCAGGGCGGCCGAGGCCCAGGACCCCGAGGCCATGCACCAGGTCGAGCTCCTCGATGCCACCGGGTTCTTCCCGCGCCTGGCGGGTCAGCCGGCACCGGACTCGCCCGAGGCGTGGCGCAGGGCGGCGGCCGGGGCGGCCGACCCCAGGGTGGAGGAAGCCGTGGAGCAGTTCCTGGTCCGGGCTCCCCAGGCCGGATCCGGTCGGCGAGGTCCGGCGGGGATGGCCGAGCCGCGCCGGGACTGGAACGAGCGGATCGCACCCGACGAGGCCGAGCGGTTCGCCGGGTACGCGGGCGAGATCCGGGCCCTCCAGGACCACTTCGCGGCCAAGCAGGGGATCGAGGTCCGCAGGGGCTTCCACTCCAAGGCCCACGCCGGGCTCCGGGCCGAGCTCGAGGTGCTGCCCGGGTTGCCGGACTGGGCCTACCAGGGGGCGTTCACGGCGGGTGCCAAGTACCCCGCCTGGATCCGTTTCTCGAACGGGATGAACACGGTGGAGAAGGACGGGCGTCCCGACGTGCGGGGCATGGCCGTGAAGCTGACCGGGGTCCCGGGGCCGAGTCTCGAGGCCGATCCGCTGGGCGGATCCACGCTCGACCTGCTGGCCATCAATGCGCCGGTGATGCCTGCCCGCAGTGCCGAGCAATTCATGGTCATCACCCGGGCGACCAGGAACCTCTTCACGTTGCCGTGGAAGATCCTGCGCGGGTTCGGCCTCTGCGATTCGTTGCGCTCGGCCCGGGTGGTGCTGGCAGGGTTGTCGAAGACCGTCCGCAGCCTGGCGCTCGAGGACTACTGGTCGAACGTGCCGGTCTCGTGGGGGCCCTATGCCGCCAAGTTCAAGTGGGTGCCCCGGCAGACCGAACGGCTTTCCGAGCGGTTCACCGGGGGAGACCGCCTGCGGCGGGAGCTCGAGGCCCGGCTGGCCGGGGGCCCGGTCGGCTTCGACTTGCAGGTGCAGTTCTGGCACGACGAGGAGCGCACCCCGATCGAGGACGCCTCGGTCGCGTGGCCGCCCGGGCTCTCGCCCTACCTGACGGTGGCCCGGCTCACGGTGGCGGCCGGGACTCCCAACCAGGAGCCGGTGGTGAACGGGATGTCCTTCACGCCCTGGCACGCGCCGGCCGGGCACCGCCCGCTCGGCGACGTGCAGCGGGCCCGCCGGGTGGTCTACCGGGCGAGCGCGGTCCACCGGGGCGTCGGCAGGTAGGTCCCGTCCCGGCCCGGCGTGGTCACCTCCAGCCAGGCCACCTTCAGCGAGGGAGCACGGCTCTCAGCGAGCCTCCGCCGCCAGCTCCGCCATGACCTCCCGGTAACGGGCCTCGGCCGCCTCGATGTCGGCCGCGTAGAGGCCCCGCAGCATGCGGGTGTAGATGCAGGCCACGTAGATCGGGACGTAGCGGGTGAGGATCCCCTCGCCGTGGCGGGCGCTGACCACCCCGTCGTCGAAGAGGTAGTGGCTGGGCGTCCCCAGGAGCGAACTCAGGGGCGGACCCAGCATGTACCAGGGGTTCCAGGTGAGGAGGGCGCCGCCGAGTCCTCCGAAGTAGAGCAGGCAGCACACGAAGTGGACCGCCAGATTGGCCGGCTGGCGATGGCGGAGCACGAAGTACTCCCAGGTGGTCATGCGCTCGCGCAGCACCTCGGCCCGGCTGAAATCGAGGACCTCGCGCTTCCCGAACATGGTCGGGAGCCTAGCGCAGGTCGGGGCCGGCGATCGCCAGGGCCAGGTCGGGGAGCGCCTCCGCCCCCGGAGCGGATGGAACGCAGCGCCAGCGCATGGCGGGGGGCAGCAGGGGCGTGAGCTCGGGGACCACCGGGAGGGCGTCCACTTCCCGGACCGCCGACGGGATCCGGGAGAGCCAGCGGAAGCGCATCCAGGCCACCCGGCGCAGGGCATGGAGATAGCTCCCGAAGCCGAGCTTCGAGTGGGTCAGGATCCGGCGCATCCAGCCGGGGAGCTTGGGCCAGAGCTTGGCCACCAGCGGCGGGGAGATCTCGGCGTCCTGGATCATCTCCTCGATCACGTCCCCGAAGACCTGGGAGAGCCGGAAGAAGTCCTCCTTCACGGCCGAGACCGGGATCCCGGGGTGGAGGCGGCGATGAGCCATCATCAGGGCCCGGGGGAGGTCGAGGACCACATGGACCCAGACGGTGTAGACCGCCTGGACCAGGGCCTTGGCCCGCTCCTCGTTGCTGGTCCCCTCGGCGGATCCGTCGGCCGTCTGGCCTGCCAGCCAACGGGCCAGCCGGGTCGCCCGGGCCCAACCCGGCTCGGGAGCGGCCCCCGAGATGAGCGCATTGTGGTTGATGGCGTAGAGCTCGAAGAACTGGGCCACGTCGGCCCGGATCAGCTCCGGGTGGTCGAAGAGCCCGGATCCGGCGTGCCGGAGGATGTGCCGGGTGGTGCGCTCCGAGAGCATCGGGAAGACCCAGTCGTAGCCGTTGCGGCAGTCGGCCCGGAGTTCCCGGGCGTGCTCGGCCAGGGCCGCGGGGAGGCCTTCCACGGCCGGCGTCGGCGGGGCCAGGACCCGGGTCGGCAGCGGGAAGAGAGGGGAACGCGCCAGCGCCGAGCCGCACAGGAGCAGGCCGAAGACCAGGGCCAGCCGAGCGCGGGGACGGAGCAGCGGGTTTCCCATGCGGCCCCATTCTAGGGAGCGGCCGGAGAGGGGGAACCCCCCTCCGGGTCGACGCCCCGGACGGCCAGGCCGGCGACCGCCATCCACTCGGCCGGGGCGCTCCCGGGAAGGCTGGCCGCCACGTGTTCGGTGCGGAGGAGGAGCTTGAGCGGGCCCGGGGGCAGGGTATGGGGCGCGAGCTGGATCCGCAGGAACAGGGGGTCGTCGGTACTGACCCCCCGGAAGGGAGTGCTCTTCCCATGGCCTGCTGAACCCAGCGTCGCATCGAGGACCAGGGGAAACCGGACGGACCGGAGCGTCTTCCCTTCCTGGAGCGACTCCAACTCCAGGACCAGGAGGTACCCGTCCACCACCTGGAGGAGGCCCACCAGGATCTCCAGGGGCCGATCCGAGGCCCACCGTCCGGCGTCCAGGGTCACCTGCTCGGCGAAGCCGAAGTCGGGAGCGCAGCGACCACCCGTGTCCTTGTCCCGCATCTCGAAGGCGGCCCACTGGGCCGTGAAGATCGGGCTCTTGGCATCGGTGGTGAGGGTGAGGCAGGGGCCGAGCAGGAGCCTCCAGCCCGGGGGAGCCTCGAACAGGGAGCGGGTCACCCGGGACTCCTCGACCCTCACCAGGTCGGAGAGGGCCAGGGTCGCAAGGTCCAGGGTTTCGTTCGAGAGCCCCAGCGAACGGACCAGCCGGTTGGCGTACTCGAACGCTTGCAGGCGACCGAGGAGACGGGCCCGGAGTTCGGTCCAGGCACCGGGGGCCTTCCACCAGTCGCGGGCCGATCCCTCGAGCGAGCGGGAGATCCGGGCCATCGAGTCGTCATGGCCCTCCCTTCCCAGGAACCCGGCGGCACGGTTCTCGAACTCCCGGCCCCCTTCGGTGGCGACCGCCCTGGCCAGCTCGGCGTAGCGTTGTGACGGGGCGAGACCCGACTCCACGCCGCGGAAGAGCTCCGCGACCAGGGCCATGGGATCGAACTCGACCGATTCCGCCAGGGCCGCCTCCAGCTCGGCCTCGGGCCGTGGCGTTCCGGTCCCCGCCATGGTCTCCTCGTGGCCCTCCGGCGGCGTCGGAGCGACGGCTGGTCCGGGAGCCCGACCGAGCGCCAGGGCCGCGGCGAGGATCCCGGCGGACAGCAGAGCGGCGGCCACTCCGGCTCCGTAGCGTCGCTCCGACCCCCCGGCGCCGGAGGCGTCGACGGGTCGATGCCCCTCGGCCGATCCCGGGCCCGGGCTCCGGGATGCGGCCCCCGATCCCCGGAGCGGGTCGAGCCGGGTCGCCGCGCCGGGTGCCGGACCAGGGCCGCCGCTCCGGGCTCCGGGCGCGCCCTCGCCGCCCTTCTGCACCAGGTCGCGCCGGCTCTCCAGGGCGAACCCCTGGGTCGCAGGCTCCGGCCTGGTTCCGACCTCGGTAGCCCGGAGGTTGCGGGCCAGGTCCCGGGACCGGACCGTGAGCTGTCCGATGGCGTCGTCGACCTCGGCCACCAGGCGATCCGAAGCGGGTCGTCGGGCGGGGTCGTTGGCGGTCCAGGCGAGGAGCAGCTCGGCCAGGGCGTCGGGAACGGTCGTGAAGTCCTGGCGACGGAACCCGCGGGCCTGCTCCTTGAGCATCGCACCCAGATCGGAAGCCGCGAAGGGGGGCTCGCCCTTGGCCATGAACAGGCCCACCACACCCAGCGAGTAGATATCGCTGGCCGCCGAGGCCTTGGCGCCCTGGAAGAGCTCGGGCGCCATGTAGCCCGGGGTCCCCAGCATGATCCCGGTCCGGGTCCGCACCTCGGAGCCGCTCGCCACCTTGGCCAGCCCGAAGTCGGCGATCCGGGCGGTGCCGTCCTTCCCCATGAGGACGTTGGAGGGCTTCAGGTCCCGATGGATCACACCCATGGCGTGCAGGGTCGCCAGGCCGTCGGCCAGACCCCGGAGGATGCGGGCCGTCTCCCCGGGCTCCAGGGCGCCCACCTCGGCCACGTGGTCGCCGAGGTCCATGCCGTCGACGAACTCCATGGCGAACCACAGGCGCAGGTCCTCGGCCTGGCCGGCATCCAGCACCCGCACCACGTGGTCGTGACGGATCCGGGAGAGGAGCTTGGCCTCCTGCACGAAGCGCTCCCGCGACTGGGGGATGGCCTCGACCCCGCCCAGCAGGAACTTGATCGCCACCTGGACGTCGTCGCGGCGGCGGCGGGCCAGGTGGACCTCGCCGGCAGCTCCGGCCCCGAGCCGCTTCAGGAGTTCGTAGCGCTCGTGGAACTTCACCGGGCAAGCCTATCACCCCGATCGGTGCGGTCCAGGCGGCCGGCGAGGCTACCCTGGAGGTGCGGACCGGGAGGAATGCATGGGCCAGGCGGTCAGGGGCGGGTTCGCACTCCGGGCACCCGGGGGACGGAGCCGGACCGTACTCCCCGCCTTCCCCCTGGCGGTGCTGGTCGCCGCTTCGCTCACGGCCGGGGAGAACGTGCTCGACGACCGGCCCAGCCCGCTCACCCACGGGATCGCACCCTTCCAGCGGGTGATCCGCTCCCTGGAGAGCCACCGGGGACGGCTCTGGGTGGGGACCTACGGCTCCGGGCTCTTCGAGGTCGACCTCGCCACCGGGAGTCCCGGGCCTCGCCACACGGCCGCGGAGTCGTGGTTGACCGAGGACCGGGTGAACGGCCTGGCGAGCACCGGAGAGCGGCTCTGGATCGGCACCTGCAAAGGGGTCGACGTGCTCGGGCCGGGGGGATTCGAGAGGAACCACCGGGCCGGCCCGGGATCGGTCGCCATGGACATCTACCACGTGCTCCGGGCCCGCCCGGACGGGGGCGTGTGGGTGGGAACCACGGGCAAGGGACTCTCGCTCCACCGGGGCGGGGTGTGGACCACCTTCGCGACGGGCGAGGGCCTGCTCGACGGCTGGGTCAACGACGTGGCGGAGCACCGGGGTTCGGTCTTCGTGGCCACCGGGACCGGGCTCTACTCGGCGCCGCTGGCAGCCGGGGGCGAGCCCGGCCGCTTCGGATTCGTCCGGGCTCAGGGCAAGGCTCCTCCGGGCGAGGCCGAGATCACCGCCCTGGCCAGCGACGGTCCCATGCTCTGGGTGGCCACCATGAAGCACGGGCTCTACGGGATCCGGAGCGATTGGTGGTTCCCGGTGCCGGTCGGTGACCTTCCCCACCCTACGGTTCATGCCTTGGTGCTGGATCGGGAGGGCGTCCTCTGGATCGGGACCCGGGGGGGGCTGGCGAGCTACCGGCTCGACCGGGGCTTCCGGGTCGAG
Source organism: uncultured bacterium (assembly GCA_964403795.1). Taxonomy (GTDB): domain Bacteria; phylum Muiribacteriota; class UBA6191; order CAZXTJ01; family CAYOHP01; genus CAYOHP01. Next base: position 5,955 of record CAYOHP010000035.1, on the reverse strand, counting down.
CCCGGATTCGCTGACGAGGAGGTCAAGGTCCTGCATGTCGACCCCCAGGGCGGGCTCTGGATCGGGACCTTCTCCGGGAAAGTCCTGCGGCGGCCGGCCGGGAGCGGGGACTTCACCCTGGTCCTGGAGGTCGGTCCGGGGAACAACGCGACGAATCTGCCTTCGGGAACGCCCCCGTCGTCTTACACTCCTGGACGGTAGTCGGATCGGGCCCCACGGCGGAGCGGGGGCCCCCGGAGCCCCCGGGAGGCGGAATGTCGACCAAGTTCCAAGCACGAGCGTTGCGAGCGGCCCCTGGCCTGGCCATGGCCCTCGGACTGGTGGCGGCCGCCTCGGCGGCCAACGTCACCTTCGAGGGCGGGGTGGTCCTGGACACCGGGATGCCCGACGTCCGGATCCGGGAGCTGGGTCGCCAGCGGGACGGCGATCTCTTCGGCAAGCAGATCGCCTCCAAGGGCCAGACCTACGAGGCCTACTTCAACGGCAAGAAGCCGCTCCCCACGATGTCGTATCCCAAGCCCGAGGCCGACACCAACGCCGATGTGCTGACCAAGGCCGAGCAGGAGGCGGGACTCGATCGCTGGTGGTCGGACGGGGGCGGCGAGAAGCCCAGCGACGAGGCCCTCGCCGAGTTCGACGAGGTGGCCGGCAACCTCCAGCGGGTCCGGTTCTACAGCCTCGCCAACCCGGTCGCGGACGCCATGTACGCGGACGTGGGCGACTGGTCGAAGGTGCGCGCTGCGCTCCTGTACACCGGGGGCTACGGGCTCAGCTACTACGGCCTGATCTTCGGGGCCAACGCGGTCGAGGGTGGGCTCACCCTGGACCGGGCGATCCAGCACATCGTGGACACCCTCGGGGTGACCCCGGACAAGGCCCGGGGCTACCTGGCCGGACCCTCCGGCAACGGGTACGGGTCTGCCACCTTCACCTTCTACGTGCAGAAGAAGGCTCCCCACGCGGAGGGAGAGAACCCGCGGGGCGAGCCCACCGACACGGCCCTCTACGACAAGTTCGAGAACACGGTGGCGGAGTTCAAGCCGGTCCTCGGCGGTGCCCTGAACAAGGATCTCCATCCCGGGCTCAAGGATCCGGTCCCCATGAAGGAGCCCTTCGATCCGGGAGCGGCCGCTTCGACCGATACCGCCACCCTGCAGGCCACCAACATGGAGGTGTTCGCGAGCTACACGAAGCAGGGCGGGGCCGAGGTGATGACCCGCAACTACTTCTACGTCGAGAACTACCGCCAGATCACCCAGGTGGACGCCAACTTCACCGGGGACCTGGCGAGCTCCAAGGTGGAGAACAGCCGCAAGGTCGCCAAGGATGTGCGGGCTCCCAATGCCCTGCCCTATAGCGACGCCGAGGGCGGCACCGCCTCGATCGAGTTGCCCGACCAGGCCCAGCAGGCCGGGGTGTTCCGGGCCATCGTCGAGCTCGGCGACGGCCTGAACGGGTACGTGAAGTACCACTCCAAGGTCCACAACAAGGACACCGTGTTGTTCTGGGTGGCGCCCGCCCAGGTGCCCGGCGGCCAGAAGACCCGGTGGGGCACTTCGATCCGGGGACCCGGGATCGGCCCGATGAGCGCCGAGGACCCCTCGCTGCTCGAGGAGCTGGTCCAGTCCAACAGCGGCCTCCACTGGATCAACCCGCCCCAGGACATGCGGGCCTGGCTGGATCCGCTGCTGTTCGACGGCACCACCGGACAGGCCAATCGTCCGGAGATCGTCAACGCCCTGGTCAAGGAGAAGTTCGCCTCGGGCGGAGCCAATGCCTTCGGGGGCTATGCGCCGTTCGCGGTCTACAACAGCGGCAACGGTCACTACTCCGAGATCCCGCTGGACTTCGACCTGGCGAAGACCGGCGAGTCGCAGGAGTCCGGGATCTTCAAGGCCGGGGACATCCTGCTGGCCCAGAACTACACCCAGGAGGCTCCGACCGGGAAGCTCTTCAAGCTGGCCTACGAGAACACCCCGCCCGAGGACCTGCCCAGCGACACCAAGGGGAACAAGATCCCGCCCACCGGCGAGAACCTGTTCCTCGAGGCCCAGAGCTGCTGCGGTGTGTCCAGCATCGTGGGCGGGGCGACCGTGAAGAAGAGCGACGAGAACCGGCCCGAGGCCCAGATCACCGCGGTCTCGAGCCAGCAGGAGTCGGCGGCCGGGGCCATCGTGCGGCCGGTGCGGGTGACCGCCACCGTCCCCAACGACCCCCGGGCGGCCCTGGATCCGATCGGCGGCTATGACCTGCTGTATCCGCTGACCCGGATCCACAAGGCGCTGCCGGCCCTGCCCCAGGTGCAGGGTGGGGTGGCGACCGGGGTCCAGGGACAGGACGCCAAGTTCTACGGGAACTACGTCAACGACGCTCCCGTGTGGGCCTATGCGCCTGCCCATCCCTCGTACCAGGGACCGGAGTTCCAGGCCCGGACCCTGGCGAACCCGGTGGACGCCGAGGGCACTCCGTTCATGAACCTGAACGGCACCGTGGCGGGTGCGGGTCGCGAGGATCCCAACTACCAGGACTTCCGGCAGGGCCATCGCTACACCGTGACCCTGGCGGCCTACGACAACCTCTCCCCGCTGATCCTGCCGGCGACCCCCGAGATGCAGGAGCGGGGCTTCCCGGCCGAGGGCTACGTCTGCTACCCGATCCGCCACATGCAGTACCGCCTGTTCCGCCTCGACGGGGAGCGGGAGGTCACCGTGTTCGACGGCGTGGTGGTGGACCAGCAGCAGTACGCCGGTGCCGACTGCGTCGACAAGGAGCCGATGATCGAGCTCGAGTGGGTCCCCCACGCCGACGGCCCCCACTACTGGGAGGTCTACGTGGTGGACATCACCGGGCGCGACCGGAAGCTCATCGCCCAGGCCGAGGTGACCGGCGAGGCGAGCGAGATCCGCCAGCTCGACTCCGAGACCCGCCGGGCCCGCTAGCCGACCCGGCCCGGATCCGTTCCGTCCGCACCGACCCCTCGGCCGCTGGGCCGGGGGGTCGGCGCGCCGGAGGGGTTGACGTTTCCCCCGTCGCCGATAAACTGGCGTGCCTTCGGAAGGATGGACCCGTGCGCGAGTCGACCAAGGCTTTGTGCCTCAGCTTGACCCTGGCGTTGGCGGGAGCGGCCTCGGCCGCCGACGGAGTCACCCGCTACGACGGACTGCGCGGCAGCGTGTGTTCGCTGGCCTTCGGATCCGGGCAGGGTCCCAGCTATCCGGGGGGCGCGGTCGGGGCCGCCACCCGCTTCGTGGTCGAGGTGGTCGCCAGGACGGGTGTCCAGGAGGACGACGGCGTCTCGGTGCAGGGCCTCCAGGCCTCGCCCTTTCCCGGGATGCTGACCGAGGCGGTCCGCGGCCTGGCCCAGGGCTTCGAACCCGAGAGCCGGGTGCTCCGGGTCGACGAGGATCGCGCCCAGAGCTTCGTCCGGCTGCAACAGCTCCACCGGGGACTCCCCATCGAAGGCGCCGACATGGTGGTGGCGGTTTCCGGGGGCCGCACCGTCTCGTCCTACCAGGGCGGCCTGGTGGACCGGCCGGCGCTGCGCTGCGGGACCCGCACGGTCGCCGACATCGATGAGGCCAGGGCGATCGCGGCGGCTAGGGCCGCGGTGCCGGGCGCCTCGGAGGTCGAGGTCGACCCCGCCGAACTGGTCTGGCGCCTCGACCAGGACGGCGCCATGGTGCTCGCCTACCGGGTCGGGATCGGGACCCGCTTCCCGATCGGGGCCTGGAACGTGTTCGTGGCCGCCCGCGACGGGCGGGTGCTCGCCACCGAGAACCGCCTGATGGCCTCCGGGGCCGGTGCCCCGGGAGGGGCCGCGCTGGCGGGTCCGGCCGGAGCCGAAGGGGCCGTGACCGTGGGCCGGGGCAAGGTCTACAAGACCAACCCGCTGCGCGACCCGAGCGTGGCCGAGGTCCGGATCGAGAACCTGGACGGCTCCGGGACCTTGACCAGCAAGGCACTCAAGGTCGTGAACGGGAAGTCGGCCTCGATCCAGAACGCCCAGGGCGATTTCCGGGTCGAACCCTCGAGCCCCCATTTCGCCGAAGTGATGGCCTTCTACCACCTGGATGCGGCCTACTCCTCGCTGCGGCGCACCGACCCTAGCTTCAAGGCCATGGACCGCCAGCTCCCGGTCGAAGTGCACTCGCCGGGGAACGCCTTCGTGAAGGTCGACAACGCCTTCTACGACCCCCGCAAGAAAGGGCTGTTCATCCTCGATCCGAAGAAGCTGAACGACCTGCACCTCGAGTCGGCGGTGATGGTCCACGAGTACCACCACGCGGTCACCGACTCGATCGTGGCGGGCCTGGGCGGCACCGAGGGCAAGGCGCTCCACGAGGGCTATGCCGACTACTTCGCGGCCTCCCAGACCCAGGACTCGAAGATCGGCGAGTGGGCGCTCAAGCCCGTGAACCGCCCCTTCATGCGGGACCTGGCCTCGACCCGGAAGTACCCGGCCGACCTGCATCCCCAGCGCGAGCCGCACTCCGACGGCGAGATCTGGGGCGCCGCCTGCTGGGACCTGCATAATCGGCTGGGGCGCGAGACCGCCGACTTCCTGGTCCACAAGAGCCGCTTCTACCTGGCCTCCAACGCCACCTTCTTCGACGCCTACCAGGGCATCCTCTCCGCCGACCGCGACTTCCGGAGCGGGAGCAACCAGGCGGTCATCAAGGAGATCTTCACCGCCCGGGGCATCGCCTCCGGCACGGTGGGCGGAGAGATGGCGCCCGAGATCGCCCAGCGCCGCAAGTACGCCACCCTGGCCTTCGGGCTCAGGTAGGGGTAGCCGGGGCGGGGGCCGCGGCGGAGCGGTCGGCCCGTTCCAGGGTCTCCTTCAGGAGCAGCCCGAGCGACTTCAGGTTCACGTCCCGGAGGTCCTCGGCGATCGCCCCCAGGAGCTTGCGTACGAAGGGCGGGATCATCCACGGCCGGTCGTCGGTGAACCGGACCACCAGGTCGACGAAGTAGGCGTACTGCGGCTGGAGCCGCTCGTAGATCGGCTCCGAGACGTAGAAGGAGAGCACCAGGGCGGCCTGAGCCGAGAGGCGGGCCCGCAGCATGGCGTCGGCGTCCTCGGGATCCGCGAACCGGAGAGCGTCCCGGGCGGCCCGGATCCCCAGCGGCTCGTACCCCACCCACTTGCGGCTGCGGACCGCTTCTCCGAGTCGCGAGTGCTTGGAGGCCAGGTCCATGCGGTAGGTCTCGGCCAGCCCGGCGTCGTGCAGCAGCACCCGGGCCGGCTCGCCGGGCGCCCGCTGGAGTCCGTGGAGCACCTCGTAGAGGAGGTTCAGGCCGGAGTTGGCGAGCCGGCGCTCCTTGGCCACCAGGTCGTCGCCGCCCCCCAGGGGGAGGGCCCGGGCGAACCAGCCGAGCAGGCCGCTCTTCCCGGGGTCCACCTGGTCGTCGAGGCTGGGGGGCTTGGGCAGCGCGCGTCCGGGCGGGGGGAAGGCGGCCAGCGGCGCCCGGGGAGCCTGGGCCACGGGCTCGACGGGGGCGGCGGGAGCCGGACGGGAAATGGTCCGGGCCGGTCCCGGGACCGGACCCGGTGGAGCGGGAGCCACCGGAGCGTGGTGGGTGACCGCTCCCGGCGGGAGGGCGGGTCCCGTCTCGGGATCGGGGGTCGCCAGCTCCGGAACCCTCAAGTCCTCGGTCTCGACCAGGGCGTCCAGGTCGTCGTCGACGCCGGCCTCCGGTGCCGGGCTCGGGTGAGGCTCCGGGGCGTGGCTGTCGAGCAGGGCTGCAGCGACCTGGGGGGAGAGCTCCAGGAGCCGGGCCAGGGCTTCGAGGATCTTCCGCTCCCGGTCCTCGAGCGTTCCGTCGGCCCAGGCGAGCTGGCAGGCGAGCCCGAAGAGGCTCTCCGGGTCCAGGCCCCCGGACTCCGGGGCCGGGTGGGTCCGGCAATAGGCCCGGGCTCCGTCCAGGATCTGGTGGGCCATCTCGGGCGGGATC
>CAYOHP010000034.1:0-50488 GCA_964403795.1 uncultured bacterium | reverse complement strand
GGTGGTCACGATCCACGACATCGTCTTCCGGCGCTTCCCCGTGGAGCGGCCCCATCGGGGCAAGCGCGCCTGGGCCCTGGCGATGCTCGCGAGCGTGGTGCGGCGGGCCCGCCGGATCCTGACCGACAGCCGGTTCGTGGCCGACGAGCTGGTCGTCGGGATGGGGGTGCCCTCGGAGAAGGTGATCCCGGCTCCCCTGGGGGTGCCGGCTCCGGCCGGGCCGCCCCCGGGCCCCGCCGAGGTACGGGCGGTGCGGGAGAGGTTCGGGCTCCCCGAGGACTTCGTGCTCTCGGTGGGGATGCAGCGGCCCCGCAAGAACCTGGTGCGCCTGGTCCGGGCCTTCGCTCGCAGCGGGCTGGCGCGCCGGGGCGTGGTCCTGGCCCTGGCCGGGCCCCCCGACCCCAGGGGCCGGGAGGTCGCGGACGAAGTGGTGCGGCGGAATCTCGCCGGCTCGGTCACCACCCTCGGGTTCGTGTCGGATCCCGAGCTCGCTGCCCTCTACGCCGGGGCCCGCCTCCTGGCCTTCCCCTCGCTCTACGAGGGCTTCGGCTTCCCGGCCGTGGAGGCCATGGCCGCAGGGCTCCCGGTGGCGGCGGCCCGGGCCGGATCGCTCCCCGAGGTCTGCGGAGAGGCGGCCGAGTGGTTCGACCCCGAGGACGTCGACGGGATGGCCGGGGCCCTGGCACGGGTCCACGACGACGCCGGGCTCAGATCCCGGCTGGTGGCCGCCGGCCGGGGCCGGGTGGAAGGCGGGCTCTCGTGGGCCCGGGCCGCCGAGGCGACGATCAGGGCCTATCGGGAGGCCCTGGGAGCGCCGCTCACAGCGAGATGACCTTCTCGACCTCGTAGAGGGTGTCGACGATCTGGAGCATCGAGACCGCCTCCCCGACCCGGAGGTCCCCCTGCTTGTCGTAGAACTCGAGGCTGGCCTTGGAGACCAGGATCCGGGTCCCGACCGCTTCGAGCTTCTGCAGGGAAGGCAGGCACGGCGAGTCCCGGACCACCAGGTAGACGGCCCGGGTGAGGAGGACGAGGTACTTGGGATGGGCCTGGCGCTCGGCCAGGGCCAGCAGCAGGTCGCCCATGAGGCGGCTGCCGAGGTCGGGCTCGCCGGCGCCGAGGCCGTCGTTCTGGAGCACGAAGGCCAGGTCCCGGGGCCGCTGGGGCCGTCGCCACGGCGGGTCGTCCCCGAACTCGTGCTCGAACATGCGCACGAAGAACTCGCTGTCTTCGTGCTCCTGGACCCCCGGACCGGACAGGGTTCCGGTCGCCAAGAGACGCTTCAGGAGCCGGGAACGCTCCACCCAGACCTCCCGTGCGGCGGTCTCGACCCCCGCGGACCGGCCAGGCAACGGGTCTCAGCATACCCGCCGGTCCGCCCGATCCTCAAGGGTGGAGGCTTCCGGGCTTCCGGCCCGCCCGGGCCTCTGGCATCCTGGAGAGAGGAGGACCATGTCCGACCCCGCCGGCAGCGGGACCATGAAGTTCTGCGACGCCCTCGACCGGTTCGTGGGGCTGCGCGTGCTCTCCCCCGAGGAGTGCCGCAGCCTGTTCCAGGGGGTGCGCCTCTCCGACCGCAAATCCTACGGCCGCCTGATCATCAACGCGGTGGTGGTGAACTTCATGGCCGAGATCGCACCCCTGATGTTCCGGGACCAGAATCCCATGCTCACCGACATCATCGAGGCCGAGCTCTACAACCTCTGCATCAAGGTGAACCCCTCGCTCGACATCCATGAGGTGGCCATCCCCATGCAGGGGAAGGCCGCCGAGAGCGGGATCGCCATGCTCGCCGGGGCCGCGCCGGCATCGGCGTCCCCCGGGCCGGCCAGTCCCGGGGTCGAGGTGGTGGAAGGCTCGGAGCGGATCCGGGTCGAGGCCGGCAGCGAACGCTTCCTCAACATGGAGGAGGAGCTCGTCAAGAGCGTGATCGGCCAGGACGAGGCCATGGCGGCGGTGGCCTCGGCGATCCGCAAGGCCAAGGCCGGGCTCAAGGCCCCCGACCGGCCGGTCGGGTCGTTCCTGTTCGTGGGGGCCACCGGAGTGGGCAAGACCGAGACCGCCAAGGCCCTGCACCGCTTCCTGTTCGGTTCCGGCCAGATGGTACGGATCGACTGCAGCGAGTACGCCGCCCCCCACGAGTACTCCAAGCTGATCGGCGCCCCGCCCGGCTACATCGGCCACAACGACGGCGGGTATCTCACCGAAGCGCTCCGGGGCCAGCCGGCGGCGGTGGTGGTCTTCGACGAGATCGAGAAGGCCCACCTGAAGGTCCACAACCTGCTGCTCCAGGTCATGGAGGAGGGCATGCTCACCGACTCCAAGGGCCGGGTCATCCCCTTCAAGGACACCGTATTGATCATGACCTCGAACGTGGGCGTCGAGAGCCTCGAGAGCTTCGTCTCGGGGATCGGCTTCGACCGTTCCGAGCGCCGCGTCACCCAGAAGCTCCGGGCCCAGGAGACCAAGAAGGCCCTGGAGAAGGTCTTCCCCCCCGAGTTCCTGAACCGGATCGACGAGGTGGTGGTGTTCCGGTCGCTGACCCGGCTGGACGCCGAGAAGATCCTCGACCGGCTGCTCGGCGAGGTGGCCCACCGGACCCGGAACCTGGGGTTGACCGTGGTCTTCGAGGACGAGGCACGGGCCTTCCTGGTGGACCAGGGGTTCGACGAGAAGTTCGGGGCCCGCCCCTTGCGTCGGGCCATCCACCAGCACGTCGAGAACCCCTTGGCCGAGCGGATCCTCTCCGGGGAGCTCCGGCGGGGCGACCGGCTGGTGGGGCGGTTGGGGAGCGACCGGAGCGGGATCGAGTTCCTGGCGTCGTAGGGACGGGTGGACCGGACGACGCGGGACCGCGGACCTGGGAGCCCCGGAGGCGCCGCGTCCCGGATCGGCGGAACCGCCGCCCAGCGGCCGCAACCCGATCCCGTAGAATGCCCCCCATGGATCAGACTCCCCTCGCCCGCGGCCGGCAGGCCGCCGAACGCATCCTCTCGGTCATGGCCCGCCTCCGGGACCCGGAGAAGGGCTGTCCCTGGGACCTGGAACAGGACCACCGCACGCTCCGGCCCTATCTGCTGGAGGAGGCCTACGAGGTGCTCGAGGCCCTGGACGCCGAGGACGACACGGCCCTCTGCGAGGAGCTCGGCGACCTCTTGCTCCAGGTGGTGTTCCACGCCCAGATGGCCGCCGACCGGGGTGCCTTCGGGTTCGCCGAGGTGGCCGACGGGATCGCCGCCAAGCTCGAGGAGCGCCATCCCCATATCTTCGGGGACGTGCAGGTGTCGGGCTCCGCCGAGGTCGTGAAGAACTGGGAGGCCATCAAGGCGGCCAAGAAGGCCCGCGACTCGGTGCTCGACGGGGTACCCGCGGCGCTGCCGGCGCTGACCCGGGCGGCCCGGGTCCAGGACAAGGCGGCGAGCGTCGGCTTCGACTGGGACAACGCCTCCGACGTGGGCGCCAAGATCGTCGAGGAGGCCGGCGAGTTCGCCTCGGCCCTGGAGAGCTCCCCCGAGCGGGCCGCCTCCGAGTTCGGCGACCTCCTCTTCGCGCTGGTGAACTGGGCCCGCAAGATGAAGCTCGACCCCGAGAGCGAGCTGCGCCAGGCGACCACCCGGTTCGGGAGCCGCTTCCGGCGCATGGAAGCCGTGGCCAAGGGACAGGAGCGACCCCTCCGGGAGCGGAGCCAGGCCGAACTGGAAGCCCTCTGGGCCGAGGCCAAGCGGGCGGAGCGGGCGGCCGGAGAATAGCCTTGCGGCCCCGAGGCGGCGGGGCTGCCACGGGACCTACGTGGTGATCGAGGTCTCCAGGTTCTCGGCCACGTGCAGGGTGGCCGCGCCCAGGGTGTAGGTGTGGAATCCGGCGACGATGCCGGTCCCGGCATCGGTCCAGGTCCCGCCTACCACCGTCACGTCGAAGCCCGGATCGGTGTCCGAACCTTCCACGAACAGGGTGTTCGTGCTGTCCGAGAGGTCGAACAGGTCGAGGACCGAGAGCGTCACCTGGTTGCCCCTGTCGGTACCGAGGTCGATGCGCTCGATGCCCTGGACCTTGGTATTGGCCAGCGTCGTCAGGTTCAGCGTCTGGCCGGTCAAACCCGAGAGGTCGAGGGTGTCCTCGCCCGAGCCGCCGTCGACCTGGCGGAAGCCGAGGCTCCCGAGCACGATCGTGTCGTTGCCGGCCCCGGCGTTCACCACGTCGGCGCCGCCGTTGCCCGTGATGGTGTCGGCGCCTTCGGTCCCGACCAGGAGGTCGGCACCGCTGGTGCCGGTGGCGGTCGTGCCCTGGGCGGTGATCTCGTTGCGGAAGTCGCCGCCGTAGATCACATAGGTGGCGCCCTCGCCGCTGCCGTTCGGGCCGGCGCTATAGGCTCCCACCACCAGGTCGTCGAACCCGTCCCCGTCGAGGTCGCCTCCCGAGGCCACCGAGATCCCCGAGAAGTCCGAGGCGGCGACGCCATTGAGGCGGAACCCCGTCTCCCCGTCGAAGGCCGAGAGATCGATCGCGGCCGCGAAGCCGCCGGACTTCCCGAAGACCACGTAGCTCTCGCCGGCGTTGGATCGACCGCCCGGATTGGCATTGATGGCACCCACGATCAGGTCGGCGAAGCCGTCGCCGTTCAGGTCCCCAGCCGAATCGAGCGAGAACCCGAAGTAGTCCCCTGCCGCCCCGCCCACCAGCTGGAAGGTGAACTGCTCGCCCTGGTCGGCGTCGCTGGCAGTCAGGCTCCCGACCACCGTGCCCCCGGCGCTGTTCTCATCGACCGTGGCGTTCGACAGCGAGATCGCGGTCGGGGCCTCCTCCACGTCGTTCACGAAGATCGTGATGGCCTCCTCGTAGGTCAGTCCGCCCACGTCGGTGGCCCGGACGGTCACCGTGAAGATGCTCTGGGCCTCGAAGTTCAGGGCGTCGGTCCCGACCCGGACGATCTGGTTGCCCGAGATCCCGAAGCGGCCGGTGGCCCCGCTCACCGCCGCGAAGGTGTGGCTGTTCCCCGGCAGGTCCGGATCCACCGGGGTGAGCGTCCCGACCACCGTGCCCGAGGCCGAATTCTCGGCGATGGTGGCATTGGAGAGCAGGATGTTGGTCGGCGACAGCTCGAAGACCGCCAGCCCGATGGTGTCGCCGGAGCCCGAGGCGGCCCCGGAACCGGACGGGACCGGGGCACCGGGGGACGCCAGCCGGGAAGCACCCTCCCCGCCTTCCCCCGCCGAAGCCAGCAGCCAGGAATCTCCGTCGGAGCCGGACTCGGAACCAGGGCCGCGGTCGGCGAGGTCCAGGTCCCCGGGCTCGGTATCCGAGGCACCGGAGGACCCGGAGCCGGTCGCTTCGATCCCGGAGGGAGCAACCACCGAGCCGGCCCCCAGCGCCGGCCCCACCAGAGCCGCGAAGGCGTCGGCCGAAAGCACCAGGCCCTCGAGCTCGGCCACGGAGAGCCGAGCCCCGGCGACGACCTGGAGGTCACCGGCGGAAGGCGTGGTCAAGAGAACCGAGCGATGCGCCATGGCGCCTCCCTAGGGGTTCAAGGATCGAAAGCGGACGGGGGAAGGACGGATCGGCTCTCGGGACGTGCCACGACAGCGCCGGAGAGGGTCTCACCGAGGAGGGGGAGAAGCCGGAGCACGGTCAGGCCCAAAAGACCCAACGTGCGCAGGATCACCCGATCCGAGGTCGTACCCGAGTCCTCCGGAGGAAGCGCAAGCCCTCCTGGTATCGGACCTGCCCCCGGAGGCCGACGCCATCGGACCCAGCGAAGTCAGCCGGGCCGGTGGTCCTCGCCGAGGTGTTCCACCTGGTTCGCCGAGTCCAGGATCCAGCCTTCCTCCGACTGACGGAGCAGGTGGAGACTCCCCAGGTCGACCGGATGGTCCCGGAAGCTCTCCGGGTCGCGCCCGAGCAGGGTGGCGAGGACGCTCTTGATCACTCCCTTGTGGAGCACCGCCACGACCCGGGTCGCGGTGCCTGCGAAGAGGTCCGGGACCGCGGCCGCGATCCGCTCCCGGAAACCGCGCCGGGAATCGCCTCCCGGGTAGGTGAAGCCGGCTCCCTCGATGCGGCAGCGACGGTAGCCTTCCGGGTCGCGGGCCGCCACCTCGTCCCAGGTCAGGCCTTCCCAGTCGCCGAAGTCGATCTCCCGGAGACCGGGAACCAGGGTCGGGATTCGCCCCGGCAGGGCAAGGGCGGCGAACTCCACGGCCCGGCGCATGGGGCTCGCATAGACCGCCTCGAAACCCTCCCCGACGAGCGCTGCCGCCACCCGCCGGGCCTGGGAACGCCCCAGCTCCGAGAGTTCGAGGTCGGTGGCACCGAACAGGCGGATCGTCGACCCTCCCACCGTCTCGCCGTGGCGCACCAACACCAACCGGCGAACCGCCGGGGAGGAATGCGGGCCTCGATCGGGGAAGGGCATCCGGGACTAGATCCAGCGACGGGCGCGTAGCACCAGGGTGACCGTGAGTGCGGCTCCCACCATTCCTCCGAGGAAGAACCAGAACCCCATGGGGTGCTGCTTGCCGGGGAGGAGCTCGAAGTTCGTCCCGTAGAGACCCGTCAGGAGGTTCAGGGGGAGGACGATGGTGGCCACGATCGAAAGCGTCTTCATGATCACGTTCATCTCCCGGGCCTCCTGGGCCAGGAAGCTGTCCATGCAGCTCTGGAGATGCTCCCGGAAGCCGGTCACCCGCTCGTCCACCCGGATCTGGTGCTCGAAGGCGTCCCGGAAGCACACCCGCGACGCCTCGGGGATCACCGGATGCACGCACTCGGCGAGCAGCATCAGGGCCTCCCGGTGGGGCGTGGTGCGACGGCGCAAGGCCAGCGCCGTCTTCCTCCATTGGAAGATGCTCTGGGCCACGTCCCGGTCGAACTTCTCGAAGATCCGGGTCTCGATGAAGCCGAGCGCCTCCTCGAGGTCGTCCATGGTCGAGAGGTACTGGTCGATCAGGCGGTCGAGGACCGTGTACATCACGTAGGCCGGCCCCTGGAGCAAGGGGGCGCAATTCCGGCCCAGGCTCTCCCGGGCCGCGGCCACGGCCGGGACCTTCTCCCGGGCCGCGGTCACCAGGAGGCCGTCGAAGAGCAGGAAGTTCACGTTGGTGGTGTCGAGGAGATCGTCCTTGGTCTCGAGGTCGAGAGCCTTGAACACGACATAGACGAACGCCTCGAACTCCTCCACCTTGGGCTGCACCCGGGGACTCACCAGGTCGTCGAGGGTGAGGGGGTGGAGGCCCATGAGCTTCCCGAGCGTCGCCAGCTCCTCGGCGGTAGGAGCCAGCAGGTCGACCCACACCTTGGTCTCGGGGCGCTTCCCGAGTTCCAGGGCGCCTTCGAGACCAGGATCGGGAACGACCTTCCCGGCACCGTCGATGACGAGCGAGCGAGCGGCCACGCTGCCTCCCGGCGTTACCGTAGCACCCGGGTCCCGGCCCGGTCGCACCCCGGAACCGGACGCATTCAGACCGGCTGACCGGGGAAGTGCGCCCGGTCGAGGAGTTCCACCACCTCGAGGCGGAGCCCGGACCCAGGCGCGGCGTCGAAGAGGACCGCGACCTCCTCCCGGCTGGCGCGGGCGACCACGAAGCGGTGGGTGGTGAGGCCCGGGACCCGGATCCGGTCGCGGGAGCGGGCCGCCCTCCCCTCCGATCGCCAGCGGACCCAGGCCGGCTCCGGCCCCGGGTTCGCCGCCACGACATGGAGCGAGAGGATGTCGGGGCCCCAGGCATGGCGCAGGGAGGCGGTCCCTTCCGGGGACGGTGCGTCGACCGCGGCCGAGGTCCATGGGGAGTCCGGCTCCTGGCCGCCCGCGCCGGGATCGCCGATCCGGGCGAGGTCGAGGGCTGCCAGGTCCAGGCCGGCACCGCAATCCCGGCAGTGGCCCAAAGGGTCCAGCGCCCCCGGCACGACCTGGGAGCCCCGACGCATCAGGACGGTGGCACGGCACCCCGGACACCGGGTGTCGAGCCCCGGATGGTCGGCGACGTTGCCGAGGTAGACGTGGCGCACCCCCAGGGCGAGCGCCGCCTCCCGGGCCCGCTCGAGCCGGTCGATCGGGGTGCGAGCCACCGAGGTCATCTTGTAGTCGGGATGGAAGCGCACGAAATGGAGCGGCGTGCCCGCCGGGGTGTGGTCGAGGACATAGCGGGCCACGCGGAGGGCGTCGGCTTCGGAGTCGTTCCCGTCGGTGACCATCAGGTTCGAGATCTCGAGGTGCCGGCCGGAGGCCGCGATCCGCTCGATCCCGGCCAGTACCGGCGCCAACTCTCCCTTGGTCAACCGGCGGTAGAATCCCTGGTCCATCGATTTCAGCGACACGCTGAAGATGTCCATGCACTCGATCAGCTCGTCGAGCGGCGCGGCCTGGATGTAGAGGGCGGACTTGTAGAGATTCCGGATGCCGTGGAGGCGGGCCATCCTGGCGGTGTCCACCACGAACTCCTGCCAGACCACCGGGTCGTTGTAGGTCCAGGAGAGGATCCGGATCCCGAGCTCCAGGCAGCGCTCGACCACCGACGCGGGCGTGTAGAGGCGGACGTCGGCATCGTCCACGAAGCGGGCCTGGCTGGTCGTCCAGTTATGGCAGTAGTCGCAATTCATCATGCAGCCGAGGTTGCCGAGGGACAGGATCGGTGCTCCGGGTGCGTAGTGGTAGACGGCCTCGGTCTCGACGAACTCCTGGGTCGCCTGCACCGCCTTGCCGTAGTTCAGGCTGCGGAGCTCGCCGCCGAGGTTCTGGCGCACTCCGCAGAAGCCGCGCTGTCCGGGGCGCAGACGGCAGCCCCGAGGCGAGAGGTGACAGCGCACCGGGGCGTCCTCCCCCTCGCCTTCCCGGCTCCAGAAGCGGGCCGGATGATGGGTCTGCCGCCAGGTGCTGCGCTCCGCCGGAGTGGGTTCCCGGCGCGGTGCCTGCCTGGCGTCGACCTCGGGGCGCGTCATGGGAGTTCCCCGAGAGCCGAAGCGAGCCGGCCCAGCCCGGCCTCCAGATGCTCGTCCGGGAGATCCCCGAGGTGGCCGACCCGGAAGCCCTTGCCGGCGATCCGCGGATCGGTGGCCGGCGCCAGCTCCAGGCCCCGATCGTCCCGGAGGGCGCGGAGCCAAGCGTCGTCGCACCCTGGCGGGTACCGGAGCGCGGTGAGGGTCCCCGCCGCAGAGTCCTCTCCGACCGCCACCGGGACGAGGCCCTGGTCCCGGGCGAAGGTCCGCACCCGTCGGGCCTGGGCGAGGTGGCGGGCCTCCCGCTTCGCCATGGTCTCGGCCGCGATATGGGCCAGGCTCGCCTCGGCCGCCAGGATGTGGAGCATCGGGGGCGTGAAGACGAAGCCCTCGCCGGTCCAGGCCGCCAGTCGTCCGTAGCTCCCGGTGCGCACCTCGGGGGCCCGCTCCGCCCGGGCGGCCACCTCGGGCGAGACCGCTGCCACGGCCATCCCGGGAGGCAGGGCCAGGCCCTTCTGGGAAGCCGTGACGACCGCCCCCAGGCCCCAGGCCCGGCACTCGACCCGGAGGGCGAAGGCACTGCAGATGGCGTCCACGATCGGGACGGCCCCGGCTTCCCGCGCCACCCGTGCCAGACCTGGGAGGTCGACCTGGGTGCCCGTCGAGGGCTCGACATGGACCAGGAGGACCCAGGCGACCGGATCGCGGGAGAGCGCCTCGGCCAGCTCGCCGGGCCCGGGAACCTCGCCGAGTCGCGACTCGAGCCTCAGGACCTCGGCTCCCGCCAGCTCGGCCATGCGGGCCAGCCGCGACCCGTAGATCCCGGTGACCACGGCCATTGCCCTCTCCCCGGGAGCGATGGCGGCGCGTACCACCAGCTCCAGCCCGAAACTTCCCGAGCCGGACGCCAGGACCACCGGGAAGCCCTCGGCGTCGAGCCCGGCCCGTACCCCCGCACGCACCGCCTGGTAGCTGGCCAGGAAGCGGGGATGGCGGAGATCCGTGACCGGTGCCGCCAGCGCCTCCCGGACGTGGGAAGGCATCCAGACCGGGCCGTTCAACAGGACCAGGGGTGGGCTCAGAGGTAGTCCTCCCGGAACGGGGTGAAGAAGTCGAGGACCCGGGCGGCCCGATGGCAGACCACCCGGTGCTCCAGGTTCCCGGGCACCACCCAGGAGTCCCCGGGCCCGGCGCGAAACCGCGTCACCGGCTCGCCCTCCCGGGCCCGGGTCTCGACCTCGAGCTCGCCCTCGGCCACGAACACGGTCTGCTCGTGGGGATGCGAGTGCCAGGGGAAGATCGACCCCGCCTCCATGCGGTGCTCGACCAGCATGCTGGCGGGGGTGGCGGTGAGGACCCGCCGGGTCAGGCCGGGAAACGGTCGGGTGACCGGGCGCGGGGCCCCCGGTCCGGGGGCGGCGGCAGGTCCGGGTTGCGTCCACTCCGTCATGGGTCGGGTCTCCGGGTCGAGGCGGGAGGCAGGGCGGTCCCGCCGGGGAAGTCGGGAGCGGAGAGGACATGGACCTGACCCGGATCCGGTGCGAGCCAGGTCCCCGCGGGCACCGATCGGCCGGGCGCCACCATGCATCCCCCCAGGATCTTGGCACCCGGTCCGACCACCGACCCGAGCAGGCGCCCGGCGTAGTCGCGAGGTCCCCCGGGGCCTGCCACCCGGATGGGGCGCCCGTCGGCCCGGTAGTCCATCAGGATGGTGGCGAAGGCGGAGGAGCCGGCCAGGAAGGCCGAGAACTGGTAGGGGCCGTGGATCAGGAAGACCCCGGACTCGGTGGCCGAGCGGTAGAGCACGAGGTCGTGCATCAGCCAGGTCCCGTCGCCGACCACCGAGAGCTCGACCTTGGCCCCGTCGTGGAGGCGGGCTCCCCGCCCGACCACCGAGAAGCGGACCACGGCATGGGCACCCACCCGGGTCTCCGTCCCGATCTCACTGCCTTCGATCACGGCCGTGGGGTGGACGTCGGCACCGGGTGCGATGCTGCGGTACCCGAGGGCGGCGCGCTGCGCGAACGGGCCCCGGGTACCCGCCATGCAGGCGCCCCGCAGCCAGGCTGCGGGACTCGCCCGGGTCCTGGCCTCCAGGCGGCTCACCAGGCCGATCTGCTGGGCGAAGAGCAGGTCATGGAGCTGATGGCAGGGAAGCAGCAGGGCCCTGGGCACCTCGATCACCTCGGCGCCTCCCATCGAGACCGGCAGGGGCACCCGGTGCCGGGCCGTGGGCAACCGCACCCGCAACCCGGCGCTCCCGGTGCCGCTTCCCCGGATCGCCCGGATCGGCAGCCGAAGCCCGTCGGCACACCCCTCCGGCTGGAGCGAGTAGTAGTCGCGCCAGCACTCCCGGGCCATCTCGAGGTCGAACTCGAGGACCGCGGCATCGCCCCGGTAGCCGGCAAGGGCCGCGGCCAGGAGCGAGAGGCCCGCGGCATCGAAGAGGAGGTTCCCTCCGAGGTCGACGGTCCATCCCGAAGGCGCCGGTCCCGCCTCGCGGCATGCCGCGTCATGGAAGGCCTGGAGCGGCGTAGCGAGGAGTTCCCTCCCGGCGAGGACGGGGTCGGGTCCCGGATACCGCCAGGTCACGCCGGCACCTCCCCGGCAAGCCGACCGGAACGTCGGACCATCTGCCAGGCACCGACCCCGGCGAGGCCCAGGGCGAAACCCTGGTAGGCGCCGATCCCAAGCCGCACCGCGCCCATCGGCTCCCTCCAGGCCTCGAGCCCGAAACGGAGGACTCCGTAGACCAGGAAGAGGAGGAAGAGGCGGCGCCCCGGGAGCAGGTCCCGGCGATGGAGGCGGTCGAAGGCCAGGAAGAGCCCGAACATGGCTCCGCTCTCCAGGAGCTGCACCGGGACCCTGGGGATCCCGTCCCCGAAATCCAGGCCCAGGGACGGGATGCCTGCCGGGACCCCCAGGCAGCAGTGCGAGGCATGGCACCCCAGCCTTCCCACGGCCATCTGGAGACAGGTGCCGCGCACGAAGGCGTCCGAGGTGTCCCAGCCGATGCCTGCCAGGCGCTTGTACCCGGCGACGGCCACGAAGGAGAAGAAGAGGGCCCCCAGGATCGTCATGGGTGGGCCGCGGCTGGCGAGCCACTGCCCGGCGAGCCCCCCGGCCAGGCGTCCCGGGAGATAGGCTCCGGCCAGTCCTCCCGCCACCGCCGCCAGCATCACGCCGGCCCGCTCCCTGTCCGGGAGCGGCCAGGCCGAAGCGTCGTGCCGGATCATGGCTCCCCCCGAGAGGCCCGCCAACACCAGGAGCGCCAGGCGCAGGTGCGGATCGCCGGCGGCCAGGATCCGGTCGAACTCGTCGGCCGTCAACGGGGTGCCTCGAGGAAGGCTGCCAGGGGGTGGGGCCACCTGAGGTCGCGCCCCTGGTTGCCGGGCTCGAGACGATCCCAGGGGATGCTCGGGTCGGCATGGTGCTCGGCATGCAGGCCGTTGTTCAGGAGCCAGGCGTTGTAGCCGCGGGCACGGAACGAGGTGGTCCGGGGACCGTGGTAGTCGACCGGCAGGTGTTGCCCGTAGTTGTGGACCCCGATCAGGGCCCAGCCCAGGTAGACGAGAGCCAGGTAGAGGAAGGCGGCCCAGGGCGAGGCCAGCGCCAGGCCGAGGAGCAGGAGCTGGAGGAACCGCTTCTGGCGGTGCACCCGGGCGGCGATCCCGGGCGGCAGCGAGCCGGCACCATCGAGGCGGCGGAAGTCGCGGCGGCTCCTCTGGGCCTGGGCGGGCCACAGGAGCGCATAGGCGAGCAGGCTCCGGGGCCGGGGATCCTCGGGGGTTCCCACCCAGGTCGAGGAGTAGTCCTCGAGTCCATTCTCGTGCCGATGGTGGTTCCAGTGGTGCCAACGGTAGGCGTCGAAGGGCATGCCGATCAGGGAGCTGGCCAGGAACTCGCCCGCGATCCCGAAGGGGTGCCCCTGATGGAGCCACTCGTGGACCACCAGATGGACCGTCAGCGAGAGCGCCAAGGCCGCCGGACCGAGCCACAGCGCGGCCGCCAGGGGTCCCTCTGCCGAGATCGCCAGGAGGAAGCCGGACAGCTCCAGGAGCGGGAAGACCGCAGGGCGCATCCCTGTCGACCGTAGCACCGCCCCAGGGGCAGCTCAAGGCGGATGGGAGGCAGCGGTACACTCCCCCCGTGGTCCACGCTTCCCCGGAACCCGGACTCGGAGATCGCTTCTCGGTGCTGGCGGCCTACCTGGTCTTCCGCCATGCCGACCGGGCCAAGAGCCGGGGCGACTTGACCGCCGAGGATGCCTCTCGCCTCAACGTGGCGCTGCGCACCCGGGTTGGCTCCGTCTGGGAGCGTCTCTACCCGGATCGATCGGCCGGTGCCTATGCCTGGATCGTGGCCCGGATCGCACTTCTCGAGGCGGAGGGTGTCCTCCCGGGTGCGGCCAAGGCCCGGCTGCAGGAGGTGGCCTCGAGCCGGAGCGTGGGGTCGCCTCCGTGGAACGACCCCGGTGCCCTGCCGAGCCTGTTTAGGATCCACGTGCTCTACCTGCTGGTGGTCGAACTGGAGAGCGAGGGAGCGCTTCCTCCCGGCGCTGCGACCCGGGTCACCGAGGCCCTCCACCTGCTGGCTCTCACCGCCATCGGCCGCGAGGTCCGGGCCGCCCCGGCGGGCGCGGTCCACGCCGCCCAAGGACTGGTGGAGGCGGCCCGGTCCCTGGTCGCCGAGCTCGAGAGATCCGGACAACTCTCCTCCGAGTCCGCCCGGGTGATCTCCGCCTCGCTGGCAGGCGGAATGCAGGCCGTGGGCAAGGTCCGGGTCGACTCGAGCGGCGACTCGGTCATCTGCCAGGTCTGCGGGGAAGCCCCGGGCAAGGCCTCGGTGGTGCTCTGCGCCCAGTGCGAGACGCCCCACCACGCCGAGTGCTGGCGCTTCATCGGGAAGTGCAGCACCTTCGCATGCGGGTGCCTGGACGCGATCCCCAGCGGGGGCCCCATTCCGGCCAGGGGAGCCAGCCGGCGCTACGACCTGGTCCATCCCGCGGACCTGCCCTACCTGCCGCCGTGTCCCCCGCAGCCGCGCCAGGAGGTTCCCGCCGGCCAGGTCATCACCCTGATCGGCCTGGTCGTCACCTTCCTGGCGCTCCTGATGCGCTGAACCCCGGGGTGCGCCTCCGGGGACGAGCCCTGCGCCGGTGCCTGCGCGGTGCTACCGGCGCGGAGCACACATGATGAACAGCGCGATCGCTCCCAGGAAGAAGATCACGCAGCCGAGTCCGAAGAGGAAGAACAGCAAGCGGGCCAACGAGGCGAGGCAGCCTTCGTCCGGGTTCCCGGTACCCGAGCCGCTCCCGCCCACTCCGACACTCGACAGGAAGGCCAAGGAGCAGAGGAACAGGAGCGCCGGGGATGGACCGAAGAAGAGGATCATCCCGAAGCCTGCCAGGCTGGCGAGCAGGATCTGCACGGCACCGGCCGCCTGCTGGTCCCCGTAGGCCTCGGTGGCAGCGTCCGGGAGCCTGGGTCCGTCGGCCTGGTCCGGTCTGGGGGACGGCAGCGGCTTCAGCGGACAGTTGGCGGCGTGGACCGATTCGTCCTCCGCGCACATGGGACAGACATCGCCCCGCGGTCGGGACCCGTCCATGGCGCCACCGCAGAAGACGCAGTCCTTCGCCAGCAGATTGTTGGTGCGAGAGCATCGGGGACATGGCTGGCCCCGGGTCTGCACCGCGTTGGGATTGGCCACGGCCGCGAGGCAACGAGGACATGTGACCTGGGCCGCCTGATACCCGTGCCGGAGCACCAGGCGGGCCCCGCATCCGGGGCATGGGATCGAAGCCCTCGGGTTCACGAGGCCTCCTCGATGTCCACGGGCAGGCCCTCGACCAGCCGCCGGGCCTGGCGCACGGCCTGTCCGGCCACGGCTCCCGTGAGCAGCACCGCCAGCATGAAGACCACCTGGTCGGCATGGGCGATCCGGTGCTCGGGCCGGATCCCGACTCCCCAGGCGACCACCACCAGGTAGAGCGCGAAGGCGAGCCCGGTGGCGAAGCGCACCACGTCGAGTCTGAGGCGCAGTCCGCTGGAAGCCACCACCAGGAGATAGAGCACGACCAGGGAACTCCGGGGGCCGGTGCCGGCGAAGAGCAGCAGGGTCACCAGGCCGAGATCGACCGCGACCACGGCCAGAGGCAGCCACGGAGGCACGAAGCGCTCCGCCAGCATCCGGCGCAGACCGACCACCAGGGCCGCCCAGGCCGCCACCACCAGGGAAACGACCTCCAGGTACGTCCCGCCCGAGGCGCTGTCCCCGAGGAACCTGACCCGGAACAGGAGATGCCCGTAGAAGGCCGCCAGGGCGACCGCCCGGACCAGGTTGACCCGGGCCTCGCCTGCCCAGGCCTCGACCCTCTGCAGGTCGGCCCATCGCCGGGGGATCTCCGAGGCCCCCCCGCTGGTTCCAGCCGTCACCAGGCCTCCTCGCTTGCGTCCCGAGGGTATCAGGTCGGCAGCCGCCCGCGAAGTCGCGGACGGCCCGACGGGACCCGCCGCCCAGGGACGAGGAGCCCATCGGGCAGGAGACAGGCTTGGCCGGAGGCCGATGCGATGCCTACCGTGGCGAGGTGGACGACCTCGCTCGCATCCCTGGACCCAACCGCTTCGAGCTCGCCTGGCGCGGCCTCACCCGGGGACTCTCACCGCTCTCGTGGCTGGAGGAGGACGCCCGTCGCCATGGAGAGTTGTTCCGCTACCCGGCTTGGGGCGGCGGCCCGGGCCTGGTGGTGGTGGCCGGGCCGGAGCCGGCCCGGACGGTCCTGGAGCGGGATGCCGAGGGCTACTCCCGGGGACCGACCATGGAGCGGCTGGCTCCGGTCATGGGTCGGAGCCTGCTCGCGAGCGAGGCCCCGGTGTGGGCCCCGCGCCGCAAGGCCCTCCAGGCGGTCCTGACCCGCGACCGGATGGGAGAGGCCGTCCGACACGCTGGGAACGCAGCCTCCCGCCTGGCCGCGCGCTGGGCCGCCGGCCCGGAGTTCCGACCCCCCTATCCGGAACTCCGCACCCTGGCGATCGAGGGGATCTCGCAACTGGTCTTCGGTCCCCTCCCGGACCCGGTCCTGGCAGCCCTGGGCGCCGCCCTGGCCCGCACCCGGGAGGCAGTCCACCGACGCCTGGTCCCGGGGGTCGGTCCCTGGTCGGGGCGATCGGAGGCCAGACGGCGGGAACTCGAGCATGCGGCCGCGGTGCTCGACGCCGCGCTCTCGGCCGCCAGACTCCACCGGAGCGGAGGGACCGCCGGCGAGTCCCTGGTCCGGGACCTCGAAGCGATTCCCGGCCTGCCCTTGGCCGAGGAGCTGCGGGCCCTGGTCCAGACCGGCAGCCTGACGACCGCCACCGCCATCGCCTGGACCCTCGTGGAGCTCTCCCAGGCACCCAGGTTCCAAGCCCCGATCGCGGCCGAGAGCCGAGCCGCGGCCGGAGGAGGGGACGAGCTGCGTCCGCTTGCCCAGGCCGCGGTCGACGAGGCGCTCCGCCTGCACCCGCCGGTGTGGGCGATCGACCGGAAGGCGGTGGACGACCGGGAGCTGGCCGGCTTCCGGATCCCCAAGGGGACCGTGGTGGTGGTGGCGCCGGGGCCGATCCACCGGAGCCCCGGGATCTGGCCCGAGCCCGAGCGGTTCGATCCGGAACGCTTCGCGCCCGGGGGTTCGCCCCCGGGTCCCGGGACCTACCTCCCCTTCGGCCTGGGACCGAGGTCATGCCTGGGAGGGTGGCTGGCGCGCCGGATGGCTGCCCGGGCGGTGTCCCAGCTGGTCGGCGATCTCGAGATCGAGGCCGCCGGCCCGCGCCCGATCCCCGAGGTCTCCCTGCTCGCCACTCCGGGCGACGCCTGGCGGATCGCGGTCCGGTCCCGCTAGGCCGCCGCCTGGCAGCAGGTGGCCCGTTCCGGCACCACCACCACCGGACAAGGGGCGCCGCGTGCCACCGACTCGGAGACGCTCCCGGCCAGCGCCCGGGCCAGGAAACCCTTGCCGTGGGCACCCACCACGATCAGGCGTGCCTGGCACTGGCGGGCGCGCTCCAGGATCTTCTCCACCGGGTCGCCCTTGACGAGATGGGTCTCGACCTCGAACCCCTCCCGACGCAGCCCTTCGGCGATCTCGTGGAGTTCGGTGCGCTCGGCGCGCCGGTCCCGGGCGAGCTGGTCGCGCACGCTCGGTGGGCCCGCCTCCCATCCCACGAAGGCGGGATCGTCGGGCGAGACGTGGAGCAGGCAGAGTCCGCACCCGAGTGCCCGGGCCAGCACCCTGGCCTGGACCACGACTTCGGGCGTGACGGGGGAGAGATCGAGGGGGACCAGGATCGGAGCCATGGCGGACCTCCTACCCGGAACCTACCCGAGGCATGCCGGGGACCGGAGACGCGGACCTCCCAAGGCCGGGTTTCGCACACGGGCGTAGCCGAAGCGCCCCTGGCTCCGCCAGGGGGAGCAGCGGAGGCGTAGCCCGTCGCTGGCGAGGCCCTTGCGGCCGAGCCGCAGGCTCACCTGCTCCCAGGGACTACGATGACCTCCGCTCCGACGGGAGGGGAAGCCATGGACCCGCTGCAGAAGGTGAAGATCGTCGCCACCCTGGGACCGGCCTCGGACGACGAGGACCGGCTCGTGGAGCTCTTCGAGGCCGGGGTGGACGTGGTGCGCCTGAATTTCTCCCATGGCAGCCACGAGGAGCACCGGGCCCGCTACGAACGGGTCCGCAAGGCCGCCGCCCGGATCCGGCGTCCGATCGCCACCTTGGGCGACCTCTCGGGCCCCAAGATCCGGGTGGGGCGATTCCCCGGGGGACAGATCGCGCTCCCGGCGGGAGGCCGGTTCCGGTTGTTCGTAGGCAAGGAGACCGACGACCCCAGCCGCATCCCCCACACCTACGAGCCGCTCTCCCGGGACGTCCGTCCCGGGCAGCGCATCTTCCTCGACGACGGCCGCCTCCACCTCGAAGTGAAGGAGATCGTGGGGGACGAGGTCGAGACCGAGGTCCTGGTGGGAGGGACCCTCAAGGACAAGAAGGGGATGAACCTCCCCGAGAGCACCCTTTCCACCCCGGCGCTGACGGAGAAGGACGAGGCCGACCTGGCCTTCGCATGCGGGCTCGGGATCGACTACCTGGCGCTCTCCTTCGTGCGTGGACCGGAGGACATGCAGCGGGCCAAGCGGCTGGCCGGCGACGTCCCGGTGATCGCCAAGATCGAGCGCCCCGAGGCCGTGGCCCACCTCGAGGCCATCCTCGACGCCTCCGACGGGGCCATGGTGGCGCGGGGAGACCTCGGGGTCGAGATCGGCCACGAGAAGGTCCCGGCGGTCCAGAAGCGCATCATCCGGGAATGCGTCCGCCGCTCGATCCCGGTGATCACCGCCACCCAGATGCTCGAGTCCATGATCGAGAGCCCGCAGCCCACCCGGGCCGAGGTGAGCGACGTCGCCAATGCCGCGCTCGACGGCACCGACGCGGTGATGCTCTCGGGAGAGACCGCGGTCGGCAAGTACCCGCTCGAGACGGTCCGGGTGATGAGCGCCATCATCCGCGAGACCGAGCACTCGAGCGACCTGCCGCTGGCGGTGGCGGCACTGCCCGATGCCCGCTCCCGGACCTTCTCCTCGGCGGTAGCCACGGCCGCCGCCGCAGCCGCCGACCGACTGCGCCTCTCGGCCCTGGCGGTCTACACCGAATCGGGCTCCTCGGCCACCGACACCGCCAGCCTCCGGCCCTCGGTGCCGATCGTCGCCTTCTCCCGGCACGACAAGGTGCTGCGTCGGCTGGCCCTGGTCTGGGGCGTGTTCCCGGTCTTCGGGGCCTGGGTCCAGGGGGTGGCCGGGGTGTCGCGTCAGGCCGAGGACGTGCTCCTGGAACGAGGTCTGGTCAAGCCGGGCGACTCGATCGCGGTCACCTTCGCGATGGTGCTGGCCGAGGGCGAGGTCTTCCAGACCAACATGCTCCGCCTGCACAAAGTCCGCGAGGGGTAGCTACTGGCCGTCGTCCCCGATGGCATCCACCGGGCAGGCCTCCTTGGCCTCGACGCAGAGCTCGGCCTCTTCCTCGGTCTCGGGCTGCTTGGAGACGAAGGAATGGCCGCCGTCCTCGTTGCGGGCGAAGTTGGCGGGAGCCGTCTCCCGGCACACGTCGCAGTCGATGCACTTCGAGTCGACGTAGAAGTAGCCCTGGACGTTGTTGCCGTACTTGGCGGTCTTGTCGGCCATGCTCGGCCTCGCCTCCTGGTGCCGGACCCGGGGGAACGCCCGCGATCCCATCGCCCCCGAGGTTACCCGCTCGCCGCCGGACCTGTCGAGCCGCCGTGCTAGCCTTCCCACGCCCCATGCTCCGCCCGCGGCTCCCGGCTGCCCTCCTGGTCGCGCTCGTCACGCTCCTCCTCTATCGCGTCCCGGCGACCTCCCGGACCCGGCTCTTCGACGACCACCAGTTCCTCGAGGCCGACCTGCGTCTGGCCGCCCCCGGCCGCCTGCTCGAGCTCTGGACCTCTCCCCTCCACAGCCCCGCCCACCTGCCCGACCCAGAAGGCGAACTCCCCCAGGGCGCCCGCTACTACCGGCCGCTCCCGCTCCTCACCATGGCCTTCCCCCCGCTCCCGGTCCCCGAGCGCACCCCCTGGCTCCACCTCGGCAACGCCCTGCTCCACCTCGCCGCCGCCCTGATGCTCCTGGCCTGGGGCGCTCCCCGCTTCGGGGAGGTCCCGGCCCTCCTCGGCGCGCTCGCCTTCGCCACCCACCCCGCCGGGGCCGAGGCCGTGGCCTGGATCTCCGGCCGCATGGACCTCCTGGCCCTGGTGCTCGGCCTGCTGGCCCTGGGTCTTGCCGAGCGGGGCGGTGGCAGCCTGCCCTGGGCCTCGCTGGCGCTCTTCCTCGCAGCCCTCTCGAAGGAGACGGCACTGGCGTTCCTGCCCCTCTTCCTCCTGATCGGGGGAAGGCAGGGAGCCGCCCCCCGAACCCTCGCCGCGGGCCTGTCCCTGATCCTCTACCTCGGCTGCCGCGCCTTGGCGCTCGGAGGAGTTCCTTCCGTGTCGGGCGGGGTCCCCCTCGATCTCTCTGCCCCCCTGGCCTCGTTCCCGGAATACCTGGCGCACCTCGTCTGGCCCCTTGACCTGCGCTGGTTCGGGGCCCCTCCCGGGGCCGAGGAGGCCCCCGTCCTCGCCAGACTGGCGGGGCTCTCCGGGCTCCTCGGCCTCGCCGGGTGCGCCGCCCGACGGGACGCGCACGAGGCTCGCCTGGCGCTGGCCCTGGTGGTCCTGCCCCTGGTCCCGGCCTCGGGGATCGTGCCCCTGCCCTTCCCGCTCTCCGACCGCTATCTCTACCCCAGCCTGGCGGGATTCGCCCTGGCCTGGATGCTGGCCCTGTCCCGGGGGACGGCGGGGCTCCGGGTGGTCGCCATCCTGGTCCTGTTCGGCCAGGCCCTGGCGCTCGACCTCCGCACCCGCGATTGGCGAGACGAGGAGACCATGCTCCGCCGCCTGGTGGGCCAGCCGGCCTCCCGGGCCATCGACCGCCGCCACCTGGTCGAACACCTGCTGGACCAGGGGAAGCCCGCGGAGGCCGGTCGCGAGGCCGAGGCAGGCTTGGCGGCCTTCCCGGAAGATGCGCCGCTCGCATTGCTCCTGGGTCGGGCCCAGGCGGCGTCCGGGGATCCCGAAGGCGCACTTGCCACCTACCGGGGGATCCCCGATGGTTCCTCCCGGGGCTACCTGGCCAGGGTGAACGAGGCGGCGCTCCTGCGTCGCGTCGGTCGGCGCGACGAGGCCCGGACGCTCCTCGATCGGATCCTCGCGGTCCGTCCCGGAGAGGCCCCGGCGCGGGTGATGCGGGCCCAGCTGGCGATCGAGGACGGCGACCCGGCCGCCGCCGGAGCCCATCTCGAAGCCGCCCTGGCTGCCGCCCCCCGGAACCCGGAGGCCCGCTTCGAGCTGGCGCTGCTGCGGGTCGGGCAGGCCCGGCTCGGGGAGGCGGCCCGGCTGCTCGCGACCCTGGCCTCCGATTTCCCGACCGTGGCCCGCTACCCGGGCGCGCTGGCCGAGGTGCTCGCCCGGAGCGGGGATCGCCGGGGTGCGGCAGAGGCCGCGGCCCGGGCCCGCCAGCTCGAGACCTACGGTCGGAGCGGCCCCGGCCAGTAGGGCCGTCCGGCCCCCGGGTTGCGGGTCCAGTCCTCCTCCGGAGACCAGGGCCGCAGGCGCCAGCCGAACCCCTCGCCCCGCTCCAGGACCAGGACCGCTCCGGCGCCCCGGCGGCTCGCCCAGGCGAGGATCGAAGCCGGGGGTCCGGGACGTACCAGGAGCGGCTCCCCGGCCGGCACCAGGTCCGGGTGCACCACCTGGTAGCCGAAGCGCCAGCCCGGCGTCTCGAGGTTCGAGAACCCGGTCACGACGAGGACGTTGCGTCCGGGAAGCCGGGAGAGCACCCGATAGGGAGCTCCCGACAGGTCCCTTAGGTCCGCCACCTGGGAGGCCCGGAGCGGCAGCACATGGCAGAGCGAGAGCAGGGTGGCCAGGCCGAGGGCCGCGTGGAGCGCCCTCAGGTTCTCCCGGGACAGGCGGTCCGGGAGATCGGAGAGCCCCCGGGCCAGGAGCAGGACCAACGGGACCAGGGTCTCGAACCAGTAGGCCGGACCGGTGACCGCCACCCCCTCGAAGCCGTAGCCGAAGTAGAGGGCGGCGTGGCCCAGGAGCCAGAGTCCGAGGATCCGCTCCGAGCTGGCCGCGGGCCGGAACAGGAGCGGGACGAGCATCGCGAAGGTGGTCGGCCAGCCGGTGGTCCAGTGCTCCACCCGGAGCAGGTTCAGGACCAGGATCCCGATACCCCGGATCGGAGTATGGATGGGGATCCCGTCCTCGCCCCGCGGGAACCCCATGACCTGCACCGGGTTGAACCAGGCGAGCGGCGGGGTCCAGGGATCGCCGGTCACCCACCACGAGTAGCCGAAGTGAACCGCCAGCCCGGCCAGGGCTCCCGGCATCAGCTCGAGCAGTCGCCGCCCGGGTCGCTCCCCCGAGACGATCGCGTAGAGCGCGGCCGGGAGGGCCGCGGCCGCGCTGGCGGGCCGGAGCGTGAAGGCCAGGCCCCAGAGGGCGCCGGCCGCCAGGCCGGCACGGATTCCCGGGGCGAGGAGCAGCCAGAGCCCGGCCGCGAGCACCAGGGCCGAGAGGGTCTGGCTCGCCAGGCTGCTGGCGGTGAGCAGGAACCATGGCGAGCCAAGGAGCAGGAGCGGAGCGAGACGCGCCGCGGGCGGGCGATCGGGGAAGAGGCTCCCGGCCAGCCGCGACACGGCCAGGAGCAGGGCTCCCGCCAGGAGCGGGCACACCCACCGAGGATCCCCGAGCGCGGTGAAGGGAGCCAGCACCAGGGGCCAGGTCGGGAGGTACATCCCCAGATAGCGACCGTCGGGCGTGGCGTGGAAGGTGAACTGGTTGCGGAAGAGCTCGGCATGCTCCGGCGCCGGCAGGGCGAAGCCTCCCTGGAGCAGCATCCTGGCCTGGAGCACGAAGGTCGCCTCGTCGTCGACCAGGGGGTCGGCTCCCAGGGCGAGCGCCAGGCCGCCGACGACGAGCGCGGCCAGGAGAGCGAGGTCGCGATCGACCCGCGGGACCGCCAGGGCGCGTCGCAGGCGTCGGCGGCAACGGGCGAGGAGGAGCGCGGAAGGCCGCCAGCGCGCCAGCGTGAGCCCCAGGAGCAGACACCCGGGCAGGGCCAGGACGAGCTGGGTGGCGGTGAGCCAGAGCAGCTTCAGGTTGGGGACCAGGGTGTCGGGCTGGAACGAGCCGTAGAGGCTCATGGTGGAGATGCCGGGGCCCCGTCCATGGTCGACGAGGTAGCCCTGGTGGCCCTGGAAGCCAACGGCGGCGACCAGCAGCAGGATCCCGACCAGGAGGCGCAGCGGGCTCACCGGGCCCGGGATCCCCGGTCCCGGCGCACCATGCGGCTCAACCGGCCTCGGACCCGAGGACCGCGGGAGGACGGTCGAAGAGCGCCCCCACGTACTGCCCGGAGTCGAAGTTGTCGAGGTCCTCGAGTCCCTCGCCCACTCCCAGGAAGCGCACCGGGACCGAGAGCTTCTCGACCACCGGGATCACGCAGCCACCCTTGGCGGTGCCGTCGAGCTTGGTCACGACCAGCCCGGTGATGGGCACGATCTTCTTGAACTCCTCGGCCTGCCGCACCGCGTTCTGGCCGGTGGTGGCGTCCACCACCAGGAAGGTCTCATGGGGGGCGCCCGGAACCACCTTGCGGAGTACCGCCCCGATCTTCTCGAGTTCCTTCATGAGGTTGAACTGGGTGTGGAGGCGACCCGCGGTGTCGAGGATCACCAGGTCATGCCCCTTGCCCTTGGCCCGCCCCACCGCATCGAAGGCAAGGGACGAGGGATCGGAACCGGCCCGGCCCGCCACCACCGGAACCCCGATCCGCTCCCCCCAGACCTGGAGCTGCTGGATGGCCCCGGCCCGGAAGGTGTCGCCGGCCACCAGCAAGGGCTTTCGACCGTAGGCCTGGAAGCGGTGGGCGAGCTTGGCGATGGTGGTGGTCTTGCCGACGCCGTTGACGCCGACCACCAGGATCACGGCCGGGCCCTCGTCGGGGTCGAGGCGCATGGCCCCGAAGTCGCGGGAGAGGACCCCCTCGATCCGGCTCCGTACCCGGGCGAGCACCTGGTCGGCGGTGAGGGTCCCCTCGGCGAGGTGCGCCCGCAGGTCGGTCACGACCTGGTCGGCGAAGTGGACCCCGAGGTCGCCGCCGATCAGCACCGCCTCGACCTCCTCGAGGATCTCCTCGGGATCGGCGGCGTGGCCGAACACCCCGCGGATGCCGCCGGTCAGGGCGTCCCGGGTCTTGGTGAGGCCGCTCCTCAGGCGATCGAACCAGCTCAACGTCATCCTCCCGGCGGGCGTCCGGCCCCGAGGCTACCCCGGATCAGATCCAACCGTCGCCTTCCTCGGCCATGCGGCGGATCAGGCGGCGCATGTCGTCGGGGAGCGGCTGGTAGAAGCGGAGCCGGCGCCCCGAGAGCGGATGGTCGAACTCCAGGTGCCAGGAGTGGAGGGCGATCCCCTCGGGGAAGCGATGGTCCTTGCGGGAACCGTAGAGCGGATCGCCGACCACCGGATGGCCGAGGTGGGCCATGTGGACCCGGATCTGGTGGGTACGCCCGGTGTAGATGCGGATCGCCACCAGGGTGGTGTCCCCGTAGCGCCGGAGGGCCCGGAACTCGCTGCGGGCCGCCTTGCCCTCGGGATGCACCGACATCTGGAAGCGCTTGTGGGGATGCCGGCCGATGGGCAGGTCGACCAGACCCCGGTCCACGGCCAGGGTGCCGCTGACCAGGGCCAGGTAGCGCTTGACCACGGTGCGCTCCTTGAAGAGGGCGGCCAGGCCCCGGTGGGCGGTGTCGTTCTTGGCCACCACCAACAGGCCCGAGGTGTCCTTGTCGAGCCGGTGGACGATCCCGGGCCGGAGCTCGCCGTGGATCCCCGAGAGATCGCGGACGTGGTGGAGCAGGGCGTTGACCAGGGTGCCGTGGAACTTCCCCGGGGCCGGGTGGGTGAGCATGCCCCGGGGCTTGACCACCACCAGCATGCCCTCGTCCTGGTAGCGGATCTGGAGCGGCAGGTCCTCGGCTTCGGCCCGGGCGTCCTTGGGCTGGGGCATGTCGAGGGCCACGGTGTCGTCGAAGCGCAACCGGGTGGAGGGCTTGCCCGGAGACCCGTTGACCCGCACCAGGCCGGCCTGGATCAGGTCCTTCACGTACTCGCGGGAGAGATCCGGGACCGACCGCGCTACGAACTGGTCGAGCCGGGGGGTGGCATGGGACTCGACCTTCAGGGTGCGCCGGTAGAGGAACTGGGGCTCGCTCACAGGCCCCAAGGCTACGCCCTGGGAGGGAGCCCGTTCCACGTCTCGCATGCCTCAGGAGCAGGTCGAGCCGACGGGGGATGCGGCGCCTGAGACACGAGGAAGGCCGGACCCGAGCCGGGGATCGGCTTCCCGAGCCTGGACGCGTTCCGGCACGGGTCCTGCTTCGCAGCCTTCCGTAGCGGAACGGAAGGGGCAGGTCGTGGAGCGGGAAGCGAGGATCCTCCGGAGCGTGACCCTGGGCCTCCTGGCCGGACTGGTGCCTGCGGCCCTGGCGGGCGAGCCGCCCGTCACCCTGCGCTACGACACCGTGGTCGGCACCGTGCACTACCGCAACGCCGAGCAATCGGAGGAGCGGCGGGAGGGAAGCGACCTCACCGCCCTGGTCTTCCGGGTGCGGCGGTCGCAGACCTGGGAGGACCGCTTCGAAGAGGCGAGCGCAGTGGCCCGCAAGGGCACCCGGACGGTGATCGCTTCCGAGCTCGCCCTCGGCGCCGGCGACGATCTCCAGGAGCTTCCGGTCGAAGCCCCGCCACCTTCCGAGTGGGCGGTTCCCCGGCGCTCCTTCCGCCTGGTGGGCCCAGGCGTTCCCTCGGAGGCCGTCGGCGACCTGGCGATCCCGGTCCTGC
The DNA here is from genome assembly GCA_964403795.1 of uncultured bacterium. Taxonomy (GTDB): domain Bacteria; phylum Muiribacteriota; class UBA6191; order CAZXTJ01; family CAYOHP01; genus CAYOHP01. Next base: position 25,067 of record CAYOHP010000034.1, on the reverse strand, counting down.
CCGAACGGCCGGTCGTCCCGGGGGAGGTCTGGGAACGCCGGATCGAGCCCAGCAGCGAGTTCCCCTACACCGTCGTGCTCCGTCACCGATTCAGGGGAACGCTCGAGATCGACGGCAGGCTCGTCCACCAGATCGACCTCCGCGGGACCTCCAGCGGCGTCGATGCCGGCACCGGGGCGCGCTACCGGCTGCGTCTGGCCAGCCGGCTCCGGCTCGACCATCGGACCGGGGAGATCGTCGAGCTCCGGGCCGAGATCCTTACCAGGAGCGAGATTCCCGGCCGGGACGACAGCCGGACCCGGACCCGGCTGCGGCGTCGCCTGGAGCGCATCCCCCCGCCGGCGGTCGCCCCCGCACCGGGGACCGAGGTCTCGGCCCAGTCCCCGGGGAAGGACTCCCCGAACCCCCTGGCCTCCTTCCTCCGGCCGGATGCGGGACTCCTCGACTGACCCGCCCGGGGAGCGGCCCAGGCGGCTACACTCGACCCCAGGGGCACGCCGCGGAAAGGGGGGCCCGGGGTTGAGCGAGGCCGAACGCCTGGTGCGCAGCCTGGCGCCGGGAATTCTGGATCGCTACGAGCCGGGGGAGGTGCTCGGTCGGGGCGCTTTCGGGCTGGTGTTCCGGGCCCGCCAGCCCGGCCTGGAACGGCCCGTGGTGGTCAAGGTCGTGCGCCTCACCGACAGCGTCGACCCCAAGCAACGGGAGCGGTTCCACCGGGAGGCGAGGATCCTGGCCGAACTCGACCATCCCAACGTGTGCCGGGTGCTGGACTTCGGGAGCGACAAGGAGTCGGCCTACCTGGTCTTCCCGGACGAGGGCGAGGCCACCCTGGCACGGGAGATCACCACCCGGCGCATGGACCGTGCCCGCCCGGAGCCCGCCCGGGTCGAGAAGCTGCTCCTGGAGTGCCTGGACGGGCTCCGGGCGATCCACGAACTCGGGATCGTGCACCGGGACCTGAAGCCCGCCAACCTGGTGATCACCCGGGAAGGCGAGCTCCGCATCATCGACTTCGGGTTGGCGACCTTCGTCGACGATGCCACCCGCCTGACCGCCACCGGGATGATCGTCGGCACTCCCGTCTACATGTCCCCGGACCAATTGAACGGCCAGCTCCCGGACCCCCGCGACGACCTCTATTCGACCGGGGTGATCTTCTACGAGTTCGCCACCCTCGAGAACCCCTTCCAGGGCGCCGATCTGGCCCAGGTGGCGGAAAAGCATGTCTTCCACCACCCGCCGGCCCTGGCCGGGACGGTGCCGGGGACCTCCAGCGCCCTGTCGGGAGTGGTCATGCGCATGATCGCCAAGACCAGGGAGGCCCGGATCGCCTCGGCCCGGGAGGCCGGCGAGGCGCTCCGGGAAGGGAAGGTCCTGGCGCCCGTGCTCTCGCCCGACGCGCCGACCGAGGAGGTGCCATCGGGCCTCCTTGGGGGTCCGTTGTCCGGACGGAGGGGCCAGCGGAACGCCCCCGCAGAGGCCGTCACGCCGGGCTTCCGCTCCCTCGCCGTGCCTGCGGAGCCGGCCACCCGGCCACTGGCCGCGCCCGGACCGGGCGGCAAGCCGCTCCTGGTCCTGCTCCTCTCGACAGCCCTGACCGGGATGGGAATCGGCTGGCTGCTCCGGGCCCCTGCGCCTCCCGCGGATCCCGGGACCGGCGGGGAGACACCGGGAGGTGCCGAGGCGCCCCCCCGGCCCGAGGGTCGAGACGGGACCAAGGCCGGCCAGGCGGGAGACCCTCCGCCCCTGGGGGACGACTTCGTGGCGGCCCTGGGCGCGGCGCTGGCCACCCACGGACCCGACGTGCTCGCCGACGTGGGCCGGGATGCCGAGGAGCCGTTGCTCTGGGGCGCCCGGGCCGAGCGGGTCCCGGCGGTCCGGAGGTTCCTGCGCTGGATCGAGACCGGAGGGCGTCCCGAGACCCTCGACCCGGCGCTGCGGCCCGAACTCGACGAGCTCGGGAGCCGGCTGGCCGACCTCGGCCTCGCAAGCCCCTTCGAGCCCTTCCTCTCGGCGAGCCCGGCGGATGGCGTCCTGGTGCTCCCGCCGGGTCCCGAGGACACCACCACCCCCTACCTCAAGGCACCGCTCAAGGGGTGGATGGCCACCGCCTGGCGGGCCGCCGATGCGGTGACCCGGGAAGGGATCCGGATCGACGGCGAAGCCGCCGCGATCGCGGCTGGACGGACTCCTCCTTCGCTGCCCGAAGGCCTGGGGCCCTTCGTGGGCATGGTCGAGATCTTCCGGGGCCAGCAGGGGAAGTGGAGCGCCCGGAACCTCCTGACCCGGCTCTACGGCTTCGGACCCGAGGCCCGCCAGGTCGTCGATGCCTGGGTCGGGCCCGAGACCACCCGGAGGTTCGAGCTGGCACTCTACGCCTTCGCCCGGGCCGCCAACGAGCCCGGCGAGGAGGGAGAGCGGGCCTCGCTGCTCTTCTTCCATTGGTTCCTGCGCAACGATCACCTCGGCGTGGTGGCCTTGAAGCGCCACTCCCCCCTGGCGATCCTCGGTGGTCCGCCCCGTACCCCGGCGGCCGCCTTCATGCTGGGGTCCTATCTGCAGGAGCGGACCCTGCATTTCTCGATCATGTCGGACTCGCCGGCCGAGAACAGCGGCAAGGAGGCGAGGATCCGGATCTTCGAAGCCCTGCTCCCGGCCCTGGCGCCCCCCGACGGTCCCTTCGCCCGGACCAGGTTCCGCAGGGCCCTGGACCGGATCGGGCGACCGCTGGGCAAGGCGCTCGGCAAGACCGAGGTCGATCTCGCCGTGGACCTGGTCGAGAAAGGCATGCTCGGCCTTTCCCCCAAGGAGGTCGCCAGGTGCCGCTTCACGCTCTGGGAGGCGATCCAGCGCTCGGCGGGAGGCCGGATGGAAGCCCTGGAGGCCCTGGAAGCGAGGTGGGGGAAGGTGGTGCGGGAGGACCCGGACTCCCGTCGAGGGCGCCGGGACCCCGAGGAGGACGAGGAACCGGAGTAGGCTCCGCCGGAGGGGGAGCTGCCCGGGGACTACCCTCCGCCCTCGAGGCCGAATTCGGCGAGCTTGCGGTAGAGAGTGGCCCGGCTCACGCCGAGCAGCTTGGCGGCGTCCTTGCGGTTGCCCCCGGTCTTCTGCAGGGCGTCGATCAGCACCTGGGCATCGAGCTTGGCGGCCCGGTCCCGGACGCTGGGCGGCACCACGTGGGCCGTGGAGGGTGACGCCCCCTGGGTGATCGGGGTGGAGACGGCCGAGTCGAGCCCCAGATCGCGGGCCGTGACCCGGTTGCCCCGGGCCAATGCCGCGGCCCGCTCGATCACGAACTGGAGCTCCCGGACGTTGCCCGGCCAGTCGTGGGCCCGGAGGGCCTCGACCGCCGCCTTCTCGAACTCCAGGCCCTCCGGGAGGAAGTAGCGGGCGAGCAGCTCCACGTCCCTCTCGCGGGCCCTGAGCGGCGGCACCTCGAGGGTGATCCCGGCGAGCCGGAAGAAGAGGTCCCTCCGGAAGCGGCCCTCGGCCACCAGGTGTTCGAGGGGGCGATGGGTGGCGCTCACCATGCGGACGTCGACCCGGGTCACCCGCTCGGAGCCGAGCGCCTTGACCTCGCCCTCCTGGAGCACCCGGAGGAGCTGGGCCTGGATCTCGGCCGGGAGCTCCCCGATCTCGTCCAGGAACAGGGTCCCCCCGTCGGCCAGCGCGAAGGCACCGGTGCGGGGCCTTTCGGCGCCGGTGAAGGAGCCCTTCTCATGGCCGAAGAGCTCGCTCCTGGCATGGGTCGGATCGCCGAGCAGGGTGCAGTCGACCACCACGAAGGCCTTGCCGGCCCTGGGGCTCTTCTGGTGGATGGCCCGCGCCAGGCCTTCCTTGCCGGTCCCGGTCTCGCCCCGGAGCAGGACCGGGAGGCTCAGCGGTGCCACCCGCTCCACCAGGCCGAAGAGCTCGCGCATGGGGAGGCATCCGCCCATCATCCCCATGAACTCGTCGAGGCCATGCCGGGGAGCCGAGAGCTCGGTCTCCACCCGGGACAGGCGCAGCGAGGTCGCCCCGATCTGGATCACGGCCCCGGGGGAGAGCCGGGCCGAGCCCACCGAGACCCCGTTGACGCGGGTGCCGCTGCGGCTCCCGAGATCCTCCACCCGGACCCCCTCGGTGTCGACCGAGAGGCGGAAGTGCTCGCGGGAGACGGCGGAATCGTTCAGGCGGAGTCCCGCCGCTTCGCCCCTCCCGACCGTCAAGTCCCCGCCCTGGAGCTCGACCTCCCGGCCCTGGTCGGGGCCCTCGGTCACGACGAGCATCAGTCTGCGGAACTGGATGCGGGCGCCGTCCTCGGCCCGCACCACCGTGGTGATCGAGTCCACTGGGTCGAATCCTCCCGGTCGGCGTCCAGGCTACCGCGGGGAATCGCCGGGGTGCGAGGACCGCGCCGCACCGGGACACCCGCGACACATGCGACCTGGGAGGCGGGGCGCGAGACCAGGGAGACCCCGGGGCCGCATCGGGCCCGGACCGCCCGGTCCGCTCCCGGTACCACCATCCGACCCGCGGGAGCGATCGACCCCCGAGCGGGACGCGGGCACGCGGCTTGCAGCGGATCGGACCGGAAGGTCCGTGGCGGCAGGTGACCCGGGCGGGCGATCACCTGGAGGTCGGGAGGCGTCATCCGGAATCTCGGGACCGGTCCCGAAGGCTCTGCAGGTCGACGGTCGACCGATCCGGCTGCTGCGTTCCCGGCCAGTCTGCGCGTCCGCTTCGAACCCGAGGGATGGCTCGGCGAGGGCGCCTCGGGGATGGTGTTCGCGGTCCGCGAGCGGAGCGACACGAGGCCGCTCGCGCTGAAGTGGATCCCCCCCTCTCGGGTCGACCCGAGAGCCCTGCGCGAGCTCTGGGCAGGCCGTCGGATCTCGCATCCCCACGTTCTCTCGCCGCGGGATGGAGGCGAGTGCGAGGCCGGGGTCTGGATCCTGATGGACCGGGCCGAGGGATCGCTCGCCGACGCCTCCGATCGCGACCCCGAGGGCCTCTGGCCTCGGCTGGTCGGCGCCACCCGGGGACTGGCGGCACTGCACCGGGCGGGGATCCTGCACCGCGATCTCAAGCCTTCCAACGTGCTGCTGGTCGAGGGCCAGGCCCGGGTTTCGGATTTCGGCCTCGCCCGGGTGGCGGGTGCCAGCACCCTCACCGGTACCGGCGTGGTGCTGGGAACCCCGGGATATCTGGCACCCGAGGTGGCGCAAGGAGAAAGGGCCAGTGCCGCCAGCGACGTGTTCGCCCTCGGGTGCCTCTGGTACCGCTGTCTCACGGGGAGGCTCCCGATCCCCGGGTCCGACCCGGTCCGGCTGCTGCTCGGCTCGGCCCGGGGCGAGATCGACGCCGAACCGCTGCGGATCGAGGGAGTGCCCGAAGCCGCAGCCCTCGTCCTCTCCACCTGCCTCAGCTACGAGCCCGGGGCCCGGCCCTTGGATCTCGAGAAGCTGGCCGACGACCTCGAGGAGCGCGCCCCAGGCCTTCCCTCGTCGCGACCCGGAACCACCCTTCTCCCGGACGATGCCCCCATGGAGTCGAGCGGGCTGTCCCCAAGGGGCGGAGGAGTGCCTGGAACCGCATCGTCCCCGACGGATCGAAGAGGACCGTGGAGGCTGGCCGCAGTGGCCGCAGCGGTCGCACTCGGGCTTTCGACCGGGTGGCAGTCGTTCCCGGGCGCGAGGGAGTCGACGGTCTCCGGTCCTGCACCGGACCCGGCCGCAAGCGAGGACCCGCAGCCGGACCCGGTGCGAGAGCTGGCCGAGGCGGTGGCGCGCTCGCTCCGGTGGGACACCTCCCGCCTCCCGGCGGTCCCGCCCGACCCGCTGGACGAGCGGGCGGCCCTGGAGAGGGTCCCGGGAATCGCCCGCTGCTACGCCCTGGTCCGCAGCGGGGCACCGATCGCCGGCCTCCCGCCCGACCTCCGCCGCGACCTGGGCCGGCTGGCCGGACGCCTCATGGCGCGTGGGTTCCCAGATCCGCTCCATCCCTTCCTGGCCGCCGGCACCGCCGGCGCCGAGCCCCCCGATGCCGGCATCGATGTCGTCCACACCGAGACCGGGATCGAGGAGCTGGTCCAGGAGATGAGGACAACCTGCCAGGCCTTGCGGCAGGGCCGACGACCCGAGGGTTGGGACCAGGATCTGCCGGGGCCCGCCCGGGCCCTGATCGCCTTCGCCAAGTCCGTGGACGACCCGGACGGGTGGAGCGGCGTCCCCGGTCTCCTGATCCGATCCGGAGCCTCCGGCCGACGGCTGGCCATGGATCGCTTCGCCGCCGCGGTGAGGACCTTCGAGACCCTGGTCCATTCGACCTTCCGGAGGATCTCCCGACCTGGAGGCGAGACCCTTGCGGAGCGGATCCTGGAGACCCGGTCCTGGAGGGTCCTCCTGAAGGCGGTCGGTCCCCTGGCCGCCTTGCGCCTCGACGTCCTCACCCTGATCGGCGGACCACCCGAGGGTCGGGCCGCCACCGTGCTCGCCGCCAAGCTGGCCTCGGACCAGGCGATCTTCCTCCGGTTGGCCCTCGGGGATCCGGACCCGGCCCGGCGCCAGGCCTTCGACTGGTCCTACCGGGCGGCCCATGCCTCGACGATCGGGGGCGCCGCCCAACTGCTCGACACCGTGGCGGCCCGGGCGCGCTTCGAGCTGCTGCAAGCCGCCGTGAAGTACGCCGGCCGGGAGGAGGCCGTGACCCGCGTCCGGGAGGTCCTGGAACCCCTTTTCGCCTGCCCCGTACCGAGAGCCCGCGAGGAGGTCGAGAGGCTGAACGGGGCGCTCCGACGCTGGGGTGCAGACGATCCAAGGAACCTCGACGCCCTGGCCGCCTTGTTTCCGGACCGAGGGGACCCCGGCTAGCCCTGTGCCACCCGGGCCAGGAAGGTCCGGAAGTGCCAGGCGAACCAGCCGTCGACCAGGCCCGGCGTCACCATCAGCCAGGGCAGCCCGCCGGCCACGGCATGGACCACGGCCAGACCGAGCACCAGGACCTTGGCCACCATCCCGATCCGGAGCACGTCGGAATCGCGCTCGAGGTGGTCGCCCACCCGGGCATAGCCCCAGCCGAGCAGGATCACGATCAGGAAGAAGAGCTGGGAGATGTAGGGATCGCGCTCCGGACGCATCCCGACCAGGCGTCGGACCTCGACCTCGAAGCCGAGGAACACCAGCCCGACGCACAGGTTCCACACCCCGGCCAGATGGAAGAAGCGCCTCCAGGCCGAGGCCTCGGCCTCGGTCCAGATCCGGTTCCCGGTCCCGTCCATCCTGCCCCCTCCCCTATCCCGGGGCGCCGTCCTCCCCGGGTTCGAGCCGACAGTCCTCGGGAACCATCTCGCCCAGTCGGGGCCGGGGCAACGGCGCCACCGAGCGGGACAGGACGAACGCCACGCCTACGAGCAGGATGGCGGTGGACTGGCCGAGGGTGAGTCCGAACAGGTAGCTCTCCTCCAGGGTGTCGCCCCGGAAGAACTCCAGTCCGAAGCGGAGCACCGCATAGCCTCCGATGTACCCGACCCCGACCCGGCCGCCCCGCTGGCCCCGGATCCACATGCGATTGAGCACCAGGGCCAGCACCCCGAGCCCGAAGGCCTCGTAGAGCTGGGTGGCGTGGCGGGGAAGCCGGTGGGGATCGGTGAGGAAGACCCAGCCGTACCCGTACTCCACGGGCGTCCCGAAGCAGCAGCCGTTCCCGAAGCACCCGATCCGACCGAACATGTGCCCGAGCGCCATCATGGGAACGAAGAGGTCGAAGAGTTCCCGGAGCGGCAAGCGGTACCGCCAGCAGTAGGCGAGCCCCCCGAGGGAGGCGCCCAGGAAGCCTCCGTAGAACGTGAGTCCTCCCGACCAGATCTTGAAGATCGCCCATGGGTCGTTCGCCCACGCCTCGGGGTAGGACACCAGGTACATGAGCCGGCAACCCAGGAACCCGAGCACCAGCATCACCAGGTAGATGTCGACGATCACCTCCGGATCCATGCCCTCGCGCCGTGCCCTTCGGGTCAGGATCAGGTAGGAGAGCAGGGTGCCCATCGCCGAAGCGAGTCCGAAAGAGGTGATGGGGAAGGGCCCCACCCAGAGGAGGATCGGGTTCATGCGCCCTCGGAGCCGGTTCCGGGGGGCGGGTGGCCGCCTTCCCCTGCCGCCGCGAGCGACGGCCAGTAGCGGGTACGCAGCCACACGTGGGTGACGAACCCGACCAGGCCCAGGCCCACCGCGATCTCCTGCGAGACCGACATGCCGAGGTGGAAGGTCCCGCCCCGCGGGTCGATGCGGAAGACCTCCATCAGGTAGCGGGCCACCGACTCCCAGTAGCAATAGACCACGAAGACCCAGCCGGGATGGCGGTCCTTGGTGCGGCGCCACTGGTGCTCGAGGGTCGCCCACAGGGCGAAGAGCGAGATCGAGGCGTAGGCCTGCACCGGGTGGAGCATGGTGCCGGGCGGCACGTTGGTCACGTTGGGCAGCACGATCCCCCAGGGGAGATCGGTGGGGGCGCCGTAGCAACAGCCGACCCCGAGGCAGCCGATCCGGCCCACCGCATGCCCGAAGGCGATCGAGGGGACGCACAGGTCGAGGAGCTTCAGCACCGACTGGCGCTTCCAGAGCACGTAGCCCATCGAGAGGCCCACGCTCGCCAGCAGGCCGCCGTAGAACACGAAGCCTCCCTCCCAGAGGAAGAAGGCCCGCCACGGTTCGGCGCGGAAGCTCGGCCACTCGATCCAGACGAAGAACAGGCGGCTGCCGGCGAAGGCCGAGAGCACCGCCACCAGGATCAGGTTCGAGAAGAAGGCGGGGTCGTACTCCTCAGCCTCGCCCTTGCGGAAGGCCAGCTCGATCGCCGACAGGTAGGCGGCCGCGAGGAAGACCCCGTAGCTGTAGATCGTGAACCAGGGGGTCTTGAGGAGTACCGGGAACATCGGGGGAAGGCGGTCGCCCGCTCCCTCAGTCTAGCCGGTGGGTCTCGTCCGGGAGGCCCTTGCCCTTGGCCGGGTCGGCGTCGGAGGGGGGTGTGGTCCCCGGATCCCCGGCGATCCCGGCGACCGGCGAGGGCTCGCCCTCGGACTCGGAGCGCATCTCGAGCAGGACGTCGAGCAGGATCAGGCCGACGCCGACGTCGATGATGGTGTCGGCCAGGTTGAAGACCGGCCAGCTCCACTCGTTCCAGTGGACGTGGATGTAGTCGATCACGTACCCCAGGCACACCCGGTCGATCAGGTTCCCGACGGCACCCGCCAGGATCATCACCAGGGCGACCGAGACGAGCTTCTCGTCGTCGTCGATCACCGAGAGGTAGACCACGATCACGCCCACCGTGAAGAGGGCGATCAGGATGAAGGCCGTGATCTGGCCCCGGAAGAGCCCGAAGGCCGCTCCCATGTTGGTGACGTAGGTGAGGTCGAGGAAACCGGGGATCAGGACCACCGGGGGCCGGTCCTTGAGGTAGGCGACCGCGGCCCACTTCAGCACCTGGTCGGCCACGATCAGCCCGAACCCGAGCGGGAACAGGGTGCTGGAGAAGAGCAGGCGGGGGAGGTTCCGGACCACGTACAACGGCCAGAGCAGGAGTCCCGAGGTCACGAAGAACGCGTAGCTGCCGAACCAGCCGGCGGCTTCGGTTGCCCTCACCAGGACCTCCCGAGGTACCTCGTCCGGAACTCCTGGAAGCGGCCCGCCGGGATGGCCCGGCGCATGCCCTCCATGAGTCGCCTGTAGTGCGTCAGATTGTGCAGCGTCATCAGGCGACTCCCGGTCTCCTCCCCGTTCTTCACGAGATGGTGGAGGTAGGCCCGGGAATACCGCCGGCATGTGGGGCACGGGCAACCATGCTCCACAGGTTGATCATCGGTCCTGAACCGGGCATTCCTTAGGTTCAGCTTTCCCTCGCTGCATGTATACGCATGCGTGTGGCGGGCGGATCGGGTGGGGAGCACGCAGTCGAACATGTCTACCCCCCGGGCCACCGCATCGAGCAGGTCCTCGGGGGTGCCTACGCCCATGAGGTAGCGGGGCTTGTCGGCCGGGAGCACGCCGCATGCGACCTCGACCTGGTGGGTCATCACCTCGCGGGGTTCGCCGATCGCCAGGCCGCCGATCGCATGGCCGTCGCATGCCAGACCCATGACCGCCTCGGCCGACCATCTTCGCAAGTCGTCGTAGCCCCCGCCCTGGAGGATCCCGAAGAACGCCTGGTGGGGCTGGCGCAGGCCGGCGAAGGCGGTCCGGCTGCGGCGGGTCCAGGCGAAGGAGCGCTCGGTGCGGCGCTTCGCCTCTTCATGGGTGAGCGGCCAGGGAAGGCACTCGTCGAAGGCCATCACGATGTCGGAGCCGAACTGGCACTGGAGCACCATGCTCCGCTCGGGGGTGAGCTCGTAACGGGTCCCGTCGAGGTGGCTCTGGAAGATCACGCCGTCCTCGGTGGTCTTGGCCAGCTTGGCGAGCGAGAAGACCTGGAACCCGCCGGAGTCGGTCAGCACCCGGCCCGGCCAGCTCCAGAAGCGCTGGAGGCCTCCCCGCTCGGCCAGCCCCTCGCCGCCGGGACGGAGCATCAGGTGATAGGTGTTGGCGAGGATCAGGCGGTAGCCCATCGAGAGCAGGTCCTCGACGTCCACGCAGCGGACCGCGGCCCGGGTGCCGACCGGCATGAAGGCCGGGGTCTCGATCTCGAGGCCCGAGAGGGTGAGGCGCCCGGCCCGGGCCGCGCCATCGACGGCTTCCAGGGCGAAGGAGAGGGCCGGGTCGCCAGGCCTCCAAGCGGGCTCCGGCCAAGGTGCACCTGGAGGCCGGGGTCCCGACGGGGGCCCGGGGGCCCGGGCGGCGTCCGTGGGGGCCACCGCTGCATCCGGTGCCGGCTCTTCGGGCCGGCTCATCCCGGGACCTCCCGGAGCCCCACGTCCCCTGGCTCGGCCGGGTCGAACCCCGGATCCATGGCCTTGAGCGCGGCGGTCGCAGCCTCGGCTTGGGTCGTATCCCCGGCCTCGCCGGCGAGCTTCAGGAGGAGCTTCAGGCACTCGATCCGGAGCCGGATCCGATCCGCGAGCCCCGGGGTCCCGGGCGCTACCGCGGCCGCGGTCTCGGAGGTCACCCGGAGCACGGCCATCGCCTCGGGAGCACGCCGGGTCCCGGCCAGGAGTCGCCCCAGGCTGTAGCCGACCCGGGGGTCGAAGCCGGGGAGTCGCAACCCGAGGCGCCAGGCGGCCTCGGCCCGGGACGCGTCCCCGGCTGCCTCCAGGGCCGAGCCCAGGAGGTAGGCGGTGGCCTGCTCGGGCTGGCGGAACCAGGCCCGGGCAAAGGCATCCACGGCCTTCCTCGGCTCCTTCTGGCGGAGCAGGACGAGCCCCTGGTTGGCGGCATGGGTCCAGGTCGGCTCCAGGGCCTCGGCACGCCCGAAGGCCTCCAGGGCCTTCTGGAGATCCCCGGAGCGCTCCGCCAGCCGGCCCCGGGTATTGGCGACCCGGGCCAGGGGCGAGGGACGAAGCCATGCGCCCGCGGCCTCGGCCCGGTCCAGGGCGGCGACGGCGGCCGGCTGGTCCCCGGCGGCCAATCGGTGCAGGGCTTCCGAGAGGCCGGCCTCCTCGAGCCCCAGGCAGGCGGCACCGACTGCGGCCACCAGGGCACCGAGGAGCCCGAGGCCGCCTCCCAGGATGCGGGCGAACACCCCGGGGCCGGGGGCGTTGGCGCCCGGGATCGCTGCCGGGAGCCACGGCCCCAGGGCACGGGCGCATGCCAGCAGGCAGACGAAGGCGCTCGCCGGCTCCTGGAAGGGGAACGAGAAGCCCTGGAGGAGGACCACCCCGACCAGGGTGGCGAGCCCGGCCCGACGGCGGGCCCGGATCCCGGGCCGGGCCATGCCCCAGAGCCCGACCAGGGCCCGGGCCAGCACCGTCACCAGGAACCCGAGGGCCAGGGCGGCACCGATCCAGCCCCATTCGAAGGCGATCTCGAGCAGTTCATGGTGGGCCTCGCGCTGGACCCGGGCGTGGCGGGCGAGCTCGACCTGGCGCTCGGGATCGGCGGCCCGGAACAGCTTCTCCTTGGCGAGCGGGAACTCCCGGGCCAGGGCCCCGGGTCCCATGGGCTCGCCCCCGGCGGCCTCGATCCCCTCGACCACCAGCCGCCACCCGAACACCCTGGTCCCGACCGTGGCGGCCTTGCCGGGTCCGAAGAGGCCGGCGATCGCCTCCCCCTGGAGGAAGACCGCCACCGGTGCCGCCAGGGCCAGGAGCATGGCCAGACCCAAGCGGGGAACCACCTGGCCGCGGCTGGTCGCGGAGGCCGGGATCATCACCCGGGCGGCCAGGCCGGCGGCCAGCGCCAGCCAGGCGGCCCGGCTCCCGCAGGCGGCCAGGGCGGCGAGAGCGGCGAGCCCGGAGCCCCCGGCCAGGGCCGATCCGAGGGCCCCGAGGCGGCCGGCAGGCACCAGCAGGTCGGGGACTACCAGGGCCAGGAAGCCGGCCAGCAGGTTGGAGTTCCCGATGGTCCCCACCGGCTGCTCGATCCCGGCGAGGAGCAGCCAGGACCAGCCCGCCGGCGGGGCCAGCTGCACCAGGGCGACGAGAGCGGTGGCCAGGGTGGCCAACGCCAAGGGCCCCGTCACGACGGCCTCGAGTTCCTCGTCGCGAAAGGTCCCCAGCCAGGCGAGGAGCAGCCAGGCGGCGAGCAGCGACAGCCCGGCCTCGGGCACCCCCGAATGTTGGTTGGTCAACCAACCAACCCAGGCCACCAGTCCCAGCGCCACCGTTCCGGGCAAGGTCCCGAGGCACGCGGCGGCACCCGAGACCGCTCGCCCCGGCGAGACCAGCAGCGCCAGCGCCGGCAGGGCGAGGAAGGCCACCAGTTTCACCTGGGCGAAGCTCTCGGCCCCCGGGACCACCAGGAGCGGGAGGGCCAGAGCCGCCAGACCGAGCAGCCACGGACCCGCCCCGCCGGAGCCGGCCTCCGGCCCGCCTCCCGCCGACGTCAGCAGCAGCGATCCGGGACCGACCGTGGCCGGACCCGCGGCCCCTCCCGGCGCGGCCCGGTTCCCGGCGCCACTCACCGGATCCACATCGCATCCCCGAAACTGAAGAAACGGAATCCCATGGCCGAGGCCTCACTGTAGGCCCTGAGGACGGGTCCCCGCCCGGCGAAGGCCGCCACCAGCACCACCAAGGTCGAATCCGGGAGGTGGAAATTGGTGAGCAAGGCGTCGACCCGCCGGAACCGGTGCCCGGGCATCACGTAGAGCCGGGTCGCCCCGGAGACGCCCTGTTCCCAGCCGGGATGGTCGTCGAGGCTCTCCAGGACCCGGAGGCTGGTGGTCCCGATCGCCACGATCCGGCGCCCCTCCCGGATCGCCCCTGCCAGCCTCCCGGCCTCCTCCGCATCGACCCGGAACCGCTCCTCATGCATCTCATGGTCCCGGATGTCCTCGTGGCGCAGCGGCTGGAACGTCCCGCCGCCCACCTCCAGGACCACGTCCACCACCTCCACGCCGCGGGCCCGGAGCGCCTCGAAATCCCCGGCCTCGAAGTGGAAACCCGCGGTGGGCGCCGCGGCCCCTCCCGCCTCCCGGGCGTAGACCGTCTGGTAGCGCTCCGGGTCCTGGCCGGCCGGCCGGATGTAGGGCGGCAGGGGCAGCTCCCCGCCCTCCTCCATGGCGGCCCGGGCCTCGACCTCGGACCCGAAGAGGAGTTCCCAGGTCCCTCCGGGACGCCGCTGCCCGCATCTCGCCCGGAATCCGGCGAAATCGAGCTCGGTCCCCGGGGCCAACCGACGCGAGGGCTTGAGGAAGGCCGTGAAGGCGCCCCCCGACTCATGGCGCAGGAGCAGGGCCTCGACCGCCCCCCCGGTGGGCCACTTGCGGCCCTTGAGGCGCACCCGATCGGCGCGCACCACGTTGCGGACCAGGCAATCCCTGGGACCCAGTTCCGCCAGGAAGTCCGGGAACCTCCCTGCCCGGGTCTCCCCGCTGGCACGGTCGAGGACCATGAGCCGCGAACCGTGGCGCTCCGAGGCAGGCCCCTGGGCGATCTGTTCCCCGGGCAGATCGAACCGGTAGGACGAGAGCCTGAACTCCTCTGGGATCCCGGCCGACTCCCCCGGCTCCAGGTCCTGCTTCCCGGTCCGGCTCCCGATCCCCGTCACGGTTCGACTGCTGTCTCCTCCGCCGAGGCCGCGGCCTGGACCCCGGGAGGGAGCTCTGGGGCCGACAGGATCTCATGCATCACACGCCGGTCCTCGGTCACCGTTGCCAGGACCTCGCTGGTCGGCTCGCCCCGGGGGGCCGAAAGCAGCCACTCGTCGATCTTCCGATCGGTGGCCGCGAGGTCGGGGAAGAAGTAGGACAGCGGCCGGGATCCGCTCCAGGGCGTCTTCCTGAGCTGGTGCGATCCAGGCAGCACCTCGGCCTCGAAGGCCGAGGGCTGGGCCGACCGGAACTGGACCAGGAGCGGCAGGAGCTGGGCCGGGACCATGTCGGTGTCGAGGTGGCGCAGGAACTCCTTGATGGTGTCCTCGGTCAGGAGCCCGGAGAGGACCCGGGGATCGAGCAGCTTCTCGACCACCGCCCGCATGAACTTCTGCTGGCGGACGATCCGCCCCAGGTCGCCGTGGCCGTCCTTGCGGAACCGCACGTACTCCAGGGCCCGCTGCCCGTCGAGGAGGCTGAACCCGGGCTGGAAGTCGATCTTCAGGCCCCCGGCCTTGTCCTCGTAGAACATCCGGCTCTCGATCTCGACCGGCACCCCCCCGATCCGATCGATGAAGCTGCGGAACAGCCCGTAGTCGATGGCCACGTAGTGATGGATCGGGAGCCGGGTGAGGCGCTTGACGGCGGCCAGGCTGCGGGCCAGGCCGCCCCGCCTGAAGGCGTGGGCGATCTTGTCGCCCCGGGCCGGCTTCCCCGCCTCGTACTCGACCATGACGAAGGTGTCCCGGGGAATCGAGAGCACCCGGATCCGCTGCTGGTTGTACTGGACGTTGACGACCAACATGGTGTCGGACCTGCCGGCCAGGCCCAGGCCGGTCCCCCCGGGGACGTCGTCGGTTCCCAGGACCAGGATCACGGTGTCGGCCCGGTGCTGCATCTCCCGGTGCTGCTCCCGGGTGGCCACCACCAGCTGCTGGACGCTGTCGATCCCGGCGACCACCAACGTCCCCACCACGACCAAGGGTGTGAGCAGCAGGGCGAGCAGCGCGATCCGGGTGATCCGGGCGTAGCGGAGACGCCACAAGGCGTAATGGAAGGGAGCCAGGATCCGCGGCCCCTCCACCGCCCGCCATCCCGAACGCAGGTCGGCGACCCGGCTCCGGATGGAGAACCTATCGAGGGGAGGCCTGGCCTCCGGACGGGCCACCGAGCCGGCCAGGGAGCGAAGCCGGGGCGGCACCGCGGCCGGGAGCCGGGTGCCCCGATCCGGGATGGTATCCGGGGCGGGCACGTCCCCGACATCCTACACGGCGGGCCTGTGCCCGGGCCGTTCCCGGGCCGAGGAACCGTGCGGATCCGACGGAACCCGAAAGCGAACGCCCGAACCTGTCGATAGGAGGAACGTGGGCATCGATTCCCGGCGGTCTCCGGTCCTTCCCGGCCTCCTCTGGCTGCTGGCGTCCGCTTTCGCCGGCTCCCCGGCCACTGCAGGTACCGGAGCAGGAGCGGAGCCGGTCGGCTCGGGGACCCGTGCCCTCCTCTCCGCCCTCGACCGGGTCCTCTTCCCGGGCACCGACGCCGGGGAACGCCGGGTGGCCGAACTCGCCATCGAGGTCGGCTTCGGAGCTCCCCTCTCGGCGGGAGGCACCGCCCGCGACCTGGCCCGCTCGGCCGGGGAGGCGGCTCGCCACCTGGCCCGGAGCCTGGTCGCCAACGGGGACGCCACCGCCTGTGGCCCTCTCCACCAGGAACTCGAACGCCTCCACCTCCGGATCGGCGACGTCCGGAACCTGCTCTCGGCGACCGGGGACGAACTCGTCCGGGCTGCCGGGAAGCTGGAAATCGAGCCCGGATCGGGCGCCCTGGTCCGGGTCCTGGCCCTGGGCGAGATCCTGGCCGAGGCCCGCTCCAACCTGGGCTCGATGGCCAGGGCCCTGAGCGAGGGCGCCGACCGGGCCGCCCGGGCCAGGCGGGCGCTGATGCGGATGATGGCCCTGGTCGAGAACCTCCAGGACAGCGAACTCTCGGCGACCCGGGATCGGATCCCGCTCGGCGCCCGTCCCGGGACCGGGGCCCGCCTGGCCCGGGGCCTGGCGGCCCTCTCCGAGCGGCTCCGCGAGACCGCCGGGATCCCGGGCTCGGTCGAGGGCCTCATGCGGATCCGCTACCTCTCGCTGCTCGAGAGCATGCGCAACCTGGCCCGCAGCCCCAGGACGGAGCCGTCGCCCGAGGCCAAGCGGGTACGGGCTCCCCTCTCCCCGGGACTCGCCAACCTGGAGGAGACCCTCTCCGGCCTCCGGAGCGGGCTCTCCGGCCATCTCGCCTCCCTCGAGAGCCGGGCCCGGAGCCTGGAGGCGGGGGAGGACCCGCTGCCGGAGCTCCCCCCCCTGCCCGAATGGCTGTACTCCCCGGCCGACGAGCGGCATTCCCCGGGCGCCCCGGAGGCTCCAACCCGACCCGACCCCGCTCTCGGGCTCCTCGACGAACTGGAGGCCGAGCTCGACGCCGAGGACGAGCTGCTCGAAGACCCCCTCACGGAGGTCCTCACCCGGGGCCGGCGCGACCAATAGGGCCTATCCTCGTAGTAGGGATCGACCATGGCTAACCGGCGCGCCCTGTCCCCCGGCGTCCGCCGCCGCATCGCGGCAGGTCTCGCCGCGCTGCACCTATCGACCCTGGCCGTGCCCCTGGCCCAGGCCGCCGAGGCCTTCCCGTCCGGGGCCACCCGGTCCGGCTACATCGCCGACGTCCAGAGCCGTGCCTCGCTGCGCACCGATCTGGAGCAGATGTGGAAGGAGTCGAGGTTCCGCCGCCAGCAGATCGAGGCGACCATCGACCGGCTCCGGTCCGAGGAACCGCCGGCCGGGGCCGACCTCGAGAAGTGGTACGAGGAACGCTCCGCCAAGATCCGCTGGCTCGACGACTACCTCCGCAAGAACGAGGAGGCGGTGGTCCGCTACCAGCAGAACCTGGGGTCGGTCTACGAGCAGCTCGAGAAGGACCGCCGCTACATCGCGACCTCGAGCGACGACCAGCTGAAGCAGGCCCTGGGAAGCCTGGTGGGGATCGCCGGGATCGCCGGCATCCCGCTCACCGCCCGGCCCGCCTTCGGGTCTCTCGGGGGCGGGACTCCTGCCCCCAGGGTGGTGGCCCGGGGCAGCGTGGCGGGAGGCGGTCTGCCCAACCCCAGGCCTCCGCCGGCCGCCTCGGTCTCGGCTCCTGCGGCCCCTGCCACCGGGGCGACGGGCGCTCCCGCAGCGACCGGGAGCGCCGGCGGCGCGGGAACCACCGGGGCCACCGCGGCCACCGCCAGCGGGACCTCGGGAGCCGCGGGGGCCCGAGCCTCCGCGGCCCCAGGAACGGGCTCCTCGGCCGGTACCGGGACCCGGGTCGGCAGCCTTCCCGAGTGGCGCACCGACATCTCGAACAAGGGCACCATCCAGTTGAAGCGCGGCGACCGGGTGGTCGACCTCCGGGAGCAGGCGGCGGTCAAGGGGGAAGGCGGCCGCAAGGCCCCCCTGGTGCGCAACGAGGCGGCCTGGCAGCGAGCCGACTCGCTGCGCCAGATGTACACGGCCAAGGACAATCTCTCCACCAGCCTCCAGGAGCTCCGCGGCCAGCTCAAGGGATCGAGCGGGCAGGCCAAGAAGAGCATCCAGGCCGAGATCAAGAACCTCGAGGGCCAGCAGAAGGCGCTCGACAAGGACATCAAGGCCGCCGAGAAGCCCCCCAAGGCCGGCGGGAGCGCGGTCGGGAACCTGGTCAAGTCAGCCGCCAAGTGGGCCCTCTTCTCCACCGCCCTCACCGTGGGCATGCGGGCCTTCGACCAGCTCCGGGCCAACAACTGGGACATCCGGTCGATCGACTGGAAGGACGCGGTCGCTCCCCTGAAGACCCCGGAGTTCTGGGGCGGAACCGCAGGCAGCTTCGGGCTCTCGATGCTGGCCTCGGCCATCATCCCGGGGGGAGGCTTCCTGAAGACCCTGGCTGCCATCGGCGGGGCCGCGGTGGGCTGGCAGATCGGATCCGGGAACCTGAGGCACACCGACTGGGCCGAGCTGGGGGCGAGCACCCTGGGATCGACCCTGGGCACCCTGCTCGGGAGCGCCATCGGAGGGCCGATCGGGGCCTTCCTCGGCGGTCTGGCAGGACACTTCCTCGCGACCTGGGCGCTGGGCAAGATCCGCAGCTGGCTGGAGCAGGGCGCTACCGCCTACGCGCCCGAGGACCGCCAGGTGGTGGACCTCGACGGGGATACCGCGCCCTACGCGGGCGCGCCGCCGCGGGCACCGGACGGCCCCCTTCCCCCCACGGGGGAGGATCCCGCCACCATCCGGGCCCGCATGAGCGAGATCTACAGCCAGATCGAATCCCTCATGCGGGACCCTGCCTCGACCGACGCCCCCAGGATCCGGATCCGGGCGCTGCACGACGAGTACGACACTCTCTACAAGAAGCTCGAATCCCTGCGAGCCGCCTCGGGAGGACCGAGCGGCGAGCTGGTCTCGGCGGACGGGGTAGCCGCCTGGTAGACGGCTGCGGCATGCAACCCCGGCGGGTCCGGGTCCGTAGAGTCCTATAGACCGGCCTCCACGAGGGTCCGGCAGTCGGAGGGCAGGAGTCGGTGGAGAAGACCTGGGTGCGTCGGACGGCACGGGCGGTACTCGCCCTGTTCGCGGCCGAGCTTTGTGTCCCCCTCGCCCGTGCCCAGGACCTCGCCTTCCCCACCGAATTCCGGACCGATGCCGAGCGCCAGGCCTATATCTCGGAGTTCCACTCCGACCTCAACCTCACCCAGGAGATCGAGCGCCAGAACCAGGCGGCCCGGGAGCGGGACGAGCAGTACCGCAAGCACCTCGAGTACTGGCGCCAGATGCAGTCCTATCCGCCTCCCCAGGGCGAGGATCCGGCCCGCTGGCGCCAGCATGTGAACAGCCAGGTGCAGAAGTTCGAGGACTGGAACCGCACCAACCAGGAGCACCTGCGCCGGGCCGGGGAACGCCTCCAGGCCCAGATGCAGCGGATGAGCCGGCACCAGGAGGTGGCCCGCAACACCCGCGACGAGATCGTCCGCCAGAACATCGGGACCCTGGCCGGCGTCACCGGCCTGGCGGCGGCCCCCATCCTGCCCCGCGTCAATCCCGCCACCGGGGCCATCACCAACCCGGGCCGGATCACCGGCTCCGAGGTCGCCGGGCTGGCCGGCCAGGGCGGCCGGATCGTCGCCTCCCGGGCCATCGGCAACAGCGGCCAGCGCCTCATGGACGCCGGCAGCAGCGCCACCCAGTTCGGGGAGGCGGCCCGGGCCGCCCGGGAAGCCCTGCCCACCCAGGCCCGGGCCGGCGCCACCGGGGCGATCGGACTCCAGACCCAGCCGGGCGTCCCCCCCGGGGATCCCGCCAGCTACACCCGATGGATCGCGGTCCCCCGGGGCCAGGGCGCCCAGGGCGCCACCGGCGCCGGCCACTACGAGCTCCACCAGGTCAACATGGTCCGTCAGGCCAACGGCGGCTACATCGCCCAGGGCCAGCCGATCCAGACCGTGCGGACCGACATCCCGGTCAACGTCCAGCAGGGCCAGGGCTTCGTCCGCAGCGCCCAGACCGAGAACGCGGCCCAGTCGATGGCCGTCCAGCGGCAGGCCCGGACCCAGGTCGAACAGACTGCCACCGATCTCCGTCTCCGGGCCCAGGAGACCGCCGGGACCAAGACCGGCGAGGTCCTCTCCCGCACCGGCGAGCGGATCCAGGGACAGAAGACCAAGCTCGACGGCGAGATCGCCCAGTACAAGGAGACCCACCAGGGCCATTGGGCCGCTCGGGCCCGTCAGCTCGGGGCCTCGGCCGCTAAGTGGGCCGCCTTCTCGGCCGGGGTGGCCGTCACCTCCCGGGCCATCGAGAGCTGGCGCCAGACCGGTCGGGTCGATTGGGGCTACGCCACCCAGGATCTCCGGGACACCCGCTTCTGGACCGGGACCGCCGGCTCCTTCGTGGGCTCGATGGCGGCCTCCGCCCTGGTCTCGGGCATCTCGTCGGCGATCCCCGGCGGTGCCTTCCTCCGCACCTTCGCCGCCATCGGCGGCGCTGCGGTGGGCTGGCAGGTCGGCTCCGGGAACCTGGCCAACACCGATTGGATGCAGCTCGGGGCCACCACGGTCGGTGCCACCATCGGCGCCATCCTGGGCGGGGCCTTCGGACCGGTGGGTGCGATCCTCGGCGGTATGCTCGGTCACTTCGTGGCGGACTACCTGCTGAACGTGGTCCGCAACTGGGCCTCGGTCCCCTCCGAGTCCTACAGCTACGACCAGGCATACCAGGGGACCGGTCCGGCCTACGGCGGGGGCTCGCCCGATCAGGCCTATCCCGGCCAGTACGGTGGCTCTCCCGGCTACGCGGGGTCGGGGCCCGGCCAGGCACCCATGCAACCGGCCTATCCCAAGCCGGACGGCGCCTACGGACTGAAGCAGGAGCGGGACCGGCTCTACTCGGAGTTCCGTGAGGCCACCATCCGGGGCGATCGCCGGACCGCCGCCCAGCTCCAGCAGCAGATCGCCCAGATCGATCAGCAGCTCCGCTCGGCCCGTTCCGGGCGCTGAGAGCCTGAGCCCCCACCCTCGGTCCTTGCCTCGAATCGTTGCGCAACCTGGGCGCGCCTTCGACGTAGTGGGGTGTGGACGGGTCGGAGGTCGGGTCTAAGGACCCGGGCCGCGAGTGCCGAGGACGAAGAAGTAGACCCGTCCGCGAACCGTAGGACGTAAAGCTGTGGAACCGGCTCCCGCGAAGGGGGCCGGTTCTTCTTTCCCCGCGATTCCCGTGCGCCCGGTCGGCCACCGCCTGCCTGCGTGATACGCTCCGGACCGTGACCACCACGGGCCGACGCCGGGTCCCGCAGGGCGCCGACATGCCCACGCTCCTGGCCCTCGAGGCCGGGGACGTGTTGGGCGGGCGCTATCGCCTCCTCTCCCGCCTCGGGATCGGCGGCATGTCCGTGGTCTGGCGGGCCTTCGACGAGACCAGCCGGCAGGAAGTGGCCTTGAAGCTCCTCCCGCCCGAGCTGGCGGAGGATCCCGATGCCCGGACCCGGCTGCTGCGCGAGAGCCAGCGCCTGGCCCGGGTCGACCACCCGTCGATCGCCAAGGTCCTGGAGGCCGGGGAAGATCTCGAGAGCCCGATCGGGCCCACCGTTTTCCTGGCCCTCGAACTCCTGGGCGGTCCCAGCTTGAAGGCCCTGTTGGCGGCCCGCGGCCATCTCTCGCTGGCCGAGACGATCCACCTGCTGCGCCCGGTCGCCGCGGCCCTCGACTTCGCCCATGAACAGGGCGTGGTGCACCGCGACGTGAAGCCCGGGAACGTGGTGCTCACGGCCCCCTTCGAACAGGGCGGCCAGGCCAAGGTGATCGACTTCGGGATCGCCATGGAGGTGCAGAACACCCTCACCCGGACCGGGATCACCCTGAAGCCCCTGGAACCCGGGGCCTCCATGGGGACGCCGCCCTACATGAGCCCGGAGCAGATCCAGGGGAAGAAGCCCAAGCCGGGAATGGACCTCTGGGCCCTGGCGGTGATGGCCTACGAGATGCTGGAAGGCCGCCTCCCCTTCCCCGGACCCAATACCCAGTTCCAGATCCTCGAGTCCGAGCCCGAACCGTGCGAACCGCCCGACGCTCCCCCTGAGGTTCGGTCGGTCGTCGCCAAGGTCCTCGCCGCCTGCCTGGCCAAGGATCCTTCCGCCCGGCCCACCCGGGTCCTCCAGCTGGTCGAAGGTCTCGAATCGGCGGCCAAGGGCGTCACCCCGGTCTGGGCGGGAGGATCCCGTCCGGGGCCCGAGATCCTGGATTCCAAGGGACCCGACGACCAAGCCCGCCGCGACGACACCCGCCGGCGCCAGGCCGAAGAGCGAGATCCGGGCAAGGACGACACCGTCCGACCCGAACCGGAGCGGGAGCCCGAGCCGCCCCCCCCGCCGCCGCCGAGCCCCTGGCGCAGACGGGGCGCCATCGCCTTCCTGGCGTTCGGGATCGTCTGCTGGCAGCTGGAGGAACACGGACTCCTCCCCAGCGACGACGAGCCCTTCTTCCCCCCTCCGCCCTCGCCGACCTGGACCGGCTTCCCTCCCGTCGATCCCAAGGGCACATCGCTCGAGCACGGTCCGACCGGACCTTCCGGCTACTTTCCGGTCGCCACGCCTGTCCCGCCGGATCCCGACGACCGTCTCCACACCGCGGCCACCCGGCGCTTCTCGGGGAACCACGTCTTCGTCCTGCCCACCCTGCCACCGGAACCGACTCCTGAGCCGCCGCGACCGACCACCGCGCCCAAGGGTCCGTTCGGAGGCGGAGGCTTCCTTCCGCCCGCACCCGTCGGCCCCATCCGGATCGAGACCCGACCCTCCGGGGCCAAGGTCTACCTGGCGAGCGGCTCGCTCTGGCCGGAGCGCACCCCGTGCGAGATCCCGCGTTCCTCGCTGGCCGGGAGCGCGGAACTGAGCCTGGTCCTCCATGGCTACCGGAAGCAGAAGATCCAGGTTCCGCCCGTCAACGAGGACGAGCCCCTGACCCTGTTGGTCACCCTGGAATCCGAACCCCCGCCGACCCGGTCCGTCTCTACCGACGATGACCCTCCTCCCGAGGGGAAGGGCGGGATCCGCCGGATCCCGCTCACGCCCCCGCCGGACCCCTCCCCTCCGTCACGGCCCGGATGGCGTGACCTCGCCCGACGAGGAGACATCCCACAGGCGATCGAACTCCTGGAGATGGAGCTCGACGATTCCGACGATCCCGCGCTCGCCCTCGAGATCGCTCCCCTCCTCGTCAAGGTCGGTAGGTCCGAGGAGGCCCGGATCTACCTGACCGAGACGGTGACCTCGGCGGAGGATCCGGCGGTCCAACAGCGTGCCGTCGAACTCTTCCGCAGGATCTTCCCCAAGGAGTCGCCACCGGCCTACGGAGACGACGCCGGACCGGGCTACGACGTCCGGACCCGGACCACCTGGGGGGAGCGTCCCGACCTCGGCGAGTCGGGAGCGACGGGGTCCTACCGGCCGCTGCACCATCCCGACCAGACCCGGGGTTCTCCCGGCGAGCCCCCGTCGCCTCCCAAGGTCGCGGGCGTCGCCCCGATCCCGCCGCCCGCCGCATCCGCGTGCACGCTCAGCATCCGCCGCCTCGAGATCTACAAGGTGATCCAGGTCCAGCTGGTACTGGCGGACGGCCGGTCCCAGGCCGGATCCTTCCAGTCGGAAGTGGGTCTCGACCGGAGCTACCGCTTCGAGCTCCCGTCCGGCCTGGACCTCACGGGTGCCCGCCTGGTCCATCGCTGGCAGCACAAGGTGTTCGGGGTCACCGTCGACCAGGTCTGGGGCTGGAGCGGAGCCTGCGGTGCCCAACTCTCGGGAGGAGCCCTGGGCTTCTTCGCCCAGGCCATGGACGGAACCGTGGTCTCCCAGAACCCTTGCTGGGCTCCGATGGGGCAGGTACCCGCCGGCCGCTGAAGGTCGGAGGCGACCCGGCCGCCCTCCGCCCTTGCCCGGGCGCCCTCCCGCGGCCACAATGGAGCCCGTGAACCGCCTGCCACCCGGGCGGAGAGGAACCCCGTGCCCGCACGCCGCCTCGCACCCTCGACCCTCGTCGCCGCCCTGGCTCTCGCCGCGGCCTGGCCGCATGCCCCGGTCCTGGCCCAGGACGACGGCTACGTCCCGCCGTCCCTGGTCCGGCTCACCGCCTCCGGCAGGGTCGAGTCCCTGATCGACGAGGCGATCGCCAACGGCTGGGACGTGTGCGCCCGCGCCGGCCGGGCCATCGAAGTGGTGATGCCTCGCTCCGAGGCCATGGATCTCCGCCGCATCCAGAAGGCCCGCGACCTGTTCGGGGAGTCCGGCCGTCGTCGCCCGGCAAGGCGGCTCGGATCGATCGAGGCCGTCGAGATCCTCCGGCTCGATCTCGACGAGGAGCTGGCCGCCTTCCGCGACCGGAGCGACGCGGGCGCCTACCACACCTGGGACGAGGTGAACTCCGCCGTCGACGCCCTGGTAGCGGCGCACCCCGACCGGATCCGCAAGGAAGCGATCGGTACCACCCTCGAGGGTCGCAGGGTGGTGGCAGTGGAGATCACCGCCCCCGGCGCCCGGCGCTCCCGGCGTCCCGCCACCCTGATCACCGGGCTCCACCACGCCCGGGAGTGGATCTCGGTCGAGGTCCCCATGGCGGCGATCCGCATGCTGGTGGAAGGCTACGGCAGCGATCCCTGGGTGACCTCGATGCTCGACTCGCGGCGGGTCTGGGTGGTCCCGGTGGTCAATCCCGACGGGCTCGTGTACAGCCAGACCAAGTCGCGGATGTGGCGCAAGAACCGCCGCCCCATGGGATGGACCGGCACCGGCGTGGATCCCAATCGGAACTACGGCTACCAGTGGGGCGGCGCGGGGGCGAGCGGCATGGCCTGGTCCGACACCTACCGGGGACCCGAGGCCTTCTCCGAACCCGAGACCCAGGCGGTCCGCGATCTGGCGCTGCGCGAGAAGTTCCAGAGCGCCCTGTCCTTCCACTCCTACAGCGAGCTGGTGCTCTGGCCCTGGGGATACACCTACGACGTGTCGCCCGGAGAGGCCGTGCTGAAGCGCCACGGCGACGCCATGGGCGCCCTCACCAAGTACAAGCCAATGAAGTCCTCCGGTCTCTACCGGACCAGCGGCGACCTCACCGACTGGTTCTTCGGGGCCACCGGGGCGCTGGCCTACACCATCGAGCTGGGGCGCCAGTTCGTGCCGCCCGAGAAGGAGATCCCGGCGATCGTCGCCGCCAACCTGGCTGCCGTCCGCTACTTCGTCGAGCACACCGTCTCGCCCCGGTGAGCAAGGGGAGGACGCGGGCGCAGCCGGAGCGCCCCGGGCTCTGCCCGGGGAAGCAGCGGTGTGTCTGGCATGTCCGAGAGCCCGGAGGTGAGCGCCAT
>CAYOHP010000033.1:0-51708 GCA_964403795.1 uncultured bacterium | reverse complement strand
TAGTTGCGGATCTCGGCGTGGTTCATTCCAAGGTCTTGTTTGCAGTCCTGAAAGCATCGCTCGACGTGCCAGCGCGAGAAGGCGACTCTGGCAACGGTGTCCAGGGGTGACTCGAAGTCGTTGGAGAGGAAGTACTTCACTTCTCCGGTGCGCAGGTTCTGGGCTACCAGCAGCCGTTCTTCGGGATAGAAGATACCGGCCCCATGGGCCTGCTTCCGAACGCCGCGGAGCTGGTGGTGGACCGACTCCTTGAAGTCCCAGACCTCGGCACCCTTGTGGGTGTCCTTCACCCTGAGCCGAATCCGCTTGCGGAGACGGAGACCGTCGGGAGCGGCCTTCAGCTCGGCCAGGGTCCGCGCCGGGGTTTCTGGACTGGGAGAGAGAGGCCCTCTGCGTGAGCCCTTGCGAGGAACCGCCCGGGGCGGCCGGCACCAACCGCTCGTCTGACTGGGCGAGACCTCCATCACGTATCGGAGACTGAGATCCGCCATGGAATTGCGCCACCAACGCTTGTCTCCGTAGGCCTCGTCGGCCGTGACCCAACGCCCCGGGACGCCATTCGCGAGCGCTCGTTCCACCTGCCGGCGAGCGAGGTCGAGCTTGGAAACGTGCCCCACATCGGCGGGAATCCCGGCCCTGAGCCGTTTGCGTTGCACTTTCGGGTCCAAGGGATCCGGGTTCCAGGACTCGGGCAGGAAGAGATCTCCGCCGAGCAGGGTCTGGAAGTCGCGGTGGGCGTAGACCAGGTGCACCGAGACGATGCAGTTCTCGACCTTGCCGCTCTCGCCGCAGTACTGGCGCTGGATGCCAGCTGTCCACTCGCCCTTCTTCGCGTCGCTGGTGTCGTCGATGATGAAGACGCCATCGACGTCCCCGTACCCGGCAGCGACCTTCTTCTGGAGAGAGTCTCGAACGCCATCCTCGTCCCAGTTGGCCTGGGAGAAGAATCTCTGGAGGCTTCGGGGCAAGAGTCCCTGCTGATCTGCGATGGGCTCGAGCGACTTCCGTTCGACCGAGCTGAGTTGTCCCCGGACGATGGCAGCGAAGTTGGTCCGGTTCTCGGAACGCCCCAGAAGCCCGTAGAAGTCCCTCAGATAGCGCCCGAGATCCTTGCTCCCCTGGAGCAGTGCATCCCCTTCCAGATCGAATCCCCTCGTTGGTCACGAGGGAACCCTATCGCGGGGGGTGACAAAAAGTCGCGATCTATTTGTCGTTGTAGTACTAGCAGCCCAGGTGCCGCTTCGCCGCCTTCCCGATGTAGGCGACGGCGTCGGGAGTCTTGCAGCCGGTCTCGCCGTGGTCGACCTCGACCTTGCCGATCCGGCCGGCCGTGGCGAGGGCCGCCTCCCGGAGGTCGGGCCGGAACACCCCGATGGCGATGACCGCGTTGTTCATGGCGTGGCGAGCCCGGTTGGGGGAGGCGTGGATCCCCTTCTCGATCCGGGCCAGGTAGTCCTCGGCCTGCTTGCCGGTGAGCGCCTCGGGGTCGTCCTTGAGGCGGACCGCGAGCAGCGTGTAGCCGAGCTCGCGGGTGGCCTCGTCCCGCGCCCTGGTCCAGGGCCCCAAGGCGCTGGCCGCGAACGGGGCCTTCGCCACCAGCGAGGCGAGGTAGCCCGTCAGGAAGCGGGAGCCGGGTGCGGCCAGGAAATCCTCGGCCTCGGCGCGGGTGAGCACCTCCGGGTCGGCGACCTGGAGGGCCAGTACCCGGGCCTCGGCGACCCCGGAGGCCCACAGGGCGCGGGCCAGGGCGTGGTCGACCCGGAGCTTCTTCCGGATCTTCCCGATCTCGGCGAAGGGCACCCCCAGCACCGGGTCGACGGCTCCGTGGCGGCGGTAGATGGCGGCGGTTGCCGGCTTGCCGGCCCGCTCCAGGGCGGCGATCACCTGCTCGGTGTCCATGCGGTCTCCTTCGAGCCGGGAGTCCGGGGGGGTCAGGGCCTCGGCAGGCGATCGAGGACCTCGCGGCCGACCACCTGGAGTTCCTCCCGCTCGGAGTCCCGGAGGTCCTCCCCGATCACCCGGACCACCAGACCCCCGCCGCTCTTGGCCAGCACGGGGCGGGCCCGGAGCCCGTCGACCATGACGCGGGCGAGGCCCTGGTAGAGGGTGGGGTCGGCCAGGTAGCCGCGGGGCTCGGTGTAGAAGGCGAGCAGTCCCAGGAACCAGGAGTGGACGAGGGCCTGGGCCAGCTTCGGCTCGTCCTCGGCAGCCCGCACCAGGGCCACACCCTCCTGGATCAGGGCGGGATCGAAGCGGGTCGGTTCGCTCATGTCGCGGGAGGACTGGAAGATCGCCTCGTTGCGCTGCGCGAAGCGGCGGTCGACTTCGCGGCGGCGCACGTCGAGGTGTTGGGCGAGCTCGGTGTCGACGCCCTGGGCCCGTTCGGCCATCCGGGCCTGGAGCCAGGACAGCCAGGCGAGGCCGGCGGCGCCGTCGCTTCCCAAGGGAGGGAGGGTATCGAGCAGGCGCTCGCCGAGCGGCCGGGGATCGGCGGCGACCGGGGGGCGGGAGGCGACCGCGGCCGCCGAAGGGGGCGTGGTGGGGACCGGGGCCACCGTGGCCGGCGGCGGGCTGGGAGCGGTCGCTGGGGGCGGCGGGCTCGGTCGGCTTGTGGGGGGCGGGGGCGGGCGCACCCAGCGGGTACCCAGGAAGAAGGTGACCGGCAGGAGCGCCAGCACGGCACCGATCGCCAACCCCACGACGAAGGGCTGGCGGGGATCCTTCGTGGCCTTGGCCCGGGGCACCTTGGGCTCGGGAGGCGCGCTCGGCAGGCCCGACATGGTCTCGAAGAGGTTGGCCTTGAGTTCGTGGGAGGACGGCACCTCCTCGGGCGGGAGCGGGGCGGCGCCGGCGCTCTCGAGTAGCTTCTCCACCTTCTTCATGCGCTCGGTGGCGATCTCGAGGGCGGCCTTCTCCTCCGGGTCCTCCTCCCGCTTCCTGCGGCGGGCCTCGGCCTGGGCCACCCGCTCGGCCCGCGCCGGGAGGGGTCGGGGCGGCGCCCAGCCCTGGTCGATCAGCTGCTCCATGACCCGCTCGTGGTCCTCGTCCTGGTAGTCGAGCGCCATGCGGAGCTTGGCCAGCATGTCCTCGGAGCGCGGGCTCGGCTCCGGGGTCCCGTAGGCGTAGCGCACGGTCCGGGCGTAGAGCTGGCGGCGGGCGAACTTGCGGGCCGGGCCGAGCTTGCCGGTGGCGCGCTTCTGCTCGGCGAGGTCCTCGATCAGACGGGCCTTCTCGTCGGGCAGCTCGAGCAGGGCGGCGAGCCGGGAGAGGATCCGTCGCTGCTTGTTGCCGGGCGCGCCGGGTCGGCGGGCCTCCTCGGCGGCGAGCTGGTAGAGGCCCTCGGGACCGAGTTCCTGGTTCTTCCGGTAGTAGTCGTCCTGGTCTTCGTCTTCGCTCATGGAAGCGGGGGCCCCCGGGGACGATTCCGAGTGTAGCCCCCGTTCCGGTACGGCGGGAGTCGCACACCAGGGGAGGCTTCCGGGAGGGATCGGTGCGGTCGGGGGAAGGCCGGGAGCCGGCGCCCCGGGGCCCCGAGGGGAGCCGGGCCTACTTCTTGCCCCCGGCGAGGCTGGCCTTCAACCTGGCGATGTGCTCCAGGTTGCGGGCCCTGCGCAGCTCGCCGGTGGCGGTGTGGTCGGCCTCCAGGCGGGTCACCGAGGTCTCGGGCAGGAGCGCCAGGAAGGGGCTCGGCTCCATGTCGCGGGCCTTCTGGGTATCCAGGCCGCGCCGGCGGCACCAGGAGACCGTGAGCGAGACCCGGGCCCGGGTCACGGCCACGTAGAAGAGGCGTCGCTCCTCCGCCAGGCTGGCGGCGCCGCCCTCGTCGACCGAGCGCTCGCTGGGGAAGAGCCCGTCCTCCAGGCCCACCAGGTAGACGTGCTCGTACTCCAGACCCTTGGCGGCATGCACCGTCATCAGGGTCACCACGCCCACGCCCTGGGACTCCTCGCGGGTGCGGTCGAGTTCGTCGAGCAGCGCCATCTCCTCGAGGAAGCCCTCGAGGCCCCGCGACCCGTCGCGGGCGTGGAAGGTCTCCATCGAGGCGAGCAACGCTTCCAGGGCATCGGCCTTCTTGGCGGTGGTCCCGGGATCCTCGTACAGGCGATCGAGCTCCCGGGCGTAGCCGAGGCGGGCCAGGAGCTCGCGGGCCAATCCGGGGAAGGGCTCGCCGCGCTGGCGCCGGGTCTCGAGCGAGGCGAAGGCCGAGGCCAGCTCGGCGGCGCCCTCGGCGGCCTTGGCGGAGAGGCCCGCCTCCTCGGCTTCGCCCAGGGCGGCGCGGAGCGGGATGCCGCGCCCGCGGGC
Organism: uncultured bacterium; assembly: GCA_964403795.1. GTDB lineage: Bacteria > Muiribacteriota > UBA6191 > CAZXTJ01 > CAYOHP01 > CAYOHP01. The sequence goes on along the minus strand of CAYOHP010000033.1, from coordinate 47,406 downwards.
GTGGGCCTCCAGCCGCTTCTGGGCCTCGGCCCCGAGACCCCTCGGGGGCGTGTTCCAGATCCTCCGGAGCGCCAGCTCGTCCCGGGGCGAGACCATGGCGCGCAGGAACGCCAGCAGGTCCTTCACTTCCTTCTTCTCGAAGAACTTCTGGCCGCCCACCACCCGGTAGGGGATGCGGGCCCGGCGCAGGGCTTCCTCCAGGGGTACCGCCTGCTTGTTGGTCCGGTAGAGGATCCCGAAGGCGCCGTAGCCGAGCGAGAACTCGGAGGCCCGGTCGGCGAGGTCCTTGACCACCCGCACCGCCTCGGCCTCGTCGTCGGGGGCCTCGAAGAGGCGGATCGGATCGCCCTCCTCCCCGGCAGGACGGAGCGTCTTCTCGAGGCGGCCCGGCATGCCGCGCACGATGGCGTTGGCGGCCTCGAGGATGACCGCGGTGCTGCGGTAGTTCACCTCCAGGGCCACCCGGGCGGCTTCGGGGTAGTCGTGCTGGAAGCGGATCAGGTTCCGGTAGTCGGCGCCCCGCCAGGCGTAGATGCTCTGGTCGTCGTCGCCCACCACGGTGAGCGTGCGGGTGCGGTGGGCAAGGTCGGAGACCAGCAGGTACTGGTTCTCGTTGGTGTCCTGGTACTCGTCGACCAGCAGGGCGTCGAAGAGGTCGCGAGCGGCGGTGCGCACGTCCGGGTCGCGGGAGAGCAGGCGGAGCGGCTCGAAGAGCAGGTCCTCGAAGTCGAGGGCACCGGCGCCCCGGAGCGCGTCGTGGTACTCGCGATAGAGCTCGGCGAGCTTGCGGCCCCGGAAGGTGGCGCCGGCCGCGAGCGCCTCGTCGGGGCCGCGCCGGAGCGCCTTCTGGTCGGAGACGTAGGCGAGCAGGCCCTCAGGCTGGAGCGAGGAGGGGACCTGGACCCGGGTGTCGGTGAGCACCCGACGGGCGAGCGCCCGCTGGTCGCCCTGGTCGTAGATGGCGAAGACCTCGGGAAGCCCGGCGGCCTTCCGGAATTTGCGGAGCAGGCGGAGCCCGAGCGAGTGGAAGGTGAGGATCACCGGGCGGGGTGCACCGACCGGGAGCGAGAGGGCCCGGGCGACCCGCTCCTGCATCTCCCGGGCGGCCTTGTTGGTGAAGGTCACCGCCAGCACCCGGTCCGGCGCCACCCCGTGGGAGCGGATGTGGTGGACCACCCGCTGGGTGAGCACCCGGGTCTTGCCGCTGCCGGCCCCGGCCAGCACCAGGAGCGGTCCGGGTGGGTGGGTGACGGCGGCTGCCTGTGCCTGGTTCAGGTCTCGCTCGCCCATGGTGGGGAGTCTATCAGGGGACGCGGGCGGTCTCCCGGGGGGCGGGGGGAGCCTGGGATACGGACGGCACCGCGGACGGGGCCGGCTCGGGACCGGCAGGCGCGGGGGCGGGTCCGGGGGTGGGCGTCGGGCCGGGGCCGAGGCGGGCCAGGGCGGCGCACAGCTCGGGCAGCTCGCTCCGGGCCACCGCACCGTCCTCGCCCCGGACGATCGCCACCCTGAGCGCCAGGATGCCGGCGCGCTGGGCGGCCAGCACCGGTGCCAGGCTCTCGTCGAGGAAGACGATCTCGCCCCCCGCGAGACCGGAGCGGTCCCGGGCTGCCAGGAAGACCCGCTGATCCGGCTTCTCGAGTCCGGTCTCGGAGGAGAGCAGCACCAGCTCCGGGTCGAACTCCCCGAAATCGAAGTCGGGAGGAAGGTGGTGGTCGAGGAGCTCCGGGCGCGAGAGCCGACCGGTGTTCGAGATCACCCCGAGGCGGATCCCGGCGGCCTTCAGGCGGGCGAGTCCCTCCCGGACTCCGGGCACCCACTGGCGCTTGCCGGTGACCACGGTGTCGCCGAGGTCGAGGAACACGGCCCGGATCGGATCCTCGGGGGCCGCGCTCCAGCTCGCCTCGGGAGTGGGGGCCAGTGCCGTCGGATCGGCTCCGGCCCCCCGGGGCGCCGGGGCGGCGAGGAACAGGACCAGGCCCAGGACCAGGGCGAGGGCCGGGGGCCGCCCTGGGGGGCCGAGCGGGAGCCGATGCCGAAGGGCGGCGCCGGACCGGTTCGGGCCGAGGCGGGATGCGGAACGGTCGCCGGGGGTGGAGCTCATCGGGGTCGGGCCGGATGGTAGTCCGGTCCCGGCTGCGGCGCGAATCGGGGCCAGGGAGCCTGCTACCGTGGGGGCCGCGACCCTCCCGGCCGGACCCAGCGCTCCGGGAGGAGAAGGGGGCCGATCCATGGCCGAGGGCGGGAGCGGGAGCCCGGACGAGGCGGTCGCCGGGGGGGACACGGCCCGGCGCCTGCGCTGGGAGCTGATCGTGCTCGCCACCATGTACGTCGGCTACGTGGCCTTCATGCTCTGCCAGAACACCGTGATCGCGGCCAGCCCCGCCATGGAGGGCGACCCCACGCTGGGGATCGACAAGGAGCGCTACGGCCGGTTGATGAGCCTGAACGCCGCCGGGTCGATCGCCGGCAAGCTGGTGATCGGGCCGCTGGCCGACGTGTTCGGGGGGCGCACCACCTTCGTCGCCTGCCTGGTGCTGACCGCGGTGGCCACCGCCTGCTTCGGGCTCGGCAGTTCGCTCGGCTGGTTCATGGGCCTGGTCTTCCTGATCCAGTTCTTCAAGGCCGGGGGCTGGCCGGCGATGGCCAAGGTGATCGGCGCCTGGTACCCGCCCTCGCGCTACGGACGGGTCTGGAGCGTGGTCTCCACCGCCAGCCGGGTCGGGACCATGCTCGCCACCATCGTGCTCGGCTGGCTGCTCCTCTCCGTGTCGTGGCGGACCCTGTTCTTCGTCTCGGCCGGTACCACGGTGCTCGCCGCGGTCCTCTGCCTGAAGCTGCTCCATTCCCATCCCCGGGACGTGGGCCTCTCCGACCCGGCGAGTTCGACCGATCCTGCCGACGACGCCGGCCCCCCGAAGGTCCGCCCCGCCCATCCCCTGGACGACCTCGACCTGAAGGCCGCCACTCTCGAGATGGCGAAGAGCGGGCGGGTCTGGCTGGTGTGCGCGGCGCTGGCCCTGCTCACCATCCTCATGGACTTCCTGAACTTCCTGCCGCTCTTCTTCAAGGAGACCATGAAGGTCGAGCCGGGGCGGGCGGCCATGGCCGGCAGCGTGTTCCCGGCCGGGATGTTCCTGGCGCTGGTGGCGACCGGGATCGGCTACGACCGCTTCGACAAGAAGGCCCTGGTCCGCCTGCACGCGATCCTGCTCGGGGTGGCGACCCTGGCGGTGCTCTCGCTGGTGGCCCTACCCCGCCTCGGGCTGGATCCGGGCGCGGGCGCGGTGCTCGGCATGGCCTCGGTCTTCGTGCTCGGGTTCTCGATCGCCCCGGCCTACTACCTGCCGATGAGCGTCTTCTCGATCGAGTTCGGGGGCAAGCACAGCGGCTTCCTGGTCGCCCTGATCGACGTCTTCGGCTACTCGGGCTCGCTCCTCTTCAACTGGTTCGGGGGCTCGATCGCCCAGAACCACGGCTGGGGCGTGTTCCTGGCGGGACTGCTGGCGGTGGCGGCCGGTGCCCTGGTCTCGATGGTGGCCTTCCTCCACCTCGATGCCCGGGCGTCGCGGTAGCGGGGAAGGCCGGGAGCCGCGCCCCGGGGTGGGCTCCCGAGGACCCGGAGGGACATCCATGACCCAACCCATCCACAGGGCGGCGGCCGCGGGCGACGTGGCCGCCTTGACGCGTCTCCTGGACGCGGGAGCAGGCCTCGAGGCGCGGACCGCCGGCTTCGACGCCGAGCGCACGCCTCTCATGGAGGCCGCCAAGGGCGGGCACCTGGCCGCGGTCGAACTGCTGGTCGGGAGGGGAGCGGACCTGGACGCCTGTGACGAGGACCGCGCCACCGCCCTGCTCCTGGCCACGGTGTACCGGCATCCGGAGGTGGTGCGAGGTCTGCTCGCGGCCGGGGCATCGCTCGGCGCCTCCGGACAACACCCGCTCCGGTGGGCCGTCTCCAAGGGCGATGCCGCCATGGTGGCGATCCTGCTCCCGCACGAGGCGGACGTCGAGCTCCCGGACGGGCGCGGCAACACCCTGCTCATGGTGGCCGCCCACAACGGCGACGCGGCCACCGCCGAACTCCTGCTGGCCCGGGGTGCGGACCCGGGTCGGCGATCGCCCGGTGGCCTGACGTCCTCGGAGATCGCGATCTCCGCGGGCCACCCGGCCCTTGCGCCGCGGCTGGTCGGCCGCTCGCCCGGCGGCTCGCCGGCGGGTGCGGCCGGGACCCGGGAGCCCGGTGCTTCCCCTCCCGGTCCGGGGGTGGCTCGGGCCGTGCCCGAGGCGCTGCTCGATCTGCTGGCGGAGGACGTGTTCCGGGACGGGGTGGCGGATCCCCGGGAGCGCGAGGTCCTGGTCCGGGCCATCGCCCTCCTGGGCGTGGCGAAGGATCGGGCCCAGGCCTCCATCGATCGTGCCAGGAAGCGCCACGCCTCGGGCGAGCTGGGCGCGGCCCGACCCCTGGATCGGGTCGGCGCCTACCGCCGCTGCCTCGAACTGGCCCTGGCGGACGGCGAGATCGACGAGGACGAGGAATCCTCGCTGCGGGAACTGGGTCGGATCCTGGGGATCGACGAGGGTTCGGCGCGCCAGCTCCTCGCCGCGGTGCGCGCCGGCCGGTCCGGCTGACCGGGAGCGCCATGGGGTCCGGGTCGAGACCAGGGTCCACCGCGCCCGCTTCCTCCACCGCGAGCCCGCCAACTCCCGCGCCGTCGCGGCGGCCCTCCGGTCGGACCCGAAGGAGGTCGCTCGCCACTTCCTGGTGGCGACCCTCCACCGGATCCAGCACCGCATCGAAGCGGCGAGCCGTGCCTACCGCATGGTCCTGGCGCTGGCACCCGTCACTCCGATCGAGAGGAATGCCAGGCGTTCGCTGGAGCGGATCGCCCGCGCGGCGACGGCCTGAGGCCGGGCGCCGCGTGGGATCGGCTCAGCCCGGCGACCGGACGCCGAGGGCCGAGGCCAGGGCGCCCGGGTCGATCCCGCCGAGCTTCCCTGCGAGGGCCGGCACCGTGTCGCGGTGGGCCGCGGCGGCCACTGCCCTGGCCCGCAGCGGCGCCGGGTCCGCGAGTCCGTCCCGTCCCCGGCTGGCCTCGGCGAGGACCTTCCCGGCCTGGAGCCTGGCCTGGGAGAGCTCCTCCCAGCGGGTCTTCAGGGCGGCCAGCTCGCGCTTGCGGGTGGCGCGCTCGGAGGAGAACGCGGAGGCCTTCTCCCGCGCCGCTTGCGCGGCCTGGCGGGAGGCTTCGATCCGGTCGGCTTCCCGGTCCAGCTCTTCTGCCCTGGCCCGGGCCAGGGCGTAGGCGGTGTCGGCCTCCCGGTAGCGGCGTTCCGCCTCGGCGGCCTCCCGGTCCAGCCGCTCGGCTTCGGTCGACGCCAGGTCCTTCTCGCTCCCTCCGTTCGAGGCGACCCAGGCGACCCAGCGCTCGGGGGAGAGGGCGAAGCGGCCATGGCGGGTCGTCCCCTCGACCCACTCGATCCAGGCGCTTCCCCACACCAGGCGGACCTCCCGGAAGCTCCCGGAGAGCCCCGGCACCGCGGCCAGCCGGGCCTGGACTTCCCGCTCCGCCTCGGTCCGGCCGAGATCCCGGAGTCGGGCGCTGGTCTCGACCTGGGCCCGGAGCATCCCGGCCTCCGAGGCCGCCAGCGACCGCCGGCTCTGGATCTGGCTCCCCAGCATGGAGATCTCGGCGCGGAGCACCGGGGTCTGGCTCTGGTAGAGGTTGGGCATGCGGGGACCGTCGGTGAGCACATTGACGATCCGACCGGCCGCGACGGTGGCGTCCTGGAGCTCGGATTGGCGGAGGCGCTTCTGGGTCGCCTCCAGCCGGGCTTCGAGCCCGGCGATGGCCTCGGCGTGGCCCTGTGCGGAGGTCGCGACCCGCGCCTCCTGGGCAGCGAGATCGGCGGCGAGGCGCTCCATGCGATCGCGGTGCACCAGGGCCGCCGAGGCCTGGTCGGTCCGGTGGGCGGTGCCGGAGCCGGTCCACGAGGTCGCCAGGTCGTCGAAACCGGGGACCTCGGCGGGAGCCGAGGCGGCGAGCGAGAGGGCGAGAAGCGGGAGCCAGCGGCGGAGCGGGGAGTGGAGCGGCATGAGGACCTCCGGATGCGGGACGGCCGGGCCGCCCGGGGGCGGCGGTGCGGCGTGGATTCGTGACGTTCTCGCCGCCAGCGCGGCGACGGAGACGGCCACGCAGGAGGTGTGCCAGGGTCGGGAGCGGCTCGGGGAGCCGGGTGGAGGGCGAGGGATCAGGGCCGGTCCGGACGGATCCGGACAGGGCGAGACGGGCATGAGACGGCGAGGTGCCCGGAGATTCCGGGAACGGTCAGATCCCCCAGACCTCGCGGAACTCCTCGAAACCGAGCTTGAGTCCTCGGCGGGACCCTGAGAAGCCGTCCTCGCAGTCGAGCAGGTGGGCGACCTCGGTGCCGCCGAAGCGGGGACCGCGCAGGCCGCGGCCCACCATCTGCTGGTAGAGCACACCGCTCACGGTGGGGCGGGCCACGAAGACATGGGTCACCCTGGGGGCGTCGAAGCCGGTGGTGAGCACCTCGCAGTTGCACAGCACGCGGAGGCGGCCTTCCCGGAAATCCTCGACCAGGCGCTTGCGGGTGGCTGCCTTGGTCTCGCCGGAGATGAAGGCTGCCGCGATCCCCTCGCTGCGGAGCAGGTAGGCGATCGAGGCGGCGTCGACCACGCGGGGTCCGAAGTACAGGATGGAGGCGTCCGGCTGGCGCACCAGCGGGAGCAGGGCCTTGAGCACCGCCCTGCGGCGCCGGGGCTGGTCGGCGGCGGCGCAGAGTTCCTCGTCGATCCGGGCGATGCTGTCGGGATCGATGCGACCGCGGCTGCCGGGATCCGGGACGGGGAGGCGGACCCCGGTGGGAACGAGTTCGAGACGGGGCCGGGCGAGGACGCCCCGTTCCTGGAGCTCGGTGCGGACGCCCCGGGTGAGGGTCGTCTCCGGGACCAGCAGGTTCTGGAACAGCTCGCGCAGCTCCTCGGTGCCGGCCAGCGGGCGATCGGGGTCGTACTCGAGCCGGAAGGGCGTGGCGGTGAGGCCCAGCACCGAGACCTCGGGGGCACGGGAAGTGAGGTCGGCCAGCAGGGCGCGGTAGGTGGGGGCCGCGGCCCGGTGGGCTTCGTCGATCACCAGGAGGCGCGTGTTCGGGAGCAGGGCCGCCGTCACCGGGTGGGCCTGGCCCCGCTCCCGGGTCGGTCCCTGGGCCAGCTCGTTGGCGTAGCGCTGGGGGGTCGAGACCACCACGTTGGGGCGCTGGCGGTAGTGGCCGGCCGGGAGACGGTGGCTGCGGTCCTTGGAGTACGAGCCCCAGAGCCGGACGAGGCGGACCGGGGGTGCCGAACGGCCGCCCTGCCAGACTTCCTCGAAGCACTCGACGGCCTGCTCGCAGAGCTCCTCGGACTGGGCCAGCCAGACCACCACCGTGGGGCGGGTCCGCCCGGTCAGGAGCTGGCGGATCACCTCGACCGCCACCCTGGTCTTGCCGGCCCCGGTGGGGAGCGACACGAGGGCTCGGCCCTTCCCGGGTCGGAGCAGGGCCAAGGCCCGGTCGCGGACCTCGACCTGGAAGTCCTCGAGGGGCGGCAGTCTGGGCGCGGCCTCCAGGTCGAGTTCGTCGTCCGGGGGCCGGTCCCCCGCCTGGCCCGCGAACTCGCCCGGGAAGCCGGCGGCCTCCACGAACTCCCAGGGACCGTCCTTGCCCGGGTGCCAGCGGCCCAGGTAGGGGATCTTGGCCGCCTTCGCCACCACCTTGCGGATCTCGGGGTCGGCGAGCAGGTCCCGGCCATGCTGGATCACCAGCGCGGCTGCGAGCTGCTCCTTGGTGCTGGGACGGTCCTTGCCGGTGGTCTCGTAGCGGTGGGTGCGCAGCGCGCTCTCGAGGTCGCCGGCCAGCTCCCGGAGCTTGGGCTGGGTGAGCAACCGGACCAGCGCCTCGGCGCCGCCGGTCTCCCAGGGTTCCCGCGTCAACTGTTCGGGGCGGTCGTCCATCGGCTCGGTGCGGGAGCGTACCGCAGGCCGGCCGGGGGGGGCCTAGCCTCGGGAGGAGAGCGAGGTACCGGGCGGGCCGGAGCCCGCCACCATGGGGTCGAAGGGGCGACCTCCGGCCTCGAAGAAGCGGGAGAAGAACTCGACGTAGTGGAGCCGGAGGGCCTGGAGGAGCGGGTCGAAGACCACCAGCACGAAGGCCAGGGCGTGGAGCACCAGGCTGCCCGCGAGGTGGAAGGCCAGGATCGCGGGACCGGCGCCCTCGCCCATGCGGCCGAAGGCGTTGGCGATGTCGGCGAGCACGACCCCGACGGCACCCACCGCCATCATCCGGCTGTAGGACACGACGTTCGAGAGGATGCCCATGGCCTCGATGGCGAAGAGCATCTTCTGGGCTCCCGGCAGGGCATAGGCCAGCAGCGCCGACGCCACCAGCAGCAGGGCGACGCCGGCGCCTTCCAGGGCGGGCGCGAGGGGAGAAGGCGCGGTGCCGTCGCCCAGGCTCATGCCGGCGGCCACCGAGAGCGCCCCGTACAGGGCGAGGAGCAGACCCAGGCGTTCCAGCAGGTGCTCGAGACCGCGGTGGCGGCCTTCCCGCGCCTGACGCTGGGCGTCGACGATGCCGAGACCCAGCGAGAGGGTCATGTGGGCGATCCCCAGTCCCAGCGAGAGGAGCAGGTAGTCGACCAGGTGCTCGGGCGTCCGGGGCATCCAGAGGTCGAGACGTCCGTGCCAGGAGCCGGTCACGAGGTAGGCGCCCAGGTGCCCGAAGTACTCGCCGAAGAGCACCCCGAAGACGATGGCCGAGACCGCGGCCACGGCCAGGAGTCCGGTGGCGTCCCGGAGGGCCCGGGCGCTCTCCGGGATGCGCCGGCGGGCGGCCAGCAGGCCGAGGAGGAGGAGGGTCCCGTAGCCGGCGTCGCCGACCATCCAGCCGAAGAAGAAGGGGAAGGTGAGGGCGAAGAGGGTGGTGGGGTCGATGCTGCCGTAGCGGGGCGGCGGGAAGATCCCCAGGAAGGTCTCGGCGGGCCGCGACCACCCGGGGTTCTCGAGCCGGGTGGGGGGCGTGTCGACGGCAGCGTCGAAGTCCAGGGCCACCATCTCCGCCACGCCCTCGCCGAGGGTCGCGAGCGCGGTCTCGACGGCGGCATGGGCGCGGGCCGGGATCCAGCCCACCAGCCGGAAGGTCATGTCGGTGAGCGCCGCCCGCTGCATGCCGTGGATCCGGGCCAGCCAGTCGGCGACCCGGCTCCGGCGCCAGGCCAGCTCGGGGCCGATCCTCCGGATCAGGTCCTCGGCGGCGCGCTCGAGCTCGCTCTCCCGCTCCGGGAGCCCGGCCAGCGTGGTGCGGATCCGGTCCCGGAGCTCGGAGGCCGGGAGCTCGGCGAACTCCTGGGGGAGGACGATCTCGGCGATGCCGGTCTTCTTCAGGTAGCGGCGGACCTCGTCGGCGACCTGGGGCGGGACGGCCACGGTCTCGACCCGGCGGCCGGTGGCCAGCGGTTGCCCCCGGGAGCGGATCCCGGCCGCCGCGTAGCAGGCACCGATCTCGCGGAGGTGGGCCAGCAGCCGGCGTCGCTCGACCAGGTCGTCGGTGACCAGGAGCGGGAGGACCACCGAGCTGGAGGCGTCGCCCAGGCTCTCGATCCCGTCGAGCACCGCCAGGTACTTCCGGAATCTCTCCTCCATGCGGACCAGGTCGAGGTCCCGGGCCTCCAGGTCCTCGAGGTGCCCGACGGCCTCCCGCAGGGCGGCCAGGTCGGAGTCGAGGCAAACGTCCTCGGGCCCCTGGTCCGGGCCGGGAGGAGGGCGCCGACCGAGGGGAGCTTCGGGAGGGGGCAGACCATGGACCAGCTGGGAGAGCCGGGCCAGGAGTTGCTGGGCCTCGGCGACCCGGGCAGCCTCCCGGGGCTGGAGGACGGGGCGCCGCAGCTTGCCTCCGAGGACGGCCTCGTCGAGGTGGACCTGGCCGGTGCCCTGGAGGACCGCCAGGACTTCGGGCAGCCGCGCCCGTAGGCCCATCACCTCGACGCGCTCCATGTCGGTGATCATGGGCGGCTTGCCTCCCGGTGGTCGGGCGGCCGGCGGGGTAGGCGCGGTCCTTGGGCTTCACCGGGAGGTTACCCCCGGATCGGGTCGATCCGGGGTCCGATCGGATCCGAGGGTGCGATTCTCGACCGGCTCCCCTTGCCTCCCCGATCCGGGGGTAAAGGTGGGTCGGGGAGGTGGTGCGCCATGGTGAATTGCGCACATGGGTTCCGGTGTCCGGCCCGCTGGGCCTTCCTGGTCATCCTGGCCCTGGTGGCCTGGGTCCTGCTGACCGGTCAGGGGCCCGAGCGGGCCGACCTGGAGGCCGCCTGCGCCCATCGCCCGCTCGCCCCCGAACCGGGTGAGCCGGTGACGATCACGGTCACGGTGAGGAACCGGGGCGAGGCCCGATCCGTGGAGACGGTCCTGGCTGCCCGGGTGGAGGACGAGCGCGAGCCCCGGAAGTTCGCGGTGCGGGCCCTGGAGCCCGGGGAGACCTGGAGCGTCGATCTCAGGGAGACCTTCTACCGGCCCGGTCGCCACCGGGTCGAGGTGGTCGCCGACGCCGACGACGCGGTGGACGAGCCCGACGAACGCGACAACCGGCTGGTCCACTGGATCGAGGTGGCGGTCGGTACGCCGTTCTGAGGGGCTCCGGCACCGGGCGTGGCGGCCGCCGGGTCCCCGGCTTGACTGCGCCTCCCCTCCCGCCTATTCTTTGGTTGGTTGACCAACCAAAGAACGCGGAAGGACCGGGTGCCCCTTGGCTCGCCCCCCCAACAGCGACTCCCGCCAGGCCGCCATCCTCGCCGCCACCGAGAAGGTGATCGGCGAGAAGGGCTTCGCCAAGGCCACCATCGCCGAGATCGCCCGCGAGGCCGGCCTGGCCCCCGGTCTCCTCCACTACCACTTCTCGTGCAAGCAGGAGATCCTGCTTCGACTGGTCTCGAGCCTGGACCGACGGGTGTCGGCCCGCATCGAGGCAGTCCTGAGTCACCACCCGACGCCCTGGCAACGGGTCGAGGCCTACGTCCAGGCCCACCTCGGCAAGGGGGACGGGGAGAGCGCGACGGCGGTGCGGTGCTGGGCCACGCTGGCCTCCGAGTCGGCCTCGGTCTCGGAGGTCGGCGACGTCTACCGGGGAGCCATCGGGCGTCGCACCCAGGTCCTGAAGGACCTGCTCTCGGCGGTGGCGGAGGCCGAGGGACGGGAACGGCGCTTCCTGCTCCCGCTCGCCGCCATGGGCCAGGCCGCCATCGAAGGGGCGTTCTGCCTGTCGGGGGCGGCGCCCGGGGTGATCCCGCCCGGATCGGCGGCGGGGACCCTGATCTCCATGCTCCGGGGGGCGATGGACCGGGTACCGGTGCGGGAGGCGAAGGCCCGTTCGCGCCGGGCCGAGCGGACCCGCCCATGACCGGCGCCCGGGGAACGGGTGGAGGGACGGCAGGCGAGGGCCTCTCGGTCCTGGTACTGGGGACCGGCGATGCCTTCTCGGCGGAACGCTACTCGTCGTGCCTCGCACTGCGTTGCGGAGCGTCGTGGCTGCTGGTGGATTGCCCCCACCCGATCCGGAAGATCCTCCGGGAGGCGTCCCGACCCCTCTCGCTGGACCTCGACGTCGATGCCTTCGAGGCGGTGGTCCTCACCCACCTGCATGCCGACCACGCCAGCGGCGTCGAGGGGTTCGGGTACTTCTCGCACTTCGTGTGCGGTCGACGGGCCCGGTTGGCGTGTCACCCCGGGGTGGCGGCCGGCCTCTGGGAGGGGCACCTCCGGTCGGGCATGGGGGCCCTGATGGAACCCGGGGGCGTGCCCGAGGAGAAGGGCCTGGAGGATTGGTTCGAGCTGGTGGCCCTCGACACCGAGCGTCCGGTGCGGATCGGCCCGTTCGAGATCGAGTGCCGGCCGACCCTCCACCACATCCCGACCACCGCGCTCAGGATCCGGGCCGGGGGCTCCTCGCTCGGGTACTCCGCCGACACCGCCTTCGACCCGGAGCTGATCGAGTGGCTGGGGGAGGCCGACCTGGTGATCCACGAGACGAACTTCGGGGCCCATACCCCCTACGAGGATCTCGCCGGCCTGCCCGAGGCCCTGCGTCGTCGCATGCGCCTCATCCACTACCCCGACGGGTTCGACCTCGAGGGGGCGGCGATCGCCCCGCTGCGGGACGGGGATTGGTTGGACGTCCAACCAAACAACGCGGGGTAGGCGCCCGGGCGGGCGTCCACCGGACCGGCCGACGAGGCCGAGGAGGCGACCATGGGCATCTGCGATCGGATCCTGGGTTGGCTGGGGGCGAAGGGGAGGGGGACGGGTCCCACCGGGGAGTCGGCGTTCCCCGACTGGTCGGGGCCGACGCTGGTGGTCGACGAGACCGGGATCGCCCGCCGGCGCCACGACGGCTCCCCCGAGCGGATCCGCTGGGAGACCCTGGTGGCGGTCGAGATCCTCACCACCGACGAGGGACCCTGGAACGAGGACGTCTGGTGGCTGCTCTCGGGCGAGGAAGGCACCGGGTGCTGCCTCCCGAACTCGGTGGTCGGGGACTGCGGCCTGCTGGCACGCCTGGGTGAGCTACCCGGGTTCGACCACACGGCCGTGATCCAGGCCATGGGGTCGACCGAGTGGGCCCGCTTCCCCTGCTGGCGCCGGCCCGACCGGGCCGCAGCAGCCTAGGCGGAGACCCTCCCGGGGAGAGGCCACCCGGCGGCCGCGCACCAGGTAATCGAGGAAGTCGGTCAGGCCGCGGAACCGGTACCGGCCGTCGACGTAGTGCTCGATCACGTAGAAGGCGAAGTAGTAGGCGCGGGAGAACCCCCAGATCGCCGCTCCCAGCAGCAGGACCGTCTCGACCTCGGGATGGCGGACGATCAGGATCACGCTCGCCAGCAGGCCGCAGGCGAGCATCAGGGCGCCCTTGGCCCACAGCAGTCGGGGATCCCGGAGGTCGTCGAACACCTCGTCTCCTTCCCAGGATCGGACCGTCGGCGCGGGCCTCGGGTTCAAACCCGGAGGAGTATGCTCGGGGACGGGCACCACCATGCGGGATCCTGGTACCGGTCGCGAGCGTCGAGGAAGGCCGGCCGTCCGGTTCGGGATGGCTTCCGCACTCCTCCTCGGTGTCCACTGGGGCACCACCCGGGCCCAGGGCTTCGACGACCTGGGGCTGTCGCCGTACCCCCCGGCCTCCCGGCCACCGGCGGCAGACCCGACCGGAGCGCTCCACCGGGAGTACGAGGTCACCTTCTCGGTGGTGGCGCGGATCCGCAGTTTCGCCGCCGATGCCGACTACTGGGCGGGGACCCGCCTCCTGATGGGCGCGGAGCAGGCCCAGGCGCCTGGCGGGCACCTGGCTCTCGCCCTGGCCGGGGACCCGGAGGCTCCCTGGTCGTTCTACTGGTACAAGCTGCCGATGCAGAGCCCGAAGACCGGCTCGAGCGCCGAGGTCTCTCCCGGAGCGCCCAACTGGGAAGCGCGCCGGGCCGCGGAACGTCGGGCCGAGACCCAGGTCCGGGAGCGCCACCGGGAGTGGCAGCGCGGCTCGGGCAAGCGCGACGCCCTGGCCTTCTTCGCCCCCATGCTGGTGATCGGCGCTCCCGAGGGGCGGTTCCGCTTCCAGCTCTCTCCCTCGGGAGCGGTGCATGGGATCGAGAACCGCGTGACCGACCGCTGGCTGCCGGACGGCTGGAGTCGATGGATGTCGGGAGGATCCGAGACCGGTCTCGGGTCATGGGAGGCCGCCGGGGATCCTCCCGGCTACGCACCCAACGGCTACGCCGCGCTGGCCCACGCCCTCGGGTTCCTGGCCACGACTCCCTACCCCGCGGGCGGGCCCTCGGCTGCCCGGCGTCGGCCAGCCCCCGGGACCTGGCAGCGGACCGTCGCCGGGATCCCCGAACTGGCCTTCCGCACCTTCGAGACCCTGGTCCCCAAGGCGGCCGGCCGGTTCGAGGGCAGGGGCTCGCCGACCCTCTCGTACCGGCTCGAGGCTTCCACCGGAACCAGGCTGGCTGTGGCGGGGGATTCGGGCGAACTGGCGGTCGAAGGTGCCGAGGGAGTGACCTACCGGATCACCCGGGCCGCCGCGGTCGACGCCTCCAGCCTGGCTCCGCTCGAGGACCAGGTGCGGTTCGCGGCCCAGCGCGGCAGCGACGAGACCCTCGAGATGCGGATCGGCTACCGGCGGAGGTAGGCCCTCAGGCTCCTGGACCCGCCAGGGTCCGTCAGTACCCCACCCGGTCGACCTGGCCATGGATCCGGACCGCACCCCGGAACCCGAGGTCCGATCCCCGGGCCGAGGCCAGGCCGAGGAAGGGGCTCCGGTGGGTCCGCCGGGCCAGCATCAGGTCGTTCCCGACCGCGCCGGAGGGAGCCCCCCGGACCGCCCGTCGCTCCGATCCTGGGTCGGGGCCCGAGCTCCGCACCGGATCGGCGCACCACTGGTACACGGTGCCGACCGAATCTTCCATGCCGAAGGGCGAGGCGTACTCGGGGAAGCGTCCAACAGGCGGAGGCAGGGGCACCGGATCGGACGTTTCGCCGCGGGCCACCCGCCGGAGCAGCATGGCGAGTCCGTCGACCGGACCCGAGTCGGTCCGGAAGGCGGCGGCGAAGGGATGGGGCTCGACCGGCGGCTGGTCCCCCCAAGCGAAGATCCATCCGGCCGGCCCCCGGGCGGCCTTCTCCCACTCGGCCTCCGCAGGGAGCCAGCAGCCCGCCCACCGGCAATAGGCGGCGGCCTCGTCCCAGGTCACGAAGGTCACCGGGCGGTCGGGGTCGGCCCGCATCCGTTCCCACTCGCCGGGGGGCGCCGCTCCGGTGGCCTCCACGAAACGTCCGTAGCGCGCCACCGTCACGGGATGGACGTCGACGTAGAACGAGTCGAGCCACTCGGAATAGGCGGGACCCCAGGCGGGATCCGCCCCGTCGATCCCGTAGCGGAACCGGCCCTCCGGGACGAGCACCATCAGGGCCTTGTCCCGGCGGCGGCGGGTCACCAGGGGAAGTTGCCGGAGCCCGTCGCGCCAGTACTCCCCGCGTCGTTCCAGCCGCGGCGCCCCCGTCCAGTAGGCGGCCGGGGCGCGGGTGGCGCAGGGAACCGGGTCGAGGCCGAGGCGATCGAGGATCTCCAGGTCTTCGGCCGGGAGGGTCATGCGGGCCAGTGTAGGCGCTTCCGTACCAGCCCGGCGGACGGCGGGTCGGCTGCAATATGGCAAGTGAGTTGTCAAATAGGCGGGCAGCACCCGAGCTTGGCCGGGGACCACTCCGGCATATCTTGGATGGTGGAGGCCCACGATGCAGACCGCTCCCTCAGCAACCGCCCCCTCGCTTGCCGGTCGCGGGCGTCGAGCCCTCTCCCTTCTCGGCCTGGGACTCCTGGTCCCCGGAGTCGCCGGTGCCTGTCCGGGGAGCTTCGGGATGCTCCGCACCCGGGTGACGACCCTCGACGCCGGCGAGGCCCTGGTGCTGCATGCCGGATTGCTCTTCGGGACCATGCTCGTCTGGGGGTCGATCCGGGCCTGGCGGGAGGCGGGGAAGCCGGGCGGGAAGCCCGCGGCCGGACTGGTCGGTACCGTGGCCTTCGTCCTGGGTCTGGGGTGGCTGCTGACGCCCTTGTACCTGGGAATCGGAGTGAATGCCTTCGAGATCCTCGACCGGACCCAGGGCATCGGGAGCCTCCCCCTGGCGCTGGGTACGGCGGGCCTGGTCACCGTCCTGTTCGGGGTCCCGAGCCTGGCGCTCGCCGGGTGCCTGAAGCTCCTCGCCTTCCTCGTCACCCGCATGTTCTCCCGACCCGACCGGGAAGGAGTGGGCCGGGAACCCGCCTTCCTCCGATCCTCCGCCTCCCTGCTCCGGAGGAGCTCGGGAGGCGACGCCGGAGGCAAGCAGAAGAACGTCTCCGACAGCGGCGGCGGCGAGGAGCCCTTCGTTCCCCAGGGCCTCTGGTCCTGCCCTCCGATCCCGGGGATGGTAGCCCTGGGGGCGCTCACCGTCCTCTCCTTCGCCTGCCGCCTGGTCTGATCCCGGCCGCTTCGACCCTGGGCGCACCGTCCAGGACGTCCGTGCACCGTTTGCGTTCCGGGTGCGCCTCGGCCACGCTCCCGGCGTGATCCCGCAGCGACAGGCCCGGCTGGTCTCCGAGACCGACGAAGAGCTGGTGGTCGAGGACGTCCGCTGGGGCGGCCACGACACCGGCGGCAAGCACCTCGAGTTCCGGTTCCAGACCACCACGGTGCGCCTCGACCGGATCGTCGAGGTGTTCTGGTGGAGCGAGAACTTCGACCCCAAGTGGCTGGCGGCCCACGGCCAGCTGGTGTTCGCGGTGGACGCCCGGGACGGGTTCGTGGGCGCCGACGGGAGCACCGACCCCGGGTTCGTCTTCTCGGTCGAGGCCCACCTGCGCCAGGGCCAGAGCTACAGCATGCTCCGCGGCCTCCACCCCCGGGGCGAGTTCGGGATCATCCACATGTTGAGTTCGGTCACCGACCGGATCCAACGCTCGGCGCTCCTCTTCGGGCACACCATCGACGCCTTCCGGCTCCGGCTCGACCCGCACCAGAAGCGGGAACTCGCCCGCATGGCGATCCGCAGCGCCACCACGCCCCGGGCCGACCAGCGCTACCACACCACCCGGAAGAACTGCGTGTCCGAGACGGTGAAGGTCCTGAATGAGGTCCTCCCCGAGTCCCGTCGTCTCGACGTCTGGGCCATCCCCGGCCTGCTCGCCAACCTGAAGGTCACCCACCCCAAGTGGACCCCCCGGACCCTGGTCGAGGCCGGCCTCGCCGAACCGTTCGCGAGCTGGGACGAGAAGGTCCGTACCGTCTCCTTCCCCCAGTCCGGAGGGCCGCCCGTGACCGTGGACGTGCTCTCGCTCCCCGGTTCCAAGGTCCCCAAGGGAGCCCGGGCCCTGGAAAGCGCGCTCCACCACTACATCACCGCCGCCCAGTCGGTCCGGGCGCTGGAAGCCGCGCTCCGGGGGCGGGGCTCGCGGCTCGGGGGGAAGGCCGGTCGCCGCGCCCCCCGCACCGAACTCGAAGCCGAGCTGGCGACCACCCGCTCGGCCCTCGACGCGAACCTGGAGGCGGTGGTGGACTTCACGGTGGCCGAGCCCGCGGTCACGGTCCCCTTCCTCCTCTCGCTGGAACGCCCCGATACGCCCCAGGCCCGCACCCTGATCGGTCGCCTGACGGCTCGACTGGCGGCCGAGCGCGACGCCGGGAGATGGGTCCCGACCCCGGAGCAGGCGGCGGCCCTGGCCGAACTCTCGGGCTGAAGGCGAGCGTCGGTCGCACCCGGTCGCCTGCGATCCGCGGCCCCTGTCTCCGCCGCGCTCCGCCATGGGAGGATGCTCCCATGCTGGTGGAACCTGCCCGTCCCGAGCTCCGGGGCGAGACCGTGCGGATCGCTGCCAAGGTGCGGCCTGCCGACGGGCCGGCCTTCGAGCTCGTCTACCGGGTCCTCCCCGAGGTGGCGGGACGGATCCCGGATTCCTCCGACGCCTTCGCGGTGGCCCTGGTCTTCTTCGCCATGCGGAGCGGGGAAGAGTTGAGGATCGAGGGTCGGGTCTCGCCCTCCCTGCTCGAGAACCTGGAGCGCTTCCAGGAGATCTGGTCCTGCTGGCGTCCCGAGCGCTACCGGGTGATTCCCGTCCGGGCGGCCGAGGAGCGGGAGGTCCCGGCCGGTGACCCGAGGACCGCACTGGCGCTCTACTCCGGCGGGGTCGACGCGGCAGAGGCCCTCCATCTCCATCATGCACGGCGGGTCGGCCGACGCAGCCGCAGCCTCGAGAGCGCCCTGATGGTCTGCGGCATGGGGGGCTACCAGGGCGAGGCCGCGGCCCTCTTCCAGGCCGATGCCCTGCTGGTACGGGATGCCCTCGGGGCTCTCGGCATCCCCTTCGTCTCGGTCCTTACCAACTGGCAAGCCCACGTGGAGGTCGCCGGCCTCTCGATCTTCGATGCCTTCGGGGCCGGCTTCCTGGCCTGCATGCATCTGGTGCGAGGGAGGGCGGGCGCGGCCGTCCTCGGCAGTGGCGACGACGCTGCGGGCTACGCCCCGTCGGTCGCGGGGTCCACTCCCCTGACCGACCCGCTCCTGGGTTGCCGGGACTTCCCGGTCCTGCTCGAGGGGGCCGCCTGCTCGCGGGTGGAGAAGCTCCGGCAGTTGGCCGGGGCGCCAGGGCTGCTCCGCGTCCTGCGGGTCTGCAACGCGACCCGTCGCTCGGCGCGAAACTGCGGCGGCTGCGACAAGTGCCTGCGGACCGCGCTCACCTTCCGGGTGGCCGGGCTCGAGCCGGCCGCGGGACTTCGGATGCCCCGCACCGGGGAACTCGAGGCCCTGCCGCTGGGCCACGAGACCGTGGCTCGGGCCTGGGCCTCGCTGGCCGACGAGGCTCGCGCCGCGGGACTCGGGGCCGAGCCCTGGATGGTGGAGCTCTCGGAGCGGCTCGCCCGATCGCCGGCGTCCCCGGGAGTTCGCGGGGAACCTTCGTGACCTCCCAGGCGAGGCCCTTCCATCGGGCCGAGTACGTCTCGACCTACCCGGGGCCGATCTCCCTTCCGGAGGGTGCCCCGTGTCCGGTCCGGCTCCGGGAGATCCCGGGATCCGAGTTCCGGGACGGCGAACTCCCCTGGCCCTATGTCTGGCTCCCGGAGGAGGAAGGTGCCGGGCTCTCGGATCTGCACCCGGGACTCGTGACCCTGACCGGGGTCCTGGCCCCGAGCCCCGATCCGCCCTGGGGCGACCACCCCGATCTGGTCCGCCTGAAGGACCACTTCCTCCATGATCCCGGCCTCCCTTCCCCGGAACTCGGGAAGCGCTCCCGGGCCCACCTCTCCGCGGGCAGGCGGGTCTGGAGGTTCGCGGTTGCCGAGGGCCCCCAGGACTGGAGGGACTGCGCCCGTCTCTACCGCGACCTGGTGGCTCGCCGCGGTCTCGGAGGGGGCCGGTTCGATTTCGGCGAGGAGCATTTCTCCGGCCTCTCCCGGCTCCCCGGATTCCACCTCTTCGGGGTCCGGGGCGAGGCGGGTTGGGGCGCCATGGCTTGCGGGGCCCGCCACCTCGGGGAACTCCATCTCCTCCATCTCGTGGTCGGTGACCGAGGTCTACGTACCGATGCCTCCTACGTGCTCCTGGACGGGCTCCTGGCCTGGACCCGGGAGCTGGGCCTTTGGCTCTTCCTGGGTGGTGCGCCGGCCGGCGACGACGGAGGGGTGGAGCGCTTCAAGCGTCGCTGGTCGAACCGCGTCTGGCCCTCGTGGCTGCTCCGGCGCGTGATCCGTCCCGAGGTCTACCGGGAGCTCCCGGTCCGGGATCCCGGTTTCTTCCCCGCCTATCGCGGACCGGGAGGACCGCGATGAGCGGTGTCGGGCAACGGGGATCCATCCCTGGCGATCCCCTGGCCGGGGCGGACGAGCCCTGGGAGGAGCTCTCCCCCGGGGAGGGGACTCCCGGGATCTCGATCCTCATGCCGATCTTCCGCCAGCAGGACTTCGTGGTCGAGGCCCTCGAGTCGGTGTTCGGGCAGAGGAAGGTGGTCGCCGAGATCCTGGTCTCCGACGACGCCTCCCCCGATGCCACCGCCGAGGTGGCCCGCGACTGGATCGTCCGCCGCGTCACGGAAGCGCCCTGTCCGCATCGGGTGCGGTTCCGACGCGGTCTCCGCCGCTTGCGGCGGGATCATCTGACGCTGCTGGTCGAGTCCGCCTCCTCGGACCTCGTGATGCAGGCCCATGGGGACGACCTCTCGCATCCCGACCGGGCCTGGATCCTGGCCGGGGTGTTCCGGCGGCTACCCAAGGTCTCGCTCGCCACGTCGCACTCGGAGGCCTACCGGGACGACGGGTCCGGACCGGGCGGCCTCCCGACGGGAGGGCCCGTCCGGGACTTCGAGAGCCGGATCATGGGTTTCAAGGAGATCCTGGAGGGGGCGGAGTCCCTCACCGGCTTCGCGGTCGCCTGGCGCAGGCACCGCATGGCGGTCTTCCCCCGCCTCGACAGCCGCCATGCGCCTGCCAGCCACGACCGGATCCTGGCCTTCCGGGCCGGACTCGTCGGCGAGGTCGCCGAGGTCGACGCTCCCCTGGTGGTCCGGCGCACCCATGCCGGGAGCTGGTCGCAGCGCATGGTCCAGAACAAGTCCGAAGCCATGCAGCGGTTCGGGTGGAACTTCCTCCGCTGGGTGGCCTTCGACGCCATGACGCGGGATCTGCTCCACTTCCAGACCCAACGCCCCGCCAGTCGGGACGCGCTGGCACCGGTCCGGAAGCTCCTCGCTACCGGTGCTTCCCAGTGCCGTCGGGCCTTCCTCGAGGAACACCGCAGGCTGGTCGCCGCCGGCAAGCGCCTCGGTTGGTTCAACGACTGAGGACCTTCTGGGGGGCCTCGTCGGTCGGTACCAGGCCGAGGGCGCGCAGCGGTCCGCCCGAGCCGCCCCGGATCTTCATGGGGAGCGCCACCACCCAGGCCCCGGCCGGGGGCAGCTCGTCCAGGGCCGTCAGGTTCTCGAACCCGGGGACCTCGGCCTCTCCCATGATCCGGTGGACCGGGAAGTCCCGGGAGGGTCCATGATCGAGGCTGGGAGTGTCGAGACCCAGGGCTGCCACCCTGCGGAGCTGCACCAGGAGTCGGGCCGCGGGTGCCCCGAATCCGGGGAAGTGGAGGCGGGAGGCATCGCCCGGGGTGTCGTCGCCGAGGTAGCGCAGGCGGTCCGGCCACCGCCGGCTCCAGCCGGTCCGCAGCAGCACGATCGAGCCCTCGGGGATCTTCCCGTGGGTCGCCTCGTGGGCCAGGACCTCGGCGACCCCCAGGCGATGGTCGGGATCGCGCTCGGCCCGGGTCGAGACATCGATCACCCGGGCCGGTGCCACCAGCCGGGTGAGCGGGATCTCGTCGGTGGCATGGCGACCGCGCGCGAAATGGATCGGGGCGTCGAGATGGGTGCCGCCGTGCTCCGGGGTCGTGAAGCGGTTGGAGGCGTAGAACCAGCCCCCGGGCGTCTCGCCGAAGGCCACCCGTTCCAGGGCGAAGGGTCGGGTCTAGGTCGGCCAGAAGATCGTTCGCTCGTCGAGGGCATGGGTGAGGTCGACGAGCCGGGCCCGGGACAGGTCGAAGCCAGCGGTCGCGGGATCGGCGTTTGGAGCCGCCCCCGCGGTGCCGAGGACCGTTGCCAGCCAGAGGGCCTGGACCGGCCGCAGGCCGCGGGACGGTGCCCGGGTACGCCGGCGGATCCGGCTCGTGCTCGCACCCCTCACGCCAGGACCAGGGAGGGCGAGGGTACCGGGGATGAGGCCGGCGATCCGGCGCGCTGCTGGCGTGCCACCAGCAGACCGACCCCCATCACCACGGTGCTCGCCACCAGGGCCGAGGCAGAGAGCACCGCCGGGTTGTTGGCGTAGGCGCCGACCTTCCCGAAGTAGAGCCCGAGGTAGGTGACGACCGCCACCGCGGCCGAGGCCACCGCCGCGCCCCGGGGGGCATCGGGGGTGAGGACCCCGAAGAGCATCGGGGCGAAGGCCGCCGAGAACACGCAGTACACGCCGAGCTGGGCGAAGATCCCCACCGAGCCGCCGGTGGGGTTCTCGATCTGGGCGACCGCCAGCCGGTAGGAGACGAAGGCGACTCCCAGGAGCGCCACCCGGGCCGCCCCCAGGGCCCGCCGGGCGAGCCAGGCCTCGTCGCGTCCCGGGCCGACGGCGGTCCGCAGCACCGGCATGAAGATGTCGCCGGCCAGGATCGCGGAGAGCGCCAGCACCAGACCCTCGAGGGTGGAGAGGCCGGCGGCCAGCATCCCGATCGCCACCACCAGCTGGAGCAGGGGGGGGAACACCACCGAGACGTAGGTGGGCACCACCCGGTCGATGGCCACCGGCGCCTCGAGGGTGAGGCGGGCGAAGATCCCGACCGAGAGCACCAGCGCGAAGGTGGTGGCGGCGGCGATGCCGGTCCCGAGGTAGGTCCGCATGTCGCGGTCCTCGGAGAGCGAGAGGGCCTTGGTCACCACGTGGGGCTGGCAGACGATGGCGATCCCGACCAGGAAGTTCGCCAGGAACACCTCCGAGAGGCTCCGGAAGTAGGGGCTTCCCGGGTTCACGATCCCGGTGAGCGCCGGGTCGATCGCCGAGAGCCTGGCCAGGAGTGCGGTCGGTCCTTCGGCGAGGAGGGGGAGTCCGCTGCCCACCATCACCAGCGCACAGACCACCATCACCATGGCCTGGCCGGCGTTGGCCCAGGCCCCGGTGGTGGCTCCGCCCAGGAGCACGGTGGCGAAGGAGAGGACCAGCGTCCCGGCGGCGCCGGCGGCGGGATCGATCCCCAGGAGCCCCTGGAGCACGTATCCGATCCCGACCACGATCATCACCACGAAGGTGACGAGCAGCAGGCTGACGAGCGCCATCCCCACCTGGAGCGGTCGGCTCTGGTAGCGGGCCCCCAGCCAGCCGGGCAGGGTGAGCGCCGAGACCCTGGTCCCGATCGAGCGGAACCGGGGCGAGAGCACGGTGAGCCCGATGGCGATCCCGCCGAAGGTCGAGACCCCGATCGCCATCAGGGCCGCCAGGCCGTAGGCGTAGACCAATCCGGGATTGATCACGAAGGTCGCCACCGAGGCGAGCTGGGCCGCCAGCGCCAGCCCGACCACCCAGGGGGGGATGCGCCCGTCGCCGAGCGCATAGGTCTTCAGGCTCCCGGTGGAGCGGAAGCTCCGGAGCGCCGAGCGGAGCGTGAGCCCGGCGTATCCCAGGATGAGCAGCCAGGCCAGGGTGCGGGTGTCCATGTCGATCCCCTCCACGGGTCAGGTCAGGGGTGGAAGGCTATCCGGCTTCCGTTTGCATTTGCAACATATATCCCGCAAATGCGTTTTCGGTTCCCGGGCTTGCAGAGGAGGGGACCCGGCACTGGCCTCAGCGCCGAACCCGGCTCTCGATCCCGGCGCTGCCCACCGCCACCAGCCGGTAGGGGCGGCCGCGACCCCGCTCCTTGGCCGAGACCCGGACCTCGAAGGTCTCGCCGGGCTCGGCCCGGAACCGGATCCAGTCCACCGCTGCGGTCGAGTCCGAGGCCACGGTCGGGTGATCCCCTGTGCGGGTGACGGAGAGGTCGACGTCGAAGAGGACCCGGAGGCCGTCGGTAAGTGGCGGGTCGGGGAGACCGCCCAGGAAGGGGCGGTAGCTCCGCAGCGGCAAGGCCACCAGGGTCACCTGCTGGCGGCATGCGGACCGCAGGCGGAAGACGTCGTCGGCGCCGGGGGAGACCTCGCCCTGGAGCAGGAAGGACGTGTCAAGGAGGTCGGGCTGGGAGCCTTCCCGATAGGACTCGACGAGTTCCATGGGCCGCCTCCGGCCCGCGACCCGGACCTGGTGGACCGCGGTACCGTCCGCGGCGCGGTAGTTGCCGGCGGCGTCGGGTGCGAACCCGTGGCCGCCCATGGGACCGAGGGGTCCCAAGGGCCCGAGCGCCCCGAGCGGACCGGTGGGGCCGAGCACCGAGAGCGGGCCTCCCGGAGCCATGGTCCGGAGCACGGGATGGGTCGCCAGCGACTCCAGGGAGGCGGGGGCCAGGGGGCCGCGTGGGCCGAGCGGGCCGTCCTCGGAGAGGGGACCTCCCAGCGAGGTCAGCCGGTCGGCCAGCGAGGACCAGGGGCCGAGGCCGGCCATGACGCGGCTCGGGTTCCAGACGTTCCGGCCGATGGGACCCAGCTCCCCGAGGGGACCCCAGGGGCCCAGCGGCCCTTCCCAGCCCAGGGCGGCGCGAGCACCGGCCAGGCCCGGGTCGTCGGCTGCGAGGACGGCGGAAGCCGGAGCCTCAGGTGAGGCCGCCGAGGCCCAGGAGACGGCCAGGGCCAGGAGCGCGGGGACGGCGAGCGGCCGGGGGCGGAGGTGCATGGCCCCAAGCTAGGGGCCCGGGGGGGAACGTCAAGCCAGGACGCGTTCATGCGAAGTGCAAAGAAGGATCTTGCAAGTGCAACATCGGAATTCGTATCCTCCAGGGCTTGTCGCCGGGTACGGCGATCGCTATGTAGGAAGCACGCAGGAGGACGCGAGTGGGATCGAACCGAAGTGCAGGCGCCGGGCGACGCGGTGCATGGGGTGTGGCGGCGGTCCTCGGGATGTTGCTCTCGGGAGGAGCGTCCCCGTCGCTGGCCGATGGCGCCGAGGGTTGCCCGCTCGGGTTCGACTTGCATGTCCCCGCCCAGCTGCCGGCCTCGCCCGCCCTGGTGGTGGCCCTGCACGGGTGCACCCAGTCGGCCGCCGAGTACGCCGAGCAATCCGGCTGGAACCGCCTGGCCGACCGCCATGGCTTCGTGGTCCTCTACCCGGAGCAGAAGACCTGCGGGAACTCCTGGCGCTGCTTCAACTGGTTCGACCCGGCCCACATCCTCCGGGGCAAGGGCGAGGTCGGGGCCATCAAGGCCAAGATCGACGAGGTGCGCGCCGCTCACCAGATCGCACCGGAGCGGATCTTCGTCACCGGCTTCTCGGCGGGCGCCGCCTCGGCCGTGGCCTTGCTCGCGGCCTACCCCGAGGTCTTCCAGGCCGGGGCGGTCTCGGCCGGCCTTCCCTACCGGATCGCCGCCTCCCCGAACGACGCCATGCCCTCGATGCTGATGGGCAAGGACAAGGCCCCCGAGGCCTGGGGCCAGCTGGTGCGGGAGACCCATCCCGGCTACGCGGGCGGCTACCCCCGACTCTCGGTGTTCCACGGTACCGGCGACCGGACCGTGAATCCCCTGAACCAGCGGGAGCTGGTCGAGCAGTGGGCCGACCTGCGCGGCGCCGACCTCACGCCCGACGAGACCACCACCATCGCGGGACACCCTCGCGAGGCCTTCCACGGTCCCGACGGCACTCCCAGCGTCGTCAGCTACCGGATCCAGGGAATGGCGCATGCGCTGGCCGTGGATCCGGGCGAAGGGCCTGGCCAGGGCGGCAAGGTCGGCACCTACGCCAAGGACGTCGGCCTCTTCAGCTCCTGGCTCGCGCTGCTCGATTGGGGCCTGGTCTCGAGGTAGCCCGACCGGCTACGAGTCCTTCGGGAGTTCCTTCGAGCCGACGATCGTCAGGTTCAGGCCGATCTGGACCGAGACGGCCTTCCCTCCCACCTCGATGGTGGTCTTGCCGTTCAGGTTCCAGCCCAGCGATCCGGTCGAGAACTCCTTGACCTCGGCGATCATCGGGATCCCGTTGATCTGGACCGGGACCGCCTTGGCGCCCTCGCGGAACTCGTGCCTGGTGATGTTGCAGCTCTTGGCCATGGTGGATTGCCTCCGATTCGAAGCCGGCGGCCCGAGTCTACCGGGACGGATCGAAGGCGCGTCCGGTCCGGGACCGGCCGCTCGCTCGCGCCCGATCGGTGCGACTTGCGGGATCAGGGGATCCGGGAGAGGAAGGCCACCGCACCTGCCGGGGGGAGCCCGGCGAGCAGGAGCATGCGCAGCTTGCCCTCGAGGGAACCGAGTCGTGCCCGCTGCCACCAGCTCCGACCGGTCGGGACCTCGGGGTTGGCACGGGCCAGGAGCTCCGGGTCGGTCACGCCCCCCTGCTCCAGGGCGACCCGGGCCGCCCGGTTCCCGATCCCGGGTCGTGGCCAAGTGCCGTGGTAGAGGCAGAGGATCCCGTTGTCGGTGACGCTGGTCGGGACCACCACGTAGTGGTCCTCGCTCTCCGCACCCTGGCCGGGGTCCTGGGGGACGTGGCAGAGGTAGCCGTTTCGGGTGAGTTCCTTGCGGATAGCCGCTCCGTAGGCTGGAACCGGGACGTTCATGTCGAGGGCGTACATCTCCAGGGCGCCCGCGATCGTCTTCTGGTTGGCGAAGCAGGCGCGCCGGTTGGCGTACTCCCGGTTGGTCTGCATGGTGGCGACGAAGGCGCCGAAGAAGGCGAACGCCAGGCCGGCCCGCACCGCCACGCCCAGGGTTCCTGGCCGGGGCCGGTCGGGGCCGCGCCGGGTTTCGTCCACGGTGGCCCAGCTCATGGCGAGCAGGGCGTGGGCTACGGCCGCGCCGAGGAGGGCCGGGGCAGCGAACAGGAGCTCCGGGAACCGGAGGGAACCGAGCCGGGACCAGGCCATGCCCACGAAGGGAGTGGGGGCGAGTGCGGCCGCCAGCAGCAGCACCAGGCAGGCGCTCCCCGCGGTCCAGAGCGCCCATCCGGGCGGGCCGGCGCGGTCCCACGCGGTCGCCACCGCATCCCGGGGCGCCATGCCTTCGAGCACCAGGGCCGGCACCGAGAGGAGGGCGATCGCCACCAGCCGGTCCACGACCAGCAGGGCCACCAGGATCTCGAGCCCGGGGCTCTTCCCATGCCAAGCCGCAGGTACCGTCCCCAGACCGATGGCCGTCAGCGAGAGGAGCCCCAGGCCGGCGAACAGGAGCGCCAGCTCCGGCAGGCGCCGCAGCCACTGCCGGGTGGCTCCCAGGAGGTCGATCCCCGGCTCCCCGTCGAGCAGGCTCCGGGTCGCCACCAGGCAGGTGAGTCGGGCGGGCACCGAGACGAGCAGGGCCAGGGCCAGCACCGGCAGCGGCAGCCCCGGCCGGGAATGCCCGGCGAGCCAGACCAGCACGAAGAGCGACGCCACGGTGCCCGCCAGATCGAGGCCCAGGAGCGCCGCGAAGCTCCCGGGGGACCGCCACGCCAGCCGGGCCGCGACCCGGAGCGGTCCTCCCATCCCCGTCCAGGTCGAATCGGGGAGGCGGGGGAAGGTGGCCGGGGTCTCGGCCCCGGCGCTGTCGGGTGCCGACTCCTTCTTGCTGGCGGAGAGGGGATCGGGATCGGGGGGCATGCGGATCCTTCCGGGGCTCGCAAGGAGGACGACGCCGCGGGCGAAGGGGTTCAACCTGCGATCGACGACGAGCGGTCCCCGGCGCGGGAAGAGGGAGCCGGATCGGGATGGCGTCTGGGTTCCCAGGGCCCGGTGGTCGCCTTCCCCTCGCATAATCGCGTCGCGGTCCTTGACCGATGGATCCTGCCCGTGCGAACCTCCCGCCCCTCTCTCGGGGGAGGGGCACCGGTGCAGGGACCGGTCCCCAGTCGAGCCGGACCACCGGCCGCTTCCCCGAATCCGGAGGTATGCCGTGAACGCTCGCATTCGCGCGGCCCTTCGGCCGCTTATGGCCCTTTCGCTCGCCCTCGGGGCGGGATCGTTGTCCGCTGCCGATCTGACGTTGGTGCGCACCGCCCTCGACGAGTACGTGGCGCTGGCACCGACCCCGGCCGGTTTCCACCGCCTGCCGCTCCCCATGAACCACGTGTCCAGGGTCCAGGTGGGGGGAGCCCTCGCCTGGATCGAGGGCAGCGGGATGCAGGTGCTGGTGGGCGCCGCCGACAGCGGCGTGGTGGCCCTGCGCACCGACGACGTGATCGGACTGTCGCAGACCCTGGCGCTGGGCGACCGGATCGCCATGGTCGAGGGACGGACCGGGTGGGTCGTGTTCGGCCTGGCCGAGCGGGCCATCCAGTCCCGCACCCTGGCCGACCGGGTACGCAGCTACCGGATCGGCGGCTCGGTCGCCTGGATCGAGACCACCCGCGGTTCGAGCATCCTGGCGGCGACCGCCACCGGGCTCATCTCCTACGACCTGGGACCGTTCCCGCCCCAGCGGGTCGAAGTGGGCCGGGACGCGATCCTGACCCGCTGGCCCGACGGTCGCACCATGCTCCACGCCCCCCGCGCCCGGGAGATCGAGACCGTCGACCTCTCGGCCAGCGGAAGGCCGCGCCAGGTGTGGTTGGGGGCTTCCATCGTCCTCACCGACGAGGAGGCCGGCGAGGCCCCGGAGGCGACCCCGGCCCGCTCGGTCTTCGCGGTCGACCAGGACCTGGGCTTCTCCCAGCCCCGGGACTTCGACCCCGAGATCCCCTAGCAGCAGGCCCACGCGGCCGGTTCCGGGCGAGGACTCCTGACGAGGGGTCCTCGTCCCGCGCATGGGGGGTGACCCGCGGCCACGGCCTTGCCGCGACCTCGGAGGCCGGGACCATGGCCAGCTACTCCAGACCGGGCGGTGGCGGCAGCTTGCGCTGCCCGCGATGGCAGGACCAGCAGCGGAGCTTGACCTGGCCGGCGGTCAGCAGCGCGTTGGCTCGATCCTGGGCCCGCTGCATGGTGCGGGCGATCTCCTTGGCAGGATGGTCGTCGAGATGGGGTCGCTCGGGATCGGCGTGACAGTCGGTGCATTGCATCCCGAGGTCCCGGTTCCACTCCTTCATCAGGGCCTTGATCGCGTTGGCGTCGAGGGCCTTCAGGACGGTGAGGTTCGAGCTGCGGGACGGGGGAGGCGCCGGGACCGGGGTCCGAGGATCCGGAGGCGGACGGCTCGGGCCCGGGCCCGGGGACGGGGTGGGAGGAACCGTCGGCGGTACCGGGGCCGACCGCGTCGTGGGGCGAAGGGTGGGAGGCGGGGTCGGGGGACGGGGTGTGGGCGAGGGAGGCGATCGGGGAGTCGGAGCCGGGGGAGTCGGCGCGGCGGGCGCCGCGGTCGGTGTCGGCGGGGTCGGGTCCGGGGTCGGTGGGGAATCGACCGGGGTCGGCGGTGACGGGTCCGGGGTCGGGGGCCGAGCTACCGGGGTCGGATCGCGGGAGAGGGACGGGGGTGTCGGCGATGTCGGGGGCGGAGAGGGGGACACGGTCGTCGGCCCGGCGGCGAGGTCGGAGACCGGAGAGGGAGGCGGCGGGGGTGGGTGGAGCGACGAGGCCTGGGGAGAGCCTCCGCAGCCCGGGAGGCTCAGGAGGAGGAGGCCGATCCGGAGAGCCGCGGTCGGGGAACGCAAGCCGGCCGCGAGACCCATTCCGTCACTTCCCGCCTGCGAGCTCGGCGGCGTAGCGCGGGTTCTTCCACTGCAGGTTCAGCTTCATCATGGCCATGGAGGGGTTGTCCTCGGCGCCGGGCGGCACCGATTCGTAGACCACCGACTCGAGGACCAGCCGGGCCGAGACCGCTCCATCGGGGGCGCCCTGGATTCCCTCGAGGGTGTCCCCGGGGGCGATCGACTCGAGCTCGGCGTAACCTCCCTGGACCTGGCCGTCCTTGGCCAGCGGCGCACCCTTGTCGTCGGCGAAGACCATGGTCCACTTCGCCATCTTGACCGGCTTGTCGGAGACGTTCTTCAGGGCGATCCCGAAGGTCGCCATCACCGGATTGGGGCGGCGGGAGACCGAGACCACCTCGAGCGGCCCCTTGCCCTCGGCCAGGAGTTCCTTGATGGGCCGGGTACCGGGGGGCGGCCCCTCGGGTCCTCCGCAGCCCATGGAGAGCATCAGGATCAGACAGAGGATCCGAGCGCGGGGTCGCATGACCCACCTCCTCGGTGGTGGACGCGGACCCGAGACGGGACGAACGTCCTCGCCTCGACCCCGCCGCGAGATTATCCGGGGGTCCTGGCCGTCACAAGGGAAGGGCGGCCAGCGCTCGCGGTCCGGTGAGGATCGGCACGCCGGTCATGGCCGGCGACGGGCACGCAGGCGCGCCAGGCGGGTCGCCGGGTCGACGGTCCGGAGGCTCTCGCGGATCGCGGAGCGCACCAGCGGATCGAGGGTCCTCTGGAGCTCGGCCTCGGCGGCCTCCGGGGCGAGCCGGGCCAGTCCGCGCCAGGCGACCGCGGCCAGGGTCGGATCGGGATCCCGGGTGGCAACCTCCAGGAACTCCCGGACCGGGGAAGGGAAGTCGGGCGATGGCGTGCGCGAGAGC
Organism: uncultured bacterium; assembly: GCA_964403795.1. Classification (GTDB taxonomy): domain Bacteria; phylum Muiribacteriota; class UBA6191; order CAZXTJ01; family CAYOHP01; genus CAYOHP01. The sequence goes on along the minus strand of CAYOHP010000033.1, from coordinate 17,685 downwards.
GCGTGCTGGAGGGCCCTCAATGCGGCGTGCTGGGCGGTCTGCGCCGGTGGCAGGGCGCGGAGCCCTGCCAGCAGGCCGTCGAGGCGACCCTGGGGCCCGGGGTCCCCGGGAGCCGTCGGAGCGGGCCGCCGCAGGGTCGCCCGGTGGAGGAGGGTGCCCACGATCCGGGACGCCAGGGTCCGGACCCCGTGTCCGGGGTGGGCGAGGAGGCCGAGGACGCGATCTACGGTCCCGGAGTCGAGGGTCAGCCCGGGCTCGGCCAGCAGGTGGGATTCGAGGGCCGCCAGCAGTGCCCGGAGCACCGGGTCGGCACGGGCCTGGCGGTCTGCCATGACCTCGAGTGCCAGGCGGGCCGCCAGCAGGCGCACCACCGGGGGCGATGCCGGCTCCCGGGATGTCTCGGGGGCGGCCCGGGCCGGGGAGGTCCCGCCGACGGCACCCAGTGCCTGGGCGGCGGCGGCCCGGATCCGGGGCGAGGGATCCTCGAGGCGAGCCGCCAGGAAGGGCAGGGCCCGCGGATCCGGGAGCTTCTGCAGGGCGGCGAGCACCTGGCGGCGACCATGGTCGTCGTGCTCCGGGTAGGCCGCGAGCAGGGCCGGGACCGCCTCCCGGCCCAGGGCCTCCAAGGCCCGCTGGGCCTCCAGCGTTTCGTGGGTGCGACGCGTCCCCAGGCGGCTCGCCAGGAAGGCGGCGACGCCGGATCCCATCCGGACCAGGTCGGCCTGGGCCCGCAGCCGTCGCGCCGGCTCCTTCTCGACCGCGTCCAGGGCGGCGGCTTCCGCGAGGAGGGCACGAGCGCGGCGGACCTGGGGCGAATCGGCCGCGGCCGGGAACCGGGGAACCTCGGGGCCGGGCCCGGCAGGGGGGAGGATCGCCGGGGCGGTCCAGGTCGGGCCCGCGGCGCCAGCTCGGACCGGGGCAGGGTCCCGGGCCGGGCTCGGGGCCGTGGACGCTCTCCGGATCGGATCCGGGCCCGGGGTCCTGCCGGCGTCCCGGAGTGCGAGGGCGCGGGCCCGGTCCCGGAAGACTCCCCCGGCTCCCCGGGCCAGGAAGGCCCGGGAGCGACCATTGGGGGCGTAGCGGTCGTCCCCCTCCCGGTCGAAGAGGACTCCGATACCTCCGAAGCCGCGGGCCGCATGGGACTGGCCCTGGGTGTCCCCGGTCGCCCCCAGGTAGGCGTCGTCCCCGGCCTCCTCGAGCAGCAGCCCGTGACCATTGGCGAAGGACGCTCCCTGCGAGAGATGATGGCTGGCGTAGCGGTCGTGGCCCGAGAGCTCGCGCAGCCAGCCCAGCGAGAAGTCGTAGCCCATTCCCTGGGCCACCGCCTTGGCCTGGTAGCGGTCGTCGCCGCCGGCGTCGTGGAGGAGGCCGGCGGCGAAGTGGACCCCTGCGCCCTGGCCGTAGCGCCCTACCGAGTAGCGGTCGTCCCCGCCCAGGTCGACCAGGAACCCCAGCCCGTACCAGTACCCCACGCCCTGACCCCAGTAGTCGGCTTCGTAGCGGTCGTCGCCGGCGGCATCGATCAGGCCGGCGACCCCGCCCGAGGCCCAGGCGCGCATCCCGACGGCTGCGCCCTGTCCGTACCCGTCGAAGAAGTCGCCCCGGAAATCGCGCTCGCCCGCCGAGAGCAGGTAGACGTCATGGCCGGCGGCATCGACCAGCAGCCCGGTCCCGCCGGCGCCCGCGAAGGCCTGCGCCTCCTGCTCGGCGAGGTAGCGATCCGAGCCCGCCCCCTCGAAGACGAGACCGACTCCGAACTCGGCGGCCCCCAGGGCCCGACGCGGTGCTTGCCAGGTGTCGTTGCCGGCGAGGTCCACCGCCATGCCGATCCCGAGATGTCCCGACCCCAGCGATCCCGAGGGGCCCAGGTAGAGGTCGTCGCCGCCCCCGTCGTGGAGGAGCCCGATCCCCAGGAAGCCGCCTCCGATCCGGACGTCCCCGGCCAGGTACTGGTCGTGCCCCGAGAGGTCGACGATCACCCGGATCGCGGAGCCTTCCCAGGGGGCGCGGGTCGCGGCCTCGCCGAGATAGCGGTCGTCCCCACCGAGGTCGACGATCACCGCATCGCCCAGCGAGTGCTGGTCGGGACCGATCCCGCCCAGGATCAGCCCGCCACCGGGTCCCGGGACCCGCCGGGTGCGGACCCCGGCGAGCTCTCCGGACGGGATCCTCCCCAGGGTTTCGACCAGCCGGTCCAGCGCCGCGGCCAGCCCGGCCGCGGCCCGTCCCATCCGGGCCAGGTCGACCCGGGCCGCCAGCGAGAGCAGGCGGGTCCGCTCCTCCGGGTCGGGCTCGACGTGGACTTCCACGTGGGTGGGGTCGAGGAGCTGCCGCCACACGAAGGCGCGGTCGGCGGCGTCGATGCCCGAGGTCGCTCCGGTGACCTCGGGGCCGGCCGTGGCGACCGCCTGCTGGAACTCGTCGAGGGCCGTGGCCAGCGACGCCGGGAGGTCGAGTGCCGTCCGTGCCTCGGGAGCCGTCCGGGGCGATGGTCCGGGCGATCCCGCCGGCGTCGGTCCGACCAAGGTCGCCAGCAGGGGAGCGAGGCGCCCCCGGGTTGCGAGCAGGCTCCGGGACAGCCCCAACACCCGGGCCTCGGCCGCCAGCGGCTCGACCAGCGCGCGGGTGGCGAGCGGAGACCGCCAGCGGTCGGGCGCCTCGAGTTCGGCCGCCAGTCCGAGATCGGAGAGCCCGTGCCCGGCGGCGGCCAGGGTCGAGGCGAGCTCGGCCTCCAGCTCGGGGGGCAGCGATGCCGGGCTCTCCGCCCGGCCGGGTGCCACCGAGCCGGCCACGGCCAGTACCAGAGGGAGGGCTCGTGGGAGGAAGCGACCGGTCATCCTGGCCAGTGTGGCATCCCCTGCCGGGCGGGCGCTCGGGGAAAGTGGCTCAGCCGGCGGCGGCCTCGGCGCTCTCCACGGGGGCCTCGGCGAGCGCCTGGGCCACGATCTCCCGGAGGCCGAGCACCTCCTCGAGCAGGATCTTCCGCCGCACCTTCATGGTGTGGGTCTTTGGGAGGGGCTCGCGGCGCACCATCACGCGTCGGGGACGCTTCCAGTCGGAAAGCTCGGCGGTGAGCTCCCGGACCTCGCGCAGGCAGCGTTTCTCGAGCTCCCGCTCCCCGAGTCCGGCGAGCGCCTCGCCCGGGACCACCACCGCGGTGACCACTTCGCCGGCGTCCTCGGCGCTCTCGGGAACCCCCACCACCGCTACGTCCTCCAGGATCCGGCTGCGGGCCAGGTGCTCCTCGATCTCCTCGGGGTGGATCTTCTTCCCGTTGGAGGTGACGATCAGGTTCTTGCAGCGGCCCCGCAGCTCGAGCACCCCGTCGGGAGTGAGCTTGCCGAGGTCCCCGGTCAGGAACCAGCCGTCCCGGAACGCGTCCCGGGTGGCCTCGGGATTCCGGTAGTAGCCGGGGGTGACGTTGGGGCCGCGGGCGGCCACCTCGCCGATCCCGTCCTCGTTGGCGTCGAAGATCTTGAGCTCGACCCCGGGCAGCGGGCGCCCTACCGAGTCGGGGCGGTTGTCCTCCAGGGCGTTGACCGCCAGGACCGGCGAGGTCTCGGTCAGGCCGTAGCCGTTCAGGATCGGGATCCCGATGGCCGCGAACCCGGCCGCGATGGCGGGATCGAGGGGAGCCCCGCCCGAGACCCAGAACCGGACCCTCCCGCCGAAGCGCTGGTGGATCTCCCGGAACAGGACCTTGCCCATCCCCGGGAACCTCCGGGTGATGCCCTGGAACACGCCCGCCACCTTGCGCTTCATCGGCGTCAGGGAGTCGATCCGCTCCTGGAGGCGCTTCCACATCGCCTGGTAGAGCCGGGGCACCGCGATCATGATGGTGCCGCCGCAGGTCGACATGGTCTTCACGATGTCGACGGGGTTGAAGCTCCCCACGTAGTGCACCGAGCTCCCCAGGGCCAAGGGCAGCAGGAACCCGGCGGTGAACTCGAGGGTGTGGGAGAGAGGGAGGATGCTGGTGAAGGCATCCTCGGGGGTGGCCGAGAGCCGGTTCAGCACCATCTCCATGTTGGTGAGCAGGTTCCAGTGGGTGAGCATCACGCCCTTGGGGGCGCCGGTGGTCCCGGAGGTGTAGAGGAGGATGGCCACGTCGTCGGCGGCCCGGAGGGGAGCGGCCGGCATCGCATGGTCCTTGCCTCGGGTGGCGAGGTGGTCGATCCCCTCGAAGCGGGTGCCCTGGCGGGAGCGGTCCAGGAAGTAGAGCTTCTCGACCGAGGGCAGGCTCTCGAGGCGCTCGAAGCAGGCCCCGGTCAGGATCAGGCGGGTGGCTCCCGAGTGGGCCAGGATGTGCTCGAGTTCCTTGCGGGTGGCCTTCTGGTCCACCGGGACCAGGATCGCACCGGCGTGCAGGGTGGCGAGCGCGGCCAAGCCCCAGGCCGGCGAGTTCGCCCCTATGATGGCGACCCGGTCGCCCGGCGAGACCCCGTCGGCCAGCATGCCGCGGGCCAGCAGCTCGAGCCGCTTGGCGAGCTCGCCGTAGGTGTACCCGATGCGGCGACCTTCGTCGTCGAGCCGCTCCAGGGCGGTGCGGTCGCGGTGCTTGCGGGCGCTCTCCAGGACCATCCGGTCGATGGTGGGGCGGTCCATCTCGATCGTGGAGCGATCCACGGTGGTTCCTTCCTCGCATCGGCCGGCTCGACTCCCGTTCCGGGATCCGGAGCCGGCCAGGGTCGACAAGAAGCAAGCCCGGTGCCACATTTGCAGCCTTCCCAGCGATCGGCTCCTGGAGCGGGTCGACGACTCGGGACAGACGAAATCCCGGTTCGGATCGCAGTTTTTTTCCTGCACCCCTGCAAGCGGTCGGCTGCGCGAGGGGGAAGGCGGCCACCGCGCCTTGCGTCCGGAGCGGGCGCCAGGCACCGTGGCCTCCATGGAAACCGGAACTCCGCTGCCGATCGCGTTCCAGGGCGAGCATGGGGCCTTCTCCGAGATGGCGATCCGCACCCTGTGCGGGGAGGGCGTCGGCACCCTGCCCCGACCCGATCTTGCGGGCGCCTTCGCTGCGGTCGAGGCAGGGGACGCCGGTTCGGCCGTGGTGCCGGTGGAGAACTCGCTCGGCGGCTCGATCGACGAGACCTACGAGCAGCTGATGCGGCGCAGCTTGACCATCCAGGCCGAGATCCAGATCCCGATCCAGCAGTGCCTGATGGCCCGGCCCGGGATGGGGCTCGAGGACCTCGAGCGGGTGTACTCGCATCCCCAGGCCCTGGCCCAGTGCCGGGAGTTCCTGAGGGCCCGGCCGGGCTGGGAACTCCACGCCGTCTACGACACCGCGGGGGCCGCCCGGCTGGTGGCCGAGGCCGGACCCAAGGTGGCCGCCATCGCCCCCCGGGGAGCGGCCGCGCTCTACGGGCTCGAGGTGCTCCGGGAGGGGATCCAGGACGATCCTTCCAACACCACCCGCTTCCTCCGGGTGGGGCGGGCGGCGCCGGAGCGCACCGGCAAGGACAAGACCAGCCTGGTCTTCGTGCTCAAGGACGTGGCGGGCGCGCTGTTCAAGGCCCTGGCGGTCTTCGCCTTGAGGGAGCTGAACCTCCGCAAGCTCCAGAGCCGGCCGAGCCGGGAGCGCCCCTGGCACTACGCCTTCTACGTCGACCTCGAGGGCCATCGCGAGGATCTGCCGGTGGCGCGGGCCTTGGCCCACCTCGAGGAGCTGACCACCTACCTGAAGGTGCTCGGCTCGTATCCCGCGACCGTGTGAAGTCGCGACCCGACTCGGGTCGACGGCGCAGGGACCCCTGGGGTCGGGGACCTGGTCCGGGGAGGGGCCTCTCGGGAACGTCTCAACGTCGTCTCGGGTCTCTCCGTCGAGACCGGATCGCGACCCCGGTCCGGGCGGAAAGCCGCATCCCGAGCGCCATGGCACGGCGGGTGCGGCAGAGGGTCCGTGCGCCCGGCGGAGCGCAGCGGGAAGGGCGGCGGACGTGGCGGAGACCTCGGAGCGGTGGGATGGGAATCGGATCCGGTTCCTGGCGGCCCTGGCCCTGGCGAGTCTTTCGCTGTTCGAGGTCGGGTGCATCCCCTCGGCGTTGGCGTCGGCGTCGGTGATGCCCAGCTTCTCCGCGGTCGAGGGCGCGCTCGCCCCCCGGGTCGCCGCCGACCCTGCAGCCGCGGGCGCCCCCCGGAAGGCTGCCACCCCCAGGGTCAAGCGCCAGGCCAAGCCCCCGGTGGTGGCCGGCTTCGTGCCCAGCGAGGCCAAGGGGAAGGCCGCCGCCGACGAGCCCTGTACCGCCGAGTACCTGGATTGCTTCGATCCAACTCCTCCGGTCGCCGAGGCCGAAACCGTTCCCTGCGCCCGCAAGCTCGTGCTCCGCTACGCCCCGGCCGACGGGGGACTCGATGACCGCGACTCGCTCCTCGGCAGTCCGATGGGCAAGGTGACGGTGGTTCCGGATCTCGGTTCCTCGGCGTCGGGGGATTGCAGCTGACCAGAGGTCCGGCATCCGAGGTCGGGCGCGGACGCGGCTACGACCTCCGGGCCCACCGGCGAATCGGATCGGGCAGCTCGCTCTCCAGGCATGGTGCGAGTTCCGCGGGGGTGAAGCGACGGCCCGGCGAGCGGGTTTCCTCGGCGAGGACGGTGAGCAGCTCGTCCCTGGACGCAGGATCCGTCCGCACCACCTCGGCGAGCACCTCGGGCAGGGTCCGGCCGTGGATCCGGTCGGTGGCCCGGAGCGCGGCCTCGAGGCGGGCAACGCCCCCGGCGAGGCGGGAGACCCTGAGGAGGACCGCAGCCACCACCGCCTCGTTGGCGAGGAAGTCGAAGGGGCCGAGATCCTCGGGCGCCAGCGGGGTGTAGCCGCCTGCGGAAGCCTCGTGCCGGAGCACCCGGTCGCTTCCGAGGGCCGGGAAGCCGGATTGGACGAGGGCCTCGGGGGAAGCCGTGAACGCCAGGAAGGAGGCCAGGCCCTCCCGGAAGGCGGCCGAGAGGGTCAGGATCTCGTCGTGGAAGTGCTGTCCGTCGGGGCCGTAGTCCAGCGGATGGAGCCAGCTGCCATCGGCCGCGTGCCCGAACTCATGGAGCAGCGTGAAGTCGAGGAAGCCCTCGGTGGTGACCCCGGTCCTCCGGCAGCCGCCTGCGCCGATCGAGATCTCGGCCACCCAGTCGGTCCCGTCCCAGGCCTGATCGGCCCATGGCCCCACCCGGAGGCGTTCCCGGTTGGCCTCCACCAGTCGTTCCACCGGGAGGCCGTACCCCGCGGCGATCCCGGCGAGGTCCTCGCCGCTCGCCACCACGTGGTCGGTGTAGGCGAACCCGCCCGGCAGCGAGCCCACGCTCCAGGGGACGAGCAGGACCTGCCCCGGGACCAGCCCCTCGGGCTCGTCCTCGGGATGGAGCAGGATCCGGACCCGGGGGCCGGGGATCCTCGCCACCAGAGGATCGGCCAGGGAACGGAACGCCGGGTCGGAGAGCCGTCGGACCACCTGGACCAGGGCCGGATGCGAGCCATGCCGAGGGGGCGTGCTGCCGTCCCAGCCCATCAGCGAGAGGAGGCGCTGGGCTCCGCCTTCGCCGGGTTCGAGCGGATGCAGGCGACCCTGGGCCTGAGCGGCGAGTTCGATCCGGGCGCCTCCGGCTGGCCGCGGGATCGCAGGCTGGCTTCCTCCGGGTCCCGTCGGCTGCCCCGGGTCGGGGCCCCGCACCTCCCCGAGGACCTCCACGATGGCTCCGTGGTCGGGGAAGGGGGCGCGGGTCCTGCGCAGGCGTTCGAGTTCGGGCGAGTCCCCGGGCAGCCGGGGGGCCGCCAGGATCGACCAGGGCTCCCGGTTCCTGGGCACGGGTCCGCCGCGGAGCCGGAGCAGTTCGAACTCGCGGAGTCCCTGGGCGGATCCCGAGGTGGCGGCGTCCTGGATCAGGTCGCGGCCCCGGGAGGGGTCCAGGGGGACCCCGTGCCCGGTGAGATGGCGACGGGCCAGTCGGATCCGACAGGCATCGTCGCCCTGGGCGGTGGCCTCGGTGAGGAGTCGGATCACCTCGGGGGCGTCCGGGGTCCTCGAGTCCAGGACCTCGGCCAGGACCGGGACCAGGCGGGAGGCGCCGGCGGCGACCCGGCGGGCCAGCCAGGCGACCAGGGAGGGATCGCTCGCCAGGGCCTCCTGCAGGGACCGCCGGTGGGCGCCGTCACCGGCCTCGAGCAGCCGGGCCCGGGTCTGGGCCAGCAATCGGGGTGGTGTGCGGTCCCGGCTGCGGGCCAGGAGGAGCCGTCCCAGGACCCGGAGTTCGGGCACCTCGAGGCGCTCCCACAGCGATTCCGCCTCGGAGGCCGCAGAGATGGCTCCCCGGGCCCGGGCCCGCAGCAGCCAGAGCACGGCCTGGGCCCTGAGTCCGGGGCGCGTCGGCGCCTCGGGGTCGGCGCGGGAAGCCTCCTGGAGCAACTCCCTGGCCCGGGTCATGGCCGCCTCGGCCTCTGCCGGGGCGTCGGCCCGAGCCGCACCGGCATGGGTATGCAGCGCCAGGGCGACGAGAAGGGGAGAGAGCGATCGGTGCGTCAGGGTCGCCTCGCCTTCGGTACCTCCCCGACCGACCCGATCCTCCCTCCCCTCGGACCGCGGGCAACCCATCGGGGTTCCGGGAATTCCGGGGATCAAGCTGGGCGTCTCACCCAAGGCCCGGGGCCGCGGCCTGTCCCTCGCGAGCCCCTTGCGGGCGAGCTGCAGGCTCACGGTCGGAGCCGGAGCGCCCCCGGTTCACCCGGGGGAAGCAGCGCAGGCGTAGACCGTCGCTAGCGAGCCCCTTGCGGGCGAGCTGCAGGCTTACACTGGCCGCTGGCTGGCGAGCTCGGCCTGGGAGGCGAACCACCACTCGACCTCGACCATGCCGCTCGAGGTCCCGAGGTCGTTGCGGGTGGTCGGCGTCAGATCGATGGCGGCGCCGTTGATGGTCAGCTTCTGGGCCCCGGAGTCGCCGTCGAGGGTCCCGGTCTTGGTCTGGCCCTTGTTCTGCATCGCCTTGGGTGCGGTGCCGGTCTCCCAGTAGGGGTCGTCGGTGTACCAGGGACCCACGTCGATCACCGTGGCGTAGGCGGTGCGACCGTTCAGGCGCAGCCCGACCACCTTGCCCAATGCCCGGCGCGAGGGGAGGGCCACGCCCCGCTCGCCGGGATCGAGGCGCTGGTCGCCGTCCTCCGGGGTGGTGCCGGCGACCTTCTGGTTGTCGAAGGTCGAGGCCGGTACCCGGTAGCTGCCGTTGGATCCCCGGATCGTGCCCGAGTCCATGGGTTGCATGCCCTGGGGGGCTGGCGAGCCGGGCAGGCTGCCGATCGCCGAGCTCGGGTTGGGGAACCCGGGGAATCCGGGCGAGCCGGGCATGGTGGGGCTCGGGGATCCCGGCATGCCCCCGCCCGGGCGCATGCCTCCCGAGGAGGCGGCCAGGGCCGTCAGGAGCTGGGGAAGGATGGCCGCCAGCTTGTCCTTGCATCCCGAGAGGGGGAGCGCGAGGCAGAGCACCAGGGCCGCCAGGGGGCGACGATCGACATGGACGCGAGCCACGTCCCACCTGCTAGCAAGGTCGGTACCACGGCCGAGATCATGGGCTCTCCAGATCCAGGGCGTGTTCCCCATGTGCCGGCCGCGAGGGTTCGGAGACTCGTGAGCCGGGGGAACTCCCGGAGGAACCGTCTCGCGAGACCGGGAGACCGAGCGGGGGCAGGGGGAAGACCATCAGGTTGGCGGGCCAGAGCGGGAGCTCGGCGCCGCGCTCGGTGAGGACCGCCGGCTGGATCGAGCCCAGCACCTGGATCGACCACTGGACCAGGACCGTCGCCCGGGCGATCGAGACCAGGCTCACCACCCATCGGTCCTGGGCCGAGTCGTGGGTGACCACGGCCAGGTCCGAGCTGGGGTCGAGCCGCACCGCGGCGTGGTGGACCCCGATCCGGTCCATGGGGAAGGGGCCGTGGTCGAGTTCGAGGATCCGATCCATGCCAGGCCCCAGGATCCGCAGGCGCCAGCGGTAGCCGGAGCCGGTCCCCGGGTCGGAGCCGGCCTGGGAGCCCGATCCGGAGGCCGCTTTGCCCTGGTCGCGGTCGAAGAAGGGGAGCAGGCCGATCTCGCCGCGGGCCGAGCCGGAGGCCCGGAGCGACCAGACCTCGCCGGCCTTGGGGTCGGCGATCCGGGCGTGGGCCATGCGGATCGCGTGTCCGGAGGCGACCAGCTCTCCGAACGGGAGGTGGCGGGGCGCCGGGGGATCGCCGGCGGGTACCTCGGAGGCAGGAGGCCCGGCCAGGTGGTCGAGGTCAAGGCGGAACAGATCGGCACCGACCGTGAGGTAGACGCCGCGGGCCGGACCCGACTCGATCACCAGTGGATGGCCGGGAGCCGGCTCGGGGACCCCCTCGACCGAGGCGAGCACCCGGGGGACACCGGCGTCGATCAGCAGGATCCCGTGGTTCCGGTCCCGGAAGGAGTCCCAGGCTCCGGCCAGTGCCAAGTGGCGCCCGGGCTCCCCGGGACTGCCGTAGCGGATCGTGAACAGGCGGGGGCGGCCGGCACCGAGGGGGGGGCCGAGCCGACCCGAAGCGTCGCTGACCCGGAGTCGGCCGTCGTCGGAGACGAAGAAGGCCCGTCCGTCGCCAGTGGGATGCGGCCCCGAGCGGACCGGGAAGCCCTCGATCCGGAGCGGCTCCAGGCGGGCCTGGGCCCCGGGGTTCCCGGGGGTGACCGTGAACCAGGTCTCGACCCGGGCGGGACCCTTCTGGTCGTCGTGGAACCGGACTCCTACGGCACCCCCGAGCACCGCCAGCGAGTCCTCGTTGGGGACTACGGCCGGGAGCGGGAAGGTCGTCATCAAAGGTGGGACCGCCGGGTCGGTGGCGTACCCCAGGAGTCCGGCCCGCCCCCCGGGCGCGGCGTGCAGCCACCAGCGCCGGTGGCCGTCGAGGCGACCCGCCCTGGCTCCCGCCAGGAAAGGGGCCGTGACCCTGAGGAGCGACATCGGCTCGGCCTCCGGGTCGTAGCGTTGGCTGGCGATCGGGGTCATGGGGAGGACCCGGCCCGGGTGCAGTCCGGGGTGTCGGTCCGGCGTCCCCGGGTTCCCTTCGTCCGGGACCAGACGCTCGGCCCGGGGCCGGAGGTCGAGGGTCGCCCAAGGTTCCCGGCGGACCAGCCGGAACTCCCCGCCCTCGAGCCGTGCCTCCGCCATCACCTCGAGGATCTCGCCCCCGTCGAGGGCGGTGCCGAGCGGGTAGCTGGCCAAGGCGCCCTCCCGCAGCGGGGCCACCACCCGCCTGCCTCCGGTCTGCCGGACCTGGACCCGATCGGGAATCCACCCGTCGGCGGGCACCACCAGCGCCAGTCCTCCCGGGGAGGCCTCCCAGCGGCATCCGCCCGGATCGGGGAGCGCCGCGGGATGGACCATCCTGGGCCAGGGCCCGTCCCCGGGATCGGGTCGCGCCTGCTCCCGGCCAGAGCGGCGCAGGCCGGCCTCCATGCCGCGGGGCAGCGGCACGCGGGAGCTGCGGGTCCCGGTGCCCGGGCCGAGCGTCAGGACCGGGGCCCCGTCCAGGCAGAGCTCGAGGCCCTCTTCGCCCTGTTCCCCCGGCCAGGTCACCTCGAGTTCGAACGGGGTCGAGGCGAGGGTGATGGGGGGAAGGCGGGGAGCGGCGCCCACGAACGGGAACCAGAAGCCCAGCCCGGCCAGGCACAACCCGGCGGCCATGGCCCCGGCGCCCGGAAGCCGCCGCCGCGCCCTCGGAGGTCCCGGCCCGAGGGCGATCCGTCCGCTGTCGGCTCCCGGGTACGAGGACGCCGCCGAGGGGACCGCGCCCGGGATCGGCTCCGGGGGCAAGAGGTCGGACACCGGGGCGTCCCGGCCCCGACGGAGCGCTTCGGCGAGCGCCGCGGCCCGGGGGCGGCGCCCGGGGTCGGGATGGAGGGTGGCGGCCGCCACCGGGCCGAGCAGTCGCTCCATCTCCCTGACCGGACGATCCGGGAGCGGGCGTCCGGCACCGGCATCGGCGATCTCGGGAAAGGTGTAGGGCAGGTCGCGGGTCATCGCCTGGTAGAGCGTGACCCCCAGCGCGAAGACGTCGGTGGCGGGGCTCGCCTTCAAGGTGCGGAACATCTCGGGCGCCAGGAAGGCGGGGGTGCCCACCACCGCGCCGGTGCGGGTGAGCTTGGGGTCCTCGTCGCCCAGGGCGAGACCGAGGTCGACCAGCACCGGACCTCGGCCTTCGGCGATCAGAACGTTGGCGGGCTTCAGGTCGCGGTGGAGGAAGCCCTTCTCATGCATGTGGGCCAGGGCCCCGGCCAGTCCCCTCCCGATCTCGGTGGCGGCCCCCGGGGGGAAGGTCCGTCCCCGCTCCAGCAGGGTCTCGAGCGACGGGCCCTGGACGTATTCCATCACCAGCAGCGGGGGCTGGTGATCGGGATGGAGGGCGACGAAACCTACCAGGTGGGGATGGGAGAGGGCCGCCAGGGCCCGCGCCTCGCGCTGGAACCGCTCGGGTGCGGTGGCGTGGATCCCCGGGTGGAGGGCCTTGACCGCCACCTCCCGCCCGGTGGCGATCTCGACGGCCCGGAAGACCTGGGCCTGGGCCCCGGCCCCGAGCCGGACGCCCAGGCGGTAGCGAGCGTCCACCGGGGGATGGAGTTCCACCGCGCCAGCGTATCGCCTCAGGAACTCGGGCGGCCCCAGGAATTCGTCTCCGGGGTGCTTGTGGTCCGCGCCCGGGCCCGGGTAGGATCCAGTGAGAAAGACTCTCAAAATCACCCTCCTGGATCCTCGGGTGCCTCCCGGGGCTCCCTCGGGGGTCCTGCGGAGGATCCTTGGCCCAGGACGACGACGATGGGTTCGGCGCCTTCCCGGTCCCCTGCCCGGGGCCGATCCCGGGCGCGGGGAGCGGCGGCTCGCTCCGCAGCCTGGCCGCCCCGTGGCGCCAGGGAATCGTGCTGGTGTGCCGGGACTGCGGGAAGGGCCGAGGATCCCGGAAGCTCGCCCGTCGGCTCGAGGAGGACCTGGCCGAGGCGGGACTCCGACGGCGCACCCGGGTGATCGAGGTGGACTGCCTCTCGCTCTGTCCCTCCAAGCCTCGGGTCGCGGTGGTGCTCCCGGGGGGGGCCGTGACCGCGGTCCGTCCCGGCAAGGAGCGGGAAGAACTCGTCCGGTTCGTGGTGGACCGGATCCCGGTCTGAGGATTCCGGGAGGGCCCCCTCGGCTCTCCTCAGCTGGGAGCGCCGTAGGGGCTGTTGGCGAACTCCCGGGCCAGGGCATCGGCCCAGGCCACGCCCTCGGGCAGGGGCGGCACGGAGGCGTTCCATCCGGCGCGCAGCAGGATCCGGAAGAACTCGACCCGGGCGCTCTCCTTCCAGTCCAGGGCCTGGCGGGCGAAGTGGCCGGCCAGGGCCCGGCGGGAGGCGGCATCGGGCAGGGCGTTGATGGCGGCCAGGGCTCCCATCGATACCGCGTCGCCGAGCCGTGGCAGGAGCTGCTCCACCGGCCTGGAGCCGCCGCCGGTCGGTACCAGACTCGGGTCGACCTGTCCGACCAGGCTGGCGAGCGGGACGGAAGCCTCCGGGGGGAGCGGAAGGTCGGAGGATGCGAGTGCGATGTACTCGGGATCGGACCAGTAGTCCTTCCCCTTCCGGGCGATGCGCTCGAAGCGGGGGTCCCCGCCGCTGGGGCGGAGCTCGGAGGGGACGTCGAGGACCTCCTCCGGGGAGAGCAGGAAGGGGCGGTCCTTGACCAGGAGCTTCCGGAACGTCCCCGCCACCCGGAAGCGCACGCTCCAGTGCGGCACCGCCTCGTGGGCCCGGGCATAGAACTCGATCCCCAGTCGGAGCGCGGTCTCGGCAGCCTGGTCGGGTTCGCCGGTCTCCCCGATGGCACGCAGCTTGGCCTGGAGGGCGTTGTACTCCCGGAGCTCGCCGGCCGTGACGCTGCCCTCGCCGTACCTCCGCAGGGTGTCGCGGGCCACCCGGGAGAGGACCCGCTTGTCGGCGTCGGCGTCCGGCCGGCGGGCCAGCGCGGCGTCGGCCGTGAGCAGGCATTGGGCCACCGCCCCGAGCACCCGGTCCGAGGGCGGAAGGCCCATCAGGGTCGGGTAGTCGTCGGTATCGGTGAGCAGGTTCCGGAGCGTGTCCAGGACCCCTGGGACGAAGGCCACGAAGAGGCCCACGCAGATCCCGATCACGGCCAGGCGACGTTGGACCAGGGCCCGGATGATGGGGGTCGGATCGAAGTACCCGTCCAGGGTCTCGACCCCGTCCTCCATGTGGGTCGAGGCGGCAGGACCGGGTCGGGGCGAGGGGCGGGTCGCGGGCGAAGGGCGGGGGCGGCTCGAAGGGGGGGAGAGCGGCTTGGAACCGGCTCCCTGGGGACCGCTTCGGGGGCCGCCGTCGCCAGGGGGGGAGCTCGCCGCCGGCAGGTCCGGACCTCCCAGTGGGTCGGTCTCGAAGACCGCCTCCCCGCCGGTGTCGCCGGCTGGAGAGGGCTTCCCGGAGGCTTCGGCCTCTGCTTCGGCGATCACCCTCCGCATCAGGTCGTCGTCGACCATCATGGGCGGCGGTGCCGGTGAGGCGGGTCGGGATCCGGAGGCCCGGGCGGGGGGAGTCGCAGTGTCGACAGCTGCGGGTCGGGGCGGAGGGGGGACCGGACGCGGCGGAGGAGCGGTGGCCCGGGCCTTGGCCTCGGCGGCCATGGCGGCCAGTCGGGCCTCGACCCGCTGGCGGGATTCCCTCTCCTCGGGGCGGGTCGCCAGGGCCAGGAAGGTTTCGTAGGAGAGGCGCGCCTCGGCGGCCTTCCCCATCTCGTCCTCGATCTCGGCCCGGTCGAGCCAGGCGGCCGAGAGGGTCGGGTCCAGCTTGGTCGCCTCCCGGAAGCACTCGAGGGCGACCTCCTTGGTCATCGCCTCGGCGGTCGCCATGCCCAGCGCGTACCAGGCCCGGGAGTGCTCGGGGGCGGCCTTGACGGCCTTCTGCAGGAGCGAGAGGGCTTCCTCGGCCTCGTCCAGGGCCAGCAGGCGGACGCCCTCCTGGAACAGGGCCTCGACTTCGCCAGGCCCGGCAACCGGGGCCGGGGGGGCGGCACCGGTCGCCTTGCGGACCGGCCGCGAGACGCCGGGGAGCGCCTCCCGCACATGGCTCTCGCCCTTGAGGACCACCGGGACCACACGGCCACGACCGGCTTCGGCGAGGGTCCGATTGGCGGTCTCGATCTCCTTCGCCAGGTGGGCGCCCAGCGGCACGTCGGAGACGACCCAGGCCCCCGAGATCAGATCCTGCTCGAGCGAACTCGCCAGCGCCGCCAGGGTCGAGGGGGCCAGCTCGCCCCCGGGAGCCGCCACCAGCACTTCGGCGTCGTGGGTCATCAGGTCGGCCTCGAGTTCGCGGGCGGCCGCCGGCCAGCGGGGATGCGGCGGAACGGTAGCGATCCAGCCCAGGATCGCCACCGCACCTGGCTCCGGGAGGTCCGGGCCGCCGATCGAGGCCAGGGCGGTCCGGAGGCGTCGGACCGCGGTCCGGGCCGAGGAGACGGAGGCCGCCGCCAGCACCTCCAGGGCCGAGGGGCCGGGCCGGCCCGCCGGGAGGCCTACCGGGAGCTCTCCGGCGAGGAGCCGGGAGAGCCAACCCGGGGCTGCCCCCGAGAGGGCGTCGAGGCCCTCGACCAGGGCGTCGACGTCCACCTCGCCCCGCAGGGCCTGCCCGGCAAGCTCCTCGGCGCGCCGGTACCAGTCGGCGTCGCTGCCCGACCCCGGGTGGCCGGCAGCTGGCGAAGTCCGCTCCCCGTGCACCTTCGTTTCCTCCGGAGGATCCCCGTTCCAGGGTACCCGCGAGACCGCCGGACCCCGAGCCGGAGGCCGGGAGCGGGGCGGATCCGCACCAAATCGCGGCCATCCGGGCAGGTCGCGCCATCCGCTACAGTGGGGATGCCCCTCCAGCCTGCCCGAGGATGCCTCCCATGCCGGTGCCTGGTCCGCCCCGACGCGTCCCGCCCGTCTCCCAGCGGGGAGCGGGAAGGGGCGCGACCCTGGTCGGAGCCGGCCTGGGGCTCCTGGGACTGCTCCCGCTCCCGGGAGGCGCCTCCCGGCTCGGTGCGGATCCGCTCCGGGACAAGTGGCGGGCGGCCGAGCGGGCGGTGGCGGCAGGCGAGCTCCCCCAGGCCGAGCGCCTCCTGCTCGAGATCTACCACGACGCCAAGAAACCGGGAGGACCCGAAGCCTTGCTCCGGGCCGCGCTCCGGAAGCTGGCGGGCCTCTACGAGAGCGAAGGGCGCCTCTCGGCCCTGGAGGCCAGCCTGATGCGTGAGCTGGCGGTCCTGGAGCGGGCCGCCGGCCTGCATCCCCGGGAGCTCGTGGAGCCGCGGGTGCGGCTGGCCGAGCTGGCGCTCGCCCGGGGCGAGGCGTCCCGGGCGCTGGCCTGGCTCACGGCCTCGGAGGCGGCCTTGGGCACCGCGGGCCAGGAACTCCAGGCCCGGTTCCATGACGCCCTGGCGACGGCCCGGGCCGGGACGGGCCAGCCCGAGGAGGCCCGACGCCAGCTCGATCGGCTGCTCTCCCCCGGGGGGCCCGGGAACCGGCTGGCTCCCGATCGCCGGCGTGCCGCCCAGGTCCTCCGGGCCGGCCTGGTGGCGGCTTCGGGCTCGCCGGCCGCGGCCCTGGCAGACCTGGAGGCCGCCATCCAGGAGGAAATCCTGCTGTCGGGCGAGGCCAACCCCGGGCTGGGGCTGCTGTTCCTGGAGAAGGGCCGGATCCTCCGCCGGGAGGGACGGCTCGAGGAGGCCGAGGAAGCGCTCCGCCGGAGCCTGGGGGTGACCTTCGACCCGGGGCGGGCACCCGGGCGGGAGGTGCAGAAGGCCCGCCTCGAGCAGGTCCGGGTGCTGTCCCGGCGGGGGCTCCTGGAACCGGCCCGGGAGCTGGCCCGGGCCCTGGCGGAGAGCTGGGCGGAGACCCAGCCCCGCGACGGAGTGGGGCGGGGCGAGGTGGCGCTGGAGCTGGCCCGGCTCGAGGAGGCCGCTGGCCGCCGGGACGAGGCCGAAAGGGGCTACCGGGAGGCCCTCGGCCTCTTCGGGAAGGGCGCCCCCCTGGCCCGGGCCGAGACCCGGGCCCGCCTGGCGAGGCTGGTCTTCCGGCGGGGCGCCAGCCGGGATGCCCGGGCTCTCCTGGCCGAGGCCGAGAAGGAGGCCGAGGTCCAAGGTCCCACCGACCGCGAGCGGGAGGCGGTGCTCGAGTTCCTGGTGGGAGTGGCCGAGGAGCTGGCGGCCCCCGACCGGCGGGTGTCGCTGGCCGAGGCCCTGGTGGGGGTCCGCACCCGGCTCAGGGGAGCCCCCAGCCTGGAGCTGGCGGTCACCCTGGGGGCCAAGGCCGATGCCCTGCTCGCCGCCGGTCGCCCGCGCCAGGCCCAGCCGGTCGCCCTCCAGGCCCTCGACATGGCGGAGCGTCTGGTGGGCGGGGACCGCCCGGAGCTGCTCCCGCTGCTGGCCACCGCGGCCGCCTGCCATGTCGAGGTGGGCCAGCCGGACCTCGCCGAGGCCCTGCTGCGGAGGGCCGTGGCGCTGGGGGGTCCGGCCGCGGCTCCCCTCGAGGACCGGCTGGCGGTCGACGGCCTGGAGCATCGCGTCGATTACGAGCCGGCGGAATCCACCAGCGGCTTGTTCGGCGGCAACTCCAACTGGCGCGGGCCGGTCTGGTTCCCGGTCAATTTTCTCCTGATCGAGTCGCTGCAGAAGGTTCA
>CAYOHP010000032.1:52318-53426 GCA_964403795.1 uncultured bacterium | reverse complement strand
GTAGTCGGTGAGGACGCCCCGCCCGTCGTTGGCGAGCATCACGTTCTCGAGCTTCACGTCGCCGTGGAGCAGACCGTTCTCGTGGGCGTACTCGAGACCCGACAGCACGTCGGCGACCAGCCGGACCGCCAGGGGGAAGGGCAGCGGGCCGTAGCGCTGCACCACCTCGAAGGCCGAAACGCCTTCCACGAAGTCGGTGCAGACGAAGGCGAACTCGGCCTCCTGGCCGACGTCCATGACGCGGGAGATGTTGGGGTGGGAGAGCACCGAGGCGCCCTCGGCACCCCGGCGCAGGGCCTCGACCAGCCCCTCCCCCTGGGTGGCGAAGAGCTCGGGCGCCAGGAGCTTCAGGGCCACCACCCTGCGCCGGTCCTTGTCGTAGGCGCGGAAGATGGTCGAGGTGCCCCCCTCGGCCACCTGCTCCTCGATCGCGTAGCGACCGATCGAATCGAACACGTCCGCCTCCGGCCCTTGCCCGGGAACCAGTCTAGCGACTTGAGGCACCCATGTCTCTCTGGTAGAGTCCTCGGCCCGGACCCGGTTCCGGGTGACCGGATCCTTTCCCCCCATGATCGAGGCCCTGGGACTGACCAAGCGCTACGGCGACGTCGAGGCGATCCGCGACGTCTCCTTCGAGGTCCCCAGGGACACGATCGTCGGTCTGCTCGGTCCCAACGGCGCCGGCAAGTCGACGGCCATGAAGATCATCACCTGCTTCATGCCCCCGACCTCCGGCACCGCCCGGGTCTCCGGCCACGACATCTTCGAGGACCCGATGGCCGTCAAGCGCTCGATCGGCTACCTGCCCGAGCACCCGCCGGTCTATCCCGACCTGACCGTCGAGGAACAGGTGGTCTACGCCGCCCAGTTGAAAGGCGTGCCGTGGCGGGAGCAGCGCCAGGCCGCGGCCGCCGCCATGGAGAAGGTCGGGGTCGAGGGCTACCGGCGACGCCTGGTGCGGCACCTGTCCAAGGGCTACCAACAGCGGGTGGGGATCGCCCAGGCCCTGGTCCACTCGCCCCCGGTGCTGATCCTGGACGAGCCGACCGTCGGCCTCGATCCGTCCCAGATCCGGGAGATCCGCAAGCGGATCCAGGAGCTCGGGAAG
>CAYOHP010000032.1:0-52292 GCA_964403795.1 uncultured bacterium | reverse complement strand
TCTCGACCCACATCCTCCCCGAGGTCTCGCTCACCTGCAGCCGGGTGATCATCATCGACCGCGGCCGGATCGCGGCCCAGGGCACTCCCGAGGAGCTCGCCCGCCAGGTGCTGGGGTCGGAGTTCCTGCGACTGGTCCTCTCGGGGACCGGGGGCGGGACCGAGGAGCTCCTCGCCGAGGTCGAGGGCGTGGTCGGGATCGAGAGGGATCCGGACCACCCGCCCGGGGCGGAGGAGTCGGCCTTCCGCCTGAGGATCGAGAGGGGACGGGATCCCCGGGCCGAACTCTCCCGGCTGGCCCGGGAGAAGTCCTGGACGATCCTCGAACTGCGCCCCCCTGGGCTCACCCTCGAGGAGGTCTTCCTCCACGTGACCAGCCGGGACCAGCCCCCGGGTCTCGACCCGACCCCGCCGACGGGAGCCCTCTCGTGACGGCTTGGTACGTGTTCGTCAAGGAGCTGAAGAGCTACTTCGTGAGCCCGGTCTGCTACGCCGCCAGCGCGGTGTTCCTGCTGATCGGGGGCTACCTCTTCAGCCTGAACCTGGTGCTCTCGCAGCGGGTCGATTTCTTCCCCCAGCTGGCCTCGGCCCTGGTCTTCCTCATGCTGTTCCTGGTGCCGGCCCTGACCATGCGGCTGTTCGCCGAGGAACGGTCCCAGCGGACCATGGCCCTGCTGCTCACCAGCCCGGTCTCCAACGCCGAGATCGTGGCCGGGAAATTCGCGGCCTGCTTCGCCTACCTGATGGCACTCCTGGCGGTGACCGGGATCTACCCGTGGGTGCTGGCGCGCTACGGGACGCCCGACCTCGGGATCGTGGCTTCGAGCTACCTGGGAGCGGTCCTGGTGATCGGGTGTTTCGTGGCGGTCGGGCTGTTCGCCTCCTCGCTCACCGAGAGCCAGATGATGTCGGCCGTGCTGGGGTTCGGGGTGAATCTCTTCTTCTGGATGGTCCACTTCCTGGAGGAGCCGGTCCGGACCCATCTCGCGGACGGGGCCGCCGAGTTCGTGAAGGCGGCCAGCCTGCACCTGCCCCTGGTCGAGTTCCTGACCGGCGCCATCCACATGAAGTACGTGGTCTTCTACCTCGGCTTCGCCGGGTTCTTCCTGTTCCTGGCGCACCGCCAGCTGTCTTCCAACTCGTGGCGATGAGGAGGGCGATCGACCCGTGATCGACGACCGCCTGCCCGGCCGGGATCCTTCCCGACGCCCCCGCCTGGCCCTGCCCGGGGCCATCGCCTGCCTGGCCACCGCCATGGTGGTCCTGGTGGGGAACCTGAAGTCGGCCGAGACCCTGGCGCTCGGCCTGGTGGCGGCGGCCGCCCTCGGCGTCCTGGTGGAGGTCGTCACCACCTGGCGCTCGGTCCGGCTGGCGGTCTTCCACCGGAGCACGCTCTACGGGTTGAACTCCGCCTTCCAGGTGGTGCTGGTGCTGGCGATCGTGGCGATGGTCGACTTCGTCGCCTGGCGGCAGAGCGAGCGGGCCTGGTGGATGCCCAAGTGGGACCTCACCGAGGAAGGTCTCCACACCCTGAGTCCCCAGTCCGTCGAGGTACTGGCCCGGCTCGACCGGAGGAGCGAGCCGGTCAAGGTCACCGGCTTCTTCCTGGATCCCAGGGGCAGCTCTCGCCAGGAGCGCCAGCTCGCCGAGCAGCGCTTCCTGGTGCGTGACCTGCTGGAGCGCTACGCCCGCCGCACCGACAAGTTCCAGTACCGGATGATCGATCCCGAGAAGGACCCCATCACCACCCGCGAGTACAACCCCGGGGTCAACGGGGTGCTGGTCTTCGAGACCCGGGAACAGAAGCTCGAGGTCAACGTCTCGGACATCATGGTGGGCAACCCCGCCATGGGCCAGAAGCGCAAGTTCAAGGGCGAGCAGGTGGTGACCTCCAAGCTCCTCGACCTCCTCGAAGGGGTCCGCCGCAAGATCTACTTCACGGTCGGGCACCAGGAAGGCGACCTGGGTTCCGACCAGCGGGACGGATACTCGGCGCTCAAGCAGCAGCTCGAGCTGCAGGGGTTTAGAACCGAGAAGGCCAACCTGCTGGTGCTCGGCGAGGTGCCCGACGACGCCACCGTCCTGGTGGTGCTGGGACCCAAGCGGGAGTTCGCTCCCAGCGAGATCGAGGCCATCCGGCGTCGGCTCGAGGCCCGTCGCCCCGTGATCGTGCTGCTCGATTCCAGGCCCTACGTGAAGTCGGTCGCCGACCTGCTCTCGGACTACGGGACCGCGATCCGGGAGAACCTGTTCCTGGAGCCGGATCCCGAGCGCCGCTACCCGGGCAACCCCACCATGGCGATCCCGTTCCTGAACGGCCACCACATCACGGATCCGCTCATAGAGCGGGATCTGCAGGTGATGTTCCGGGAGGGCCTCGGGCTCGACCATTCCCGGTCGGCCCAGGTCAGGTACGACGTGCGCACCATCGTGCAGGGCTCGGGGACGGCCTGGGGCGAGACCAACCTGTCCAATCCCCGCCCGGTGCTGGGGCCCGAGGACCTGCAGCCGCCGGTCAGCCTGGCCTTCGCCATCTCGTCCCGGGCGGGATCCAACGACGGCCGGGAGCAGCGCCCCAAGGACGAACTGCGGCTGGTGGTCTTCGGGGACAGCGACTTCGTGGCCAACGACCTGCTCCAGGGGGTGGCCGGGAACGCCGACCTGTTCCTGAACGCCCTGGCCTGGTCGACCCGGGACGAGGACCGCATCACGGTCCGGCCCAAGGAATACCTCGACCGCAAGGCCAACCTCCCCGAGGAAGCCTCCAGCCGGATCCTGCTCGGGCTCACCCTGGCCCTGCCGGGGCTGGTGCTGGCCATCGGGTTCTCGATCTGGTGGACCCGGAGGACGGCGTGAAGGGCGAGTTCCGGAACTCCGCCCTGCTGCTCGTCGCCTGCCTCGGGCTCTGGGCCTGGATCGGATTCCGGTCCGGGATCGAGGACCTGGACGACCCCTCGGGCCCGACCCTGGTGAGCCACCTCGACCGGGGCGACATCGAAGCGGTGGAGGTGACGGTCAAGGGTTCCGGCTACCGGCTGCGACGGGACCGGGCCGAGCCCGGGGCCAAGCCGGCCGAAGGCTGGACCCTGGAGGTCGGCGGGGCCCGCCACGAGGCCGACCCGGGCTCGGTCGACTCGCTCCTGCTCCGGCTCGAGGAGTTCCCGGTCCAGCGCACCGTGGAGGCGGCACCGGCCGATCCCGCCGCCTACGGGCTGGCAGGCTCGGAGGACCGGGTGGCCTGGTCCTCGCCGCGGGCCCGTCGGCCCGAGGAACGGGAGATCCGGCTGGTGCTCGGAGGCAAGTCCCCGATCGCCTCCCAGCGCTTCGTCCGCCGGGAGGAAGGCGGTCCGGTCTTCATCGCCAACACCTGGGACCTCGACCTGCTCCAGAAGCAGCCCGACTTCTTCCGGGACAAGCGGATCCTGCGGCGGACCGAGACCGAGAAGGTGGAACGGATCCGGCTGGACCGGTCCGGCTCCGGAGGCGACCGCCTCCTGCTGGTCCGGATCGGGTCCGGGGTGGGCGCTCGCTGGACCGTGGCCCGAAGTGCGACCGGGGGCGCGGACGCCCTGGCGGGGGCGGTGCCGGCCGAGAGCTCCGAGGTCCGGCTCCTGGTTTCCGACCTGCGGGCGCTCCGGGTCCAGGACTTCGCCTCTTCCGAGACCTCGGGGACGACCTCGTTCCCGGTCCTCGCCACGGTCGATTTCGGCAGCGAGGGGGGCGGCGGCGAGACCCTGGAGATCGGCCCCGAGGATCCGGGGCGGGCCAACCGGACCCGGGTGCGCACCGCCGGACGCGAGTGGGTGACGGTGGCCTCCGACCTGTTGCGGCGGGCCACCGCCGGTTTCGAGGACTACCGGGAGCGGCGCTTCCTGGCCTCCGATCTCGAAGGCGCCACCCAGCTCTCGGTGCGCCTGGCCTCGGGCCTGGCGCGTACCGTGGTGCTCCGGGACGAGGAGTGGACCGGCTCGGAGGACCGCTCGCCGGCCACCACCCCGGTCCGGCGGCTGCTCGACAAGCTCGGTGGGGCCCGCGCCGAGGGGTGGATCGAGGACGGCACCGGGAGCGGGTCCCTGGGCCTGGCGACACCGGAAGCGGTCCTCGGGCTGGTCGCCGGGGAGCGACGCTGCCGGTGGAGCATCGGCGCACCCTCCGGCCCCGGCACCCTCTACTTCCAGCGGGACGGGGGTGGGACCATCTACCGGGTCACCGGCGGCGACCTGCTCCATCGCCTGCGGACCCTGGCCGACGACCCCGGCGCCGACGCCTCGTCCCGGGACGCCCACCGGCACCCGGAGGACGAGCCCGAGTACGGACCGGCTCCCGCGCCCGACGCCCACGGCCACGCCGGGCACGCCGGCCACGCCGGGCACGGACACTAGTAGGTTCTGCGGAGGGGCCCGCACCCTCCAGGCGGGTTCCGATCCACGGGTGAAGCCGGAGCGCCCCCGGCTTCGCCGGGGGAAGCAGCGCAGGCGGCGGCCCGACGGGCCACCTCCAGAGCGGCAGCCCTGCGGGCTGCAGGAATTGGTTTGGGGGGACGACCCCCCAAACCCCCCGGAGGGGCCCGCACCCTCCAGGCGGGTTCCGATCCACGGGTGAAGCCGGAGCGCCCCCGGCTTCGCCGGGGGAAGCAGCGGAGGCGGAACCCGTCGCTGGCGAGGCCCTTGGGGCGAGCTGCAAACTAGTACATGTTGCGGAGGCGCCAGCCGCCAGGGCCGCGGGGATCGCGGACCAGCTCGAAGGTCGGGTAGGTTCTCTTGCCCTCGGATTCGAGGACGACATGGAGGCGGGCCCGGTCCTGGCTCTCGACCTGGAAGAAGCGGTCGCCGACCAGGGCTACCGGGCGACCCGACTCGGCCTGTAGCACCAGATGCTTCACGAGATCGCCGCGGCCTCCGAGCGGATCCCGGAAGTCCTCGACCAGGAGCCGGGTCAGCTCTTCGGCCCGGGCCCTTTCCAGGGCGGATTCGAGGGCGGTCGCAAGATCCGAGAAGGCACCGAAGGCCGAGGCCGCCTCGGCCCGGGGCACCGCCAGGAGCTCGGTGCGCGGCCAACTGGAGCCCACCCCCGTCACCCGGCCCTCGGCCTCGATCGACCAAAGCCACATCTCGAGGCGATCGGCCACCACCTCGACCGGGGTCTTCACGAGGCGATCCCCGATCCGGACCGCCAACCCATGGGTACCGGCGACCAGCGCCAACCGGAGTCCGCGGTCGGCCGCCGCGGTGCGCCATGGGCCGCCGTCGACCGACACTTCGAAGGCGACCGGATCGCCGTCCCGGGTCACGGGCGAGGTCCTGTGATAGAGGGCTCCGTCCCCCCAGGGCACCTGGCGCCCCCCGGGGCGGAAGGCGTAGAGCACCAGGTCGCCCCGCTTCCCGCCTTCCCCCGGAGGCTTGAAGGACGCCCCGCTGTAGTCCGGCTGCTCGCAGCCGAGCCCCGCCAGCACCAGGGATCCGAGGACCAGGGACATCCTGGTCCCTGCCCGGAGGCGGGACTCGGGGCGGGAGCCGGAGCGCCCCTCGCAACCGGGATCACCAGGCCCCATGGACCACCTCCGCAGGATCCACCCGCACCGCCTTGCGGGCCGAAGGAAGCCCGGCCAGGGCGGTGACCACCAGGGACAGGACCGAGATGGCCAGGAACTCCCTCGCCGAGAAGCGGATCGGCAAGGTGTCGGCGTAGTAGATGTCCCCCGGGAGGGGGATGGGGTAGATCTCCAGCAGGCTCCCGAGGCCGAGCGACAGGCCCACGCCCAGGAGCGTCCCCCCGATCCCGATCAACAGGCCCTGGAAGAGGAAGGCCCCGAGCACACCGCTCGCCGAGAGACCGAGCGACCGCAGGATGCCGACGTCCCGGTACTTCTCGGTGACCATCAGGGTGAGCACGTTGGAGACCCCGAAACCGGCCACCATAAGGGTGAGCGCGATGATCACGAACATGGCTCGCCGTTCCAGCTCCATGGCCTTCAGCAGGGTCCGGTGGCTGTCCTGCCAGGTCTCCGGGACCAGCCCGGTGGCCCGGGCCGCCTCGGCCGCGATCGCGGGGGCCTGCTCGGGATCGCGGCAGGCCACGAACAGGTGGCTGACCCCGTCCTTGAAGCCCATGGCCCGGGCCGCGAACCGGAGGCTCACCAGGATGGTCTGGGCATCGATGGCGCCGACGCCGGAGTCGAGGACCCCGCGGACCCACATGTCGTAGAGCTCCCCACCCGGGAGCACGAGCTTGACCGGATCGCCCGGTTTCAAGCGCAGGTCCTTGGCCAGGCGCGATCCGACCAGGATCTCCTGGGGTCCGGAGAAGCTGGCCTCGCCCTCGATCACGAACCCCAGCAGGCGGGTGACGGCCGTCTCCTGCTCCGGATCGATGGCCTTGAAGTTCACCCCCGAGAACGCATGCCCGGCCTCCAGGATCCCCTGCCCGAGGATGGCGGGGGCCGCACCCGAGACGCCGGGCAGGGCACGAAGGGTCGCCAGGCGTCCTTCCACGTCGCCCAGGCGCGCCCCGGGGGCGGCCAGGGTGAGGTGGGCGCTGGTCTCCAGGATCTGGCGCACGAAGGCCTCGCGAAAGCCGTTCTGGATCCCCAGGATCAGCGTGAGTGCCAACACCCCCAGGGCCACCCCCAGGATCGCCAGCCCGGTCTGGAAGCGGCGGATCACCAGGCTGCGGATCGCCAGGACCAGCGGGAGCGGCATGGAGTCGGCCTCCGGAACGGACGGGGAGCTGGCTGCTCGGGATCCCCGGGGCCCCCCGATCGGGGCGACCGGGGACGGGAATCCCGACCGGAGCTCCAACTCTAGTACGCGCGACGCAACCTTTCCCGCCTTGGCTCGACAGAAGGAGGTAGGGATCTCCCCGAGTCGACGCGAACCGGATCCGGCCTTTGACATGTTCGAGGGCACAGGCCCCGGATCGGTGCGGCCCGGGTCGCTCCCCGACCTGCTTTGACAGCCATGAAACACCGTGTTACCGTGGCCTGGACCCTGATCCCGAGCGGATCCAAGAGCCCCAGGAGGATTTCATGACCCGTGCTGGAAACCGGACCGGAGCCTGGCTGCTCCTGGCCTTGGCGCTCGTCCTCCCGGGCAGCTCCGAGGCGGGCGTCAAGCTCCGCTACAAGGGCAAGCCGGGGGACAAGGCCTCCTACCAGATGATCATGGAAGGCCACACCACCGTGTTCGTGGCCGACCGCCGGCAGAAGACCGACCTGACCACCGAGATCTTCCTGACCCAGAACGTCGACGAGGCCACCGAGTCCGGGGTGCTCGGGATCACCACCGTGATCGACTCGGGCCGCATCAACGTCAACGGGACCACCTCGGTCATCCCCAACGTGGGCCAGAAGGTCCGCACCGAGATGCACCCCGACGGCAAGATCGTCAACACCCAGGGCCTCAACAACAACCTGAACCTCAGCCAGATGCAGCTGGTGTTCCCCGACAAGGAGCTCGAGGTCGGGAGCAGCTGGTCCAACGAGATCCCACCCTCGCTCCAGGTGCCGATCAGCCTGAACGTGACCTACAAGATCGTCGGGTTCGAGACCATCAAGGGCAAGAACTGCATCAAGGTCGTCTCCGAGGTCCGCTCGGGCAAGGAAGCCAGCATCGAGGGGCTCTCGCTCGAGGTCTCGGCCGACGGCGTCATCTACTTCGCCTATGACGAGGGGATGATGGTCAAGAACGAGGTCAAGTCGGCGATGAAGATGGTCCTCAAGCGGGTCGTCAACAACAAGCCGGAGTCGATCATCACCCGCATGAACATGGACATGAAGATGGAGTGGCAGTACTGAGGCGCACCGTCCGGGTCCTGGCCCTGGCCCTGGGCCTCGTCCCGGGGATCGTCCGGGCCGCCGGCCTCCCGCTGCGCTACCACTTCCGGGCGGGCGAGGAAGCCAACTACCGCCTCACTCTGGCCTCGCTGACCGCGGTCCAGTTGGGCGAGGCCACCCAGCAGTCCCACATGCAGACCACCCTCCACATGACCCAGAGGGTGCTGGCGGTGGGCGATGACGGGGTGGCCCGGGTGCTGACCCGGGTGGACGCGGGGCGGGTCAGCATGGCCGGGAGCGACCAGAAGATGATGCCGCCCCGGGAGGCCACCATGCGGATGGATCCGCGGGGAAAGATCCTCCAGGGAGAAGCGGCCGGTCCCCCGCTCTCCCCGCTGCGCATGGTCTTCCCGGTCGATCCGATCGAGGTGGGAGGGTCCTGGACCGACGGACTCCCTCCCTCGGCCGAGATCCCGGTCCCGGTCCAGGTCCGCTATACCGTGATCGGGCACGAGACGGTCTCGGGCCTGGCCTGCGCCCGGATCGGGGTGAGGATCCAGTCGGCCGAGGCCTCGGCGATCGAGAACCCGCTCGGGCTCAAGTTCGAAGCGGCCGGAGAGATCCTCTTCGCCATCGAGAAGGGGCTGCTGATGAACGCGGCCCTCGAGAGCGACCTCGAGCTCACCCTGAAGCGGCCTCCCGAACTGGGCATGGAGGACGTCCGGACCCGGATCGAGATGGACCTCTCGCTCGAGTACCTGCCGTCCGACTGAGAGACTGCGAAGCGGAGCGCCTGCGAGCCGGCTCGCTGCCATGTCCCCCCCGGCCCCGACCGTGCCGGCGCCGCGCCCGCTCCCAAGCGCACTCCTCCAGGGCCGATCAGCGATCCAGCAGCCGGCGCCCCCGCTCCAGGACCGCCCGGCGCACTTCGCCGCCGGGGAGCAGCTCGGCGAACCGCTCCACCACTTCGGGTTCCCGGGGCCGGAGCTGGCCGACCAGGCGGAGCGCCAGGCGCTTCTGCTGTTCCGGCCGCTTGGCCAGGGGCAGGACGAACCGCTCGGCCTGGGCCACCGAGACGCCCCCCACCAGGTAATCGGCCCCCTCGAAGAGCAGCCAGGGGTTGTGCACCGGGTCGCCCGCCACCTGGACCAGGGCAAGGAGCTGCTCGGCCCGGATCCCGGCCATCTTGGGGAGCAGGTGGGCGGCGACCGCGGCCGGACTGCCAAGCCCCTGGGTGGCAGCCTTCCGGATGGTCTCGAAGGCGGTCTCGAAGGGGATCTCCCCCTCCAGGTGCCGGACCGCCGAGGCGAAGAACTCCCGACCTTCCGGGAAGAGCTCGACCATGCGGGCGACGTCCACCAGGGTCATGGCTTCGACATGCGGGAGGATCCTCTCCGCCATGTTGAAGCGGTACCCGTAGGCATCGGCGAAGCGTCCGATCAGGGCGCGGGCCTGTTCCGGGGTGACGTTCCCAACCAGTTCGTCCACGCCCCGGTAGAGGATGGCCCCGGTCTGGAGGTTCTTGCCGGTCCCGTCGGCCAGGGCCGAGAGCCGGAGCAGCCCCTCGAGGTCCATGTGGCGGACGAAGGGAAGACACTGGCGGGCGACCTTGCGCCGGACCTCCTGGGGCGCTGCCTCCACCCGGCGGATGACCTCCGCGAGGGTCAGGGCGTCGGGATCCCGTTCGGCCTCGGGCGCCGACCGGGTACCGGCCCCCACGCCGGCCGCGCCGGACGCCGCGGACCCGAGCAGGAGGCCGACCGAGAGGATCCCGATGCACAGTCCTGATGAGACCCGTGAGACTCTGGATCCTCTGGTAGCCATCAAGGGAGACCTCCGAGACACATGCCGGTTCCGCTTCCGGGCCGGGCCTGCCTGGCCCGCCCCCCTGGAAACCCGTTCCTGGAACCGGTTTCCTGCCTTGGGCCCGGACCCGCCAAGGTTCCGGTGCCGTTCCCTGGTGCCATGCCAAGCAAGAGGTGTTCCAGTAGCCGTCCGCCATGTCGATGGAAAGGAGGGGCTCCTCGGACGGGGTCTTCAGGGGAAGGCCGGATCGGGCCCTCCCGGACCTCGTCGACGAGAGCTCCCGGGGATTGACGGGACCTGCCGGGCGAGTAGGCTCTCTTCAGGGTCCAGGGGACGGTCGGATGGTCGAGCCACGGTTCGAGGCGGTGGTACAGGACGCGGAGGCCGGGGCGTCCGAAGGGCGCGCCGCGGTCCCGCTGCCTCGCGATACGGCAGCCCCGCGCCCGCCTCCCGAGATCCGGATCCCCGGCTTCCGGATCGTCCGTCGCCTGGGTACCGGAGGGATGGCCAGGGTCTACCTCGCCGCCTCCGAGTTCGACGACAGCCGGGTCGCCCTCAAGGTGGCCGCCGAGGCGATCGGGGAATCGGGACTCTCCCGGCTCCGCCACGAGGCCGCCATCCTGGAGCGGCTGGACTCGCCCCACCTGCCCCGGTTCGGGCAGATCCTCTCCGCCGACGGTCGTTTCGTCCTGGCCATGGAGTACATCCAGGGCCGCCCGCTGGCCGAGGTGGCCGGCGAGGCCCAGGACCTCGAGGCCAGGGCCAAGGTCGTGGGGCTCGCCCTCCAGGGAGTGGTGCTCGGCCTGCTCGACCTGCACGCCGCCGGGATCGTCCACCGGGACCTGAAGCCCGACAACATCCTGGTCCGACCCGACGGGACCGGGGTTCTCGTCGACCTCGGACTGGCGGTGGCCCGGGACGTGGCCCGGGTCACCACCCAGGGGATGATCGTGGGGACCCCCACCTACATGGCCCCCGAGCAGCTCACGACCCGGCGCCAGGAAGGTCCCTCCACCGACCTCTACCAGCTCGGCCTGGTGCTGCTGCGCCTGCTCTCCGGCAAGCTCCCCTCGGGAATCCACGAGGCGATCAAGGAAGCCCACGATCGCATGCTCCACCCGGTCGGTCCGACCGCACCCCGCCTCTCGCCCCGGATCCCGGTT
Source organism: uncultured bacterium (assembly GCA_964403795.1). Classification (GTDB taxonomy): domain Bacteria; phylum Muiribacteriota; class UBA6191; order CAZXTJ01; family CAYOHP01; genus CAYOHP01. The sequence goes on along the minus strand of CAYOHP010000032.1, from coordinate 41,553 downwards.
GCTCTCACCGCCTGGCTGGACCGGATCCTGGTACCCGATCCCGATCATCGGCCTCCCCCCGGTCTGGCCCTGGAGGAGATCTTCCCCCTCCTGGTGGGTCTTTCCGAGGGGCTGGCGGAGCTCACCCCGGCCGACCTCCGGTCCCGGAGCGAGACCCTGGTCCGCACCCGTCCCCTGGTCGCCGGGACCCGTCGGCCCGATCCCAGGAAGCCTCTTCCCGGGTCCGATCCCGATGCCACCCTGGAGTTCGATCCTTCGGCCTCCCGCCGGGAACTGGATCGGATGCGGGTGGACCCGATCGCGCCGGCACCGGCCGCCGGTCCGGAGGCGCCCGAGATCCCGCCGGTAGCCCCGGACCGGGCCATCGGCCCAGCCGCCCCGGAGTATCCCTACGGGTTCCTGGGCCTCTGTGCCACGGCCCTGGCGGCGGCCTTCACCTTCGCCTTGGCGGTCGGCCGACTCCTGGTCTCGTAGCCGCCGGTCCGTTGCCGACGGCCCCCGGTGTCGTGCATGATCCCGCTCCCATGCCCCCAGCCAACCGCAAGACCTCGCTCCCCCGCAGCCGGATCAAGGTGACGCTGCTCGAATCGATCCATCCTCGGGCCACCGAGACCTTCTACGCGGCCGGCTACACCCAGGTCGAGAACCACCCCAAGTCGCTCGCCGGCGATCGCCTGCGGGAGGTCCTGGCCGACACCCACATCCTGGGGATCCGCTCCGCCACCCGGCTCACGGCCGAGGTGCTGGCGGCAGCCCCCAAGCTGTTCTCGGTGGGGTGCTTCTGCATCGGGACCAACCAGGTCGATCTGGGCGCCGCCCAGGAAGCGGGGATCGCGGTCTTCAACGCCCCCTTCTCGAACACCCGCTCGGTGGCCGAGCTGGTGATGGCCGAGACGATCTTCCTGCTGCGTCGGATCCCGGAGCGCAATGCCGAGGTCCACCGGGGAGTCTGGCGCAAGCTGGCCGAGGGTGCCCACGAGGCCCGCGGTCGGGTCCTGGGGATCGTCGGCTACGGACACATCGGTACCCAGGTCGGCCTGCTCGCCGAGGCCTTCGGTATGAAGGTCCTGTACTACGACATCGAGACCAAGCTGGCCCTGGGCAACGCCCAACCGGTGTCCTCCCTGGAACAACTGCTCGAGCGCTCCGACGTGGTGACCCTGCATGTCCCCGAGACCCCCCGGACCGCAGGCATGATCGGCTCCGCCCAGCTCGAGCGCATGCAAAAGGGATCAGCCCTGATCAACGCCTCCCGGGGCACCGTCGTCGACCTCGAGGCCCTGGCCGGCGCCTTGGAACGGGGGCACCTCTCGGGGGCCGCGGTCGACGTCTATCCGGTCGAGCCCAAGGCCAACGACGAACCCTTCCATTCCCCCCTGCTCCGCTTCGACAACGTGCTCCTCACTCCCCACGTGGCCGGCAGCACCCTGGAAGCCCAGCAGTCGATCGGGGTGGAGGTGGCCGAGAAGCTGGTCCGCTACAGCGACAACGGCTCCTCGCTGACCTCCGTCAACTTCCCCGAGGTGACGCTCCCGGAGCAGGAAGGCCGCCACCGCTTGCTCCACATCCACCGCAACCAGCCCGGGGTCCTCGCCCGCTTGAACGACGTGTTCTCCCGGCACCAGGTCAACGTCTCGGGCGAGTACCTCCGGACCAGCGAGCGGATCGGCTACGTGGTGATCGACTTCGATCCCGGCACCGAGGTCGACACGCCGGCCATGAAGAAGGAGATCGAGGCGATCGACGGCACCCTCCGGTGCCGTCTGCTGTATTGACCACTGCCCCTTCGGACCGGACCCGGATCTGCCGATAGGTTCCCGAGGGCGCCCGCGGCGCCTCGGGAAGGCGACCGGTGTCGGCTCGGGACGGACACCTCGACAGCGCGGCTCGTTCCGCCGCCGATCTGGGCTGGGCACCTCCGATCTGCCTCCTCGGACTGGCGCTCCTGTGGATCGCCCTGGTGCTCTCGCTGGGCAGTGCTGTAGGAGGCGCGCTCGGCCCCCGCCCGCCCTTCCGCCCCATGGGCCACGAGGCGATCCGGCTGTAGCCGCCCACGGGCGTAGCCGGAGCGCCCCTGGCTCCGCCAGGGGGAGCAGCGAGGCGTAGCCCGTCGCTGGCGAGGCCCTTGCGGCCGAGCCGCAGGCTCACGGGCCCTCGGCAGCCCGCCCGCGCAAGGAGCCGGCCGGGAGAAGGGCTGCTACGCCCGGAGTTTGGCCCGTACCAGGTCGCGGACGACCCCATCGGGATACCGCTCCCAGGCGGCCGGGGGCGGACCTCCCGGCCTTCCACCCCTGGCCGCGAGGTCCCGGGCCAGACGCTCGGCCTCGGGAAGCGCCCCCACCTTGCGGGCCAGGGCCTCGAGCCCGCGCAGCGTCCGGGTGTCGCCGGGGACCCGTCGCACCAGCTCCAGGCTCGCCTCCAGGCTGCCACCGGGATCACCGAGCAGCAGCCGGAGGCGGGCACACCCTTCGAGCGCCGAGGCCACCGCCCGATCCAGGCGGGACTTGCCGGGCCGCCCGGGAGGACCCGTGTCGCCGATCCGCCCCTCGGTCCGGAGCAGGCGGGCGTAGGCATCGAGCGCTTCCCGGGGGCGGGCGCAATGTTCGAGAAGGCTCCCGAGCAGGGCCAGGGCGCCGGCATGGCGGCCATCGAGGTCCAGTGCCCGGCGGCAGGTGCGGCGGGCCTCGGCCAGCTCCCCGTAGGCCTTCAGGTGCCGGGCCACCTGGAACCAGGGCTCGGGATCGTCCGGGTCGAGGTCCCGAGCCGCCTCCAGCAGGGCCAGACGCCAGGGATGGTGCGGTTCCCAGGACGTGGCGTTGGCCAGGTCGACCAGCGCTGCCACCGCCCGACGTCGGCCGCGCCTCGCCGCGTGCTTCCCCTTGTGGAACTCGACCAACGCCCGATGGCGGAGGTCGCGGGCCTTGTCCGAAGGTCGCTCCGGCCAGGCCTCCAGGAGTTCTTCGAGGCTCGCCCCGGAGGGCGATGGGTTGACCGCCCGGGCCACCGGCCGGAGCTGGGAGAGCTCCCGCTGGCGCTGGATCAAGGCCGCCAGCTTGGTCCCGGCCTCCCGGAGCGCGGGCTCGGGACTCTCGCAGAAGACCGCGGCACTGGCCTCCAGATCGGCGGCCACCGGATCGTCGACCAGCGGGGGGAAATCCAGGAGGTGGCGGGCCACCCTCTGGAGAGCCGCCTCCAGGGCGGCCGCCGGCTGACCGGGGCCCAGTTCCTCGAAGAGTCCGGCCTGGAACCGGAGGCGTTCGACCTCGAGCTCCCGCTCGTGGGTCAGGGGATCCGCCTGGCCGCGGAAAGCCGAAGAGTGCAACCGGACCAGGCCCCGGTAGCCGAGTTCCAGATCCCCCGACGACGAATCCCGGGGGTCCGGGTCACCCATCGGGGGTCGGGTGTTCGGGGCGCTTGGGGTCGGGTGCCGGAGCCCCCTCGGCCACCGCTCCGGCCTCGTCCGGGTCGGTCTCGGCCGGCCTTCCCCGGCGCCGCAGCAGACCGCGCAGGACCCGGCGCTTGACCCCCCGGCGCTGGCGGCGGGAGTACTCCTCGTGGGCCGCATCGCCCTGGACCAGCTCCTCGGCGGCCACCCGGTCCATGACCTGCACCTCGAACGGGAAGAAGATCCGGATCGACTCCTCCTCCGAGACCGGGAGGGTCACCAGCTGGCGGACCGTGAAGTGGATGGCCCGGTAGCTCGAGGAGCTGCGTTCGTTGGTGCCTCCCGGGGCCGAGAGCCGGGCGGCGTTGACCCGGCCCCGGAGCTCGTCCTCCGAGATGTCGGGGTCGTGGGCCGTCACCTCGGTGAGAAGGGTCTGGAAGCGGTCCAGGTCGAGGAGGGTGTTGCGGCTCCGCTCCGGCGCCACGTTGGCGAAGACCACCACGTTATGGACCCGCAGGAACCGGACCACCTGCATGACGTCCATGAGGTCGGCGGCGATGAAGCGGACCCCCACGTAGTCATGGATGCTCTCGCCCAGGTTGCCGGGCTTGTGCAGGAGCTTCATCACTACCCGGTGGGGACTCTTCTGCTCCTTGACCCGGAACCCGGAGAGCGGCACCGCGTCCTGGCCCCGGCCCAGCATGAGGCCGGCATCGGTCTGGACCAGATGGCGCTGGATCCGGTCCAGGATCTGGCGCTGGACCACGTCCCGGTACTTCTCGAAGGGGTCGTTGCGCGAGTGGGCGAAGGCATGCATGACGCGGAGCAGGGCGCAGGCCCAGGCCACGCCCTCTTCCCCCTGGTGGTCGGAGACCAGGGTGAGCAGGTCGGCCACCTCGAGGCCCGCGATCTCGTCGGGGACGTTCAGGTCCGGCTCGTCGGCCAGGAGCTCCTCCCGGAGGAAGGTCAGGGCCTTGGCCTTGAGGATCTCCAGCTCGGCCCGGGTGGAGGCGTTCTTGGGGTCGTAGCCGTAGGCCGCCAGGAACCCGACGGCGTGGCGCCGGTCACGGAACGCCAGGCCCTCGAGGTCGACGGCACTGGCGCCGGCGATGATGGCCCGGAGGATCTCCCATGGGAAGCGGAACTGGTTGGTGGTCACCGGGCGGCCATCGTACCACCCGGCCGCGCCGGGCCGGTCGCACGGATCCGGCCGCATGCAGCCGGGATCCGTAGCCCGGGCGACGCTTGGAAAGCCCGCCCCGGGAGGGTACAGTGCCGTAGAGACCGCCCTGGGCCGGCCCCGGGGTTCGACGCGAAGGACCGAGGTCGATGTCCCTGGCGAGACCCACCCGACGGCGGTACGTGGTCATCCATTCGAGCGGGGTGGGGATCGAGGAGCGACAGCCCCTGCTCGAGAGCCGGGGCATCTTCGTCCGGCCGGTGTCGGAGGACGACCCCGATCCCAACAGCCAGGCCCTCGAGCTCTACATCCTGTCGGCCGAGGATCTCGGCTCGGGGCTCGCCAGCCGGCTCGAGCAGCTCCCCCGGGACCGGCGCGACCGGGCGATCATGGTGGCGGTCGGGACGCCGCCCGCCTCGGCTCCGGCCAACTACTTCGCCCAGCTCCCGGCACCGGCCAACCGGGAGGCCCTCGGGAGCGCCATCGCCTCGGCCCTGGAACAGCTCCGGCTGCGTTCCGAGCTCCACGAGGTCACCCGCGAGCGGGACCGACGGGGCCGGGAGCGGGACGAGATCACCTCGATCGGCATCGCCCTCTCGGCCGAGAGGAACCTCGACCGGCTGCTCGACCTGATCCTCTTCAAGAGCCGCTGGATCACCGACTCGGACGCCGGCAGCCTCTACCTGATGGTCCCGGAGAACAAGCTCCGGTTCAAGCTGGCCCAGAACGACTCGATCCCCGTGAACTACACCGAGTTCACGATGCCCATCGACCCCACCTCGATCGCCGGCACGGTCGCCCTCACCAAGGAGACCCTGAACATCCCGGACGTCTACAAGATCCCCACCGACGAGAGCTACGGGTTCAACCCCAAGTACGACCGCCTCGCCGGCTACCGGACCCGCTCCATGCTCACGGTCCCGATGATGGACCGGCGGGGCGAGCTGATCGGGGTCATCCAGCTCATCAACAAGAAGCGGGATGCCTCGGTCACCCTGACCTCCCCGCAGGTGGTCGACGAGCAGGTCATCCCCTTCCCCGAATCCGACGTCGAGCTGATGAAGGCGATCGCCGGACAGGCCGGTGTCACCCTCGAGAACCGGCAGATGGAGCAGCAGATCCAGGGCCTGTTCGAGGGTTTCGTGGCCGCCAGCGTGGCCGCCATCGAGAGCCGCGACCCCACCACCTCGGGTCATTCGACCCGGGTGGCGGAACTCACCGTGGGCCTCGCCCAGTGCGTCGACCGGGACGGCTCGGAACGCTTCAAGGACCTGCAGTTCACCAGGGACCAGATCCAGGAGATCCGCTACGCCTCGCTGCTCCACGACTTCGGCAAGGTCGGCGTCCGTGAGAAGGTCCTGGTCAAGGCCAACAAGCTCTACGAGGAGCAGCTCCAGCTGGTCCGCTACCGCTTCGCGCTCCTGAAGAGCCAGCTCGAGGTGAAGAACTCCAAGAAGCAGCTCCGCTACATGCTGGAGAAGGGCCGCGAGGGCTACCTGGCCCGCGAGACCGAGTTCATGAACGAGATCGAGGAGCGGATCAAGGAGATCGACCGCTACTGGAACGTGGTGATGGAGTCGAACCGTCCCACCATCCTGGAGGACGGCAACTTCCAGGCGCTCCAGGATATCTCGATGCTGGAGCTGCAGGGGCCCGACGGAGGCAGCGAGGCGCTGCTCACGCCCCAGGAGGTCACCGCCCTCTCGATCCGCAAGGGGAGCCTCGATCCCGAGGAGCGCAAGGAGATCGAGAGCCATGTGGTCCACACCTACAGCTTCCTCTCGAAGATTCCCTGGACCCCGGAGATGAAGGACATCCCCGAGATCGCCGGGGCCCACCACGAGAAACTCGACGGGTCCGGCTATCCCCGCGGCGTGACCGGACCGGACATCCCGATCCAGTCCCGGATGATGACGATCGCCGACATCTACGACGCCCTGACCGCCCGGGACCGCCCCTACAAGGCCGCGGTGCCGGTGGATCGGGCCCTCCAGATCCTGGAGTTCGAGGCCAAGGACGGGCACATCGACCGGGATCTCCTCGATGTGTTCGTCCAGTCCCGGGTCTACGAGCTGACCGACGGCCTCTGATGCCCCGGGCGCCGTGAACACCCGCTGGCGCCGCCACTTCGGCTGGTCCAAGAGCCGCGCCGAGGTGTTCCGGGACTGCCGCAAGCGCTACGCCTTCCAGTACCTCTACAAGTGGGAGCCCGGGCCCACCGCCGCCATGGCCAAACGGCTGGGCAAGCTCACCAGCCTCCCGGCACAGATCGGGAGCCTGGTCCACGACGAGATCCACCGGGTGGTCGAGGCCCGGCTAAGGGGGAGGGACGATCCCCCGGAGACCAGTACCCACCGCCTCGGGACGCTCCTCTCCGGGATCGCCGAGGCGCCCGGCGAGACCCTGATGGAGGCCCGCTTCGAGGACCTCGCCGGCGACGAACTGGCCACCCGACTCGAGTCCGCCCGCGCCCGGGTGTCCGAACTCGCCGAGCGCTTCCACCGCGACCACTGGCCCCGCTACCGGGAGCAGGAGATCCTCACGGCCGAGAAACTCGAGAGCTTCACGGTCGGGGAACATCGGGTCTGGGTGGTTCCCGACCTGGTGGTCCGGGATGCCGGGGGAGGAGTCCGGCTGGTCGACTGGAAGACGGGCGAGCGGGAGGACGAGGCCGACGGGTCGCCCCAGCTCGGGGTCTACCTGATGTGGATCGTGGAACGCTTCGGGGTTCCCCTGGACCGTACCTCGGCGGAGCTCGTCTGGCTGGCTTCCGGGCGGGTGGCGCCCACGACCCGGTCGCCCGACCAGCTGGCGGAACTGGCGGAGACGATCGCGGCCGACAGCCGGGAGATGCTGGCGATCTCCGAGTGGAGCCAGATCACGGCCTCGCCGGAGCCGCACCGGTGTCGACGTTGCCCCTTCCGCCCGCTGTGCCGCGAGGCCCAGCCCGGACTGGCTCCCGAGGTCCGCGCCCGGGTGCTGGGGTGGCTGGGTGACGAGGCGGAGTCCTCCCGATGAACCCGGAGGAAGGCAGCCAGCGCGGACCCGGACCCGACGGGGAACCCGCCGGCCCTGCCGTGGCACCCGGACCGGGGGCGGTCCCGGGCGGCGACGAGGATCCGGCACCCCGGGTGCGCATCCCGGCGCTGGTGGCCTTCACCCTGCTTGCCGCCCTCGCACACTGCCTCGGCTTCTCCCACGAGCTCGGCCTCAGCCTGAGCCTGGGCAGCGCCCTGGTGCTGGCCGTGGGCGAGCTGGCCGGACCTCTGGCAGGTCTCGGCTCGGGGACGGTGGCCAATCTGGCGACCATCCCGTTGTGGGGCCATGCCGGAGGCGTCCACCGGGGCGCCATGGAGGGGTTCCTCGTCCCCTGGATGCGCCGCCGCTTCGGGATCAGTCTGCTCTCCGCGGCCAGCCTCTACTGGGGACTGCTGCATCCCCTCGACCTGCTCCTCACCCATGGGGTCATCGCGGGCGTGGACCCGGAGACCCTGATCGTGCTGTGGTCCAAGAACATGGTCTGCGGGATCGCCACCGCGGTGATCGCCGGGATCCTGGCTCGCAACCCGCGGGTCCGCGAGCTGGTCACGGGCACCCCGGCGGGTCCACCGGTCGCGCTGCGCGAGCGCCTCGCCCAGGCGGTCTCGCTCGCCGCCCTGGTCCCGGCCCTGACCATGGTGCTCCTCGAAGTGCGGACCCAGCTGGTACGCCTCGACCAGGACCTCGATGCCGCCATGGAACTGGCTGCCGCCCGGGTCTCCAGGACCATGGAGCCTGGGGTCCTGGTGATGCTCGACGGTGACGGGCCGGCGGGTTCCATCCGGGCCCGGTTGGAGGCCCCGGGCTCCCGTCCGGCCTCCGACCTGGTCCGCCTCGAGGTCGGCCCCCTGGTCTGCTGGTCCCGGCCATGGCGGGCTCCCCGCCTGGCGAGGCTCCGGCGCGCCGTGTACCGGTGCGAGCTCCCCTACCTCCCCGATCCCTCGTTCCTGCTGGTCCTCGAGACCGACCTGGCGCCGGCGCATGGCGGGATCTGCCGTCGCCTCTCGGGAAGCCTGGCCATGGTGCTGGCCCTCGTCGGACTCGGGCTCCTCATGGCCCGCAGGCTGGCGTCCTGGATCGCGGACGACCTGGACCGGCTGGCGGAGGCCACCCGCGCCCTGCCGGAGCGGTTGGCAGCGGGGACGCGGCCGGTGTGGCCCGACCCTGCCGTGCTGGAGGTCGACCGCCTCTCGGGGAACTTCCGCCAGGCAGCCGACGCCCTGGAGGGGCAGCTCTCGCGCCTGCAGGGAGCGGCCCGGGCCCTCGAGAGCGAGGTCGAGGCGCGGACCGCGGAACTCCGGTCGGCGAACCGGGAACTCGCCCGCGAGATCGAGGAACACCTCGCCACCGAGGCCCGCTTGCGTCTCTACCAGGAGATCTTCCGGAACTCGCCCGATGCGATCGCGGTGGTCGACACCGAGGGGCGGTACCGGGAGCAGAACCCGGCACACCTCGCGCTGCTGGGATATCCCGATGCGGAACTCGCCGGGAGGACCCCTGCCCTCCACCTCGGCGAGGCCGCCTTCGCCGGCATCGCCGGAGAGCTCGCCGCCGCGGGTCGAGCCGAGGGCGTGTACGACTCGATCACCCGCGACGGGGTAGCGCGCAAGATCTCGCTCTCGGCCTTCACGGTCCGGGATCCCGAGGGCGTGGCGGTCGCCCACGTGGGGATCAAGCGGGACGTGACGGGGACCCTTCTCCAGGAGGCGCGCCTGGAGGCGAGCCGCAGGTTCCTGCGATCCGTGCTCGACGCCGCTCCCAACCTGGTCTTCGCCAAGGACCGGTCCGGGGTCTTCCGGCTCGCCAACCGGGCGGTGGCGGAACTCTACGGAACCACCCTCGAGGGACTGCTGGGCCGGAGCGACGCCGACTTCAACCCGAAGGCCGGCGAGATCGAGGGGTTCCTGGATGCCGATCGCCGGGTGATCGACACGGGCATTCCCCTGGTCATCGCCGAGGAGGCCGTCACCGACGCCATGGGGCGGGTCCACTGGCTCCAGACGACCAAGCACCCGATCCGGTCCGAGGACGGGAGCGAGGTGCTGGCCCTGGGGATCGCCACCGACATCACCGAACGCAAGGCCCAGCAGCGGGAGCTGGAGATCGCCAGGGACGGTGCCGAAGCCGCCAGTCGTGCCAAGAGCGACTTCTGCACCAACATGAGCCACGAGATCAGGACCCCCCTGAACGGCATCCTGGGCCTGACCGACCTGCTCCTGGAGAGCCGGCTCGACGCCGACCAGAAGGCCTGGGTGCAGATGCTCCAGGCCTCGGGTGCCAACCTGCTGCGACTGGTCAACGACGTCCTCGACTTCTCACGGGCGGAAGCCGGGAGGATCGAGTTCGACCGCACCAGCTTCGAGGTTTCCGGGTTGGTCGGGGAGTTGGAACGGGAGCTCAAGGTCCGGGCCGGGCGGAAGGGTCTGGCGGCCACTGCGTCGATCCCCTCCGGCGTCCCGGGGTCCCTGGTCGGCGACCGGGGCCGGATCCGACAGGTGGTCCTGAACCTGATCGACAATGCCGTGAAGTTCACCGACCAGGGGCGGATCCACCTCGGCGTCGGCACCGATCCCGATCCCCCGGGACCGGGTCGGTTCTGGATCGAGGTCGAGGACTCCGGGATCGGGATCGACGAAGGCGACCTGGCACGCCTCTTCCAGGAATTCTGCCAACTGGACCCGTCGACCACCCGCAGGTTCGGCGGGACCGGCCTGGGGTTGGCGATCTCCCAGCGGCTGGCCGAGGGAATGGGCGGCCGGATCCTGGTCGAGAGCCGAGCCGGAGCGGGGTCGCGGTTTCGGCTGACGCTGCCGCTCGGACTGGAGCCGCTCGCCCCCGAGACCGGGCGCCGGGGGATCCCGGAGCCGGCCGAGCGGCTGGGACCGGGAGTCGTGCTGGTGGCCGAGGACAATCCCGTGAACCTGCGGCTGGTGACCACCCTGCTCGAACGTCGGGGACTCACCGTGGTCGGGGTCCAAAACGGTCCCGAAGCGGTCGCCACCTTCGCGGCGCGGAACTTCGACCTGGTGCTGATGGACGTCCAGATGCCGGGCATGGACGGCCTCGAGGTGACCCGCCGGTTGCGAGGGATCGAGAGCCAACGGGGCTCCGACCGGACGCCCGTGGTGGCGCTCACCGCCTTCGCCATGCAGGAGGACCGGACCCGCTGCCTGGACGCCGGGATGGACGACTACCTCTCGAAGCCGATCCTGGCCCGGGAGTTCTATGCCACCGTGGCCCGGGCGCTCGGGAAGGTCACCGGCTCCGTCGAGGGAGCCCGGGAGCGGAGGTAGTTCCCTGGTGGGAGAGCGACGTGCCGGCCCGGGTCACCCGTCGGCCTGGGCCTCCCGGATGGGCACGGTGGGGAAGGCGGCCAGGAGGTCGGCGGCGGCCACCGCGAAGGCCTCCAGCCGCTCGCCGTCCTCGATGTGGTAGTTGAGGCTGATGCGGAGCTGGTCGGGGACCGACTCCAGGATGAAGTCGTGGTGCCATGCCCCGGCGTCCAGGAACGCCTCCAGGGCCTTGAGGACCGGCTCGGCCCGGATCGCCTCCAGGTTGGCGCCGGGCTCGGCTCGCACCAGGACCCGCTCGTCCAGGGCGGGACTGTCGAGGTTGCGATCCTCGCGTCCGAAGAGCAGGTTGTCGGCCCGCTCCAGGAAGTCCTCGGGGACGATCGCGACCGAGGGGAAGCTCTGGTGCGAATCCGGCTTCAGGAGCTGGACCCGGGTGTAGGAGCTGGGATCGTCGGCGGCCATGACCACCTCGAAGTAGACGAGGTAGGTGGCCCCGTGGCGCTCGAAACGGACCCGGTCCCCGGCGATCCCGGCGCCCGGCACTCGCTCGAACCTTCCGGAGAGCCGCTTGGCCAGCCGCTTCAGGGCCCGGCGACGGGCCCGAGCGGAGCGGATGTCGGCCTCGATCACCTGGCGGAGTCCCGAGGAGCATCAAGGCGGCCATGACCACGAAGTCCGAACTCAGGAGATCCATCGCGGCCCGAGCGTATCACCACACGTAGCGGTGCGCCCATTCCCGGGCCCGTCGCGAGGAGAGCACATGGAAGACCCGGACCCGGGCCCGGGTGGTGGGCGAGAGCACGCCCAGGGGCAGATGGACCAGGCGGCGCCCGAACCGCTCGGCCAGGGTGCGCATGCGGGAGTTCGGCGGCCTGGGGGCGATCACCGCCACCATCGGCTCCTGCGAGAACTCGATGGCCGCAGCCACCAGCCGCTCGCCTCGGTCCTGGAGGTCCTGGTACCAGGGATCGGTCCAGACGTCGAACAGGCGCCGGGGAGGGTAGGAGAGGAGGAAGCCTCCGTACTCGCAGCGGGCCACCCCGGGGCCGACCGGTGACCGCTCGGGAGGGGTGGCGTAGAAGGCCAGGTCGGATTCCTGGGCGTGCTCCCCGTACCAGGTCATCTCCCAGGTGTACTTCTCCCGGTCCTCCTCGAAGAGGACCACCACGCTGCCCACCTGGGCGGCCCCCGGCAGCCCGCTCTTCACCCAGATCCGCCCCTCGTGCCACCGCCGTACCGTCTCCCGCACGTCGAGACCGTCCAGGAAGCTGGTCGTGAACGGGACGCTCCGGGCGCCGGCCGCCATGGCCGCCCCCCGGGCCAGTTCCTTCAGCCGCCTCCCCTCCCCCTCGATCACCAGGTCCTCGGGAGGGTAGGAGCACATGGTGACCTCGTCGGGATCCCAGGCATCCTTCCACTCGCCCTCCCGGGTCTCCCGGGGTCGGCGCCGCAGGGACAGGATGGAGGGCCGGGGCCGGGCCTCCCGGATCCGGGGATGGACCCTCACCGAGCGGGTCCGGAGCCACTCCAGCTCCTCGGGGGTGATCTCCCGTTCCGGCAGCCTGCCGGCGGAGCGATGGGGATAGGCGGTGGCCAGCTCCAGGACCGTCGAGCCGAAGTTCTCGTCGACCGCGCCCCGGGCCGCCACCACCAGCTCCACCAGGTCGGGGACCAAGGCTCCCTCGAGCCGGGCCAGGTTGCGGGCGAAGCGGGCCAGCAGGCGCAGGGCATGGGGAGCGACCGTCTCCCCGGTCTCGGCCTGGTACCTGCGGCGGGCCTCCTCGAGGAGGAACTCGACGCCTTCCGCCCGTCCCGGTGCAGCCCCGCCGCTCCTGCCTCGCCAGTGTTCGTACCAGGCGATCTGCCAGGGTGCTTCTCCCAGGAAGACCATGGTCTCCAGGGTGCGGGTCCCGATCTCCTTGACCGATCCGCCCCGCGGCCGGACCGCCCCCAGGGGCTCGGGAGGTACCCCGGACCGGAGACGCTCCCGGAGCCCTTCGACATGCGCCATCCCCACCACCGCCACGACCCGGGCATGGCGGGCCGCCAGGGCCGCCAGCCGGCTCGCCATGGCGGTCTCCCGGAGCTCGTCCTCGGCGATCCGGCGGAGCCCGGGGGCCACCGCCTCGAAGTAGGCGGCCAGGCCGAGCCCCGGGATCGCCGCCGGGTCGGGCACCGGGTCGACCATCCCGGGATAGCGCGCCGTGTCATGGTCGATGCAGGCGAGCGGCAGCCCCAGCCCGCGTGCGGTGCGGGCGGCCTCGGCGATCCCGTCCTGGGGCGTGACCGGGAGCAGGTGCAGGCGCCCGGCTTCCATGCGGCTCTCGACCACGGTGAGCCAAGGGAGCACCGACACCGCCCTCCGGAACAGCGGCCCCAGGGTGACCGGGACCTCGACCGCAACGGCATCCGGGGGATCTGCCAGGAGGCTCGCCCTCACCGCGACCGCGCACTCGCTCCTGCCATGGAGCACGGGCAGCGCCTCGATCCCCGGGGCCAGCAGGACCCGGTGGCGGTCCCGGGGATCCGCGACAGTCCCGGGGCCTACGCGTGGTCCCGGTGCTGACGCCCCGGACTCCGGAGGCGTCGGTCCCTCAGCCACGGAGCCTCGGGGGCGGTGGCGCATCGAGGTGGCGGAGGGCCTCCTCCCCGAGGATCGCTACCGCCGCATGGCGGAGCGCGTCATGGAGAGGGTCGCCGGAGGCCGGGAGATCGGGCGCCGGGGAAGGCCCCGCGTCATCGCCCCGGGCCGGTCCGACGGGGCCGGATCCTGGACCGGAACCGACCGGGACGGCCGCGGCGCGGGGGCGCCCCGGGTCGTCCTGGAGGCGCACCAGTGCCTCCTGCAGCCACCCGGCGAGGGGTCCCGCTCCGGCGGGGGCGCGGACGGTCCTCAGCCCGGGTCGAGGCCCATGACGCGGCAGTTCGGGGAGCATGCCGCGGTCCTGGGCCGAGAGGATGCGGGTGGCGAAGCGGGCGATGTTGATGCCATCCCGGACCGAAAACCGTTCGTCGGCCTCATGGGCCCGGGAGAGGAAATCGGCGACGTAGCCGAGGAGTTCGTCCCGCGCTCTTGGCACGGTCTCGCGCAGGATCGCCAGCTCCTCGTCGCGGGAGGGGAACTCGAGGCGGATCTGGGGCTGGAGGCGAGAGTGGATGTACTCGGGGATCTCGAAGGTCGAGGCGTCCTCGTTCATGGTCGAGCAGAACCGGAAGCCCGGATGCGCCCGGATCTTGATCCCCGCCACGATCGACTCGACGTACCTGCGGGTGTCGAGCAGGGGTGCGAGCGAGGCCCACGCCTTCTCGGTCATCCGATTGCCCTCGTCGAGGACGCAGACACCGCCCCGCACCATGGCCGTCACCAGGCCGCTCGCCACGTACCGGATCCGCTGGTCCTCGCCCAGGACCGGAGTGACCAGCAGGTCCTCGGGCCGGGTGTCCATGGTGGCCTGCACGATGTAGACCTCGGCTCCCAGGCGTCGCCCCGTGGCCCAGGCCAGCGAGGTCTTGCCCACTCCCGGGCGCCCGAGGATCCGCGGGTTCATCGGGGGCTCGGAGGGGTCGAACTCGATCCAGGCCGCCATGAGCTGATCCATCACGAAGGACTGGCCCACCCAGTCGACCGTGAGTTCGTCGGGATGGGCGAGCTGCAGTTCGACCCCGTCGATCACATGGCGTTCCACAGGAGCCTCCCGAGATGGCGCGGGGGAAGAGACCCCCGGGCCAGCAGGTCGCGATGGAAGGCCGGGAGGGAGAACCCGCTCCCGGTCCGGGCCCGGTATCGGTCCCTCAGGTCCCGGACCTCGAAGAGACCGAGGAGGTACTCCGAGAGCTGGCAGGAGGTGAGCTGGGCGCGGCGCACCTTCCCCTCTGCCTCGGCCGCCTCCTGGAAGCCCCCGACCCGGAGCATGCGGAGGGCGTCCCCGGGATCGAGCTCCCCGGTGTGGAGGCCGCGGTCCAGCCTCTCGTTCAGAGCCGTGCGCAGGCGCATCTTCCAGAAGGCCAGCCGGAAGCGGGGATCGTCCTGTCGGAATCCCGCCTCCAGCATGACCTCCTCGGAATAGACGGCCCAGCCCTCGATGAAGGTCCCGCTCCCGAAGGCGGCCCTCTGGGGTCGGCCCGAGGAGCGGGCCAGGGCCAGTTGCACGAAGTGCCCGGGATAGGTCTCATGGGCGGCCAGGACCCTGAGCTGGGAACGGTTGTACTCGGCCAGGAAGGAGTCCGACCGCGCCTCGGACCAGGCCTCCGGGACCGGGTCCATGTAGAAGAAGGACTCGGCCGAGGGAGGATCGAGGGGACCGGGGTTGTGGAGACTGGCGACCGCCACGCCGCGGGAGAACTCGGGCGACTCCTCGACCCTCAGACGATCCGGCGGAAGAGGACCCACCAGGTCGCGGTCGACCACGAACGCCCGCACCTCGTCGACCGCGGCCCGGCACTCGTCCACCAACTGGTAGCGACCGCAGCGGTCCCGGCCGGCGACCTCCAGGGCCTCGCAGACCACGGCCCGGTCGTCCTCGTCGAGGGGGCCTCCGGAGCGGAAGCCGCGGCCCCGCCCCGCCCCGCCGAGGAGATCCCGGGAGGCTTCCAGCATGTGGGCCTGGGCCAGGCAGATCTCCTGGAAGGTGGCCTCCGGGATCTCGTCCTCGGGCAGGCCGGAGTCGAGTTCCAGCCGTCGCTTCTCGGTCCAGCGCTCCTCTCCCAGTCGCCAGGCCCCGGCCCGGCTCCGGGGGAGGAGCTCGGACTCGAGGCGATGGCGGAAGTCCGAGAGCGCGGCATCGGCGGCGTCGACCGCAGCCGCATGCCCGGCGGGGAGATCCTCACCGTCGTCCAGGACGTGGAAGAGATGGTGGAGGCCTCCGAGCTGGGCGAGGGCCGTCTCGGCATGGATCGTCGGGACCTGGGAGAGCTCCAGGGCGCCGGTCTCGAGGTAGCCGGGGACCGCGGCCAGGCGGGCCGTGAAGGCCTCCCGGCGTTCCCGCTCCGGCCGGTCCCGCCGGGCCACCAGCTGGTGCAGTCCCTCGCCCAGGCGATGGACCAGGGGTAACGGGTCGCGACGACCGGACTCCAGCACCTCGTCCCGGAAGCGTTCCGCCCGGATCCAGGTCCGGAGCACCTCGCGGTCCACCTGCCGGTCCGGGTCGAGCCGGTCCGGGTCGAAAGCGGCCAGCGCCTCCCCGACCTCGGCCAGGGCTTCGAGATGGCGCCCCAGGGCCTCCCGGGAGGGATCGGGCAGGGCGTGGTCGAAGCTGGTCTCGCCCTGGCCGGTCGCCCACACGGGGTCGAACTCCATGCGGAAGCGGAGCAGGCGACCCGCCAGCATGTCGAAGAGTCTGCGATCGTCGTCCTGGTGGTCCATGGCCAAGGGACTCGACCTCCGCGGTCACGGTACACCGAGCCCGGCGCCTGTCGATCCGGCGCCCCGACCGGCTGGACGCCAGCCCGGCGGGCGGGCACACTCGGGGAGCGTGTTTCCTTCCCCTCGTGCCCTGCTCGGGCTCCAGGCGCTCCTGACGACCCTGCTCGCGTGGCGCAGGTGCGACCAGATGAACCCGGACGGTCTGGCCTACTGCCGGGGAGCCGAGCACCTCGCCGACCTCTCCCCGGACCTGGCGGTCAGCGCGGTCTGGGGTCCGCTGCAGGCCCTGCTGATGGCACCCATGGTCGCCTGCGGGGCGCCCTCCCCGGTCGTGGCGTTGGTGGTGCAGGGTGCCGCGGGACTGGCCCTGGTCTGGATGGTGGGGCAGCTGGCGGACCGGCTGGCGATTCCGCCTTGGGTCCGAGACTCGATCCTGGTGGCGCTGGCTCTGCGGATCCCGGACTGGGCCACCCAGGTCATCGCGCCCGATCTTCTCCTTTCGGTCGCGGTGGTCGGCTTCCTTTGGGAGACGGCGGACCGCGATCGCCCGGGTCGTGGATGGTGGCTCCGCAGGGCCGGCTGGATCCTCGCCTTGCTGCTGGCCAAGCCGGTCGGCCTTCCTCTGGCGATCGCCCTCGCCCTCGGCGCGGCCGCCGCCGGCGCAAGGGCGGGCGCGGGCGCGGGAGAGGCGCGCCGCGCCCTCGGCAGCCTCGGGAGGGATCTGGCCTGGATCGCGGCGGTCTGGGCAGCCTGGGCACTGGTCCTCACCGGCCACTACGGAAGGCCGACCCTGGGACGCTCGGTGGAGTTCGAGACCCACTTCCTGGCTCCCTGGTACGGAGCGCTCTGGAGCCAGCCGAGTTTCGCCACCCTGCACCTCCCGAGGGCGGGGCGCACCACCAGCTGGGAGGATCCCATGGAGCTCACCGGGATCTACCGCGCTTGGGACCCGCTCGGATCCGAGGAGGCGAAGGCGCGGACTCGCGCCCGGGTGGAGAGGAACCTCCGGGCGGTCCTGGCCGAGGCCGTCGCCTTGGACGGGCTCGGGCTGGTTCCCTTGGCCGCACTCCTGGTGATGGTGCCGGGCTGGTTCCGTCCGCGCCCGGACACGGGCTTCCGGGAGGTCCTCCCGGGCCTTCCCGTCCTGGCCCTGGGGCTCGCCTACCTGCCTTCCGGCCTCGAAGCGCGGTACCTCTGGCCCGCCTGGGGTCCGGCCCTGCTCGGAGGTGCGCTGCTCTTCGAGCGCCTCGGCGGGAGCGCTGCGACCACCAGGGGCAGCCTGCGCGGGTTGCTGGCCCTCTCGCTGCTGGCGACTCCCGGGATCCGGGGCATGGTCGTACTCGCGGAGGCGCTGGCGGAGACGCCCCGGTCCGAGCGGGCGGTGGCCGGCCGGATCGCCCGGTCGGTCCGGGCTGCAGGCGGGATCGGACCCGTCGTCTCCTGGACGGGCTACGCCTCCAAGGGGAGCCAGCTCGAGGGCGTGCTCCTGGCCTGGGAGCTCGGGGTTCCCTGGCTCGGCCATCTCGACGACCGCGGCCTCGACCTGCCCGAGGCCTCGCGGATGGGGGCCAGGTGGCTGGTCACCAAGCAGCCGGTCGGACGACCGAGACCCGAGTGGCTCCGGGACCGGGTGCCGGTCCACGCCGAGGACCTGTCGGACGAGAGCTACCGGGAAGGAAGGGTCGAGGTCTTCCGGATCGCAGCGGACCCGGTCGAACCGTCCCGTCGCGCCCCCTGATCCGATCCCCCCTGAGCCGCGATCCGATTCGGATCCGGCAGGTTCACGGGATCAGCGGTCGCGGGTACGGACCCGGGGAGGTGGGGGCCGGGGAGCCTCGTCGGTTCCTTCGTCGCTCCCGGGCCGGGCCTGCGGGACGGTGGGCGCCGAGGCGAGGTTGGCCTCCGGGGTCGTTCGCGGCAAGGGGGCGGTCTTGGAACGAGGCTTGGCACCGGCGGGAACCCGGATTCCGGGGGCGGCCTCGGGAGGCAGGGAGAGGGGGAGCGGCGGCCGCTTCCGGGGATCGGTCGGGACCGAGGAGGGGCCAGCGCCGGGGATGCCCCGCGTCAGCCGGTCGAGTTCGCTGGCGAGCAGCGAAGCGTCGCTGGCGCCCGGCCCGGCCGTGACGACCCCTCCGGATTCGGCGCGCAGTACCCCTGAGTCGAGGACCAGGGCATCGAGGTCGACGGGCGGCTTGCGGGCAGGATCGGGACCGGGGCGCGAGCCGGGCCGACCCGGATGCGGTGGCCCGGAGAGGGTGGCCCGGACCCCGGCCATGGCATCCCGGAACTCCGCCATGGAGGCGTATCGATCCTCGCGGCGGCGACGCAGGGCACGGGCCAGGAGCGGGTCGAGCCGGGGGTCGAGACCCGGCACCGCCTGGTGGGGAGGGACCCAGGCACCGAGCGGGAGCATCCCGGTGACCATCTCGTAGACGGTGACCCCCAGCGAGTAGAGGTCGCTGCGTCCGTCCGCGGTCCGGGCATCCAGGCGCTGTTCCGGGGCCAGGTAGTGGAGCGTCCCCATGGCCGTGTTCTCTGCGGTGAGGGCCGCGTCGCGGGCCCGGTCGACCATCCCGGCCAGGCCGAAGTCGGTCACCTTCACCCGATCGGCGCCGGCCACCAGGACGTTCTCCGGCTTCACGTCCCGGTGCACGATCCCCCGCTCGTGCACGTAGCAGAGGGCGTCGGCCACCTGGAGCGCCAGATCGAGGGCCCGGGCCTGGGGGAGCTTGCCCCCACCCATGCCGAGCACGGTCCGAAGGGAAGGTCCGTCGACGAACTCCATGACGAAGTAGACATGCCCGGCATAGGTGCCCCGGTCATAGACCGCCACGATGCCCGGATGGGAGAGCGAGGCCAGGGCCATGGCCTCCCGCTCGAAGCGGCGGACGAAGTCGGGCTCCTGGGAGAGGTGTCCGATCAGGAGCTTGATGGCCACCTTGCGGCCGAGCGAGATCTGGTCGGCCTCCAGGACCACCCCCATGCCGCCCTGGCCGATCTTGCGGACGACCCGGTAGCCGGGAATTGCCCCGGCTCCCCCGGTTCCCCCACCGGTCGTCGACTCGATGGCGGTGTCCAGGGAGGCGACCACGT
Organism: uncultured bacterium; assembly: GCA_964403795.1. Taxonomy (GTDB): domain Bacteria; phylum Muiribacteriota; class UBA6191; order CAZXTJ01; family CAYOHP01; genus CAYOHP01. Next base: position 22,201 of record CAYOHP010000032.1, on the reverse strand, counting down.
CGTGGACCCGGAGTCCTCCCCGGGAGTCCACCACCTGGCGGAGTCCGCACCCGGAACATGCGAGCACCGCACCGACCGGACGGGGTCCGCCGGGCATCGCCCGCCCGCAGAACCCGCAGACCAGCGATCCCGGTGTGCCCAAGCAGCCCCTTCCCGTGCCCGGAGAGGGTACCAGAACCGGTCTCCCGGTCCTCGCGATCCGGCGTCCTCGGGAGGGCTCTACCCGCTCGCCGACTCCAGCAGGTCCCAGTCGATCGCCACGAACCCTCCGCCGGCCTGGAGGGAACGGGAGGCCGCCTCCAGCATGAGGACCACCCGGAGGCCGGCGATGGAATCCGTCTCGATGGGCTCGCCGCTCCGGATCGCATGCCCGAAGGCCTTGCACTCCCGATGGAGCGCCTCGGTCCGGTCCAGCCACGGGGCATGCACGTCGCCGGTACGGTACGAGATCATGGTCTGGTAGCGCCGTTCCCGTTCCTCGTCGCCTCCGGCTTCGGCGAGAGGACGGGACTCCACCTGGATCCCCCGGTCGTAGATCCGGATCTTCTCGTCGGGGAGCACGTCGTTGTACACGGCCATCTTGCGCGAGCCGCCGATCATGATCTGACGGACCTTTACGGGCGCCAGCCAGTTCAGGTGCAGGTGGCCGAGGAAGCCGGAGCCGAAGTCCAGGGTGACGTAGGCGAGATCGCTGTGGCCCGAGGGAGCATGCGAGGACCCGATGGCCGAGATCCTCTGGGGCCGCGTCGGGACCACATGGTCGAGGATCGAGAAGTCATGCGGCGCCAGGTCCCAGATCACGTCGACGTCCGGCTGGAACAGGCCCAGGTTGATCCGTACCGAGTCGTAGTACAGGAGTTCGCCCAGATCCCCGGCCCGGGTGATCTCCCGGAGTTTCATGACCGCGCCGGTGTAGACGAAGGTGTGGTCCACCATGATCCGCCGGTCCTGCCGGCGCGCCAGCCGGATCAGGTCCAGGGCCTCCTCGGCGGTGTAGGTGAACGGCTTCTCCACGAACACATGCCGCCCGCTCTCGAGGGCCCGGCGGGCCAGGGCATGGTGGCTGCGGACCGGCGTCGCGATGGCCACGGCCTCGACCTCCGCCAATGCCAGCAGCTCTTCGAGGTCGGCCACCACGGGGATCCCCGGCGCCGAAGTGGCGGCCTTGGCGCGTCGACCCGGGTCCCGTTCGCAGATACCGGCGACCCGGGTGGTGCGCGCCTCCTGGAAGTTCCTGACCAGGTTCGGCCCCCAGTACCCGTATCCCACGATCCCGACTCCCACGGGCTGCGGACTCATTCGCTCCCTTCCTGGGGGGCCGACTCCCCTGGCGTCACCAGTGTACTTGCCGGGCCCGGGCCGTCGCCGGCAGGCCCCTCCCGATCCCGGAAGGCGATCCGGTAGGCGGAGACCTGGGCTCCGCCTTCCCCTGGGGCGGCGAGGATGCGATGGAATCCGGGCTCGCCCTCGACCAGCCGCGCCAGCGGATCCTCGTCCCAGACCAGCAGGGTCCGGGTACCGGCGGTTTCCAGGTCGTTGCGGAGATCCCGACGCGACCGGAGGTCCGGAACACCCTGGAAGGGGACATCCAGGTGGTAGGCCACCACCAGGGCCTGGAAGCGACTGCCGGCCATCGGGCCTTCGATCCCGGAGGCCCTGAGCCGGGCGGCCAGGAGGACGGTCGCCTCTCCCACCGGGGGACGCGCCACCAGCGCGAGGAGGCCGATGGCGGGAGGCAGGGCCAGGGAGATCCCCAGCAGCAGGACCGAACGCCGGCCGGCCGACACCGGGTCGGCAGCCGCCGCGGCCAGCCGGGCGGCACCCACCACCGCGGCCACCGTGAGCAGATCGCGCGCCACCCAGTAGTAGCGGTCCTGGTCGTTGACCACCGGGAGGTAGAGGACCACCCCGGAGACCACAGCCGCCAGGAGCAGCCTGGCCTGATGGCGATCGGCGAAGAGGGCCCGACTCCCACCCAGGGCTGTGGCTACCAGGCCGGCCAAGGCCAGCAGGCGCAAGCACAAGGCATCGGTGTCGGGACCGGAGACCGTCCGAAGGGCCCGCCAGAGCCCCTCGCGGAACCTGCGGCGCAGGGCGGCCAGGCCCGGGGGGGAGGCGAGCCCGGACAGCTCCGGGTAGGGATGGGTCTCGGGGACCTGCCAGGCATGCATGCGGCCCTGGGGCGGGGGCATGAGTCGGGTGGCCTGGAAGTAGGGATGCCACTCGGGCCGGCCATCGGGTGCGAAGGCCCGGAGGTTCACGCTCCCCGCCGCTCCCAGGGTGGGGGTGCCGGAACGGAGAGACAGGACCAGGATCCATGGACCCGCCAGCAGGGCCAGGCCGAGCAGGAACCATGCGAAGTCCCGTCCCCTGCGCCGGAGCCCGAGATCGACCCCTGCAACCAGGAGGGCATGGGGGAGCGCGGCGGCCTTGGCCAGATAGGCGAGCCCTGCCAGGGCCCCCGGGAGGACGGGTGCGTCCCGGGGCGCGGCGGCCTCCCGGGCGGGCATGAAGAGCGCCAGGAAGGCGAGGAAGAGAGCTCCCATCCACTGGTCGGAGGCGCGATGGACGTCCACTGCTCCCGCCAGGGCCACCAGGATCCCTGAGCCGAGGACCGCTCCCGGGGACGCGCCGAGGCGCTCCGCCAGAAGGCTCGCAGCCCAGGCACGCGCCCCGAGACCCACCGCTCCCCAGGTATGGGCCAGGAGGTGGGGAGCGATCCCCAGCCAGGTGGCGGGAACCGTGAGCCACGAGAGGAGCGGGGACCAGTAGGGGCTCACCGCCAGGCCGAAGGCCCCCGAGGCGTAGTCCCGGGCCGCCAGGAGGTAGCAGGTGAGATCGGTCCCGACCAGGAAGCGGAGCGGGAAGCCGGCCAGCAGGCCCAGGGCGAGGCCGAGTCCCATGGGGAGCCAGGAGGCAGGGAAGGTACGGGCTTCGGGGCGGTCCATCCGGTCGCCAGGGTACCGCCCCGGACCTCGACCGGCCCCGAGGCGCCTGGTCAGCCCTGGAAGGACCGGACCGCCTCGACCACCTCTTCCCGCTGGGCCTCGGAGAGTTCCGGGAACATCGGGAGAGAGACGACCTCGGCCGCCGCGGTCTCGGCATTGGGGAAGTCCCCGGCCCGGTGCCCGAGGGATGCGTAGGCCGGCTGGAGATGGCAGGGGACCGGGTAGTGGAGCCCGGACTGGATTCCCTTGGCCTCCAGGTGGGTACGCAGGGCATCCCGCTGGGGATGGCGCACCACGTAGAGGTGGTGCACGGACTCGGCCTCCGACCTCTGGCCCACCCGCTCCAGGGTGCTCTCCGCGAAGGCCCGGTCGTAACCTTCGGCATGGCGGCGACGGGCCTCGTTCCATGCCTCCAGGTGCCGGAGCTTCACCCGGAGCGTCGCTCCCTGGAAGCCCTCCATCCGGTAGTTGAAGCCGAGCGAGACATGGTGGTACCGGCGAGGCTGGGCCCAGTCCCGGAGCAGTCGGATCTTCTCCGCCATGGCCGGATCCCGGGTCGTCACCGCACCCCCCTCGCCGCAGGCTCCCAGGTTCTTGCCCGGATAGAAGCTGAAGCACCCCATCCGCCCCATGGAACCTGCCCGCCGGCCGCGGTCCCTGGCTCCGTGGGCCTGGGCCGCGTCCTCGATGAGGACCACGCCGTTGCGGTCGGCGAGCCGGAGGAACGGATCCATGTCGACGCACTGTCCGTAGAGGTGGACAGGCAGGAGGGCCTTGGTCTTCGGCCCGATGCGGGCTTCGACCGCGTCGGGGTCGAGGAGCAGGGTATCGGGGTCGACCTCCGCGAACACCGGGGTCGCGCCCGTGTACACGATCGCCGCCACCGTGGCCGTGAAGGTGAGCGGCGTGGTCACGACCTCGTCGCCCGGTCCGACCCCGGCCGCCAACAGGGCGAGGTGGAGGGCACTCGTCCCGTTGTTCACCGCGATCGCATGCGGCACCTCGACGAAGCGGGCGAACTCCTCCTCGAAGGCGGCCACCTCGGAGCCCAGCGTGAACTGGCAGGTGTCGAGGACCCGACCGATCGCCGCCTCGAGTTCGCCGCGCAGCGACCGGACCTGGGCCGGCAGATCGAGGAAGGGCACCACGAGCGACACCTCCGGCGGATCCGATAGGCCGCTGCCCTGGCCGGGAGGGGGGCGGATCCGGGCCATCAGTGTGGAGGGACGAGGGCCGCGTTGCAAGACACCCTTGCGTGGGACGGGGATCCCGTCGCGGTACCCCGGCGCTACACTCGTGCGATGCGCCCCTGCTACCTCCTCTTCGCCCTGGTCGGGGGCGTCCTGGCGGTCCGTCAGGCATGGATCATGGATCCCGACCAGGTGGCGGTCGTCGAGGTGGCGCGCCACTACCTGGCGGGACGCTTCGAGCTGGCGATCACCGGCTACTGGGGACCTCTCTCGAGCTGGCTCCTCGTCCCCTTCCTGGCTGCCGGGATCCCGGCGGAAGCGGCCTGCCGATCGGTCCTGCTGGCTTCCGGTGCGGCCCTGCTCGCCGGTTCGGTCCGCCTGTTCGCGGCCTCCGGAATCGGGGGCGCCCTGGCCTCGCTCCTCGAGGCGTCCATGGCGCTCCACGCCGCCTTCTGGTGCGGGACCTACTACACCGGGGATCTGGCCCTGGGGGCAGCCATCGTCTGGATCTCCGCCTGGTTGATCGAGGAGGCCCAGGGAATCGTGGACCCGGCCCGGGATCGCCGGATCGGGATCCTGATCGCGGTCTCGGCCTTCGCCAAGGGGGCCGGACTCCCGCTGGCGACCCTGCTGGTGCTCGGGTCCCGCCTCGATCGCGCCCGCAGGGGCCGACTGGGGAAGGCCGGGCTGGGAGCCTCCCTGGCGACCTCCGCAACGGCCGCCTCGGCCCTGCTCCTGCCATGGATCCTGGTGCTCTCCTGGCATCACGGGCGCCCCACCTTCGCCACCAGTGCGGCCTTGAACCATGCGCTGCTCTCGCCCGCCCAGGGTCGCCCAGGACTCGGGTACGACACCGTCACCGGGCATCCCACGTTCTCCGCCTTCCACCGGCCCCGGCCGGGACGCATCACCTCCTGGGAGTGTCCCGAGGAGATGGACTACACCCTGTGGTCGCCGTTCCAGGACTCCTCGACCCTGGTCCGCCAGCTCTCCTTCTCGGCCCTCTCGCTGCGGGCCGCCCTGGTCGAGCTCGGCGCCGTGGACCTGGTCGGGCTCCAGCTCCTGGCCGCCATCCTGGGCGGTGCCTGGCTCGGGATCCTCCGGCGACCGGTCTCGGAGCCGGCCCGGGTCCTCGGGATCGGCCTTGGCGCCCTGCTCCTGGTCTACGCCCCGGCGTTCTTCGCCACCCGCTACGGGCTGCCGGGCTGGGCCCTGCTGCTGGCCCTGGCCGGGCTTCCGGGCGCGGGGGCGCCGGAGCCCGCCGAGCCGTCCCGGGTACGGGCAGTGCGCGTCGGCGCCCAGCTGGTCGCCGGCTGGGGCGCGATGGCCGCCTTCCTCCGCGTCGGTGTCCTGGGAATCGGCATGGAGAGGCCGCTCCAGGCCCGGATCGCAGGGCAGCTGGCCGACGCGGCCGCGGGTCGACCGGTGACGGCGCTGGCCTCCTGGTCGCCGGAGCCCTCGGCACCGCCCAACGCCATGGGGCTGTTCGTGGCGGCCCTGGGCCGGTTCCCCTGGTTGGGTCCGCTCCCGGCGGGACCCACGGGACTGGCCCGGGCGCGCGCCGAAGGAGTCACCGCTCTGCTGGTGGCGATGCCCACGAGCGGTTCCGCAGACCCCGATCCGAAAATCCCCAGGGCCCGGGTGCTCGCTCGGGTCGATGCCACCGACCGCCCCTTCGGACGGGTCGGGTCCTTTCGGTATCTCCTGGTCGAACTCGGCGAGGTCCGATGAGGAAGGCAGGATCGTGCAAGACGGCCCCGCCGATGCGGGGCTTTCGGCTGGGGCAGGGCCCCAAGGAGGACGATGGTTCCTAGGGACCCACCATGCGATCTCCCCTCCGCCGCCCGCGACGACGCCCCCCTGCCCTAGCCCTCCCTGGACTCCGGTCCGGCTTGGGCATGGTGCTGGCCGGTGCCACCTCCCTGCTGCTCGGCTCGGCCCCGCCCCGGGACCTCGGAGCCGAGGCGAAGAGCTGGGACGAGCGCGCCGGGAGGCGGATCGAGGAACTCGACGGCCTGGGCGTCGACGTCGAACCCTATCGGGCCGTGCGCAAGAAGTGCGCGGTGCTGGTCTCCCGGGGGTTCCTCCCGGAGGCGATCGAGAACCTGCACCACCTGGTGCGCGACCTGGAGGGCTGGGATCCGGCACCCCACCCTCCCCGGCGGCCCGCCGAGGCGCTCCTCGATTCGGCGGTCGGGCCGGTGCCCTGGGATCCCGGCGAGCACGGCCCCGACATCCTCACGGGTTCGGTCGGCTTCGGGCGCTGGCAGCGCCCCGGACCCGGCTGGCGGCGGGGCGACGATCCACCCGTCGACGGCGCCCTGGATGGGGACGGCGGCGTGGGCCGGTACCGACGGGTCGAGGGGAAGCCCTTCGAGCCGACCCTGGGTAGCCGGGTCCGCGACGCCCGGGTCCGGGAGACCGCCCATGCGTCGAGGACCCAGGCGGCCCAGCGGCGCATCGACTGGATCGAGGAAGCGGCCCGTTCCGACGGAGCCGTGATGGGAGCGCCGAGGGAGCGCCTGGGCGGCGGACAAGTGCTCTCCGGGGAACACCTGGGCGGCGATCCCGCCGACGAGGATGCCCTGCGCGGCCCACAGGGCGTCGGCTATTACGGCTCCCCGCTGCGCATGGCACGGGTCGGGGTCGTCCCCCTGGAGGCGCCGGACCTGGCGGACGCCGAGGAGGGGCCCGACGATCCGGCCGGGTACGGAGGCTATCGACCGGGGGTCGATCCTCGCCCCCGACGGAGCGATCCCGATCCCGAGCCGTTGACCCTCGACGACGAGGACCTCGAGGACGAGACCCCCGGAGACCTCGCCCGGGTCGAACGGCCCGATCCCGATCCGGGTACCACCCCGGAGGTCCGGCCTCCCGACCTCGACGATCGCGACGACGACCTCGGACTTGACGACGACCCGGAGTTCGGGGACGAACCCGCTCCCGTTCCTTCCCGGCCAGACCCCACCCGGACCCCGGTCTCCCCGCCTCCGGCCACGCCGCCGCCGGCTGCGGGTCCCGACCCGTTCGCGGTCACCGACGAGGAGGAGATGGCCGACGTCGAGGAGCTGGGGATGCAGGAACTCTTCCTCGCCAGTCCCGCCCAGCGCAGCCGGCGCTCCGGCACCCGGATCCGGGTCCAGGGACGCCTGGGGGCGCGTCGCCGGGACCTCGAACCGCATGTGCGGGTGCTGGCGGGACGTCCGGACATGAAGGGCCTGATCCTCGCCACCCTGAGCGAGGGTGCCTTGGGAATCGACGTGCTGCTCCGGGAGTCCGACGTGGAGGACCTGGTCGAAGAGGAGACCCTGCTGGTCGAGGGGCGCTACCTGGCGGCCCCCGACGACAAGACCCTCACCGACTCCAACCGCAACCAGCTCCTCGTGGCCCACCGGGTCACGCCGCTCGACGGATCCTGAGTCCGGGTGAGCCCGTGACCAGCGCCGACCAGGCACCGGGGCGCGCCCCGGCGAAGCAGCCTCCCGGTCTCGACCGGTGGGATCTCTTCGTGGTGGTCGCCGCCCTGGTCTTCATGGCGCCCTGGTGGAACCGTTCCCTCTCCCCTACCCAGGGCCTCGAGCTCCACTTCGCGGCCGAGTTCGAGCGGGGGCGACTCCCCTATCGCGACTACTTCCTGGCGATCACGCCCGGGTACGTGCTCTGGGGCCTGGTCCTCTCCCGGCTGGCGGGTCCGTACTGGATCGCCTTCCTGGCGTCCGGGGTCCTGTTCCGGGCGGCAACCGCCCTCGCTCTCCATCGCTGGGTTCGCCGGGTGGCCCCGGGTCCGATCGCGGCCCTGGCCAGCCTGGCCGCATGGTTCGCCTCCCAGGGCGACATCGCCGACTATCCCGGCTGGTACACCTACCAGACATGCATCTGGACGGTCTTCGCCGGCTTGGCCTCGGCCCGGGCCCTGGAAGCCGGACCCGGGACGCGGGACCGGTGGTGGCTGCTGGCCGGCGTGATCCTGGGCCTGAACCTGGTGACCAAGCAGAGCAACGGCCTGGTGCTGCTGGCGGCGGGGATGGGGCTGGCGGTCTGCCTCGAGTTCCGGCGTTCGGGTCCCGTCGGTGCGGTACGACCCGCCGCGGTGCAACTGTTCGGGGCCGCGATCCCGGTGGTGGTGGCCTCGCTGTGGCTGGTCCACCACGGCGCCTTCCAGGCATTCGTGGACCAGGCCTTCCTGAAGGGACCCGCCGCCAAGGGAGGCTTCCTCACGGTCCTGCTCCGGCCGCTCGTCTCCACGGCCGCGTTCGAACAGCTCCTGACCTGCCTCCTGTGGGCCCTGGCGGTCCTGGCCGCACTGGAGGCGACCCGCCTGGTCCCCTCGCCCCGGGGTCCGTATCCCGCGGCCCGGCCGCTGACCACGCTCCTGTTCCTGGCCACCGCGGCGGCCGGGGCGCGGGTCGCCTGGCTCGGCGGGATCGATTCCCGGACCCCGAACTTGATCGCCGTCTACCTGGCGGTGCTCGGCACCCTCCTCACCGCGCTGCGGTCGCTGCCTCCGGTGCTCCGCGGGAAAGAGGACGAGGGGTGCCGCCATCGGCTCCTCATGGCCGGCTACGGCTTCGCCGCGGCGGCCGCCTCCTCGTTCTCCTGGGCAGCCTTCGAGCCCATGCTGCTTCCCGCGCTGGCCGTCTACGGGGCCGACCTCCTGGTGCCCTCCCCGGGCCGGTTCGGATCCCGGACCCGGGTACGCGCGGTCGCCCTCTCGGCCTTCCTGCTGATCGGCCTGGCGGTGTGTCGCAAGCACCGGTACCCCTACATCTGGGGCTACTGGAGCGAGCCGCCGGTGGTCTCGGCCCGAGTGGCCCCCTCCCATCCGGTGCTCGCGGGGATGCGGCTCTCGTCCCGGTCGACCGCGATCTACGACGAGCTGGCCCGGGTGCTGGCGGAGCGGACCCGGCCCGGGGACGCGATCCTGGCCTTCCCCCACATGCCGATGGTCCATGTGCTGGGGGATCGACGTCCCTTCGGGAAGGCCCTCATCTATTGGATGGACGTCTGTCCCGACGAGCTGGCGGAACGGGAGGCCCGCGCCCTGGTCGAGACGCCTCCCGCCGCGATCGTGATCCTGCGCATGCCCGAGGAGCTCCTGACGACGCTCGAGGCCACCTTCCGGGGAGGCAAGCCCGGGGGACAGCGCCGCATGCTGGAGGCCATCGAGTCCGTCCTCCCGGGCTACACGCTGGTCGCATCGCATCCGGTGCCCGGGACCGGTCTCCCGCTCGAGATCTGGGTGCGATCGCCGGCCGGCCCTCCCGGGAAAGGCTGACGCGGTCGGGTCCCCCGAGCCCGGTCGCCCGCTCGACCTGGTCTCGCGGGAGAGCGTCTTCTGATACGCTCCGCCGGGGAGGTTCCCTTGGCCGAGACCATCGTGGGTTCCCGGGCCGTCAAGATCGACGGCCCCGAGAAGGTGACGGGCCAGGCCCGCTTCGTCGACGACATGGGCGTCGACGCCATGCTCCACGGCGCCACGGTGCGCTCGCCGCACCCCCACTGCCGGATCCGGGGGATCGACACCCGGGCCGCCGAGGCCCTCCCGGGGGTGGTCCGGGTGCTGACCGCCCGGGACGTCCCGGGGACCAACCGCATCCCGCTGGTCTTCCAGGACCACCCCATCCTGGCCGAGGACGTGGCCCGCTTCCACGGGGAGGCCATCGCCCTGGTGGCGGCCGAGACGCCGGAGATCGCCAGGCGCGCCGCCGAGCTGGTGAAGCTCGACCTCGAGCCCCTGAAGGCCGTCTTCGACATGGACGAGGCGCTGCGCAGCAAGGAGGTCCTGGTCTACGGAGCCGACAACTGCTACCGGAGCTACGTGGTGGAACGGGGCGACCTCTCCCGCGGTTTCGCCGAGGCCGAGCTCGTGGTCGAGAAGGAGTACGAGGTCGGCTACCAGTGCCACGCCTACCTGGAGTGCCAGGGGATGATCGCCTTCCCCGAGAGCCAGGGCGGGATGAGCGTGACCGGGTCGCTGCAGTGCCCCTACTACGTCCATGACGCGGTGGCCATGGGCCTGGGGATCCCCAAGAACCGGGTCCGCATCGTGCAGGCGCCCACCGGCGGCGGCTTCGGCGGCAAGGAGGACGTGCCCAGCGTGGTGGCGGCCCATGCCGCGCTCATGGCCTGGGTCACCCAGCGCCCGGTGAAGCTGATCTACGGCCGGGAGGAGGACTTCGTCACCATGTCGAAGCGCCACCCGGGCCGGGCATGGGTCCGCTACGGGGCGAAGAAGGACGGGACGCTGACCGCCTGCCAGGTGCGCTACCGGATCAACGGCGGGGCCTATTCCACGCTGTCGCCGGTGGTGCTGTTCCGGGGGATCGTGCACGCCACCGGCCCGTACCGGATCGACAACGTCCGGGTGGACGGGTTCGCGGTCGCCACCAACACCGTCCCCTGCGGCGCCTACCGGGGCTTCGGCCAGCCCCAGGTCTGCTTCGGCCAGGAGTCCCTGATCGACGAACTCGCCGAGGAACTCGGGATGGACCCGGTGTCGCTACGCCTCAAGAACGCCCTGCGCCCGGGCGACCGGACCGCCACCAACCAGCTGGTCACCGAGTCCTGCGGGCTCACCGAAGCCATCGAACGGGTGCGGGAGGAGTCGGGCTGGGACCGGGTCCGCAAGCTGGGGCCTCTGACCGGGAGGAAGCGGCGGGGCATCGGGTTCGCGGCCAGCCACTACGGGGTCTGCCTGGGGGCCGCCGGCAACTACCTGGACCGGGCGGCGAGCCACGTCCAGATCCAGAACGACGGTTCGGTGATCGTGGCGATCGGCAACACCGAGGTGGGCCAGGGCGCTCGCACCGTGATCGCCCAGATCGCGGCCGAGGCCCTGGGCTGCCGCTACGACCGGGTCCACCTGGTCGACACCGACACCACCCGGGTCCCCGACTCGGGTCCCACCGTGGCCTCCCGCACCACCGTCATGTCGGGGAACGCCGTGCTCGATGCCTGCAAGCCGCTCCGGGCCGCCCTGGTGGGCAAGGCCGCCTCGATGCTCGGCGCGGCCCCGTCCAAGGTCACGGGCGGGGACGGCGTGTTCCGGCACGGGGACAAGACGGTCTCCTTCGACGACGTGGTGGTCGCCGCCTACAAGGCGAGACTCAAGATGAGCGAGCAGGGCTGGTACGTGGCTCCCACCATCACCGTGGACGGCAAGACCCAGGGCGACGCCTACGCCTGCTACACCTGGTCGGCCAACGCGGTCGAGGTGGAGGTCGACGTCGAGACCGGGGAGGTCAAGCTCCTCTGGTGCACCTCGGCCCACGACATCGGACGGGCCATCAATCCGCAGCAGGCGGAGGGACAGATCGAGGGCGGGAACCTGCAGGGTCTGGGCTACGCGCTGTTCGAGGACATGCCGATCCACGAGGGGAAGCTGGGTAATACCAGCTTCGCGGGCTACATCCTCCCGACCGCGTCCGATGCGCCCAAGTACCGGGCCATCATCCTGGAGAAGCCCTACGAGGAAGGACCCTTCGGTGCCAAGGGGCTCGGGGAGCCGCCGCTCATCGGCATGGCTCCCGCCGTGGCGAACGCCATCCAAAACGCCGTGGGCGTCCGGCTCCGACGGCTACCCCTCAGACCGGAAGACGTTTGGGGTGGGCTCCCGGCCCGCCAGGGAGGTCGGGCATGAAGCGCCTCATGACGCGGTTCACCTTGAACGGGAAGCGGGTCGAGCGGGAGTTCCCGGTGGGAGCCACGCTCCTGGAAGCGCTCCGGCGCGAGCTCTTCATGACGGGCTCCAAGGAGGGCTGCGCGGCCGGGGAGTGCGGGGCATGCACGGTGATGGTGGACGGGGCCCCGGCGGCCTCCTGCCTGATGATGGCCTGCCAGGCCGACGGCCGGGAGATCGTGTCGGTGGAAGGCGTGCTGGAACCGGACGGGTCGCTGCACCCGGTGCAGGAGGCCTTCGTGACCGAGGCGGGGGTCCAGTGCGGCTTCTGCACCCCGGGCTTCATCGTGGCGGTCCATGCCCTCCTCCAGGAGAAGCCGGACCCGACCGACGCCGAGATCCTCGAGGGCCTGCAGGGCAATCTCTGCCGCTGCACCGGCTACCAGAAGATCCTGGCCTCGGTGCGGAAGGCCGCGCTCGACCTCCGGGCCCGCACCTCGACCCGGGTGGCGACGCGGGTCTGAGCGCGGGGGAAGGCAGCCAGGCGCTCCCCGGGTGCCGGGCCCGCGGCCATGCCGGGAGCGGGTTCCCCGGCGGAGGCGGCTTGCCGGGATCGTGGATCGGTCTCGTCCTCGCCTTCCTCTGCGGCGCTCGCGGACTCGAGGCGGCGCCCCGGGTGCTGCCCTACAAATTCGCGCCAAAGCAGCTCGCCTTCGTCAGCGACACGGTTATCACCACCCGCTACAAGCGGCCGGGGGACGGGATCAAGAGTCGCCTGCAGAAGGGCTGGTATGCCCTGGGCCAGGACCGCAGCACCCGGGCATCCCTGAAGGAAGACCACATCCGGCGCGACCGGGGGCTCGACTTCCAGCGTTGGGAGGTCCCCGACGGGATCGTGATCCGACTGAACAACCGGGACGAGTTCTGCGCCTGGGTGAAGCAGGACTGGATCGACGAGGTGCGGTTCGAGGACCTGGGGTTCACCGCCGGCAAGGACGACTGCCCCGAGCCGCTCGAGAACTACCTGCGTCGCCAGCATCCCGCCAACGACGAGCATCTCATGGCGGAGCGGTTGGCGCTGACCGGGGATCCGCTGGCCGGCACCGGGTACGACCCGTTCGCGGGGCGGCCGGCCGACGCCATGTACGGCGATTTCTTCGACCTCGAACTCTGGGCCGAGGAGGAAGTCGGGCAGGAGGACGGGCGGGTCCGGTGGGAGCGGCTGCATGGCGGGCAGGGAGCCTTGGGCGGCGGGCGGATCCGCTTCCACCTGAAGGTCGGGTCCAAGGACATCCTGCCGCTCTCGATCGTGGGGGTCCACATGGTGGTGGACCACCATGCGAAGGGCAGCCGGGACGACGAGGAGCGCCTGGGGGTCTTCGCCCTGCCCGATCCCACCGTGCTGCCGATCATGATCTCGCCCGGGGAGGTCTTCCGGCATGTCTTCAAGGACCACCCGATGATGCGCGACCTCTACGACCGGGTAGTGCGGATCAAGATCGTGGTGAGCTACGAGGACCCCTGGGGAGAGATCCGCCACCAGGACGTGGAGACCTGGTACTACAAGGTCTACTGCTGGCGGGGATGAGGCAGGAACCGGCACGCCACCGCCCTCCGGCACCCGACTCGGCTTGCTCCCGGCCGGGGCAAGGGCTACACCTGGGAGGGTCCGGCACCCGAGGAGGCATCCCGTGGAGAAGTCCCCGAACCCGGCCCGCCAGCTCCGCCTGGCCCTGACCGCCCTGGCCGCGGTCTTCGCCCTGGTGATCCTCGACTCGGACCGCACCTTCCAGTGGGTGCTGGCCCGGGCGCTGGGACTGTGCCTCGGGTGGCTGGTGGCGGCCGGCTACCTCTGCGTCCGCGATTCCTCCTGGTGGACCGACCTCTATGCCGGCGCCGGACTGGCCGACCTGGTGCTCCGGTTCGTGGACGGGACCCCGTTCCGCTACCTGCCCCCGGTGCTGGTCCTGATCTGGGTGAAGGACCTGGTGCTCCCGCTGGTCTACGCCTGGGGCTATCGCTCCAAGCGCGAGGAGGACGACGAGGGCAGTACCAACCTCCGGGCACTCGGCTTCGGCATGGTGGTGCACTTCCTGGTGGTCACGCCCTACCTCGACGCGGTGGCCACCCTGCTGCGCGGTCGCTACCCGTGAGCGATCCGGCGGCGGCGCCCGAGGCGCCGCTGGCTCCCCCCCATCGGGACGCACTCCTGGTCGCGCTGGTCCTGGCGATCGCCTTCTTCGGGCTCGTCCATACCGTGCCCGGGCTGGCGATCCGGTACTTCCCGCGGTTCGACAACAGCTCGACCGGGGAGTTGCAGCTCTGGGCCGCGCTCGCCTACCTGCTCTTCCCGGCCGGACTGTTGGCGGGCTACGGATTCTCGCCCCGGTCGGGTCCGAGGCTGGCGGCGGCCTTGCGGACCGGGTCGTCGCGCCTGGCGAAGGGGGCCGGCGTGCCGCTCCTGGCCGGGTGCCTCCTCTACGCGATCGGAGCCAGGGTGGTCCGATCGGTGGCGCTCCTGGACCTGCCGATCACCGACGACGAGCAGTCCGCCCTCCATGGGGGTCGCCTGCTGGCGGAAGGACGGTTCTCGGGCGTGTTCCCGGAGCCGGCCGAGGACTTCAACCGGCTCTGCCTGGTGGAACGCGACGGCCTCACCGCCTCCTTCGACCACCTGGGCGTGAAGGTGGTGTGGGCGCTGGGCCTGGCCGGACCCGATCCCGACTTCCCCTTCATGCTGGCCGCGGCTCTGCCGCTCTTGTTCCTGGCACTGGCAGCTCGCCGTCTCGCCGGGGGCGCGGCCGCGGTCCTGGTCCTGGTCGTATTCCTGGCCTCGCCCATGGCGACCCTGCTCTCGCCGGTGACCCACGCCCATACCGTGTCGCGTGCGCTGATCGCGGCGGTCGTGTGGGCCTGGCTCGAAGCTCGCGCCCGGGACCGGGATCGGGACTACGCGGTGCTCGGGCTGCTCCTGGGCGCAGCCTTCGTGACCCGGCCTGCCGAGACCATCGGACTCACCCTGCCGCTCCTCGCCACGGTGCTGATGCCGGCCTTGGCCCGAGAACCGGGCGGGGCGCGCCGGGCCCGCTGCCTGCTCCTGGCGGCCATGATCCCGCTCGCCGCCTACTTCGCCCACAACCGGGCGATCACCGGTTCTGCCCTGCTCCACCCGCGCTTCGCGCCCGGCGTGTTCGGCACCGACTACGTGGGGCCCGCGACCCTGGTGGAACGGCTGGGCGCCAATGCCGGGTTCAACCTCTTCCTGCTCTGCATCTGGTTCCTGGGCCCCCTCGGGCTCCCCTTGGCCTGGCTCGGGGGCCAGCGACGCCGGGAGGCCCGGCTGCTGCTCGCAGGGGTGGCGACCCTGCTCGCCATCGGCGTGCTCCACTCCGACATCGGGATCCATGTCGTGGGTCCCATCCATTACTCCGAGGCGGTCGTACCCCTGGCCCTGGCCGGGGCGCTGGGGGCTCGTCGCCTGCTCGCCTGGTTCCGCCTCCGGAGGCTCGACGCAGGGGTCGCCCTGTCGGTGCTGGCGGGAGGTCTGGTCGGCAATCTCCCCTTCACGGTGGTCAATCTCCTGGCACTCCACGACTCCGCGGCCATGCGGGCGGAGATCTACGCGGTGGTGGACGGGGCCCCGGTGCAACCGGCCGTGGTACTGGCTCCCGATCCCTACCTGTTCTGGCACCCCTCCTCCCCCGTGGCCGTGGCCCGCTTCGCGGCCATCGGTTCCTGGGTGCACCGGTGGCGGATCCCCTCCCCCGACCCCCGGGAGCCGGTCCGGATCGCCCGGATCTCGGAAGGCGTGGTGGAACGGCTGCGCCGGTCGGACCCGGGGCGGGCGATCTACCAGCTCCAGGTCGACCGGGCCCGGGGGACGCTGTGGCTGGCGCCGGTGGTGGTCCCGGGACCTTGAACCCGCGGTCCGCGTCCGCGGTACGGTGAGGGCGGCCCTGCAGGTCGCTCGCGGCTTCCCCGTGACCGTCCTGGCGGCCGGTGTCCGAGGACCGCCGGAGAGATCCGGACCGGGAGTGAGGAGAGCGCCGGTGTTCGATGTGTCCATGGAGCGCCCCCGCTCCCTCCCCGAACTCTGGGACGCGATCGAGGCTACCGGAGGCAAGTACCGGCTGCTGGCAGGCGGCACCGACCTGGTGGTGGCGGCCCGCATGGGGCACCACCTCGGGACCACCTGGATCGACATCTCCCGGATCCCCGACCTCGGCGATCTCGAGGTCCGGTCCGACCACCTGTGGATCGGCTCCACGGTCACCTGGCAGCGGCTCTACCGGAGCGAGCTGGCCCGCACCTACCTCCCCGGGTTCCTGCCCTGTGCCTTCGCCTTCGGCTCGCCCCAGATCCGGGCGCTCGGCACCATCGGGGGCAACGTCTCGCACGCCTCGCCGGCCGGCGACTCGATCCCGGTGATGATGATCTACGACGCCGAGGTGGTCCTGACCAGCCGGAGTGGCGAGCGGACCCTGCCGCTGACCCGTTTCATGACGGGCGTCCGCAAGACCGGGATCCAGCCCGGCGAGGTGGTCCGGGGGCTCCGGCTCCCCATCCCGGCGCCGCACGAGGCGCGCTTCTTCAAGCTCGGGCCTCGGGAGTCGCTGTCGATCTCCAAGGTGAACGCCGCGGTCCGGGCCCGTCGAGTGGACGGGAAGCTCTCCGACGTGCGGATCGCGATCGGCGCCGCGGCCCCGGTCGTGTACCGGGCCGAGGACGCCGAACGCATGCTCACGGGAACCTGGCCCGACGCCGAGGCGATCGGCAAGGCGGCGCGGGCGGCCCAGGCCAAGGCCACTCCCATCACCGACCTCCGGAGCACCAAGGAGTACCGCTTCGCCATGGTCGAGGTGCTGGTGCGCCGCGGCCTCGAGGAGATCGTCGCCGCCCTGGCATCGGCCTGAACCAGGAGCCGGCCACCACCCCACCCCGGGGAGACTTCCAGAGAGGGGCCCCATGACCAAGCGTCCGACCGTCGTCCTCGCCTTTTCCGGCGGGCTCGACACCTCCTGGTGCGTTCCCTGGCTGAGGGAGACCCGGAACGCCGACGTGGTCACGGTGACCGTGGACGTAGGCGGGCTCTCGGCCGCCGACCGGGACCGGCTCGCCGAACGCTCGGCCCGACTGGGCGCCCGGGACCACCGGGTGGTCGACGCCCGCGAGCCGTTCTACCGGGAGGTGCTGCGCTTCCTGATCATGGGCAACGTACTGCGCGGCCATCTCTATCCGCTCTGCGTCGGCAGCGAGCGCCTGATCCAGGCCCGCGAGGTGGCTCGGGTGGCCCGGGAACTGGGGGCCGGGGCCGTCTGCCATGGCTGCACCGCGGCCGGCAACGACCAGGTGAGGTTCGCGGTGGCGCTCCGTACCTTGGCTCCCGAACTCGAGGAGATCGCCCCGATCCGGGACCTCGGCCTGCAACGGGCCGAAGAGGTGAAGTACCTCGAGGACCGGGGTCTCCCGGTCCCCTCCTTCGGGGCCGCCTACTCGGTGAACATCGGCATGTGGGGCGTGACCATCGGCGGCAAGGAGACCACCGGGACCCGCGATCCGCTCCCCGAGGACGCCTGGGTCTGGAGCAAGGGGGCCTTCGAGGCCTCGCCCGCCCCGGAACGCCATCGCATCGGGTTCCGGGCCGGCGAGCCGGTGGCACTCGACGACGAGGAGGCGGCACCCATCGAGGTGATCGCCTCCTTGAACCGGCTGGGCGGCCGGTTCGGGATCGGGCGCGGCATCCACCTCGGCGACACCATCCTGGGGATGAAGGGGAGGGTCGCCTTCGAGGCCCCGGCCGCCCATCTCCTGATCGCGGCCCATCGGGAGCTGGAGAAGCTGGTCCTCACCGGACGCCAGCAGTCGGTCAAGGACTCCCTCTCCGGCACCTACGGCGCCATGGTCCATGAGGGACAGCACCTCGATCCCGCGGCCCGCGACATCGAGGCGTTGTTCCTCGAGAGCCAGAAGCGGGTCACCGGCGAGGTCCACCTGCTGCTCCGGCCCGGGAGCTGGTTCGTGGAGGGCGTGACCTCCCGGTACTCGCTCCGGGACGCCAGCCGCTCGGTCTACGGCGAGGCCACCGGGGAGTGGACCCCCGAGGACGCCCGGGGCTTCGCCCGCCTGCTGGCCCTGCCTTCCATGCTCCATGCACGGGCCGGGCGGGACCGGGGAGGCGATGCGTCATGAGGCCCGTGGTCGTCGACAAGGTGGCCTCCGTCACCAGGAACTGCCAGATCGCCCGCGAGGTGCGGGTCAGCGACGAGTATCCCTGCCGCGAAGGGGACGTGGTGGCGGTCCGGGTGTTGACCGACAAGCGCACCTACAACACCGTCGAGCTGCCGAGCGGCCGGATGTCGCTCGTCAAGCGCGGCGACGTGGTGGTCGGTGCCCTCGGCCACCGGCGCGCCCTGATGGGCTACGCCGGGGTCGTCCCCTCCCGGCTGGCCACCGGGGACCGGATCCAGATCCTGAACCTGGGCGGGGTGCTCGGCTCCTGCACCGGGCAGAACCCGGACCTGGGTCCGCCCTTCGAGTGCGAGGTCCTGGGGCAGGTGCTCTCCTTCCCCTACCTGGGCGAACGGATCGGCATCCCCGCCAACATCACCCAGGGCGCCAGCCCCCGGGGCGACCGGCTCGAGGCCCGGGGCATCCCGATCGTGGTGGTGGTCGGCACCTGCATGAACGCGGGCAAGACCTACGCCTGCGCCGCTTTGATCCAGGAGTTCACCCGGACCGGACTCCGGGTCAACGCCTTCAAGGCCACCGGCGTGAGCCTCCGACGCGACACGCTGTCGATGGAGGACGCCGGCGCCAGCCGCACCCAGGTCTTCACCGACTTCGGGGTGGTCACCACCAGCGACGCCACCGCCCCGTCGCTGGCCCGCAGCATGATCACCGCCCTCTCCGAGGACCGGCCGGACGTGCTGGTGGTGGAGCTCGGAGACGGTCTGCTCGGGAGCTACGGGGTCCAGGCGATCCTGGCCGACAAGGCGGTGCGGGACGTTCTCACCGTGGTGGTGCTCGCCGCCAACGACCCGGTGGGCGCCTGGGGCGGCGTGCTCCGCATGCGCGAGGAGTACGGGATCGAGACCCATGTCCTGACCGGACCTACCACCGACAACGTGGCCGGGACCGAGGTCCTCGAATCCCTGCTGGGGATCCCGGCGAGGAACGCCCGCAGCCAACCCACCGAGCTCGCCCGGGTGGTGCTCGACCGGATCCGGCCTGGCCCCGGCGCGGGGACGCCGGCATGACGCGTCCGGCCATCGACACCTTCATCCTGGGCGCCACCGGCTACGTCGCCGGCGAACTGCTGCGGATCCTTGCCGGACACCCGGTGCTGCGGCTGGCCGGGGCCCTGTCCTCGTCCCGGGCCGGGGAGCCGGTCGAAGAGGTCTTCCCCCACTTGAGGAGCTCCTGGCCGGGTGCCGTCCTCGGGGATCCGGGCAGTCTCGACGCCGGACTGGGGCCGGACCGCGAGATCGCGGTGTTCTCCGCGCTGCCCCACGGCGAAGGCGCCGCCCGCCTGGCGGGATTGCTGTCGGCGGCGGAGGCCTGCGGCACCCGGCTCCACCTGGTCGACCTCTCGGCCGACTTCCGCCTCGGGAGCGCCGAGGAGTGGACCCGGGTCTACCGGGAGCCCCACGGAGCACCGGCTCTCGTGGACCGCTTCACCTGCGGGCTCCCCGACCTCGAGATCGAGACGCCCCGGGGCCCGATCGCCCATCCCGGCTGCTTCACCACCGCCGTCACCCTGGCCGCCGCGCCCTTCCAGGCGACCGGTCTGGCGAAACCGCGGATCACCGTGACCGGCGTGACCGGGGCCACCGGTGCCGGACGGACGCCCACCGCCACCACCCACCTGCCCGAGCGCGGCTCCAACATGTTCGCCTACAAGCCGCTCCAGCACCGCCACCGCGCCGAGATGGAGCGCCTGCTGGCCCGACTCGGCGGGGAACCTCCCCGGGTGCTCTTCGTGCCCCACTCGGGTCCCTTCTCCCGGGGCATCCACGCCACCCTGCACCTCGAGCTGACCCGGGACGCCAGCTCCGAGGAGCTCCGCGAGATCGCCCGCGCCTACTACCGGGCCCGCCCCTTCGTCTCGGTCCTGGACGAGCCTCCCCGCTTGAAGGACGTGGTCGCCACCAATCGCTGCCATCTCTCGGTCGATGTCGAGGGCCGGGACGCGGTGGTGGTCTCGGTGATCGACAACCTCACCAAGGGTGCGGCCGGGGGCGCGGTCCAGTGGATGAACCGCCTCCTCGACCTCTCGCCCGAGACCGGGCTCGAGTTCTCCGCCCCGGGGTGGACGTGACCGCGCCGCGGCCGAAATCCCGCGAGTTCCCCGTCTACGCGCGGCTCCCGGTCGAGATCGTCTCGGGGGACGGGTGCACCGTGAGGACGGCCGACGGGCGGACCCTGCTCGACTGCTACGGGGGGCATGCCGTAGCCCTCTTCGGCTACCGCCATCCCGAGCTGCTGGCGGCGCTCGCTCGACAGGCCGAGGACCTGTTCTTCCAGACCAACCTGGTGGACGTCCCGGCCCGTCGTCGCCTGATCGAGAGGCTCGCCGATTTCGCGCCTCCCGGACTGGACCGGGTGTTCCTGGTGAACTCGGGGGCCGAAGCCAACGAGAACGCCTTGCGCCTCGCCTTCCGCGCCACCGGACGGGCCCGGGTGGTGGCCCTGGAGGGGGGCTTCCACGGCCGCACCGCGGCCGCCGCCGCGGTCACCGACGGGAGCTCGAAGTGGTATGCGTTCCCGAGCACTCCCTTCCCGGTGACCCGGATCCGGGTGGAGGACCAGTCGGCCGCCGAGGATGCCCTGACCCGGGAGGTGGCAGCCCTGATCCTCGAGCCCATCCAGGGCCAGCAGGGCGCCCGCGACCTCTCCGCCGGATATCTCGGGTTCCTCCGGGAACTGACCCGGACCCGAGGCATCGTACTGATCGCCGACGAGGTCCAGTGCGGCCTGGGGCGGAGCGGGACCCGCTTCGCCTTCGAGGACGCCGGGATCGTCCCGGACGTCGTGACCCTCGCCAAGGGCCTGGCCGGCGGGTTCCCGGCGGCCGCGGTGCTGGCCCGGCCCGAGCTGGTCGACGGCCTGGCTCCCGGGGACCTCGGGACCACCTTCGGAGGCGGGCCCATGGCATGCGTGCTGGCCGAGGCGGTCGTCGACCTCCTGGAGCGGCCGGGGACCCTCGAGCGGGTGCAGGAGGCCGGGAAGCGCCTGGCGGACCGGTGCCGCACCGGACCGGTGACGGGGATCCAGGGTCGTGGCCTGCTCGTCGGCCTGCGCTGCGACCGGCCGGCCGGCGCGATCCTGCCGGAGCTGCTCGCCCGCGGCATCCTGGCGGGCGGCGCCAAGGATCCCGCGATCGTGCGCATCATGCCGCCGCTCACCCTCTCGGACGCCGAGATCGACCAACTCGCTGGGGCCCTCGCGGACATCGGAGCCAAGCCATGAGACATTTCCTCCACCTCGACGACCTCGACGGCACCGCCCTCACCGAGGTGCTGGCCTCGGCCCGGGCGCTCCAGGCCGAGCCCCGGGGCGACCTCCTGGAGCGGCGGGTCCTGGGTCTCCTGTTCTTCAACTCCTCGCTGCGCACCTTGTCGTCCTTCCAGGTGGCCATGGCCCAGATGGGCGGCTCTTGCGTGGTGCTCACTCCCGGGCAGGGAACCTGGGCCCTGGAGATCCGGCGCGGCGTGGTCATGGACGGTCCCGCCGCCGAGCACATGCGGGAGGCGATCCCGGTCCTCGAGCAGTACGTCGACGCGCTGGGGGTGCGCTGCTTCGCCGGCGGGGTCGGCCTCGCCGACGACCTCTCGGAACCGGTCCTCTCGGCGATCGCCGACGCCTCCCGGGGACCCCTCATCAACCTGGAGTCGGCGATGGACCACCCCTGCCAGGCCCTGGCCGACTGGAAGACCCTGGACGATCTCGGGATCCCCACCAAGGGCGGCCGCCTGGTCCTCTCCTGGGCCTGGCACCCCAAGGCACTCCCCCTGGCGGTGCCCTCCGCGGTCCTCACCATGGCGAGTCGCCGAGGCATGGACGTGACGGTGCTCCGTCCCGAGGGATTCGGTCTGCCGCCCGAGGTCATGGAGGGTGCCCGGGGCTGGGCCGCGAAGACCGGCGGCTCGGTCCGGGAGTCGACCGATCGACGCGAGGCCGTCGACGGGGCCCACGTGATCTACGCCAAGAGCTGGCAGGCGCCGAGCTGCTACGGCGACACCGAGGCCGAGAGCCGGCTCCGGGCGGGACTGCGCGACTGGTGCGTGGCCGAGAGCTGGTTCGAGCCGGCCGCCCCGGGAGCGGTCCTCATGCACTGCCTCCCGGTCCGTCGCAACGCCGTGGTCCGCGAGGAGGTCCTCGAAGGCCCCCGCAGCCGGGTGGTCCAGCAGGCCGGCAACCGGCTCCATGTCCAGAAGGCCCTCCTC
>CAYOHP010000031.1:0-53437 GCA_964403795.1 uncultured bacterium | reverse complement strand
GCACCTTCGACGTCTCGATCCTGGAGCTCTCCGAGGGCGTGTACGAGGTCAAGGCCGTGGCCGGCGACAACCACCTCGGCGGCGACGACTGGGACCAGAAGCTCGTCGACTACATCGCCGACGAGTTCAAGAAGGAGCACGGGATCGACCTCCGGAATGACCGGATGGCACTCCAGCGGCTCAAGGAGGCCGCCGAGAACGCCAAGAAGGAGCTCTCGACGCTCTCCAAGGTCACCGTGAACCAGCCCTACATCACGGCCGACTCCTCGGGGCCCAAGCACCTCAACATGGAGATCACCCGGGCCAAGTTCGAGGCCTTGTGCGACGACCTGTTCGAGCGCTGCAAGGCGCCGCTGAAGTCGGCGATGAAGGATGCCGGGCTCACCCCCAACGACATCCAGCAGGTGTTGCTGGTGGGCGGCTCGACCCGGATGCCCAAGGTCGTCGACATCGTCAAGGAGTTCATGGGCAAGGACCCGTCCAAGAACATCAACCCGGACGAGTGCGTGGCCCTGGGTGCCGCGGTCCAGGGCGGCGTGCTCTCGGGCGAGGTCAAGGACGTGCTGCTCCTCGACGTCACCCCCCTGTCGCTGGGCATCGAGACCCTGGGCGGGGTGTGCACCAAGCTGATCGAGCGCAACACCACGATCCCCACCAAGAAGAGCCAGATCTTCTCGACCGCCGCCGACAACCAGACCACGGTCTCGATCCACGTGCTCCAGGGCGAGCGCGAGATGGCCAAGCACAACCGGACGCTCGGCCGGTTCGACCTGACCGGCATCCCCCCTGCACCCCGGGGCGTGCCCCAGGTCGAGGTGACCTTCGACATCGACGCCAACGGCATCGTCAACGTGTCCGCCAAGGACATGGCGACCGCCAAGGAGCAGAAGATCACCATCACCTCGTCCTCTGGCCTGAACGAGGACGAGATCAAGAAGGCCGTGCGCGACGCCGAGGCCCACGCCGAGGAGGACAAGAAGGCCAAGGAAGTGGCCCACGTCCGCAACGAGGCCGACTCGACCCTCTACGCCATGGAGAAGTTCCTCCGGGAGTCGGGCGACAAGCTCTCGGACGACGTGAAGACCCAGGTCGAGGAGAAGATGAAGGTGCTGAAGGAGGCGCTGTCGGGCGACGACACCGACAAGATCCAGAGCGCCAAGGAGGACCTGCAGTCGGCGATGCACAAGTGGGCCGAGGAGGCCTACAAGCACGCCACCGCAGCCCACGAAGCCGACCAGGACCATGGCGGCGGCGGGGGGGGCGGGTCGGGCTCCGGCGACGACGACGTGGTCGACGCCTCCTTCGAGGTCGACGACAAGAAGGCTTGATCCCTGGCCGGTCGGCCGGCGGGAGGCGGCGAGCCACCCGTCCGGTCGGGCGCCGGCGGGTGCGATCCTTCCCGGAGGAGGGGAGCCAGGCTCCCCTCCTCCGTGGTTTCCGGCGAGGAGCCTGATCCGCGATGAGCCAGAAGCGTGACTACTACGAGGTCCTGGGCGTGTCCCGGGGTGCCGGCGAGGGCGAGGTCAAGAAGGCCTTCCGCAAGCTCGCCATGCAGTACCACCCCGACAAGAACCCGGGCGACGCGTCGGCCGAGGAGCGCTTCAAGGAGGTCCAGGAGGCCTACGCGGTGCTCTCCGACGCCGACAAGCGCCGCGGCTACGACCAGTTCGGGCACCAGGGCGTGGACTTCGGCCCCGGCGGCTTCTCCGGCTTCGGGGGCGGCGGCGGGGGCCTCGAGGACATCCTGGGCGGGATCTTCGGCGGCATGTTCGGGATGGGGGGCGGCCGCAACCGTCCCACCCGCGGCGCCGACCTCGAGTACACGATGGACATCGGCTTCGAGGAAGCGGCCTTCGGCTGCGACAAGAAGATCGAGATCCCCAGGATCGAGAGCTGCAACCACTGCATGGGATCGGGGGCCGCCAGCAAGGAAGGCTTGCAGCGCTGCCGCACCTGCCAGGGAAGCGGCACCCTCCACATCAGCCAGGGCTTCTTCCAGATCGCCCGGACCTGCTCGACCTGCCAAGGCAGCGGCCAGGTGGTGAAGGATCCCTGCAAGTCCTGCGACGGCCAGGGCCAGCGCAAGATCGAGAAGTCCTACACCATCCACATCCCGGCCGGGGCCGACCATACCGTCCGGATCCGGGTGGCGGGCCAGGGCGAGGAAGGGGGCCGGGGAGGGCCGGCCGGCGACCTCTACGTGCGGCTCCGGGTCAAACCCCACGAGCGCTTCCGCCGGGAGGGCAACGACATCCTGCTCGACGTGCCGGTCTCGTTCCCCCAGCTCGCCCTGGGGGCCGAGATCGAGGTCCCGACGCTGCGGGGCAACGAGAAGCTGAAGATCCCGGCCGGGACCCAGGGACACCATGTCTTCACCTTGGAGGAGCACGGGACCGACGACGTTCGGGGCGGGCCTCGGGGCAGCCAGCGGGTCCGGGTGGTGCTCCAGGTGCCGCGCAGCCTCACCAAGAAGCAGCGGGAGGCCCTGCGCACCTACGCCGAGGCCGGCGGCGACGAGGTCCAGGAGGAAGAGGGCTTCCTCGACAAGGTGAAGCACAAGATCTCGGAGATGTTCGAGGGGTGAGGGGCACGGGACGCCCGGGCCGTGGCCCACGCCACGACCCCGGCCTCCCGTAGCGACCCTTCGGGTCGCCGCAGATTGGTTTGGGGGGGCGACCCCCCAAACCCCCCGGGGCGCTCCGGCTCCGCCCGGGGAAGAAGCGCAGGCGTAGACCGACGCCAGCGAGCCCCTTGCGGGCGAGCTGCAGGCTGACTATCGCGCCCCGGGCGGCTCCAGGACCCAGCCCAGGAAGTGGCCCCGGATCTCGCCCTCGAGCGGGGGGCCGCCCAGGTAGTTCGGGTCCTTGGCGTCCTCGGTGAGCGTCGCCTCGTCGATCGAGGTGTCGATCAGGAAGAATCGTGCGAAGCCGATGATCCGTACCCGGTGCGGGTCGTAGCCGTGGTAGAAGGACTTGCCCGGGTCGTCGACCCGCTCCACCACCGGCACGATCTTCACCTGGGTGGGACCAGCCCGCTTGCCCTGGTCGCTCTGCGACCATCGGACCGAGTCCACCCGGTCCTGGCTGTCGCGGAAGTTGAACGCCATCGCCTTGGAGATCTGCTCGGTGAAGATCCCGGGTGCGGTGCTGAACTCCTTGCCCAGCGGGAGTCCCCCCGGGATGGTGTATCCGTACTGGAGGATGTCCCTGAGGCTCCCGCCGGTGCCGGCCGAGTCGAGGTATCCGAAGGAGCCGCGGTCGTCGCCGAGCTTGAGGGTGGCGGGGTTGATGGTTCCCAGGTTGAGCTTGCTCTTCCGCTCCCCCGAGATGGCGACCGCTCCGTAGAGGATGTTGTTCAGGTAGATGCGGTACCCGGGGACGCTGGGTTGCCCGACCTCGTAGAGGTCGCCGGGGAAGACGTCGTCGGAATCCCCGTCGTTGTTCAGGTCGTGGATCACCACCGCGCTGCTCTCATGGAGGGCCACGAAATTGTCCCTCCCGGTGGCGGCCACCCAGCGGGCCGCAGGGTCGTTCCAGTCGATCGACGGGAGCTTGTCGGGGCCGGTCGCAGCGCCGGTGGTGACGATCGCCGAGGTGGTGGATGTGGTCGCGAGGGAAGGCAGGGCGGTCGCGCCCGTGGCGAGAGGAGAGGGCCCGACTCCGGTGGCGCCACCCGGAGCTCCCGAGGGCGGACCGGCGGGCGGGGCCGTCACCGTCGGCCAGCCCTGGCGCTCGTCGGGCTTGGGGGAGAGGGACCTGGGCTTGGCCCCGCCCTTCCCGAGCCTGACGATCTCGACCATGCTGGCCGCCTTGCCGTCGCCGTCGAGATCCAGCTTGAGGGTCGCTCCGCCCGGCAGGTGGAGGACCTCGGGGACCCAGACGTCGTTGTCGTCGTAGTAGGTCCCTTCCATCAGGTTGCCGACCCGGGTGAAGCCTCCAGCCACCGAGGGACGGTGGCCGCCCAGAAAAGTGAACTGGCCGTGGCCGTTGGCGAGGTCGTTGTCGTCGTCGGCCACCCCGGTCAGGTAGCGGGCGTTCTTGCCGGTCCAGGACTCGCCGGCTCCGGGCGGCGCACCCACGGCTCCGAGCACCAGCACCGGACGGTTCAGCCCCTTCACTTCGGTGCCGTCGTGGCGCGGCAGGGAGTACGGCTTCACGAAGTCGAGGAGCATGGTGTTGGTGGCGCCTTCCGGGGCCAGCATCCGACGATCGGGATCCGGATCGGTGGGCGTCAAGGCGGGAGGGACCTTGGAGAGGTCGAGTCTCACTCCCCCCAGGCCGTCGTGGTTCTGGCAGCGGGGATTCAGGTAATCGGTGAGGAACCAACGCGCCTCGACGCCCTGGCCCGGTCCGGTCCGGGCTTCGGACAGCTCGCCGTCGATCGAGCTCGAGGAGTAGGGACCGATGCGACGGTGTCCGCCCCGGGTCTCGTCGAGCTCGAAGCTGCGGAAGGCGAGGGTGGATCCGTAGTCGAGCATCTCCGGGTAGAGGCCGGTGGGCTTCTCCCCGAAGTCGGAGGCGGAGAGGAAGATCTCGAGGGACTCGATGGCGAGGCAGGCGGCGAAGAGGTGGTGGTGGCCGCGGCGGACGAAGTCGCGCAGGCCGAGCACCATCGAACGTTTCTCCCTGGGGTAGGTCCCGGCCTCCGTGAAGTCCTCGTGGTGGATGTGCACCCAGTCGAAGCCCCGCTCCCGGAGCGGCCCCTCGAGCCGATCGCCGACCCTGAGCCTGCCCCTTCGCTTCAGGTAGGCCGAGGCATTGGGGGTGGTCTCGAGGAAGGCCCGGAAGGCCTTGGGCGAGTCGAAGGCCTTGGGGAACTCGTCCTGGATCCGGTAGGAGGCCACGCAGGAGGTGTTGGGGTCCTTGTGGAGCTTGGGATTCCACTGGTCGGACACCGCCACGTAGGGGATGCGGGCGAAATCCATGACCCGGGTCACCGGGTCCGCCGAACCGGTCACCGTCAGCACCTGCGGCTGCTCGGAGAGGACGAGGACCTGGATCGGCGGCGGCTCCATGGTCGGCAGCACGTCGGTGAGGTACCGGAACAGGGCGAAGTCCCGCGTGTGGTGCACATGGTCGCGATCGGAGAGCCGGAGGAGCTGGGCCACGGTGTTGGTCGCGTTGCCCTTCTCGTCGAGGATCACCCCGACTCCGGCGTCGACCTCCTCGAAGGCGTATCCCGCGGCCTCCAGGAACTTGCGCTTGACCAGGAAGGAGCCTCCCGCCAGACCGAGCATCCAGTTCAGGGTGGCGCTCTCCCCGTCGACCTCTCCCAGGCCCAGGATCGCGTAGGCGATCCCGTAGGCCCGGAAGATGCCGACCGAGAAGGCGGAGGTCGCATCGATGTGCTGGGGGGGGATCCGAGCCGGCTGCTCCGCACGCTCGAAGCGGCCCGGCACCGAGGTCGGGACCTTGATCGAGGCGAATGCCTCCGGGGGGATGACGTGCTCGACCGAGTCCATCGGGATCAGGACGAAGTCGTCGGAAGCCGCGAACACGGGCTTGCCGAACTTGATGACGTAGGGCTTGTAGAGCTCGAACGGCCGGGTCTCCTCGATGCGTCCCGAGCGGGCCTCGAAGTTCGCCACCAGGTCATGGTCGGGATCGTGGTACCGGATCGGGACCGCGAACGGCGCCACGTCGTTGGTGGCCGAGAGCACGCCGGCGCCGCTCAGGCGGACCTGGTCGATCCCGGCCACCCGGGCGAGGAAGCTCCCGGTGACCTGGTGGATGCGCACCGAAACCTCGTTGCGCTTGCTGACCGAGATCTGGGCGGAAGCGGCCTCCTCGCGGGTGGCGCCGTTCAACTCGAGGTACTCGCGGATGGTCTGGTCCACCCGCCGCCGCGTCTCGAGGTTGCCGTAGCGGAAGTCGAGCTCCTTGAGGCGTTCGTATCCGGCCGCCGAGGCGGCCCGGGTCATGTGCTCGAGGCGGGACTGGCGGTGGAACCAGAGGTTGGTGTCGAGGGCCAGGCCGGCGATCCCCAGCAGGGCCACGATCCCGCCGGCCACCAGGAGCAGGACGCCGCCCTTCCTTGGGTGGCCGGGGGGAGGGGCCCGGCGACGGTGGGGGCGACCGTTCATGGGGACCAGGGTAGCGCGGTCAGGCCCTCGAGGCCCGCCGGGGAGAGGTTCACGATCCCTCAGCTCTTGGGCGAAGTCGTGCGTTTGGGCAGGCGGTAGGTGGAGTCGGCCTGCAGGCGGAAGGTCCCGATCCGGGTGAAGGCGAAGGGGCGGACCGGGATCTCGGCGGAGACCGTGAGGTTCTCGCCGCCCTGGGAATCGATCCCGTAGCGCACCTGGACCCTGAGTTCGCCGGGATCGAGGGCCCTGGTGCCGGCCAGCATGTCCATGAGTCGGGTACGGACCTCTTCGGCTTCGGGACGCTCCCCGGCGGCGAAGCGGGTCACCTGGTGGACCGCGTCGGTCAGCGTCTGGCGGGCGGAGACCACCAGGGTCCCTTCGATGACCAAGGTCATGACCCCGATCAGCAGCGGGAGCGACAGGGCCAGCTCGGCAAGGGCCTGTCCGCGCCGGCGCGTCCGGATCCTCATGGGGTCTCCTTCGTCTCGGGAACGGTCGGCTCCGGGAGCGCCGGGACGGTCTCCGGCGGCGCTTCCTCGGAGGCTGGTAGGGCGGGTGGAGCGGGCGGCTGGTAGAGGGCGCTGCCCGGTCCCGCCGGGGTGTGGGTCACCGGAACCTGGATCGAGGAGCCCGGTGCCTCGAGGACCCGCGCCACCGGGAACCGGACCGGCCGGTACCTGCCCTCGCGGTCGGCACGCGGGGCCTGGGTCTCGTTCACGGCCAGGCCGACGGCCGAGATCACGATCGTCCCGAAGCTGCGGCTGCCGAACTCGAGGCTGGGCAGGAGCATGGGACGGACCCGGAGGTGCATCTCGACCCGCGAGGCATAGCGGCCTCCCTGGGAATGGTTCACATCGACTTCCACGACGCTGTCGGGATCCCGGGCAGCATCGAAGGCGACCGAGAGCGGGGCGTAGACGGGATTGAACTCCCGGTCCGAGCCCGGGATCCTGAGCTCGCGGCGCATGGCCTCGACGGCCGCGGTGGGTGGTCGGCTGGCGGTGATGTCGGCGGCCGCCAGCTCGATGGCGGTGCGCTGCACCAGCCGGTCCAAGCTCACATGCAGGTTCAGCAGGCGGGTGATCTCGATGGTTCCGAACAGGATCAGAAGCAGCACGGGAGCGGTCAGCGCGAACTCGATCAGCGCCTGACCGGAGCGGGAACCTCTCCGCACCCTCGCCACGACCGAAGTGTAGCCGCCGGGGGGGGATCGTCCAAATGGAGGCCCCGACCGCCGCGAGTCGCGCATGCAGCCCGCCGCCGCCCCACGACTTGCGGGGACGGCCTCCGGGCGCGACCCTTGTGCCAGTACCTGGACGAGAGGGAACCGCTTGCGCCTGCTGCTGCTGCTGCTGCTGGTCGTCGGGTCGGTGGGCGTTGCCCTGGTCCAGGGGATCCTGGAGCGCCGGGCCATGGATCTCCGGATGGCCCCGGTCGCCAAGGAGATCGGCTTCACCACCCGGGAGGGACGGTACCGGATCCACTACGGGCCCGACGGCTCGGTGGTGTACCGGCGTTACGAGCCGAGCGAGTACCGGCTCGACGAGGCGGTGCCGGGGGTGGTCGGCGAGCCCCCGATCCGGGTGACCGTGAACTTCGGAGCCGACGGAGGGGAGACCCGGACCTATCGATCCAGGACCCATCGGACCACGGTCGTGATCGGTGCCGGGGGCGACGAGGTGTCGAGGGAGAGCGTCCCGCTCGAGGCAGGGGATTCGGGAACCGAGCCGGTCGCCGGGAGGGAGGGAGAGGGTGGAGGCGAAGGGATTCCGCCTCCGACCCCCAGGGTCGATTCCGAAGTGGAGGGGTTTCCCGATCCGGGGGTGGGCTCAGAGGATCCCGATCGGCCGGAACCGGTGGGGGCGGCACCGGCGGCGGACCGGAAGCTCCTCAGCCGGACCGTCGATCGCGGCAAGATCGTCGAGTGGTACGAGACGACCACCCACAAGATCAAGGTGGTCAAGAAGGGCGGGACGGTCCTCCTCGAGCAGACGTTCCCCAAGGGAGGGTCTGCCGGCGAGGAGGCCGATCCGGCGCCGGCCTCCCCGACTCCGGCTCCGGCCACGGTGGCACCGGATCGTCCCTCGGCGACTCCTGCCGCGACCGCACCGGCTCCCTCGCCACCCGTTCCCCAGGCATCCCCCTCGCCGGTACCTCAGACCTCCCCGGCCACCGCTCGTCCCGACCCGGACCAGCCTCCCGAGACCGCCCCGGTCTTCGTACGCAAGGAGGAACAGGGCGACCGGACCATCAAGTGGTTCGAGACCAACCGGCAGCGGATCAAGGTGGTCTACCAGAAGGGTCGGGTCATCGACCGGGTCTTCCTGCCGCTTCCCAAGCCGGCGACGCCGGCTCCTGCAGGCGGCCTGCCAGGGCTCGGCCCGGCGCCCTTGCCGGGTCTCCAGGACGGGGCGATCCCGGCCCCGGGGGCGGTCGGCGACCTTCCCGGGCTGCCCGGGAGCGGGGAACCCCCTCCCGCGATCCCCCCTCCCGCCACTCCGGCGGCGAGCCGCCCGCCTCCCAGACCGACCGCGGCCCCACCGGCCCCGACGCCGGTCCCACCGAAGCCCCCGACTCCTCCCGCTCCGACCACGGCTCCTCCGCCTCCGCCAACCCCGACTCCGGTCCCGCCGCGCCCCCCGACCCCCCCCGCTCCGGCGACCCCGACACCGCCCGGGCCTCCACCGACTCCCAGGCCCTCGGGGGAGCCGGTCGCCACCGAGGACCCGTTCGACCAACCGGCTCCGGCACTCCCCGATCCGGTCCCCGGTACCGATGCCGACAACGGTTCGAGCCCCGACCCCTCGAGTCCCAGGGTCCAGTGGATCGAGACCGACGATGCCATGATCAAGGTCGTGGTGGATCCGGCGACCGGGCGGGTCCTGTTCCGGAAGAAGTTCCCCAAGTAGGGGAGCGGCAGCCCTACGGGCTGCTGGGCTTGGTTTGGGGGTCGAACCCCCAAAGCCCCGGGGGGCTCGCTCCTCTCGGAGCACTGGCGTAGCCCGTCGCGGGCGAGCCGCAGGCTCACGGAGAGCGGTTGCCTGGATCAGCTCCCGCCGGCGAGGGCGCGCAGGTCGCTCTCGAAGAGGGCGGTCTCGAAGCCCAGGTAGCGGGCCAGCCGGAGGTGCTCTTCCTTGTCCGGCTTCTTCTGGGCACCCGCGACCAGGGCCAGACGATAGGCGGAGTTCCCGGCCCGGTAGTTCAGGCCGTCGAGCTGAGCCAGCACCTCCGGGCCCAGGTTGCCCTTGTTCTCCGGGGTGATCCCATGCACCCGCTTGAAGCGCTGGATCTCCTGGACCGCGAACTTGACCGCCTGTCTGAGGGAGGACTCCGCCTCGGCGAGCTTGCCGGCACGGGCCAGCGCCAGGCCCAGGTTGTGGCTGGCCTCGACGTCCTTCTCGTCCTCCCTTTGGAGGCGGGTCCAGATCGAGATCTCCTCGTCCCGGTTCCCGGCCGCGCCCAGGGCGATGGCGGTCAAGGCCCAGAGGTCGCGATCGTTGGGCCTGGCGAGGCGGGCTTTCTCCAGGAGCGGGAGCGCCCGATCGGGCCGGCCCGACCGGATCCAGAGGTAGGCGAGGTCGGCCAGCGGTCCGGGAGCGCCCGGCTCCCGGGTCACCCGCGCCTCGGCGGCCTGCAGACGGGCCCGGTCCCGGAGGATGGCGGGGTCGGTCACCCGCCGATCCACCTCCTCGATCAGGGTCCGGTAACCCAGCACCATCTGCGGCTGGAGGAACGAGAGTCCGCCGCTCGCCATCAGGAACCAGCCGACGAACCGGAAGGACCGGATCACGGAACCCTTGATCTCGATCTTCTCCATGAAGCAGCAGACGTGGGTACGTTCCAGGACCCGCCAGATATGGAGGCGGCATTCCCGGCACAAGGGTGCGGTGAGGGTGAAGAGCGCGAGGAAGAGCGCCGAGGTTCCCAACCCGTAGCCCAGGGTGCGGACACGACCCAGGTCGCGGAGGCTCTCGGGATCGAGGACCACGAGGAGCACGGTCCCCACCGCGCTGGCCATGGCCAGCGTCTGGAAGCCGAGCGCTACCCGGAGCTTGGTCGCCCTGTCCTCCTGCACGTTGGAGTCGGACCCCCTGCGCGTCCCGTTCAGCCGGAATTCGGCCTGGGCCTGGGACGATAGACGTAGCGGACGTGGCGCCGACCGTCGGCACCGATCCAACTGTAGCTCGCTGGTCCGGGCATGAGGCGACCTCCCTGGTCCGCACCTTCTTCCCAGGCATCGGAGGGGTCCGGTGCGGTCGACAGGCCGGATCGCCGATCCCTCGCCTGTGTTTCGTCGCTTCCCACCCACTACAATGGCGCTGCGGGAGGTCGGGATGGCCGAGGACGTCCACCGGTCATGGATCGCGGAGTGCCGGGCCCGGTTGCCCGACCTCGATACCTCCGGGATCCGGGCCCTCCTGCGGGATGCCCAGGCGGCCAGGCAGCGGGCCGAATCGGCCGGTGACCCCAGGGGGGTCGCACCGCTCTACTCAGGCCTGATCGACGACCTGGGGAATCGCCTGACCCAGATCGAGCTGGAGAGTCGCCTCGAGAACCTGGACGATCCGACCCTCGTCCAGCTCCTGTCCCATCCGCTCCCCGAGGTGAGGCTCCGGGCCCTCCAGGCGGCGGTGGACCGGGGACTCGAGTCGGGAGCCGACAGGATCGCCGCCCACCTCCAGGTCGAGGGCGACCCGTTCGTGGTGGCGACCGCGGTGAAGGCCCTCGGTGAGCTCGGCGGTCCGACCCAGGTACCCGTCCTTCTCGGGTACCTCCGGCACGAGGATCCGAGGGTCCGCGCCAACGCGGTGGAAGGCCTGGTCCTGGCCGGGGCGGCACCGGAGTACCTGCTGCGGGCTGCCGAGGACGTCGACCACCGGGTACGTTCCAATGCCGCGGTGGGCCTGCTCGATTCCCGTCCCGAGGACGCCCGTCGGGTCCTCCTGGGGCTGGCCCTGGATCCCTCGGAGGCGGCACGCAAGAGCGGCCTCGACCTGCTGGTGAGGGTCGATCCGTTGGAGTCCCTCGAGTTCCTGCAGGAGCTCCTGGACCGGGGTGGCCTGCCGGTGGCAGGGCCGGTCTTCGCACTCCTGGCGAAGTCCCCGGATCCGCGGGTGGTCCGAGTGGTGCTGGATGCCATGGAGGACGAGGCCCGCCCGCTGGGCGTGAGGACCCTCGCCATGCAGGCGGCCGAGACCCTCCGTCGCGGGGCAGGGGAGGAGGACTGGGGCGACCTGCTCGGCGATGCCGTCGAGGCGTTCCGGCTCCGGCTCCGGGAGTCCGATGGACCCCGTTCCCCGGTCTCGACCCGGGTCCCTGCCGAGGACGAGCCGGCCGGGGACGAGGATCCCGAGGAGGAAGCGTCGGGGCCCGCTTCCGGGGCCCGCCGTCCCACGGCCGCCGAGCAGATGCGGGCCAAGGCCCAGCGCTGGGTGACGGTGATCGGGAGGGTGGTGGACTCGGCGGACCGCAACCCGGTCTGGCAGGCCCAGGTCCGGATCCCCTCCATGGGGATCCTCGAGTACACCGACCGCAAGGGACAGTTCACCGTGGAGCGCCTGGAGCGCGGCAAGGTCTACGTGTTCGTGGTCGAGAAGCAGGGGTACCCGCCCCGGACCACCCGCTACCGCTGCTCCGGGAAGAAGGAACAGGTCCTTCGGATCAACCTGGTCGGGAGGCGAGCCTGAGAACCGTCAAGTTCCCGGTGACGGAAAGGGAGTCGGGGCTGACTCTCTCCCGGGTGCTGGAACGCCGCCTCCCCGCGGTCTCGCGGCAGCGGCTCGGTGAGCTGCTCCGACGGGGTGGAGTCCGCCTGGCCGGCAGGATCCAACGCCAGGGAGGGGTCCGGGTGGAGGAGGGAACCTGGGTCGAGACCGAGATCCCCGGGAACCTGGGTGTCTCTCCCCTGGTCTGCCGGTTGCCGGCCCATCGCATCCTGCTCGATCGGGGCGGCCTGGTGGCGATCGACAAGCCGGCCTCCGTCAAGGTGCACCGGAACCACCCCGGCGAGACGGTCGTCACTCTCACCGAGGCCCTCCAGGAGCGTCTCGGCACCGAGGTCAGCCTGGCCCATCGCCTCGATCGAGGCACCAGCGGCGTGGTCCTCTTCGCCCGGGGATCCGCAAACACCGCCCACGTGGGGCGCCAGTTCGCCCGTCGCACCGTGGAGAAGCGGTACCTGGCCCTGGTCGAAGGGGTGCCCGGGACGAGCGGCGGCGTCCTCGAGGACCGCTTGCGCAAGACGGGCGGTCTGGTCGTCCACGATCCCGAACTGGGCAAGTCGGCGCGCACCCAGTGGCAGGTCCTGGCCAGCGGCCCCGAGCATGCGCTGATCGAGGCCCGGCCGGAGACGGGTCGGACCCACCAGATCCGGGTCCAGCTGGCCAGGGCCGGGTATCCGCTGGTGGGCGATCTCCTCTACGGCGGCCGACTCGGGATCCGCAGGCGCGACCAGCCGGTCCCCCTGGATCTGGGAGGTCCGCTGCTCCACTGCCTCGAGTTGGGGCTGACCCTGCCCGAGGGGGGGGAGCGGGTCCGCATCGTCGCGGCCTTGCCCGCGGAGTTCGTCGCGGCCCTGGAGGCGGCCGGGATCACGGTTCCGGAGGGAATTCCCGGGATCAGGCCCGATCGTCCGCCTCGAGCTCCTCGATCCGGGTCCGGGCCAGCAGACCGAACTCCCCGTCCGGGTCGAGTTCGAGCGCCTGCCGGTAGGAGCGCGAGGCTCCCTCGGCGTCGCCGGACCGCTCCCGGATCGCCCCGGAACGGAAATGGGCCTCGGCGTCCTCGGGATCCAGCTCGATGACCTTCCCGAGGCGCTCCAGCGCCTCTTCGTCCCGTCCCTCGACTTCCAGGCAGTGGGCCAGGGCCGAGAGAGCCGCGACATGCGAGCCGTCGTGGTCGAGGCAGGCCAGGTACTGGCGGCCCGCTTCTTCATGCTCGCCTACCAGTTCGTGGACCTGGCCCATCCGGTAGCGCACGTCGGCCGCGTCGTAGCCCAGCTCGAGGGCCTTCTGGTAGTGGTCCAGGGCGAGCGTCCTGGGCTCCCCGGCGGACTCGCCGGCATGGTGGAGGAGGTCGGCATACACGTTGGCGAGTCGGAAGTACCCCAGGGCCCGGAATTCGGCGTCGTCCTGGGCGAGTTCGATCACCTGCTGGAACTGCTCGGCGGCGGCCTCGAGGTATCCGTCGAGCGCCAGTTCGACCCCCAGGTTGTAGCGCGGCTCGGGCTTCTCCGGCTCGGCCTCCACGGCCAAGGTGAGCCGCCCCAGCCGATGGGAGAGGCCCATCGACCCCAGCTCCCCGGCCTCCGGGTCGAGCTCCATGCGCACCCTGGCCTCGTCGGCCAATTGGCGATCGGGAGCCAGTTCGACCGCCCTCGCCAGGCACTCCTTGGCTTTGGCCTCGTCGCCCTCGCCCCGGGCTTCCTCGGCGGCCGCGATCTCGGTCTGGTAGAGCTCGAGCCTCGCCTTGGAGATCCGTTCCCGGAGGATGCCCGCTTCGTGCCGGTAGTAGTCCTCCAGGAGCCCGAGGGCGGCCTCCAGTTCGACCCTTGCCCCGGCAGGCTCGCCCTGCTCGAGCAGTCGGTCCCCGTCGACCTTGTGGCGCTGGTAATCGCCCGGCAGCACCCGGTCCAGGACTCCCATGCGAGGCTCCTCACGGGACCGCTCGCCGCGGACCCGGAGGGCATCGTACTCCACGGTCGGATCGACCGTAGGGTGGGGAGCGTGATAGCGTCGGCGGGCCGGGAGGATCGTGGATCCCCTCGATCTCGAGAGCGCAGCATCCTCGTTCCGGGGAGCCGTGGTCGCGATCGGCACGTTCGACGGCGTGCACCGTGCCCACCGGGCCCTGGTCGACGCCGCGCGCCGGGAGGCGCGCCGACTGGGCACCGAGGTGCTGGCCCTCACCTTCGAGCCCCACCCCAAGGAAGTCCTCCTCCGTCGTCCCCCGCCGCGGCTGACAGGGATCCGGGAGAAGACCCGCAGGCTGGTGGCGGCGGGAGCCGGAGCGGTGTGCTGCCTGGACTTCGACTCCGGGCTCTCGGGCATGGAACAGGAGGACTTCGTCGACCGGATCCTGTTCGAGCGCCTGGGGGCGGCCGGCCTGGCCATCGGGTACAACTTCTCCTTCGGGCGCGGAGGTCGGGGGCGTCCCGAGGACCTGGTCCGGCTGGCGGGCGGACGCGGCGTACCGGTCCGGGTCCTGGAGGCCCTCGACCTCGAGGGCATCCCGGTGAGCTCGACCGGGATCCGGGAGCTGATCGCCTGCGGCGACGTCGAGGCGGCGGCCGAGCGGCTCGGTGAGCCGCATCGCCTGACCGGCACGGTGGTCCCGGGCGATGGCCGGGGTCGAGGCCTCGGCTTCCCCACCGCCAATCTGGGACTCCTGCCCAGGAACCTGCTGGTTCCCAGGCGGGGCGTCTATGCCGGGCGGGCCCATCTCGAGGGCAGGGACCCCATCCCGGCCCTGGTGAACGTCGGCGTGAACCCTACCTTCCTCCCGGGCGACGATCCGGTTGCCGAGCGGGTGGAGGTGCACTGTCTCGACCTCCCCGATCGGGACCTCTACGGCGAGTCCCTGGCCATCGAGCTGGCGGAACGGGTCCGGGACGAGGTCCGGTTCGAGGGTGCCGACCGGCTCCGGGAGCAGCTCGTCCGGGACGTCGCCTGGCTGCGTTCGCGGCTGGCGGAAGGGGCGTTCTCATGACTCCCGGGCCGGTCCGGGAGCGGCTGCACCAGGCCATGGATGCCTACCAGCGTGCTACCGAGAGATCCCTGGACGAATTCATGCCCCGGGCCGGGACCGACCCGCCGGTCATCCACGAGGCGATGCGCTACTCGGTCTTCGGCAAGGCCAAGCGGCTGCGGCCGGTGCTCGCCATGCTGGTGGCCTCGGCGCTGGGGTCGGACCCCTGGAAGGTAGGCAGGATCGCCGGTGCCCTGGAACTGATCCACACCTACTCCCTCATCCATGACGATCTCCCGTGCATGGACGACGACGACCTGCGACGCGGCCTCCCGACCTGCCACGTCCGGTTCGGAGAGGCCATCGCCGTGCTGGCGGGGGACGCCCTGCTCACCATGGCCTTCGAGCTGATCCTCGAGAACGGTCGGCACGAGGGCTATCCGCCCGGGATCCTGCTGGCGGTGGTCGAGGAGCTCTCCCGGGCCGCGGGGAGCCAGGGCGTGATCGCGGGACAGGTGCATGACCTCGCCGCCGAGGGGCGCGACATCGACCGGGGCGAACTGGAGAAGATCCATCGCCTGAAGACCGGGCGTCTCTTCCTGGCCAGCATCCGCCTGGGTGCTCTGCTGGCGGCGGCCTCGTCCTCCCAGGCCGAGGCGCTCGACGCCTACGGCGACCACTTCGGAGCCGTGTTCCAGATCGTCGACGACATCCTGGACGTCACCGGGAACACGGAGGAGATGGGCAAGCCCGTCGGTTCCGACGAGAAGAACGACAAGGCGACCTATCCCCGCCTCCTGGGGATGGACGAGGCCTGGTCCGAGGCCCGTCGCCACGCCCGGGAGGCCAAGGCCGCGCTCGCCTCCGGGGAACTCGATGCCAGCCTGCTCGACGAGCTGGTCGACTGGGTGCTCGAGAGGCGAGCGTGACGGGCATCGAGTCGGTGTGGGCGATCGTCCTGGCCGGGGGACGGGGATCGCGGTTCGGAGGCGAGGTACCCAAGCAGTACCTCGACCTCTGGGGACATCCCCTCCTCCACCACTCGCTCCGGGCGCTCCTTGAGGTCACCGAGGTCGCCGGGGTGGTGGTTCCGACCGCCACCCGTGACATCCCCCGCCTCGAGGCCGAGGTGTTGCCTGGACTGGGGATCCTGAAGCCCGTCCTGGTGGTCCCGGGCGGGGCCGAGAGGGCCGACAGCGTCCGCAACGGCCTCGATGCGGTGCCGACCACCGCCCGTTGGGTGCTGGTCCATGACGGTGCCCGGCCCTGTCCCGGACCGGCCATGCTCGCCCGGCTCCTGGCGGCCCGGGTTCGAGCCCGGGCCGTGATCCCGGTGCTCCCGGTGACCGACACCCTGAAGGAGGTCGACGCCGAGGGGCAGGTGGTGCGGACCGTGGACCGGAGGGTCCTGAGGCGGGCCCAGACACCCCAGCTCTTCGCCCGGGAGATCCTGGTCGAGGCCCATCGCGGGCGTCGGGGGGACGCGACCGACGATGCCCAGCTGGTGGAAGGCCTCGGGGAGACGGTCCTGACCGTCGAGGGGGATCCTGGCAACGTGAAGGTCACCAGGATCGAGGATCTGGAAGCCCTGCGCCGGATTCCAGGTAGGATTCGGACATGACGGCCCTGCTGGCGCGACTTCTCAAGTTGACCCTGGTCTCGATCCTGTTGGCGGTCGGGATCGTGATGGCTGTGGGCACGACGGTGTTCGTGCTCGTCCTGCAGGGCTTCGCCGAGGAACTCCCGGTCCTCTCCGCCGCCGAGTACCGGCCTCGCCAGACCACCCGCATCCTGGACCAGGGCGGGGCGGTGCTCGCGGAACTCCACGCCGAGGTGGACCGGGCGGAGATCGTGCCGATCACGGAGATCCCGGTCCACACGCGGCGGGCCTTCGTGGCCATCGAGGACGACCAGTTCTACGAGCACTACGGGGTGCGGCCGGATGCCCTCGTCCGGGCCGTGATCCTGAACCTGCTCAGGGACAAGAAGGCCCAGGGCGGCTCGACCATCACCATGCAGCTCGCCCGGAACCGGTTCCTCCACTTGCGCAAGACCTACACGCGCAAGCTCAAGGAGATCATCATGGCCTTCCGCCTCGAGAGGCACTACACCAAGGACGAGATCCTGGCGCAGTACCTGAACGAGGTCTTCTTCGGCGGGAACCTCTACGGGATCGCCTCGGCTTCGCGGTTCTACTTCGGCAAGCCCGTCTCCCGGCTCGACCTCGCGGAGTCGGCCATGCTGGCGGGGATCCTGCCGGCCCCCAACAGCTACAGCCCGCTCAAGCACTTCAAGGCCGCCAAGCGGCGCCAGTACATGGTGCTCGACAAGATGTGGCAGCTCGGGTACATCACCCAGAAACAGGCCCGGGACGCCTACATGCAGCGGGTCGTGCTCGAGGGCGAGGAGCGCACCCAGACCCGGGCTCCCTACTTCGTGGAGCACGTGCGGAGCTGGCTCCTCGAACGCCTGGGTCCGCGCCGGGTCTACGGCGGGGGGCTCAAGGTCCACACCACCCTGGATCCGGCGGTCCAGGCGGCCGCCGAGGACGCCTTCGCCAAGGCCGAGATCTTCCAGCGCTTCCCGCTCGAGGAACATCCCGACCTCCATGGGGCCTTCCTCGCCATCGATCCCATGCAGGGAGCGATCCGGGCCATGATCGGCGGTCGCGACTTCGACACCTACAAGCTGAACCGGGCCACCCAGGCCCGTCGCCAGCCGGGCTCGTCCTTCAAGACCTTCGTGTTCGCCGAGGCACTCTCCCAGGGGATCCAGCCCAACACCATCGTGAACGACGAGCCGATCCGCTACGTGCTCCCGGCCACCAACGAGGTCTGGGAACCGCAGAACTCCACCGGACGCTTCCACGGGCCCGTCATCCTCTCGCAGGCGCTGGAGATGAGCTACAACATCGTGGCGGTCCGGCTCCTCGAGCGGGTCGGGGTCGAGAAGACCATGCGCCTGGTCAAGAAGCTCGGCGTCCGGTCCCCGATGGATCCTGTCCTGGCCATGGCCCTGGGGACCAGCGAGGTCACCCTGCTGGAGATGGTGTCGGCCTACGGAACCCTCGCCAACCAGGGGATCCTGGTCACCCCCCACGCCGTCACCCGGGTGGAGGACGACGAGGGGAACGTGCTCTTCGAGGGAAGGGTCCAGGAGCGCGAGGTGCTGGACCCCAGGGTCGCCTACCAACTCACCTCGATGCTCAGGGGCGTCGTCGAGCGCGGGACCGGGACCCGGGCCCGCGTCCCGGGCTATGCCATCGCCGGCAAGACCGGGACCACCCAGGAGAAGGCCGACGCCTGGTTCCTGGGCTACACCCCGGACCTGGTGGTCGGCTGTTCCGTGAGCTTCGATTCCCGCAAGTCGTTGGGCACGCAAGGCGATGGTGGACGGGCCGCCGCGCCGGTGGTGGGCGCCTTCTTCCAGAACTGGCTGACCCGCTCGCCGCCTCGCGAGTTCGAGAAGCCCAATGGGATCCACGAGGTCGAGGTCTGCAAGGACTCCGGCTTCCTCCCGCTCTCCGGGTGCAAGCGCAAGCAGGCGCTGGTGTTCCTGGAGGGAAGGGGACCGAGCACCTACTGTCACCTCCACCAGGCCATGGAGTTCAAGGTGAGGCCGCTCGAGGTGGGTCGGAGCAAGCCCTCCGGAGAGACGGCCCGGGTCGGGATCCGGGAGCCCACCCGGAACGAGATCCGCCCGCGAGCCGGACGACCGCCTGCACCCCCGACCGCACCCGCTCCCACGGCGGTTCCCGTGCCGCCTCCCGAGGGGCCCAAGGGAAACCTCCAGGGCGACTTCGACCTGTCGTTCTAGTTGGTCTGCAGCTCGCCCCAAGGGGCTCGCTCGCGGGCGGGCTCCGCCTTCGCTGCTTCCCCGGGCGGAGCCCGAGGCGCTGCGGCCGCGCCCGGAGGTCCGCAATTCGCCCCCGAGCTTGGGAGACGGGTCGGCTCCGGGTTTCGGGTGGAGGAGGTCCGGGCTACGCTTGGCCGGTCGGAAGGGGCCCTCTGGAATGGGCGATCCGCTCGGCGAGACGGACGATCCTCTGGTCTTCGTGGTGCCCGCCGCCGGGAACGAACTCCGGCTCGACGGGGGGCGTCGGGTGGAGTTCCCCGATCTGCCACTCCCGGTCCTGAGGAGTAGCCTCGAGCCGTTCCGGGATGCCGGAGAGATCCCCTTGGGACTGGTGGTCGAAGGCATCCTCACGGTGCTCTCCTGCGATCTCTCGGAGGAGGACCGGGAGGCCTACCGGCGCTTCCTCTTCCACCTCGAGCCCCGTTGCGACGAGCTGATCGTGGCCAAGGCCCTGGTCCTCGCCAACCAGGGACAGACCCGGGAAGCCTGTACCTGGTTCATGCGGCTGGTCGCCCTCTGCCCCGACCACGCCTCGGGGTGGATGAACCTCGGGCTCTGCCTCCGGGACCTCTCGGACCTGGAGCCGTCGGACCGCGAGGAACTCATGTCCCTCGCCTGCCTGGCGTTCCAGCGCGCCCTGGAACTCGATCCTCGGCTGGCCCCCGCCTACCTCTACCTGGGATGCCTGCTCCGGGACCGCGGGCTCACCGACGCGGCACGCCCCGCCTGGCGCCTGGCGGCCTGGTTCGACGACGAGCCCGGTGGAGTCGCCGGGTCGGCCCTCCGGCTGCTGGGGGACCCCGATCCGATGGGTGCAGCCCCTGGGGCCGGGGACGGTCCCTAGCCGGCTCCCGGCGCCCTGTCCCGGAACTACTCCGGCGGGAGGCGCTTGCGGAGCTCGTCGGCCAGCCGCTCGGCCTTCGGTCCGGCGCCCCGGCGGGCGCCTCGCTCGGCCAGCAACAGGGCGGTGGGTACGTCCCCCATCCGGTCCTTGCAGACCGCCGACCAGTACCAGGCGGAGCCCTCCAGCGGATCGGCTTCGAGGATCGCCTGCCAATGGGTGAGCGCCTCCCCTGGGCGATCGACCTCGAGGTGGGCGCGAGCGAGTTGCACCCGGGCCGGCCGGCAGTCCGGGTCGAGTTCCAGGGCGGTCCGGCATAGGGTCTCGAAGGCGTCCCGGTCGCCACCGTCCCGGCGACGCTCGGCCTCCCGGGCGAGCAGCACCGGGACCGCGGCCGCGGCCGCATCGCCCCGGGCGCCGACGATCCGGGCTCGTTCCAGGGCTGCTCCGAGGTCCTCCCTGCGGAGCTCGGTCGCGAGCTCATGGACCAGGGCCTCGGTCTCGATCAGGGTCCGGAGGGCCAGGTCGCAGATCCCGGTCGACACCGGGCCAGGAGTCGCCTCCCGGCATGGGTGGGACGCTTCCGGCTCGCTCACGGGCTGGAGGCTGACCCGGGCGTCGAAGTTCCCCCACTCGGTCTTGAAGGTGACGCCCGCCAGATCGGTGATGGCGCCACCGAGCTCGACCTTCTCGGAGAGCAGGATGGTGGGCGGACAGAGCTCGCAGTCGACGCCCATGCGATGCAGGATCATCGAGGTCTGCCCGGTCACCATGTTCCCGAGTTCCCCGACCGCGCTGTCGACCATCTCGTCCCAACGCTCGATCTCGAGACCCAGCAGGCGGGCGGTCAGCCGGCAGGCGAAATCGGGACTCATGGAGAGCAGCACGTAGCCCTCCAGGTCGCCCACCACGCCGACCAGGACGGTGACGCCCTGGGTGACCACGGGATGGGATTCGATCCGCCTTCCGGCGGGCCGGGCGGGGAGGCCCACGGTCTCGGCGAGGATGGTGGGCACGGCCTCCTCGAGGCCGGCCAGGATCGGTTCGGGGTCGAAGGTGCTCACGGCGCCGAGTGTAGCAGGCAGGCGCCGCCGCCCAAGTCAGGGCGACTCGGCGTCGGCACCCGCTCCGTCGCTGGTCGCGGCCGAGGCGGTGGTCGACCGGCTGGCGGCCAACGCCCGGCGGCGGGCCTCGTAGAAGTACTGGAGCCCCTCGAGGCTGTGGCCGGCCCGCACCAGGCCGAGCAGGCGCCCCGCGACCCTGGCCTCGGCCGAAGCCGGCCAGCGTGCCAGGAGGTCGCTGAGCGCGGTCTCGGCTCGATCCGACCTGCCGTCCCTCCACAGTTCGAGGCCCCGCTGGAGGGCCCGGGCAGGCTCGCCCACCTCCTCGGCCCAGGCGGCTTCGGCCGCCTTCTCCGGATCGATGGCCCGCAGGGCCCGTTGGCCCAGCGCCAGGATCCGATCGGTGCGCCCGTACTTGCCCTCCATCTTCTGCAGGTCGCGGAGCGCCTCCCGGGGTTGCCCGCGGGCCATCCAGTCCTCGGCGGCTGCCAGCTCCCGGTGGTAGCCGCCCACGGCCGACTCCAGCTCGCCCAGGGTTCCTACCCCGACCAGTTTCGGTTCCCCGCCTTCCCATCCGAGCAGGTCGAGACCCGGCGGGGAGAAGTCCGCCGGCAGCAACCCGTCTCCCCGCAGCTTGGCCAGGTCGAGGGATTCCATCGGCTTCCTGGGATGGCGGAGGTTGTAGCCGATCACCGCGGAACGCACGAGCTTCATCAGCGAGAGGGTACGGAGCTTCTCGTCGAGCGGGATCGGCTTGCCGGCCTCGGGAGCCGGCTTGGCCGGGGTCGCGCCCGGGGTCGACGATCCGGGACCTGGCCCGGGCCTGGCCGGGCTACCGGCCGCGGGACCGGTGGCTCCGGGCGAGGTCGAGGTGGCCCCGGGTGTCCCCGGAGCCGAGGTCCCTCCCGTCGCCAGGATCGCCTCGGCCACCGGGTCGCCCGGGGCGAGGTCCAGCAGGCGGCGGGCGTAGGCACGGGCCGAGGCGGGCACGCCGAGCCGCTGGTAGAGCTGGGCGGCG
Source organism: uncultured bacterium (assembly GCA_964403795.1). Classification (GTDB taxonomy): domain Bacteria; phylum Muiribacteriota; class UBA6191; order CAZXTJ01; family CAYOHP01; genus CAYOHP01. The sequence continues at coordinate 31,895 of CAYOHP010000031.1, read as the reverse complement.
CGCCGCACCATGCCGGTCTCCCGGGGATCGTGGGCCAGGGCGAAGGCCACGATCTCGAGGGCCCGGTCCAGCCGTCCCCGACCCGCGAACCAATCGGCGAGTTCGGCCAGGCTCCGCATGGGCTGGAGGGCGTGGACCCGCGGGAGCTCGGCCTCGGCATGCCCGGCCTCGCCCAGCCGGGGTGCCGGCAGCGGCACCGGAGAGGCCAGGGGAGGCGGCGCCGGGGCCGCGACCCCGATCGCCGTGGAGAGCAACGTCACCACGAGACCCAGGCGTGCCAGTCGTTCCTCCCCTCCGAGACGGTGAAGGTGGCCGGGGTCGGGGCTCCCGGCCTTCCCCCCCAGGGTGCCACCGGCGAACCCGTGCGTCCAGGCGCCCAGGCGGGGCCCCTTCGGTCCGGACCCGATCCGACCGACGAATTCCTCGAGAAGCGAGGTCGAAATGTCCCCTTGGATGGAGCTGGCCGCCCTGGTGGCCGTGGTGGCCGGGGCCCTGGGTACGAGCTTCGCGATCCTGGTCGGGATCTTCAAGGGCATCGACTGGCTCGACGCCGCCCGCAGCGCCTGACCCGAACCTGCCGACCTACGGCCCGGAGGTAACGCCTCCGGGCCTTGGTCGCGCCCGCACGGCTCCCTACCTTTGCAGCTCACCCCAAGGGGTTCGCTCGCGGGGGCCTACGCCTCCCTGCTCCCCCTGGCGGAGCCAGGGGCGGTCGGCTGCGGCTCCCTACCGCCGGCCTCGCTCCCCGCGCTCGGGGCACCGGACCCGGATCCGGTCCCGGACGCGACGAGACCCCGCCGGAGCGGGGTCCCGCAGCGTCCCCGGGCGGACCCTTTCGGGTCCGTCCCGGGTGACGGTCTCAGAAGCCCTGGATCGGGGTGAGCAGCTCGCGCTCGTCGAAGTCCTCCTCGGGCTCGAAGTCGCGGCTGGTGAAGTAGTCCTCGATCTCGACCCCGGTGCGGGCCGAGACCGAACCCTCGCGGGGAGCCTCGCCCTGGACCCGGTCGGGCTTGGCGGGGGTCCAGCTGCCTTCCTTGAGCTGCCAGTAGAGGACGGGGTGCTCGAAGAAGAGCCCGTCCTTCTGGTTCAGGAGGGTGAAGCTCGAGAGCTCCGCCAGGCTGACCCCCGGGTACTTGGCCGAGAGCACTTCGCGCTCGATGATGCTGCGGACCGAGGTGAGGGTGCTCCGGATCCGGCTGTCCGGGAGATCCTTGGTGGAGAGGATCAGGATCACCTTCACCATGTCGAGGGTCTGGGCGAAGACGTTCAGGGCCGCCACCTCGTGGCCCTTCGCCTTGAGCGTCTCGAGGATGGCGTTGTGGATGCCGTTCTCCAGGTCCCGGGCGATGTCCTCGAATTCCTTGCGGGAGATCGGGGCCCCGTCGCCGGGCTTGCGGGTGGTACCGCCCTGGTCGCCTTCGCCTCCCGAGCCGCGGATCGGCCCGAGGTCCGGAGTCCGGCCCCGTCCGCCGTCGGGGGTGCGCGAGCGGCCTCCGTCCTCGCCGCCGGTGCCGCCGAAGTCGGCGTTGCCGATCCTGGGGATGCGCTTGGGCGGCTCCTCGACCTCGAGGATGTCCTCGGGGTTGTCGACGTCGACCACGTAGGGCCGCTTGTGGCCGACGAGCTTGACCGCCACCGGGTGGTAGTCCTTGACCGCGAAGAGCTTGGCGACCTCCTCGAAGATGTTCTGGCTGTAGTTCAGGTCGGCGGTCTGCTTGAGGATCGACTGGAGCGCGATCCGCCGGCGCTTGAGGCTGGTGTCGAAGATCAGGCGCCCGGGTTCCATGGCCGCCTTGAGCTCCTCGTAGGTCACCACGTACTTGTCGGGGTTGGCGCCACCGCCCTGGGCCAGGAGGGCCGGGGCGAGGCAGGGGGCGAGCAGCAGCGATGCGAGGCGGCGGGTCGTCTTCGACCTGCGGGCTCCCGGGGCGGAACGCATGGATCGGGCCTCCGTGTCGTGCGTCCCTCGATCGGTCCTGCGAGGGCACGTCCGATCCATGTCTTCGGCGGATGGATTCCGATTCGGGAGCGACACGAAGGGAGGAGATCCGAGGCGACTGGTCAGGGGCGGGAGGGGAGCCGGCTCGGGGAGCCGCTTCGGGGTCCTCTCCCGGAGCCCTCAGGGAGGCTCGGGACCCTGGCGCCGCGGGGCGCCCAGCCGCTCCCGGATGGCCCGGCGCATCGAACCGGCGGCCGGTGCTCCCGGGTGGGAGGCTTCGAGCAGCAGGTAGCGGGCGCGGGAGCGTCCCACCCGCGGTCCCAGGTCGGGGGCCTCGGGGTCGAGCAGCAAGCCGGCAGTGTCGAGTCGCAGTTCGGGGCTCGAAGGCACGACCTCGAACCGGTCACGGGGGATCCGCCCCGGATGGGTAGCCAGCCGCGGCACCTCGGCGCGGGTCCTCTCCTCTCCGGCCCGTCGCCAGGTCGAGGGCAGGAAGGCGAGGAGCGCGAGCGCCACCAGTCGGGGCGTCCAGCCAGGAACCCTCCCCGGGGCGGCAAGCGTCGCCACGGGGGGGAGGGACCCGGCCGCCAAGGCCGCCAGTGCCACGCCGCAGTCGCTCTCCAGCCCGACCCCCACGGACTCGGCGACCAGCAGACCGGCGAGGCCGGCAGCCGGCCCCGGGTGAGGGGACCGGAGCCCCTCCCGGATGCCCGCCAGGATCGCCAGGGCCAGGAGCAGGCTGGCCGCCAGACCCGGGATTCCCGCCTCCACGGCACGCTCCAGGAACGGCTGGTGGGCGTGGTCGACCCGGTCCGGGAGGCCTTCGGCCGGCCCCCGGCCTTCCAGGGAAAGCCCGTAGGCGACGGCACTCCCTCCGGGACCCCAGCCGACGGCCGGACGCTCGGTCACGGCCTGGCCCAGGCGCTCCCAGAGGGCCAGGCGAGCCGCCACGGTACGGGTACGGACCAGCTGGCCGAGATCGAAACGGTGCGAGAGGGCCAATCCCAGGCCCGCGCACGAGGTCAGGAGCAGGACCGAGGCGAGGCGCCTGGGAGCCGGTCCCCGGGTCGCTGCCGGGATCGCGCCGGGACCCGGTGCGACCGGGCCGGAAGGATCCGTCCGGTGGCTCCGCGCCCGCGCCAGGAGGGCGACGGCGGCACCCACCCAACCTGCTCGCGACAGGGTGCCTGCCAGGGCCAGGCAGGGGAGCATCAGGCCCGGGAGCCCGAACCGGATCCGGGTCGCGGCCAGGCCCAGGACCAGGACCGAAGCGGTCAGGTTGGGATTGGCCAGGGGGCCGACCAGCTCGCCGGCTACATGCTCGGGGGATGCCGCCGATCGCCAGGCAGGAGGGAATGCCAGCTCGAGCAGGCTCGCCACCGCTACCCACTGCACGAGCCAGGCCAGGAAGCCGGAGACGACCTCCGGTCCCGGACCCCTGCGGGCGGCCAGCAGGGCACCCAGGGCGATCGCGATCCTGGGGAGCGCTTCCGGGATCCTCCCGGGGAACGAGGCGGTGGCGGCCGCTCCGACCAGCAGGAACGCGAGCAGGGTCGCAGCGGAAGTCACGCCGTCCGGGCGATCCCGGTCCGAGCGGGGCAGCAGCGAGAGCGCCAGGCCCAGAGCGAGCACCAGGCGCTTGGGCACCGTGGGGTCGGCGGCACATGGGTCGAGGGCGAAGGTGGCGATCGCCAGGGTCGCGAGCGGCAGGACGTCGAGGAGCGCCGGCACCGGGAGAGCGTAGCCGGGAGGTACTCTCGTCGGCGATGGATGAGGCAGATCCCAGGGTCCGATTGCGCAGGACGTTCCTCGAGGAGGGGGCCGAACAGAGCGAACGTCTGGAGGCGGCCTTGCTCCGCCTCGAGAACGATCCCGGCCGGATCGGGGAGCTCGACGATGCCCTGCGCACCCTCCACAACCTGAAGGGGTCGGCCGCGGCCGTCGGCTGGGGACGGCTGGCCGGATTCGTCCACCGGGTGGAGGAGGCCGCGGTCTCGCTCAAGGGGAGGTCGGAGCGGACCCCTGGGGATCTCGAGATCCTCATGGAGGCCGCCGACGCGCTGGCGGTCCACCTCGACGAGGGGAGGACCCGGGGGCCCGCAGCAGAGGAGCCGGAGGGAGAGGGCGCCCGACGCATGGAGCGCTGGAGCGCCGGCAACTCCGGCCGGACACCTCCCGGGACCGTGGTGACCTCCGCCCGGGACACGGGTGCAGGGATCGTGGGGATCCGCTTCCGCGACGGCATCCCGGTCCCGGACCTGCGGGCCCTGCTGGTGCTCCGGAATCTCGGGGAGGTGGGACGGGTCGTCGCCAGCGAACCTCCCGTCGAGCGCCTGGGCGACTTGGCTTCCCGTCGCCCCTGCTGGCTCTGGGTGGCGGTGGTGGTCGCGCCCGGACGCGGGCCGGCCGACCTGGAGAGGGCTTGCCGCAGCCCGGAGGTCGAAGAGGTGGATCTGGCTCGATCCGGGTCCCCGGGGCCCGCCTCGACCCCGCAGGTCGTCCCGGCGTCCCCGGGGGCCGCCTGGGCGGCCGGTCCGCCTCCGCCGGTGGCGCCCGAGACCAGCCGGCTCCGGGTGGCGCTGGAGACAATCGACGAGCTGCTGCGCACCCTCGGCGAGGTCCGAGCCACCCACCAGGACCTGGGACGGATCCTGGCCGGACCGGCGCGTCCGCTGCTCACCCGGGCCTTGGGTCACGATCTCGACGAGGTGTTGGATCGGCAGTCCCGATGCCTGGCGCGCATGACCGAGGGCGTGCTCTCGATGCGCATGGTTCCCGTGTCCCGACTCTTCGCCCGCTTCCCGCGCATGGTCCGGGACCTGGCGCAGCGGCTCGGCAAGCAGGCGGACCTCCGGCTCGAAGGTGGGGAGACCGAGCTCGATGCCAGCCTCACCGAGCGCCTCGCGGATCCGCTGGCCCATCTGCTCCGCAACGCCCTCGACCATGGGATCGAGCCCCCTCCGAGCCGGACCGCGGCGGGGAAACCTGCCGAGGGAAGGCTCTCGGTACGGGCCCGAGCCGTGGGCCAGTCGTTCCGGATCGAGGTCGAGGACGACGGTGCCGGTCTGGACCTCGACCGGATCGCGGCCCGGGCCCGCGATCGCGGCCTGGTCCCGGCATGCGACCTGGAGCGCATGGGGAGCGACGAACTCGCCCGGCTGGTCTTCCTGCCCGGTTTCACCACCCGGGATGTGGCGACCGAGGTCTCGGGAAGGGGGGTGGGGCTGGATGCCGTCAAGCAAGCGGTCGAGAACCTGAACGGAGAGGTCTGGTTCGAGGACCCCGAGGCATCCGGCACCCGGGTCTGCCTGAGGTTCCCCCTGACCCTGGCTCTCTCCGACGTCCTCCTGGTGCGGGCCGGGGGCAGGCGATGGGGCCTGCCGCTGTCCCACGTCGAGGAGGTAGCGAGACGCAGGGACGTCGAGGTCCGGGCCATCGCCGGTCGCGGACCCATGGTGGGGTTCCGGGATCGGCCGGTTCCCTACCTGGCGTTCCCCGATCTCGTGGGAATGGCCGGATCCGGGCCTCGGGACGAGGCCAGGTTCGTGGTGGTCCTGGCCAGCGCCGGCAAGGAGGTCGCGGTGGGTGTCGAGGAGCTCCTGGGAGAGCTCGAGGTCGTGGTGCGTCCCCTGGCTCCCCACTTCCCCGAGATCCCCGGGGTGGCCGGGGCGACCCTCGAACCCGACGGGACCGTGGTGCTGCTTCTCGACGCCCCGGGCGCCCTGCGCCGGCGGTCCCCGGGAGGCCTGCCATGAGCCATCGCATCCTGATCGTGGATGACACCGAGGTGATGCGGACCATGATCCGGCTGGCACTCGAGTCCGCGGGCTTCGAGGTGGTGGGCGAAGCGGCCTCCGGCGAGGCTGCGATCGAGCTCTACCGGGAGCTGTCGCCCGACGCGGTGACCCTCGACATCACCATGGGGACCATCGACGGGATCGAGACGGCCCGCCGGATCCAGGCCGAGGACCCCGACGTCCGGTTCGTCATGGTCACCGCCCTGGGCCAGGAGGACCGGATCCGCGAGGCGGTGACGGTCGGGGCGAGGGACTTCGTGGTGAAGCCGTTCGAGCCGGAACGGATCATCGCTGCGGTGCGCACCGCGTTGGGGTTGCCATGAAAGATCGGGATCAGGGGTCGGAGGGGACGGCGGGGCTGGAGGCCCTGCTGGCCGGGTGTCCGCTCTTCGGCGGCCTGACCGAGGGGGATCGCCGGGAGCTGGCCCGCCTCTGTCGCATCGAACGCTTCGCTCCCCATGATCGGGTGTTCGCGAGCGGGGACCACGCCCACGAGTTCCTGATGGTGGTCGAGGGCGAGGTGGAGCTCGGGGCTCCCGGTATCCCGCCCACCCGGCGGGGACCCGGGGACGGCTTCGGGGAGCTCGGGCTGGTGCCCGGCCAGCTGCGTCGGGCCGACGCCCGGGCCGGGGCCGAGGGTGCCCTGGTGGCGCGCCTGCCTCGGCTGGCCTTCGAGCGCCTGGCAGGGGAGGCTCCCGAACGCTTCGCCTCCATGGTCGGGACCCTCTCCGACAAGGTGGCTCCGCTCGGACTCCGGGTGGTGCTCCCGGAGGACCAGGGGACCCTTCTCGGTACTCCCCGGATCCTGGCGATGACCGCGCCCCGCGACGGCTTCGGGCGGTCCACGGTGGCGGTCAACCTGGCCACCCTCATGGCCGTCGAGGGGATGCAGGTCGCCCTCGTCGACCTCGACCCCTCGGGAGGCGATGTCGCCCTCCTCACCCAGGTCGAGCCGACTCGAGACTGGACCCGCATCTTTCCCGAGGATGGAGGCGAGGCGGACCTCTCGCCGGCCCGGCTCAGGGACTACCTGCTCCCGGCGGGGGGCGGCCTGAGGGTCCTGCCGGCACCCGCCGACCCCGATCGGGTCCGGGTTCCCACCCCCAGGGATGCCTCCCGACTGGTCAAGGCCCTGGGACGCGCCTTCGACGCGGTGGTGATCGACGCTCCGACCGGGACCGGACCCCTCGCCAGGGCGGTGTTCGGCGCCTCCGACCTGACCTTGGTGGTGGCGGGCTTCACTTCCCAGGCCGTGCTGGCCACCGAACGCCAGCTCTCGGCGCTGGGCCGCGCCGGTTTCCGCTACCCGTCGGTGCAGGTCGTGCTGTCCCGGGTGGGACGGCCCGACGACTCCCCGGTGGACGAGGCCGAAGCGCTGCGCCAGCCGGCGCTGGCCCGGGTGCTCGAGGATCCCGAGGTGGCGGTTGCCGCCGGCTCCGGTCGCCCCGATGTCCTGCTCCGCCCCAGCGGCACGTTGGCACTCGCATGCCGTCGGATCTGGCGGCGGCTCGACCACCGGGGACGGCGCGGCACCCCACACCAGCCCATCCTACCCGCAGCCCGACGCCAGTCCGCCAAGGCCAGACTGGCGGAGGGGAGGTCCCTGTTCGTCGCCGGACGCCTGGTCGAGGCGCGTCGCGAGCTGGAGGCAGCGGTCTTCGACCTCCCGGCTGTCGATCCCGAGGGTCTCGTCCTCTTGGCCCGGATCTACGAGGCCCGGGGCGAGAGCCGGCGGGCCGTCGAGTGCCTGCGGGCCGCCTGCGAAGGGCCGGCACCGGGGCACCAGGCGCTCGTCCGTCTGGCGGCCCTCACCAGGAGCCCGGTCTGGATGGCGCGGGCGGGGAAGGCGATGGAAGAGGTGGCGGACCTCGACCGGCCGGACGTCTGGCTCTGTCGGGGGCTCCTGGAGATGGCCCGGGGCGAACCCGGGCGGGCCGGCGAGGCGTTCGCCACCGCGGTCGCCCGGAAGCCCGGGTACCCGGAGGCCGAGCGCCATCTCGGGGACCTGGCGGCGATCGAGGGTCGGGCCGAGGCCGCGGTGGGTCACTACCGGAGGGCCCGGGAGGGCTCGCCCCCCGAGCTGCTCGCCTGGTGGGGAGGGTATCGGATCCACCGCACCTTGGGACTGATCGGTCCGGCCGCCCGGATGCTGGAGGAACTCCTGGCCTTGCTCCCCGACCATCCCCAGGCAGGATCGGCGCTCGTCGAGCTCCGGCGCGAGCAGGATCGCCTCGATACCGAGATCGAAGCCTATCGCCGTGCCCTGGAGCTGCGTCCCGGATATCCCGACGTGAAGCTGCTCCTGGCCGGAGCCCTGGCCCGGAGAGGGAAGGCGATCGAAGCCAGCAGGGAGGCCCACCAGGCGCTCGCCTCGGGAGCCGCCCTCCCGGGAGCCCGCCTGCTCCTGCGCAAGGTCCGGGTCCTGCTCGCCGACCAGGTGTCGGGCGCCGCCCTCGAGGCGGCATAGACCGGCGGCCTCCGCCTCCGGCCCTCCGCCGAAGCCCCCGACCATGGCGTTCAGGTTCCAGAACCGAATTGTCGATGTTCCGGGGGAACGCTCCGTCCGCGCCGTTGGGCATCCCTCCACCTGCTGCTAGGCTTCGTCCGTAGGGGAGACTCCGGCTCGGAGGCTCCACCGGGTTTCCCGGGGAACGGGATACGAGGCCAGCTTGCTGGACCGAAACCAGCTCCACGCCTACCTCGCGGCAGGCATCCAGGAGACCACCGGCGCCGAGGAACTCGACGCCATGGTGGCGGGTCTCGCCGCCCAATGGGTCGACGGCGGGCGGTTTCCCGATGCCGGCCGCAGGCTGGGTGCGTTGTCCGGGGCACTGCCCGGGTGCGCCCTGGTCTACTACCAGGATCCCCAGTCGGCCGCTCGCCGGGTCGCCGAGCACGCCAAGCGCTCGCTCCCGGCCGCCGTCGTGCCCTGGGGAGGAGGAGCCCAGGAGGTCTACCAGGGAATCCTCGAGGTCCAGCAGGGGAGGGCCAGGACGCTCTACGTCCCGGCCCACGTCCTGGGCGACCCCCAGGCCGCCGAGCAGCTCGGACACCTGCCCCACTCGCCGGGCATCAGTTCGACCGTGTACGACGGCAGTCTCTTCTCCGACGCCGGGTACTTCGCCCAGATGGCGCCCTATTTCGAGGCGTCCCTCGCCCGACTCCCCTCGACCCTGGTCGCGAGGATCTCCTGCCCGGCCCGGAGCGGTCCCTCCACCCATCCCGACCAGCAGGTCGCGTCCTCCCGGCCTGCCGGACCGGCGTCGATCGGGGGGAGGCCCGTCCCGGGGCCGATCTCGGCGGCCCAGGCGGTCTCGGTCGACGAGATGAACATGCTCCTGGGGGGGGGCGACGACCAGGCCCCCGACATCGATGCCCAGACGCTCTCGCGAATCCTGGAGCGCGGGGACGAGGGTCCGTCCCTGGCTGCGGCCGACGTGGACGCCGTGACCTTGTCCAGGATCCTGGAGCGCGGGGACGACGACTTGCCGCCGGCCTCGAGCGAACTCGACGCCGTGACCTTGTCCAGGATCCTGGAGCGGGGAGACGAGGCTGCCGCCGCGCCCCCCGACGAGCTCGACGCGGTGACCCTGTCGCGGATCCTCGAGCTGGGGGAGGAGCCGGCCTCCGGGCCGGTGCCGGCCGGAAGTCGGGACGCCGCCGGCCGATCCAGGATCACGGGTGTCGGCCGGGAGGCTGCCTCCTCGGTCCCCGCCCGGGGGACCTGGTCGGCGGGGGGAGGCTTCCCCTCCTCGGCGGGTCCGATCCGGGGCGAGTCCTCGCTGCCTCCCGCCGGCGACGACGCGGAGACTCTCTCCAGGCTCCTGGAGCGCTCCGACGAACTCGCCGAGATGTCCGAGGACGAGGTCGGGAAGCTCGACGTCGAGACCCTCTCGAGCATCCTCGAGAGGCAGGAGCCCGCACCGCCTTCCCGGGCCGGGCTCACCCCGTCGGGGATCTCGTCGGGGACCCTCTCGCAGATCCTGGCCCGGGCGTCGGAGAGCAAGGTCTCGCAGCCGTCGCCAGCCTCCTCGGGCGGCGCGCCGTCGCTGGTCGAACGCCTGCGTACCCAGGCCGGCAAGGCCCGACTCCCCGACCGGGACGTGCTGGCCTCGTTCATCGGTCCGGCCGCCTCGGTCCCGGCCGAGGAGCCCCTGCTGGCCCCCGACGAGGTCGCCGACCTGCTGGAGCCCGCAGCCCAGGATCCGCTGGCTCCGGAACTGGAGACCCTCTCCGGGATCCTGAGGGGCAAGCCTGCACCGACGGCGGAGAGCCTCTCGGGGATCTTCCGGGCCGCGGAGCCCGGACCACTCCCGTCGGCCGAGGACGTGTTCTCCGGGATCGACGACCTCCCCCCGCCCTCGGGCGCGACGCCGGCCCCGGACGGACTCTCCGATCCCTTCGGGGTCCTCGTGCCTTCCGGGGTATCGCTGTCCTCGGTGCAGGACATGAGCCGGGACGAGCTCGAGTCGGCGTTCGAGGGGATCACGGCGGGGGAGCCCGATCTCGAGGCCCAGCTGGGGGCCTTGGCGTCCGGGCCGGACCGGGGGGGCCGCCGTCCGGTCGAGGCAGGGGAAGTCTCCCGGATGATCCTCCCCGAGGAGGCGGCCGAGCTGGCCCGACCCTCGACCGGGGTGACGACCCGGGAACTCCTCCCGAAGGATCCGGCGGGTCCCTCGGACCCGGTCCTCGGGGGCGACGACCTCGATCTCGAGACCCTGAGCCGGATGTTCGACACCCCGGAAGAGGAGCCGCCGAGCGTGCCGGCTCCCGACCAGGATCCGGTGGCCGTCCCGGATCGGCTCGACGAGGCCACCCTCTCGCAACTCCTCGACGAATCCGAGGTGCCGGCCCCGGAGTTCGGGTCGGACTGGTCCGGAGCGGGAGGGGAGTCCGATCTCGAGTCCTCCCTGCGCTCGATGGCGAGAGGACCCTCCACCCCGCGAGGCCCCCAGGAACCGGGCGCCATCTCCCGGAACATCCTTCCCGGTGACGCCCTGGCCCTCGACGGCGTCGATTCCGAGGCCCCGGGTCCCGGTTCCGGCCGAGGATCCATGGTTCCGGCTCCGGACTCCGAGGACTTCTCGGACGAGACCCTGAGCCAGATCTTCGCGTCCGGGTCGTCGGACTCGTCGGCACCGGCCCGGACATCCTCGGTCCCGCCCTCGCTGTCGGAGCCGCCGCTCTCCGGGCTCGACGCCGACCTTGTCCTGGCGCCGGACCTGGGTCCGGGTTCCGATCCGTCCCGGGAGGCATCCCCCTGGAGCGAGCCGGGTGGCGAAGACGATCTCGAGTCGGCCCTGGCCGCGCTCGGAGCAGGACCTTCCCAGCCGCGCCCGGTGCCTTCGGCCGGTGAGGTTTCCCGGATGATCCTGCCCGGCGAGGCCCAGGAACTGGACCGTGACACCCTGAGTCGGATCTTCGAAGAGGCGGATCAGGACGCTTCCTCCGATCTCGACGCCACCCTGGCGCGCCCCGCCGACCGCCGGGCGGCGCCCGAACCGGTGGGCGGCGACGACGGGTTCGCCGGGCTCCTCGAAGCCCCGGTCCCCCTGGACGACGAGTTCTCGGAGACCCCGGCCGGTCCGGGATTCGCGGCCCTCGATCCCGGGACCGACCCCTTCGCCGGCCTGGAGGAGGGCCTGCCCGCGGGAGCTGGCTCCGGGGCCTCCGGTCTCGACGAGGGCGACCTGGAGTCGGCCCTCGCTGCGCTGGGGGCAGGTCCGGCCAGACCCCGCCCAGCGCCCGCTGCGGGCGAGGTTTCCCGGATGATCCTCCCCGAGGAGATGGAGGCTCTCCAGGCAGGGCCTGCCGCCGCGGGCTCCGGTCTCGAGGCCAGCCCGCAGGCGGATCTCCAGGACCCCTTCGCCGACTTCGGTGGGTCCTCGGGGAACCACCTCGAGCTGGATCCGACCTCCGGCGAGGACCTCCTGGCCGCTCCTCCCGTGCTCGACCCGGACCCGCTCGGCGGAGGTGTCGACGATCTCGAAGGCGCCCTGGCCGCCCTGGGTGCCGGGCCGGTCCGAGCGCGTCCGGAGGCCTCGGCAGGAGAGGTCTCCCGGATGATCCTTCCCGGGGAGCTCGACGAGCTCGCTCCGGCCGGCCTGTCGACCGCGATGTTGCTGGCCGACCCCGAACCGGGAGGCGGGACCCGAGACGGGGTGCAGGCGGGACCTCCCGCCGCGAAGGATGACGAGGCCCGGCCCCGGGCCGCCCTCGACGATCTCTTCGGCCCTTCCTTCGATCCCGCCTCTTCGCCGCCGGGCCGGTCGGTCGGGGGCTTCCCGATCGACCCGCAGGATTCCCTGGGCGACCTCGATCCGGGCCCGGCGTTGCCGGAGGACCTGGGAGCCGCCGTCGACCCGTTCGCGGATCCGCTGGCCGGGTTGGGCGTCGGCCCGGTCCGGGCGCGTCCGGCCGCTTCGGCGGGCGAGGTCTCCCGGATGATCCTGCCCGAGGAGGCCGAGGTCCTCAGGTCCGGGTCGCCCCGGTCGGAGTTCGGGCTCGAGCCCGAGGCCGCGCTCCCGGGCAGCGCGGGCGCCAACCGGGACGAGACCTTGAGCGGGATCTTCGACGAGGAGTCGCCGGCACTGCGCCAGGGCCCTACCCTGAGCGGGATCATGGGGGAGTCCGACTCCGGGGTGGGCGGGAGCGGCTTCGACCTCTCGGATCTGGAGGGCGAGCTGGAGCAGCTCTCGGCTCCGTCTTCCCGACCCAGGTCCGACGCACCGGGCTCGGGTGCCGGCTCCGGGGTGGGATCCGGCGTCCGGTCCGGCGTCGGTGCTGCGGAGGCCGGGGCCAGCGATTTCGGCGACGAACTCGACAGCCTGCTCGCTGCGGCGGGGCCCCAGACGCCGATCGGGGCCCCCGGCAGGGGTGCGGCGAGTCCGGGAGGCCCGCCCTTCCGCGGGCCCGAGCCGAGCGGATCGGATTTCGACTTCTCCCTGGACACCTCGCTCGACCTCGCACTGGACGGGGAAGGAAGCGCCACGGAGGATGCCCTGGCCCGGGTCTTCGCGGCTCCCCCTGCCGGGGATTCGCTGGCCCCGGATCCGGGCCTGGAGGCCGAACTCGCCCTCGATCCCGACGCATCCCTGGACCTGGTGATCCCCGAGGTCGCTACGGGTCCCGCTCCCGGGGCCCGCGAGGCCCGACCCGGGTCTGTCTCCGCAGCCGCGGTGCCGACCGTGGATGTCTGGGGGACCGACGACTCCGAAGCCGCACCCGTCGACCTCGGAGAGTTCCTGGGGTCGGAGTGGGACGCCTCCGGTCCCAGTCGGACCGAGTTGGCCCTGGGCCTGATCGACGTCTCGGACCTGGTTCCTCCGGCCGGACCCGGGGGTGCCGGCAGAGGCCCGGTCGTGCCCCTAAAGGCGCGCCCCGAGGCCCCGGCACGGGCGGGACTCCAGAAGGCGATCGGTCCCTCGGGAGACTCCCCCGCACCCGGCCAGGGAGCGCTTCCCGGGGACGACCTCGAGGCACTGCTGGCCGAACCCCTCGAGCCGAGTCCCGAACTGCTCCTCGACCCGGTGGCCCTGGACCCCCTGGATGCGCTCGTCGACCAGGACTTCGCCCCGACCGTGGACACCGGTGGCCTCGGCGACCTCCCGGAACTCGGACCTCCTCCCGAGATCCTCGAGCCCGAGGGACCCATGGGGTTCATGGAATCGGGCACGGGGAAGGGCCTCGCGGCCGGGGCCGGATCCCTCGACGAGCTCTTCGCCGATCTCGTTCCCGGCGAGGAGTTCGAGATCCGGACCGCGGTCCCTGCTGCCAAGGCGGATCGATTCGATCCGGGGAGCCTGGCCGATGGCCTGGCCCAGCTCGCCTCGAAGCCGTCGACCAAGGGGGGGCGCCGGGACCCAGGGTCGGTGACCCGTCTGGTGATGGGGGTGGACGAGCCCACCCCGGTAGGCCAGTCCGAAGCCAGCTCCGAGAGCCTGGAAGCGTCGCTGGCTTCCCTGCTCGGAGGCACCGGATCGGCGCCCACCGGAAAGCCGTCCAAGTCGGGAGCCGCAGCCACGCCGTCGGCCCCGTCCCCCAAGGGTGGCAAGGGCCAGGCGATCCCCGGCATGGAGACTCCCGGGAGGCCTTCCCTGTCAGGGGCCGGCAGCTCCCCGTCCTCCGGTGCCTCCCGCACCGGCTCGCTCCTCGACGGTCTGGATGCCCTCGACTCCCTGATCCCCCTCGGTCTCGAGCCGGAGGCCGAGAGGCCCGGAACCGCGTCCGGCTCCAAGGGTCCCGGGCCGGCCTCCCCCGGGCCAGGCTCGCCGGGCCTCGGGACCGATCTCGACGACCTCCTGCTGTCCCCCGCGGACGACCCTGATGCCGAACCGGAGGCCCTCCCCCCGGCTCCTCCCAGGATCCTCGACACCCGTCCTGGCCTGGCCAGGATCCCGGCTCCTGCCCCGACGCCCAGCCAGGAGCCCGATCTGCACACCCGTCCCGGCGAGGCGCGGATCCCCGATCCGGTCCCGGACGAGCCTCCGCGGGCCGATGTCCGGACCCGTCCCGGGGCCGCCCGGGTGGTCCTGGAGCCACCCGAGCTCGAGCCCGAGGCGGGGTCGGACCTGGGGATGTCGAACTCGTTCGAGGCGGGGATCGGCGACATCCTGGGCCTCGACTTCGACTCCGAGTTCGGGAAGCCCGCGGGTCCCGTGACCTCGGCGGGCGCTGCCCGGGTGCCGCAGCGGGAACTCACCCATAAGGAAGTCGACGACCTGGTGGCGTCCATGGCCGAGGCGCCTCCGGAGAAGGCTCCGGTCTTCGAGAGCCGCCTCGGCGAACCGGTGGGCCCCGATCTGTTCGAGGCACCTCCGGTGCTCGACCCGATCGAGTCGGGGATCGCCGACCTCCTGGACTTCGGTGCGCCCCTCCCCGCCGAGCCTCCCCGAGGACCGCGCCCGGCGAAGGGCGCCGGTGCGGCCCTCGACTCGGCCCTCGAGACGATCGAAGAGGGACCGCTGGCGGGGGCACCGGACCCGCTGGCCGAGCTCCTGGCCAGCGTCGGCGAGGCGACCGTCCCGGGCTTCGAGGGAGCCGCCAGGGGGACCGTCGCCGGCAAGCGCGGGGCCCCGGGGAAGCCGGCGGCCTCGGGCCCGGCGGCCCGGGATGCCGCCTCGCTGGCCAGGAAGCCTCCCGCACGCGACCAGGTCGCGGCGCCCCTCGATCTCGATGCGCTGTTCGCGACCCCCGAACCCATCGCCGCGCCGATCCCGACACCGGCTCGCCCCGGCGCCCGGCCGGCAGGCGGGGAGGTGTCCCCGGTCTCGGCCTCGGCCTCGGCCCCGCCGCGGCGAAAGGTCTCGGAGTCCTTCGACCTGCCCGACGCCCTCCGGGATCTCTACGAGGCGGAGAGCGTGGACCTGAGGGCCGTGGCCAAGAGCCTCCATCGGATCGCCGAGCGGCAGGACCAGGAAGCCTTCGAACACCTGAAGATGGTGATCGAGATCGGCAGGGCGTTCCCGGGCGACCGGGTGGCGCGGTTCGCCGAGGGCACGGTGCACCTGATCCGCAACCGCCGCTACGAGGGCCTGGCCGCCCTGCGGCGGGCGGCCGAGCTGTCGCGGGCCGAGGGGGACCTGATCGGCCTCGCCTTCCTGCTCGAGGATCTCTTCGCCAAGCTCCCCGACGACCCCGGGGTCGGCGAGGCGCTCTCCGAGCTCTACCTCGAGACCAACCGTCGCCAGGACGCCTGCGAGGTCCTGCTCAAGCTCGGCAACCATGCCCTCGAGAGCGGGATCTTCCGGGATGCGGTGGGATACCTGGAGGAAGCCTACGTCCTCGACTCCTCGCCGCGGACCCTGGTGGCGCTGCTCCGGGCCCTGCACGGATCCGGGTCCGAAGCCCGGGTCCTGGAACTCGCCAACGACTTCCTCGCCACCCGACCCAACTCGCCGGTGGTGCTCGCCCACCAGGGCATCGCCAACGAGCGGCTGGCCCGCCCCGAGCAGGCCCGGCGCTGTTTCGACCGGGCCTTCGAGAAGGCCTGGGACCATGGGAATCGCCTCGAGGAGCTCTTCCTCGAGTTCCGGGATGCCGGTCTCCCGATCCCCCAGGAGCTTGACAGGAAGCGCCTGTCAGAGGTCGACCCCCGCAACGCTGTGCTGTCGGACGAGACCGAGCGCGAGGCCAAGGCCCAGGCGGTACTCCGGGGCGAGAGCCCTGGCGTCGCCGTCCCCAAGCAGGGTCTGGCCCGCCGTCTCGAGATCGAGGAGCTGGGCGAGCTGCCCGGGGTGCGTCTCGAGGCCGTCCCCGGCAGGGCCACCGAGACCGTGGCGACCCCGGAGGGGGAGGACGTCTTCGCCAGGGCCCGCCAGGCGGCGCCGAAGTTCGGGCGGCAGGTGGTGGAGCTCGAGGGATTGGCCAGGGACGTGAGGGCCGGTGCCCAGGCCGGGATCGCGGTCGACGACACCCTGCTCGCCGATGCCCTGCGCCGGTTCCTGGCGGTGAGCGAGCTCTACGAGCGGGTCGACCGGTCCATCAGCCAGGGGCTCCTCGAGGAAGCCCGCCAGGTACTCCGGCGCTTCGAGGACCCCATGCTCCTGTTTCTGTGGAAGGAGCAGATCGAAGGTGCCGCCCGGCGTCAGCGTAGGGACGACGCACCCGCGGGGAGCCGCTCGTCCGGGACCGGGGTTCCTCTACACTAGCCTCCCGGGGACTCCCTGGCTCCCGGGATCTCCGGTGCCGTGACCCTCCTCCTCTCCCTCCAGCTCGCCGCGTTCCTGGGGCTCCTGCTCGCCTCGGCGTTCTTCTCCGGCTCGGAGACCGCCCTCTTCGGGCTCTCGCGCGTCAAGCGCAAGGCGATGGAGCGTCGGGCCGACCCGGCCTCCCGGCGGGTCCTCACGCTGCTCGCCGAGCCCCGGACCCTGCTGGTGACGATCCTGCTCGGGAACACCCTGGTGAACACCGCGCTGTCCTCCCTCGGGACCCGGGTGGCGACCGGGTTCGTCCCGGGGGATCAAGCCATCGGGGTGGCGATCGCCGCGGTCACGGTGGTCCTGGTGCTCTGCGGGGAGGTCATGCCCAAGATCCTCGCGGTGCGCTACAGCGAGGTCTTCTCGCTGCGGGTGGCACCCGCCATGACGAGCCTCCAGATGGTGCTCCTGCCGGTGGTCTCGAGGATCCAGGCCTTCACCGATGCGTGCCTCCGGTCCATGCCGGCAGGCGACGCCACCCTGACCACCCGGGAACTCTCCACGCTGCTCCGGATCGGCGAGGAGGGCGGCGCCATCCGGGGCGAGGAAGCGGAGCTGGTCGAGGGGATCCTGGCCCTGCGGGAAACCGAGGTCTGCGACGTGATGACCCCCCGGGTCGAGGTCGAGGGTCTCCGATTCGATCCCCCGCCTCCCGACATGACCGCCGAGGTGAAGCGGTTGGGGCGACGCATGGTCCCGCTCTACGGCAAGGACCTCGACGACCTGGTGGGGCTGTTCCGGGCCCGCTCGTTCCTGCTGGCGGGGCCCTCGGCCGAACCCTCCGACTTCGTGATCCAGCCCTACATGGTCCCCGAGACCAAGAAGCTCGCAGACCTGCTCGAGGACTTCCGCACCACCGGGATCTCCACCGCCGTGGTCCTCGACGAGCACGGAGGTTTCTCCGGCCTGGTGACCCTGGAGGACATCCTGGAGGAGGTCTTCGGCGAGGTCTTCGACCGGGGCGAACCCGAGGAGATCGAGGTCCGGCCCCGCGACGACGGATACCGGATCCTGGGAAAGACCCCGCTTCCCGGGGTCGAGTCGGCCCTCGGGATCCTCTTCGACGAGGACGAAGGCGAGGAGGTCAGCACCCTGGCCGGGTTCGTGATGGCCCGCCTCGGTCGGGTGCCGCGGCGTGGCGACGCGGTGGAGCACGGCGGCTGGTCGTTCCGGGTCGCCCATGTGCTGCGGCGCCGGGTCGTCTCGGTGGACGCGATCCGGGTGACCGCAGTCCCCGCCGGCGAGGGGCAGGCGGCCCCTTGATCGAGCTGGTGATCCTGGGTGGTGCCCTGGTGGCCTCGGCCTGGTGCTCCGGGACCGAGTCGGCGATCCTCTCGGTCTCCCGGGTGAAGATCCGCCATCGCATGGAGGCCGGCGATCCCCGGGCCGCCATCGTCTGGGGCTTCCTGAAGAGCCCGGAGCCGCTCTTCACCGCGATCCTGATCTCCAACAACATCTTCAACGTCACCTCGGCGGCGGTGGTGACCTCGCTCATGCTCGAGCGCGGCATCGACGCGGTGGAGACCTGGACCACCCTGGCCGTCACCCCGGTGGTGATGATCCTCGGCGAGATCCTGCCCAAGGCCGCGGGCCGCCGCATGAGCGAATCCTGGGCACTCGCGGGGGCCCGCCCGCTCGACTTCCTCCGGCTCCTGCTCTCGCCCCTGGTGGCGGTGACGGGATTCCTCACCGATCTGATGATGAGGGTGGCGGGCGTCCCCGACAACGAGCGCGAGCAGTTCGTGACCCGGGAGGAGCTGAAGACCTTCCTCGAGGGCGTGGGCGCCGCGGAGCCGGGCCACAAGAAGATGATCCGGGGCGCATGGACCTTCGCCCGCTCCTCGGTCCGCGAGGTCATGATCCCGCTCACCCGGGTCCAGGCCCTGGCCACCGAGGCCCGCATCGACGAGGCCCTGGAGCGCGGTCGCCGCTACGGCTACGCCCGTTTCCCGGTCTACCGCAACCGGATCGACGACGTGGTCGGGATCCTCGACCTCGGCGAGCTGGTGTTCCGCACCGAGCTCGATCCCGAGGCCACCGTGGCGAGCGCCATGCGCGAGCCCATCTACCTGCCGAACACCCTCTCGGCCGAGAAGGCGATCCTCGCCATGCAGCGCTCCCGCGAGACCATGGCGGTGATCCTGGACGAGTACGGCGGATGCGACGGGATCGTCCTCATGAAGGACATGTTCGAGGAGGTCGTCGGTGACCTCGAGGGTCCGGTGGGGGGCGGTCCGGAGATCTTCCCGGTGGGTCCCCGCCTGTTCATCGCCCGGGGGTCGATCGACATCGACACCCTGAACGAGGAGCTCGGCCTCGAGCTCCCCAAGCAGGGCTACGAGACGCTCTCGGGCTACCTGATGACCCACCTCGAGACGGTGCCCCGCACCGGGTCCAAGCTGCGCACCCACAAGGCCACCCTCGAGGTGCTCGAGACCCGTCACCGCACCGCCAGCCGGGTCCGGATCCGTCTCCATTGATCCGGGGGGAAGGCGGGGAGCACGATCGAATCGGTTCCCCGGGGCCGGAGCTTCGAAATCCGCCCCGATCCGCCGATGTCTTGTAGGACCAGAGGGGTCGGTGCGCGCTCCATGTCCCTCGCTGACAGCCAGGTCGGGTCGTCCAGCAGCCTCCGCTTGCGGCTCGGCGGGCGGACGTTCGAGGAGATCCTCTCGGACCTCCCGGTGGCCCGCGACTTGCCGACCCGCAAGCTCGAGGCCCTCGAGGTCGTCTTCTCCGAGGGTGACCGGGGCGACCAGGCCTTCCTGATCGTCGAGGGATCGATCTACATCGAGAAGCGCGGCCCCCACGGCAGCGTCCGCCGGATCGCCCATCTGGCCGAGGGGGACCTCTTCGGCGAGATGGCGGTGCTCGACGACCCCGTCCGGTCCGCCACCGCCAGGGCAGGGGCCAAGGGAGCCAGGATCCGGAGCATCCCGGCCGCCACCCTGGGGAGGATCTTCGCGGAGGCCCCGGAGGTGGCGCGCTACCTCCTGAAGGTGCTCTCCCACCGGCTCCGGGTGATGACCAAGATGTCCACCGAGATGGAAGCCCTCCAGGACGTGAACCGGCGGATCATCGAGGCCCAGGACCAGGAGCGGCGGCGGATCGCCCGCGACATCCACGACGGTCCTGCCCAGGCCTATGCCGACTACGTGATGCGGGTGGCCATCCTCGAGAAGCTGATGGAGCGGGACCCAGGACAGGCGAAGAGCGAGGCCGTCGAGTTGAAACGGCGCATCGAGGAGGGCCTCGACCGGCTCCGGGCCATCATCCACAACCTGCATGTGAAGGACTTCCGGCGCTCCGGACTGGAGGTGGCGATCCGCAAGTTCGTGGACCGCCAGGCCTCCGAGTGGAGCTTCGAGGTGGCGATCCGGATCGCCGACGAGCTCACCGGCAAGCTCCCGGACTCGCTCTCGAACACCGCCTACTGCCTGGTCCAGGAGGCCTTGAACAACGCCCGCAAGCATTCCAAGGCCAAGAAGGTCGAGATCGTGCTGGAGCCCTCGGAGCGGGACCAGTGCCGCTTGCTGATCAAGGACGACGGCGTCGGGTTCGACGTGGCCGCCCTGCTCGCCAGCTACCACCAGCGGGAGAGCCTGGGGCTGACCAGCATGCAGGAGCGGGCCCAGCTCGCGGGCGGGACCATGGAGATCGAATCCAAGCCCGGGAAGGGGACCACGCTCCGGTTCCTCTTCCCGACCAACCGGGGAGGCACCGGATGAGGGTCTGTCGGCGATGCCGGGGACGCAACGCACCCGGTCTCAGGTTCTGCGACCAATGCGGGGCCCGGCTGGGCGAGCGGGTCCTGGCCGCCACCGGCGACGGCGGTGCCGCCCAGGTCTTCGGGAACCTGGCGCTGAAGCTCGACCCGGTGGCTCCGCCGCGCCCCGAGCCTCCCGTGTCGGCTCCGGTTCCGGCTCCGGTCTCGTCCTTCCCGGGAGAGCGGGCCAGGGAGCTGGCCGGAGACCTGGCCCGATTGCTGCCGCAGGGAGCCCGCGACCTCGCCGGACGGGCCGCCCAGGCGGCCCGCCAGGCCGCAGGAGCGCTCCGGGACCGGGTTCGTACCGCGGCCGTGGCGACCGACCTCCCGTTCGAGACCCAGTACCCGGCCGTAGGGCCCTCCCGGTCCGAGGCCCGGACGACGTCCCCGGCACCCGCTGCGATCCCCGTCCCGACGTCCGTCGTCCACGACCCCGAGCGGGCTCGCCAGCTCTACCTCGAAGGTCGCTCGGCCTACCAGCGAGGGGATCGTAGGACCGCTACCCGGTTGCTGGCCGCGGCCGCCCGCCTGGCGCCCCTGGAAAGCCCCTTGGCGGAACATCTGGCCCGCGTCCTTCGCCCCCGATCGGCTGCTGCGACCGGTCCGACCCCGACCCCGACCCCGACCCCGACTCCCGCCCCGACGCCGGCGTCCGCGGTCTCGCCGACCCCGGGACCTCGCCGACTGGCGCCGGTTCCCGGGCCCGCACCGGATCTTTCCTCGGCGCCGGAGGGCGATCCGGCGCCCGCACCCCGGGTCCCGCTCCGGGTGCTCGAGGGAGGCAGGGCCCGCCCCGGGCGAAGCGTCGAGGTCCAGGCCCAGCCCCCGGTCCCGGCTGCTCCCGACCTGGCTGGTCCCGAGGCCCGGGCCCAGGCCCGGGAGCATTGGGTCGCGAGCCTTCCCGCCTCCGGTCCTCCCCGGCCTGCGGCCACCCTGGACAGCGCCGATCCGGGCCGCCACCTCGAAGTGGCGGCCTCCCTGGCGGCGATGACCGGCGTGCTCGGCTTCCTGCTGGTCCTGTTCCTCTGAGACCGGGTCGCCCCCGGAGCTCCCCTTCTCCCTCCCGGCAGGTGATACGCTCTACCCATGCGAGGTCGAGCGGGATTCCCAGCCCTGGCCCTGGTCCTGGCCGCCGGGTGCGGCGTGCTCCCGGAGCCGACCCCCGAGCTGCCCCCGCCGACCCGGGCGTCCCGTCCCGTTCCCCCGGTGCCCACCGGACCGGAGGCGGACCGGAACCTGGTGGAGAGGGCCCCGGAGGATGCCTTCCTCTATGCAGCACTCCTGCCGGAGGAGGCATTCGAGGTCCTCGACTCCCTGCTCCCGCCGGTCGAAACCGGTCTGGCGCCCCCGACCGACCAGGCTCCCGGAGCGGCCCGGCCCGGACTGGGCGCCTGGCTCGCGCGCCTCCACCGGGCCGCCGGGACCCGTAGGCTCTTCCAGGGACCGGTAGCCTTGGCCCTGGGGGCCCGGGAACGCCCCGAGCAAGGACTCGATTTCTGGCTGGCGACCGAGGGCCCGGGTGCCCTCTCCGAGGTCCTGGCGGAACAGGGACTGGGCCCTGCCGGGGGCACCCTGGAGGCGCCCGAGGGGACCCTGCATGCCCGCCGGGACGGGGCGATCCTGGTCCTCTCGAGCCGGCCGCAGTGGCTGGGCGCGCCGACCGGCGACACGAGCTGGCAGTCGCTCCGGCGTCGCGTCGCCAAGGCTGCCCCCGCCTTCGTCCTGATCTCC
The DNA here is from genome assembly GCA_964403795.1 of uncultured bacterium. Lineage (GTDB taxonomy): Bacteria > Muiribacteriota > UBA6191 > CAZXTJ01 > CAYOHP01 > CAYOHP01. The sequence continues at coordinate 9,965 of CAYOHP010000031.1, read as the reverse complement.
CTCGATCGCTACCTCGACGGGCCACTGGGTGCCTTGATGGCGGAGCGATCTCCGCGGGAACTGGCCCTGACCCGGGTGCTTCGCACCGCGGCGCCGGAATGGATCGCCGAGGCCTTCCCCCGGGACCGCTCGCTCAGGGTGGAACTCTCGACCCGCCCGACCCCCGGGGACCTCGCCGACCTGCTCCGGAAGTCCCTGGAAGGCGGGAGTGCCCTCTCGTCCCCGGCGGAGACTCCCGGCATCGCCGGGATGTGGCTGGGGGCGAGCCTCGACTGGGAGGCAGCCGGCAGGCTCCGGGACCGGATCCAGGGAGTCGCCCCGGCGGGTCTTCCGGGAGCGACCCGGCCGGCTTCGGCGTTCACCTCGCCTGCGACCCCGGGAGCCGAGGACCCGACGGCCCTGGCCGCCGGGTTCGCCTCCTGGCTCCGCGGGCTGGTCGGCGAGGCCCTCCTCGACTGGGCCGGACCCGAGGTGGCCGCCATGGTCACCTGGGATGTTCGAGAACCGCGGGTCGGGTTGCTCCTGGGTCATCGCAGCGCCAAGAAGGCGGCGGGTGCGGTCGAGCGCTTCCACCAGAGCGAGGCGGGACGGCGTCTCGCCTTCGTGGACGGGACCGTCCATGGACTCCGGTATCGCTACACCCGGCTCGACGGGGTGGATCCCCGCTGGCTGGAGCCCGCCTACGGGTTCCATCGGGGCTATCTGGTGTTGGCGAGTGCCCGCAGCCTGCTCTTCGCCCTCTCCGATCCGGGGAGCCCCCGTCTGGAGGAGCATCCGGCGCTCTCGGGTCTGGTCGCCCGCCTCGGGGAGGGCATGCGCATGGCGACCCTGGTCGATCCGACGCTCCTGGTGAGGGCCATGGACCTGGCGATCGATGCCGGGGGACCGAGCCCGGCCAAGGCCGAGGCCCGGGCACGCTTCGCCGACCTCTCGACCCGGTGCCGGGGGATCGCCATGGGTCTGGGAGCCGATCGCGAGGGGACCCTGCGTCTGGTGCTCTCGACCGAGCTCCGGGGCGACCCCGCGGCCGAGGCGGGAGTTCCGGCCGAGGCGGCCACCACCAGCCCGGCGCCCTCGCTTCGTCCGGGGCCGGGAGGCGGACCGTGACGGCGGGCAAGCGCGGATCCCGGGACTCCGAGGACGCGAAGACCAGGAGGGATCGGGGCGACCCGGCCCCTTCGGCACCGGCCTCCCGCCGGCCCTCGTGGATCCGGAACCTGGAGCGCCTGGGCTGGAAGCTGGCGCTGAAGCACGACTTGTGGGCCGCCTCGAAGATGGAAGGAGCAGTCGGCAAGGTCAACAAGTTCTACGACTTCGTCTCGCCGGTCTACGACTTCCTGTTCCGCAGGCTCGAGGGCTTCCAGGCCGGGGGGGAGCGGCTTGTCTCCCGAGTGGTCAAGCCGGGGGACCGCATCCTCGACCTGGGCACCGGGACCGGCATGAACCTCGCCCCATCCAGGGCGGTCACGCCCCACTTCGTGGGCCTCGACCTGAATTTCGCCATGACCCGCCAGGCCCGGAAGCTCGCCAGGAAGAAGGGAGACCGCGCCCACTGGATCCAGGGGTCGGCCCTCGAACTGCCCTTCGCGACCGGATCCTTCGACGTCGTGCTCTCCTCCTACATGATGGTCTACTTGAGCCCGGAGCAGACCGTGACCTGCCTCTCCGAGTGCCGCCGGGTGCTGGGGTCCGCCGGCAGGGTCGGGATCCTCTGCGGCCAGGGCGAACGCTCCCCGCGCAATCCCCGCCGGGAGGAATGGGTCGAGCACTTCCTGGCCGCCGGATTTCCCCACGTCGAGTTCGACGACTTCTACGACGTGCTCAGGATCGTCTACGCCTCCAAGGGCGATCCCGCGTCGCCCTGAGGCCTGGGGGCTGCGCCCGCCCGCTCGCCTCCGGCCGGAAGCCGCGAGATCGCCAGGTGCGCCAGCATGGCCACCGCCACACCTCCCGGGACGGCCGTGACGACCATGAGCGGCAGGCTCGCCAAGAGACCCTCGTGGGCAGCCAGGAACCATGAGGCCCCGGCCAGCTGGGCGACGTTGGAGGCCACCGCGCCGGCCACGCTCACCGAGATCATGCCCAGAGGGGGTGCGGCCCGGAGCAGGGGGGCCATCACCAGGGCCGCCACCAGGGCTCCGGCCGAGCCGAGCAGCCAGGTGGGGGTGGCCAGGGTCCCGAGCAGGAGTCCGGCCAGGAGGATCCGGATCCCGACGACCGCCAACGCCTCGCCCAGGCCTCCGGACAGCAAGGCCACCAGGGTCATGGAGTTGGCGAGGCCTGGCTTGGCCCAGGGCAGGATCCGCGGGAGCGGAGCCTCGAGCACGTGGAGGCCGACCGCGGCCGCACCCAGCAGGCCGATCCTGGTCAGGCGCCGGAGCCGCTCCCGGCGGGAGGTGGCGGAATCCTCGGTCATCGCGTGACCGCGTCCAGTCCGGCCCCGGTGGGTCTGGTCCCGGCGATCTCCACCAGCAGGTGGTTGGGCACGCAGGCGCGGACGTCGCCGGGGGAACGGATCGGTCCCTGGGTGATGCAGACCTGGTTGGGGCAGGGCGAAGCCACGAAGCGCACGGAGAGGTCGGGGTCGATCCGCAGCCGGGAGGGACCGAGCCGACCCGCGACCTCGAGGATCCCGGGGGCCAGCCCATGGCGACCCGACCCTCCCGGGCTGGTCACCACGATCCCGGTGGCCTTGACCTCGCGGTCGGGGACCCGGGCCAGGAAGAGGCTCAACACCGCCAGGCCAGCCACGAAGGGAGGATCGGCCCAGGTCAGGAGCGGGATTCGCCTCACTCCGTTGCCTCGAGAGGGAACTCCCGGGTGGCCTCCCGGAGCCCGTCGCTCCGGATCACCAGGACCTCGATGCCCGGGGGAAGCGGCCACTCCGACGGTCGGGAAGGACCCATCAGGAAGGTGGCGGTGGACCAGGCATCGGCCTCGCGGGCGGTGGGGGCCCGGACCGTGGCGGAGACGTGGTGTCTCCCTGGCTGTCCGGTCCGGGGGTCGATCAGGTGGTGGTACCGGACCCCGCCGGACTCGAAGAAACGCTCGTAGTCCCCGCTGGTGACCACCGCGCCCGACCGGAGCGGCACCACCCCCAGGATCCGGTCCGGGGCCCGGGGATCGCGGATCCCGACCCGCCAATCGCGATCTCCCGGCTTGGGCCCGGTGCAGGCCAGGTCCCCGCCCGCGTCGACCAGACCCGCGACCCCTGCCTGAGCCAGGATCCGGACCGCCTCGTCGACCGCGAAGCCCTTGGCAAGGCCCCCCAGGTCCAACCAGGTCCCGGGAGGCAGGGTGATCCGGTCCTGGGTCACGACCGGCGCCGCCAGGGCACTCCGGGCCTCCTCCAGGAGCGTCGGATCCGGGGGCAACGTCACCGGGCCGGAGGGGCCGAAGCCCCAGAGGTCCACGACCCGCCCGATGGTGGGCTCGAAGAGTCCTCCGGTCGCGGCCCTCAGGCGCACCGCCTCGGCCATGAGCGAGGCGAGCTCCGGAGGCAGAGCGGTGGTCGGTGCGGTCCCGGCCCGCGACAGCCGGACCAGGGCGGAATCCTCCTGGTGGGCGGAGAAGACGGGTTCGAGCTCCCTCATCCGGGCGAAGGCACGGTCCAGCACCTGGTCGAGGTCGACACCGGGAGTCGGGAAGGCGGTGATGGTGACGACCGTGTCCATCATCACCTGGTGCTCGACCCGGGGCGCCGGCTCGGGAGCGCCGCGGAGAAGCAGGGCTGCAGCCAGCGCCACCGCGACCCCGATCACCGGTCCGGCCAGGGGACGGGCCCGGGACGCGGGTGCGCCTGCGGGAGGGTTCATGGCGCCGGGTCGCGGAGGTAGCAGGTGATCTCCTTCTCGCCGAACCGATAGGTCCGCCCGAGGGCGTACCCGGGAGGCGGTTCGGGAGGATCGGGATTCCTGGGACTCTGGGTGCGCAGGTACTCGAGGTAGAAGGGGGCTTCCGGGGCCACCGCGCGGCTGGCCGCGACCAGGGCGAGCACCTCCTGGGGCGGGACCTTGAAGGGCGGATCCGCGAACACCAGGTCGAACTCCTCGGCACAGTCGGCCAGGTAGCGCTCCACGCGCTGGGCCCGGAGTTCCACTTCGGGAGGCCGCTTGGCCCGCTCGAGATTGGCGTGGATCACCTTCAGGGCCTTGGGGTGGCACTCCACGGTGACCACCCGGGAAGCGCCCCGACTGGCCGCCTCCAGGGCGATCGCACCGGTGCCGCCGAAGAGGTCGAGGAAACGGGCCTCGACGATCCTGGGGCCGATCGCCGAGAAGAGCGACTCCCGGGCCATGTCGGTGGTGGGACGGGTCGGGCCGCCTTCGGGCGGTCCCTGGAGGCGAAGTCCCCGCAGACTGCCGGCGATGATGCGCATGGGGGCGGGACCTCCGCCCCAATGCTACCGCCTGGCCGGCTCGGAGGCAGCGAGGCGGGCCAGCAGCTCGTCGAGCTGCTCCATGGCACGTACCTGGTTCACGTAGAACAGGCTCTTGAGGTACTCCGCCTGTTCCCGCGGCCCTCGCCCCGCAGGGTTGCGGGGGAGCGCCAGGCCCCGGCGTGCCTGGTCCTCGATCCAGACCTCGGCCCACATCCGCCGCGGGTGGAAACTCGACCGGTCGGTCCGGGTGGCGACCAGCTCGCTCCTGCGCTCGGGGGTCAGGCCCTCGGGACTCGGCGTGAGGGCGGCGAGTTCCCGGAGCAGCCGGTCCCGCTCCCCCGTCTCGGCCCGGTCCGGGGCCGGGAGCCGCGGCGGCGGATCGGGCGTCGCCGGAGGCGGGGCAATCGGGGTCGGATCGACCGGCGATGCGGCAGCCGGCGGCGGCGTCGGGGAGGGGAGGACCGTCCCTGGGCCGGTCCTGGCGAGGGTCTCCGGGGGGCGGCCCTCGTCGGCGAAGGCGGCGACCCGAGTCGCCTCGCTGCCCGCGGGGCCCGGCTCCATCACCGCGAGCGGCACCGCCAGGACCAGGATCGTGGTCGCCAGCCACGCCAGGACGGGGAGACCTCGCCCCGGCTCCCGCCGACCGCGGCGGGCGGGCCCCTCGGGTGCCCGAGCCGGTGGCATCCCCCCGGCACCCGGCCAGTCCGGCAGGGACGCGGGCAGGCCCTCGCCGAGCTTCTCGACGACGGGGGCCAGGGCGTCGGCCAGGGCGACCGGGCCGGACCGTTCCCTCACCCCGGACCCCGGAGGCGCCAGGGCCAGATAGGCATGGATCCACGCCGCGGTCCTCGGATCCACGGTCCCCGGATCGAGGCCGCAGAGCACCCGGTCGAGCTGCGCCCGGGACCGCGGCGAGAGCTCCCCGGGGGCCAGCACCGCCAGCTCCAGGGCCGAGCGCCACGGGAAGGCGGGCGGCACCCCATCCTCGGCCTCAGCCACGGATCACCTCCCCCAGGCTCCCCGCCGCCCGGGCCAGGGCGAGGACGCCCGTCGACATCGCCAGGTAGCGGTCGACTTCCCGGAACTCATGCAGCTTCCGGGCGAGCACCTGGCGGGCCTTGGCGAGCGCGTACTTGGCCTTGTGGTGGGGCACCGCGAGGGCGCTGGCGACCTCTTCGAGGGTGCGGTCCGGATCCTCCAGCTTGAGCTCGACCACCCTCCGGGGCAGCTCGTCGAGTTCGGCCACCAGGTCCATCAGGGAGCCGTCGAGGCTGCCTTCCCCTGGCGACCTGGCCGCTCGCTCCTCCCAGCGCCGGAGCTCCTCCGCCGCGGCCAGGCAGCGGCGCAGGCGATCCCGCACCTTCCAGACGTCCCGGGCGTGGTTGGCGGCGATCGCGGTCAGCCAGGTCCGGAACCCGGAGCGCCCCGCGAACCCGGCGAGTCCCTGCCTGGCCTTCACCCACACCTCCTGGGCCGCGTCCCTGGCGTCCTCGGGATCCCCGAGCAGGCCCGAGAGCAGGCCGGAGACATAGCGGGAGTGGCGCCGGAAGAGCCGTTCGAAGGCGGCCGCGTCCCCGGCCGCGGCCTGACCGGCCAGCTCCTCGTCCTCGGGGCCGGAAGCGGTCTCCGGCACTCGGTTCGCCACCCGCGCTCCTTCCCCGGGGTCCCGCCGCCCCCACATCCATGGGACGAGGCCGGGAGCGATTCCGGACGAACTTCCTCGCAACGGGCTCCGGGGACCTGCTCCCTGCCTTCCCCCTTGGTCAGTGCTGGAAGGCCGAAAAGCGCTCCAGACGGGCGTCCACCGTGGCCCGCAAGCGTTCCCTTCCCGGGCCGGCGAGCTCCGGATCGCCGGCCACCATGGCGCGTGCCTCGTCGCGGGCCGCCTCGATCAAGGCCACGTCCTCCACCACGTTGGCGAACCTCAGCTCGGGAAGGCCGGACTGGCGGGTCCCGAACGCCTCCCCCGGTCCCCGGATCCGGAGGTCGGCCTCGGCCACTGCGAACCCGCTCTCGGTCCCGACCATCACCTTGAGGCGCTGGCGGGTCTCCTCGCCGCGCCCGTCCGAGACCAGCCAGCAGGTGGAGGCCTTCTGTCCCCGGCCCACCCGACCTCGGAGCTGGTGGAGCTGGGCCAGACCGAAACGCTCGGCGTTCAGGATCACCATCATGGTGGCCTCCGGGACGTCGACCCCGACCTCGATCACGGTGGTGGCCACCAGTACGTCGAGGTCGCCGGACCGGAAGCGGTCCATGGTGAGGTCCTTGTCCGCGTCCTTGAGGCGCCCGTGCAGGAGCCCGACCCGGTGGGCGGAGAGCGGCCCGGCGGCCAGCTCGGCGGCCAGCGCCTCGGCGGCCTCGGCCTCCAGGGTCTCGGACTCCTCGATCACCGGGCAGACCACGTAGGCCCGGCCGCCGGAGGAGATCTCCGCCGAGATCGCGCTCCAGACCTTCTCGAGCCCGGAGGGGCGGACCCAGCGGGTCTTCACCGGGTTGCGCCCGGGCGGCATCTCGTCGAGGAGCACCAGGTCGAGATCGCCGTAGGCGGTCAGGCTGAGGGTGCGGGGGATCGGGGTGGCGGTCATCACCAGCAGGTTGGGACGCCCCAGCTTGTCCCGCAGCCGGGCCCGCTGCACGACGCCGAAGCGGTGCTGCTCGTCGATCACCACCAGGCCGAGGCGGGCGAAAGCGACGTCCGGCTCGATCAGGGCATGGGTCCCGATCACCAGCCTGGCCTCGCCCGAGGCGATCCGGCCCCGGGCGTCGCGGCGTCGGGCCGGGGTCATCCCGCCCAGGTAGAGCTCGGGCACGATCCCCAGCGGCGCCGCCAGGCGGGTGGCCACCCGGTGGTGCTGCTCGGCCAGGATCTCGGTGGGAGCCATGAGGGCCCCTTGCATGCCGGCGTCGATGGCCGAGAGCAGCGCCGCCAGGGCCAGCACGGTCTTTCCCGATCCCACGTCGCCCTGGAGCAGCATCGCCATGGGGCGAGGCGCCGAGAGGGCCGCCAGGATCCTCGCCTCGGCCCGGTCCTGGGCGCCCGTGAAACGGAAGGGGAGGCTCGCCTTGAAGCGCGCCACCAGGTCCCCCTTGGGGACGACGCATGCCGCCGGGTCGTCGGCCTGCTCGCGCGCCTGGCGGATCGCCAGGGCGCACTGGAGGACGAAGAGCTCCTCGAAGGCGAGGCGGGTGCGGGCTGCCTCCGCAGCCTCCCGGTCGGAGGGGAAGTGCAGGCCCCGGAGCGCCGCCGCCAGATCGGGGAGGCCCCGTCGCCGGCGGAGCTCCTCCGGGAGATCGTCCAGCATCGTCCCGGCCAGGTCCTCGACCGCCGCCCCGATCAGGCCCCGGAGCCAGCGCTGGTGGATGCCCTCGGTCAGGGGATAGATCGGCACCAGGCCGAGCGACGGCTCCTCGCCCGGCTCCAGCACTTCGAACTCGGGGCCGGCGAACTGGCGGCGTCCCCGGTGATCGCCCACCTTGCCGTGGAAGAGGGCCCGGGTACCGGGCGGCAGCACCTTCTGGAGGAAGCCCTGCCCGAACCAGACCGCCTCGATCCGCCCCGAACCGTCCTCCAGCACGGCCTCGTAGCGGGCCGGACCTCTCCGGGCAGGAACCGTGCGGGCGCTCCGCACCAGGGCCACCACGGTGGCGTCCTGGCCGGCGATCGCCTCGGCGATCCGGCGCGGACGGGTCCGATCCTCGTAGCGGAGCGGCACATGGAAGAGGAGGTCGCGGCGGATCTCGAGGCCGAGGCGGGCGAGCAGCTGGGACCGACGGGGACCGACGCCTTTGAGGAACTGGACGGGCTCCGAGCCGTCCCGCGAGGAGGGTCCGCGGGACTCCGGGCGCGGGACGGGGGTAGGGGCTGCGGGTCGGGCTTGCATCGGGACCGGCTCCGGGGGCGCCGGGGGCAGGAGTTCGAAATCGGGATGATGCTCGGTGTCCGGGTCGGGGCCGTCGCGGTCCTCGTCCTCGCCCGAGGGCTCTGCCCGGGGACCGGACTCCGGGATCCGGTCGGGGACCTGCGCCGGTTCCCATCCGGCTTCGAGCGCCGCGGCCGCCCAGGTCCTCAGGGCCTCGACGAGCTCGCTCCTGGCCCGCGGGTCCAGCTCGGCGTAGCGTTCGATCCGCGCCTCTGCGGGTTCGTGGCCGACCTCGGGAAGGCCGGCTCCCCGGTCCGCGAGTTCCTTCAGGCGGGGCGCCAGGAACCGGGCGAAGCCTCCGAAGACGGCCAGGTCCTGGAAGGAGAGCCGGCGTTCCGCTTCGAGCACCTTGACGAGGAGCTCAAGCAGCTCGGACTGGCGCTCGCTGCCCATGACGGGCGACGGTAACACGGGCCGGGAGTCGGGTTCAGCGGCCTTCCTGCAGGATCATCACCCGATACGCCCGGAGCGGGTCATTGCCCTCGCCGACCCGGAGCATCTCGAGCTTGGCGATGTTGAAGAGACCCGAGCCGCCATCGAACCAGTTGTTCTGGTTGTTGCAGGACGACCACTTGGTGCGGAGCCGGTCCACGTCGGAGCGGGCGCCGGTGGTGGCGGAACCGTCGGCCACGAAGTAGCGGGTCATCACGTCGATGGTGTCGACGAAGTCCCGTTCGGAGAACTTGCAGTCGTCCTCCATGTCGTCCTGCAGACCCTTCTGCAGCCAGGTGCGGGCACCCGGGAAGTCGAAGCTCGGCTGGCCGGTGCCGGCCAGGATGAAGATCCGGAACAGGGCTTCCTTGGGGTCGTGGATCTCGTCGAGGTTCTTGAAGTCGTCGGTGTGGAAGCGATAGCTGGCGGCCAGCACCGCCACCGCGTCCCGGCGGGCCGCCATCAGTTCGCGTCCCACCTCGAAGCCGGGGGCCGGGGCCTCGGTCGGGAAGACCCAGCCGCGGCGCACCAGGTCCTGCTCGATGCGGGCCAGGTCGTCGATCAGGAAGACCAGGTTCTTGTCGGTGGCGACCGAGGGATCCCGGTTGAAGTGCTGGCTCTTGAGTTCGGCGACGACCTTCTCGCCCTCGTCGCCCTGGTCCCACCAGGCCCACCACTGGATGGTGGCCTCGTAGAAGTCGTTCGAGTCCTGCCAGCGGTTGCCCTTCACGAGCTGCACCACGGCCAGCATGCGGCGACGCATCTCGGCCCGGTGGCGACGGATCCGCTCCAGGATCCCGGCGGCATTCGAACCGTCGGGAACGGTGACCGGGGGAGCGATCCCGCCGGGTCCGGTCCCGGTCCCGTTCCCGGTTCCGGATCCGGTGCCCACACCGGTTCCGGTGCCGACCCCGGTCCCGGCCCCGGGGTCCTGGCCGAAGAGGCCCCCGTCCCCGGTTCCGGGGAGGGGAGGCGGAGGCCCGATGGGGCCGGGGGGAGGGGGAGGCAGGCCGGAGCCGGGTGCCGAGGCGGCACCGCTGGGCGAGTACCCGGTCCTCTGCAGGAAGCCCGAGAGCGACTGGACGTGGGCTCCCCAGGCGCTCTGCTCGACACCGACGAACTCGGGGCTCTGCGCCCCATAGCGCTGGCGGGCCGCCATGCTCATGTGGACCAGCAGGGTCGACCGCACCAGGGCCCGGAGATCGGCCGGCTTGTCCCTCCCGGGGCCGGCG
>CAYOHP010000030.1:1727-54359 GCA_964403795.1 uncultured bacterium | reverse complement strand
CGAACGTGAAGTCATCGTGCGGTCCTTTGCGGCCAGTGCCGACGGGATCCTGGGGAACCGGCCCGGTTTTGTCGCGGCTCCCCAGGAAGACTATCGACCGGAGGCGTCGCCGAGTTGACCCTCGGAGGTGACCATCGCGGTCAGGCTGGGGACCCACCACACCCGATCCCCGCGTCCGTCCGAAACCAGGAGATCCCCGGCCGCGGTCGAGACCACATCCCGGGGATCGCCGAACGGCGTCCCGCCCGGGTCCCTGGCGACCTCGAGGAGGCGCATCCCGGACGCGGGGTCTACCAGATGGATGCGTCGGGAGGCGCGGTCGGCGATCGCCAGCAGGGAGTGGGGCGCGATCCCGAGTCCGACGGGCTGACGGAGACCGAGGGCACGGATGGTGGTGGCGCCCCCGCGGGAACCGAACTTCTGGATCCGACGACCGCCCTGTTCGAGGACCCAGAAGCCGTCATTGCCCGGATCCATGGCGATGTCCACGGGGCCGCGGAGCCTGCCGGGCCCGGTCCCGAAGCCACCGGCGACCGACTCGACACGACCGTCGGAAGCGACCACCGCCACTTTGTCGGTGCCGGGAAGCAGGACCGCGACTCTTCCATGGGGGAGCGCCTGGATGGCACCCAGGGGAGTGGTCGCGCTGGCGATCGCCAGGGCATCGAGGGTGGTCCCGCCGGGCCCGAACCGGTAGAGAACCGGTGCGTCGCGTTCGGCCGCTACCAGGGTCCCCGATTCGCTGCAGGAGACGCCCGAGAGCTCTCCGCCTCCGGCACCGGGGCGGCCGGGCGGGCGCAGGTCGTGGCGGGGAGTCCCGTCCGGTGCCAGCACCTGGATGCGTCGGTTCAGGCGGTCGACGATCGCCAGGTCGCCCCAGGGGAGTCGGGTGGAGTGGCCGGGGCCGCGGTACCGTCCGTGCCCGGTCCCCGAGCCGCCCAGCTCCCGGGCCGGACCGTAGGCGAGGAAGGCGACCTGGGTCTTCCACTCCCTGGTCCCCGGCGGGAGGGGGATCGCCTGTCGGCGCGTGCCGGAGCCGGGGAGGATCCATCGTCGGGTGCCCGACCCTTCCGGGAAATGCTCCGGGACCAGGAGCCAAGCGATCGCGGGTCCGGTCGACTCCATCTGGAGTTCGATGCCGTCGTCGGTCGCGACCACCGAGACGCGTGGGGCTCCCGGGGAAGTCGGGGACGGATCGCCCCGGCCGGCTGTCGCCAGGGCCAGCAGGAGAGCCGCGCCCCCGAGGGCCGCGCACCTGGGCGTGATCATGGGGAAGCGCCGGGCTGGGGCGGAGGTACCGCCTCGAGGGGGACGACCGGCTCGGCACGGAACCCGAGATCCTGCTCCAGGTCGAGATGGTCCCGGAAGGTCAGGGCCTCCTGGTTGGCCACCAGGAGGCGGACGCGCTCGATCCCGGGCAGGGAGGCGAGCGAATTGACCAGGGCGTCCCGGGCTCCCAGGGAGACGGCCACGCCTCCAGGTCGCGACTCGAGGACCTCGGGGGAGACGCTCACGATCAGGCGGTTGCCCTCATGGAAGCAGGCCAGCAGGCGGGTTCCCTGGGGCAGTGCCCCCATCAGGTCCTCCCGACCCGGAGGCGTCGCCAGGGCCTCCACGAGGGCGGAGACCCGCTCGGGGAGATCGAGGGCTGCCGGGATCTCGATCGGGGTCGAGCTGATCTGCCAGGGGCGGTCGCTGCGGGGGAAGTAGGCCGTGAGCGTGGTACGACCGGGAGCCTCCCTGCGGCCCGACTCCCCCGGATCCTCGTTCCCGAGGGGAGCCGCGACGGTCCGTTCTCCCGAGCCGGCCTCCGGGCCTGCTTCCTGGCCAGGCATCGACCGGCCACCGGGCAGCCGGGAGATCACGGCCGAGAAGGCGCTGAGGATCCCGGCGACCAGCAGGATCGAGAACCAGCGCAGGTACCAGCCCAACCCGGCGCGCCCGACCCTAGGGGTGGGAGGAGGCGTGCCCGCGATCATCGGGAACCCCGGTCGCGACCCGCCCCGAAGAGACCCGGAGGAAGTTCCCCGGCTTCCTCGGGGGCGATCTCGGGGGAACCCAGGACGTCGTCCCGATAGCCGGGGTCCTCCGGGATCCCGCTCCCTGGCGGCGGAGGGATCCGGGAAGGCCCATCTCCCGCCCGCGGACCGCCGGCTCCCGGAAGCTCCTTCGCCAGTGCCAGCAGGAACCTGAGGATCCCCGCCTGGCAGGCCTGGACGATCTTCTCCAGCGGCGTCACTCCGTGGCTGCCGGGATCGGACCCGGCGACCAGGCCGTCGAGGGGCCCGAGATCGAGGACCACGCTCGGTGCGAGCACCCGGCGGCTGGGGAGCAGTCCGGGGTCCCGGAGGACGATCGCCGGGACGCCGAGGCTGCGCCGGAAGGCCTCCGAGAGCTCGGCAGCCAACCGCTCCGCGGCCGCCAGTTCGGTAGGGGACGGTGCCAGCGGACCGGGTACCTGGCCCGCGACTCCCCGGGGAGGGAGCAGCGCCAGGATCGGCGCGGTGGAGGCCTCGCCCGGACCGGTGCTCCGGGCGTGGAACGAGATCACGGCCTGGGGCCGGGTCCGGTTCAGGATATGGATGCGGGTCCGCATGGGCAGCGGCCGATCGTCGGTGCGGGAGAGATCGACCCCGACTCCCGAGGCACGAAGTCGATCCCCCAGGTCCCGGGCGACCCGGAGTGCCAGCTGCTTCTCGTCGATCCCTCCGGCGCCGGTGGCTCCTCGGTCCCCGCCGCCATGGCCGGGATCGAGGGCGACCCGGAACTGGGACACCATGGCCGTCTCCTCCGGATCCAGGAGCGGCACTCCCGCTCCCGTTCCCGCGGTCGCCGTCGCCCCTCCGGTCCGAAGGTCGAGGACGTACTGGGAGGATCGACCCAGGAAGAAGCCGTCGGCCGAGACGGGGATTCCCGCAGGTACGGGGACGACCAGGCGGACCTGGAGGAGACCGGGGTTCTCCTCGAGACGGGCACTCGAGGGGATGTCGCCGGTGAGTTCGAGTCGGTTGGGCGCGGGGCCGAGACGGGCCCCGTCGAAGACGACCTCGACGTTCCCGCTCTCGGGCCGGTGCTCCAGCCGGTGGGCGGGACTCCCCTCCCATGTGAGGAGGAGCTTGGTCTGGCCGGGCCGGATCCTGGCTTCCCAGGCAGCCAGGCTGGCGGTGGCGCCGCCCTCGGGCCGGAGCGCCAGGTGGGCCAGGGCTTCGGCAGGCAGGACCAGGGAGGCGAGGTCGCGCAGCGGGACCAGCAGGCCCTCTCCGGCTTCGTAGGGAGCGGCGGCCAGGGGGCGGGCGACGCCGTCGACCCGGACCTCGGCCACGCCCGCCCGGAAGGCCAGGACCCGCTCCGGACCTTCGGGTGAGGGGGCCCGGATGGCATAGACATCCTCGACCAGGGAGTACTCGTGTTCCAGGAATCGGGCACTGGCATACCCGGCGAGCGGGACGTAGGGGTGCTCATGGCGCAGCTGGACCGGGAGCCGCACGCCGTCGAAGTCGACGACCAGGCCGGCAGGGAGCCGGCTTGCGGTCAGGAGCAGGATCGCCCCTGCTGCCAGGATCCGCGGGATCGCGCCGGAAAGACGCCATGGACCGCGCCAACCAGGGCGGACCTCGGGGACTGTGGTCGGGGCACGAGACAAAGGGGGACGTCGGTGGATCTTCCTGCACGCGCCCGATTCCGGACACGAAATCTGCGCCGCGGCGGACACCCGCATCCTACCTGGCTCGGCGGTCGCTGACAACGTCCCATGCCCGGGAGGGCTGGAGAACGGGGGTCGGCATGGGCCGATACCTGTTGTGGGTCGGACCGGAGGCGGTTCGTGCCCGGGGACGCAGCACTTGGACACCGCACCGGAGGAGTCGCGCATCGTGAAGAGTTTCTTCACCCCGAAGGACGTGGCCCAGATCGTCGGCATCAGCTACCGACAGATCCAATACTGGGACAAGACGAGCTTCATCAAGCCGTCGTACCGCCGCAAAGGGAAGTACCGCCTGTACACCTTCGGCGACCTGATCCAGCTCAAGGTCGCCAAGACCCTGAGGGATCACAACTTCTCGATCCAGCGCCTGCGCAAGACCATCAAGTCGCTGCGCTCGCTGCTGCCCCAGGTCAGCCATCCCATGACCGACCTGACCTTCCTGATCGAGGGCGACCGGATCCTGGTCTTCAACGGCGAGGTCCTGATGAACTCGATCTCCGGCCAGAACTACATCCGCTTCGACGTCGCCAAGCTGCGCGACGAGGTCGACAAGGTGTTCCCCGAGTCCGGCGAGATGATGGAGGACCAGGCCGCCAACGCCTGATCCGCTCGTCGCCCGACCCAGACCGCGCTCCCCCCGGGGGGCGCGGTTTCCGCGTCTCCCTCTTCCTCGCCATGAGCCACCTCGGTGCCGGAGGCCTCGAGCCCGGCGCCGCCGGGTCGCGAGGCGAGCACGCGAGAGTACCAGGCCCACCTTCGCGGTAGGTCGGAGCCGATCTCCGGCCTCCTGGTCCCGGACCGGGGCGGGGATCGTGTCAGCCTCGGGAGCGAGACCATCGGGGCTGACGGCCGGGGACGATCCCTGCTATCGTTCCCGCCCCCGAAGCCCGGGGAGAGGGTTCCCCTTGCCGTCCCGCCGTCCGCCCGTCTCCGAGCCCGCTCGATCGGTCTCGCTCGTTTCCCTGGGGTGCTCGAAGAACCAGGTCGACTCCGAGCGCCTGCTCTCGGGCCTGCTGGCCCGCGGCTACCGCTACGAGACCGACTCGCTGGCGGCCGACCTGGTGGTGGTCAATACCTGCGGCTTCATCGGACCCGCCAAGCAGGAGTCGCTCGACACCATCGTCGCCTACGGGAAGAACAAGGGCGAGGGCGCTGGACGCACCTTGGCGGTGGCCGGCTGCCTGCTCGAGCGCTACCCCGAGGAGCTGCGGGCCGAACTCCCCGAGGTCGACCATTGGCTGACCGGGTCCCTGCCGGCGGCCCTCGAGGCGGTGGCCGACCGGGAGCTGGGTCCGGCCCGGCCCCGGCTCCAGGACCCCGGGGTGCGCTCGGTGCTCCTGAACGAGCCCGGGATGGCCTACCTGCGGATCAGCCAGGGATGCGACCGGACCTGCAGCTTCTGCGCCATCCCCAACTTCAAGGGCGAGCAGGTCTCGGTCCCGGTCGAGCAGCTGGTGGCCGAGGCCCGTAACCTGGTCGAGGTCCAGGGCGCCCACGAACTCGTGCTGGTCGCCCAGGACTTGTGCCGCTACGGCACCGACATCGGCTACCGGCCGGGACTCGACGGGCTGATCGAGACCCTGCTGGCGGAAACCGGCGTGCGCTGGCTGCGGTTCCTCTATGCCTACCCGTTCTCGCTGCCCGACGCGGTGGTCGAGAGGATGGCGGGCGAGCCGCGGCTGGTGCCCTACCTCGACATGCCCTTCCAGCACGCCGACACCGGGGTGCTGAAGGCGATGCGGCGGGGTCACGGCGGGGAACGGTTCCTGGAGTACCTCGACGGGATCCGGGCCCGGGTCCCCGGTCTGGCGGTGCGCTCCACCATGCTGGTCGGGTTCCCGGGGGAGGACGAGGCCGCCTTCGAGACGCTCTCGGAGTTCGTGCGGCGGGCCCGCTTCGAATGGATGGGCGTCTTCGAGTACAGCGACGAGGACGGGACCCGGGCCTTCGACCTGCCGGGCAAGGTCGATCCCGAGGTGGCCGCCGAGAGGGCCGAAAGGCTCCGGGAGATCTACGCCGAGGTGCGACGGACCGAGGTGTTCGGGCTGGGCCGGGAGCAAGAGGCCCTGGTGGTCGAGGTCCAGGGAGACCAGCTCGCCTGCCGGCTCCCCACCCAGGCCCCCGAGGTCGACGGCCTGGTCTTCGTCCCGGCTCCCCTCGAGCCGGTGCCGATCGGATCCATGGTGCGGGTGGTCCCGGAGGACGAGGACGGCTTCGACTTCGAAGGACGCTGGGTCGGGATGGTGGCCCCCGGGCGGGGACCGGTTGCCGGGCGGGAGGCCGTGGCGGTATGAGCACTACGGCCAGCGAAGCCGGCGGATTCCCTGCGACCGATCTCGTCCCGGGCACGGCCAGGGTGCGGAAGATCCGGTGGAACCTCCCGAACCTGCTGACGGTGGCCCGGGTCCTGGTGGTCCCGCTGCTCATGGGCCTGCTGGTGTTCTCGCCGGCCCGGCCCGGGGCGGACGGGAGCCTGGTCTACACCCTGGCCATGGTCCTGACCCTGGCCGCCGGGATCACCGACGCGGTCGACGGGCACCTGGCCCGCACCCGCCAGGAAGTCACCCGCTTCGGCCGGCTGATCGACCCGGTGGCCGACAAGCTGCTCGCCACCGGCGTGTTCGTGCTGCTGGTCGAGAAGGGGGCGGTGGCCGGCTGGGTGGTGGGCCTGCTGCTCGGCCGGGAATTCGCGGTCATGGGGCTTCGCATGGTGCTGGCCGCCGAGGGCGTGCAGGTGGCGGTGTCCCGCTGGGCCAAGGTGAAGACCATCTTCCAGATGGTGGCCCTGGTGGCGGTGCTGCTGCACCTTTCCTTGCAGGAGCTCGCGGGAGGCGGGTGGCTCACGGTGCCGGTCTCGGTGGTCATCTACTACGGATACCTGGCTACCGCCTGCGTGTTCGTGTCGCTGGGCCTGACCTTGATCACGGGGGTCCAGTACTTCCGGGACAGTTGGCCCCACCTGGGGTCGTGACGAGAGGAGGGGACTGGTGCAGGGCCATATCCCGAGACCGCCGCCGAGCCGAGTCCGCAACAAGACCAAGCCCGAGCCGGTGAAGCTGAACCCGTCGCTGGAGGGACCGCTCAAGTTCCTCTCGACCTCGTTCGGGGCCAGCTATCTGCTGCCCCCGGCCCCCGGTACCGCCGGGATGATCGTCGGCGTCGGCGGCTGGTACGTGCTCGGGGTCCTCCACCTGGTGCCCTTCTACCACTTCGCAATCCTCTTCGTGCTGGCCTGCTTCGCGGGCTGGGTGACCGGCAAGGCGGAGCCCTACTGGGGATCGTCCGAGGCCTCGATCATGTCGACCGATTGCATGGTCGGCTTCATGATGGCGGCCGCTCCCTTCGCACCCGCCTTCCACCCCAATTGGAAGAGCATGCTGGCGGTGATCTTCGCGGTGTTCTGGCTGGTGGAGATGATCCAGCCCTTCCCGATCTCGAAGGCCCGGGAGATCCCCGGCGGGGTCGGTTTCATGCTCGACGACATCGCCTGTGCCCTGGTCACCATCCTGATCACCTGGGGCGGGTTCAACCTGTTCTGGAAGTCGGCCCTGGACCTGGCGCCGGTGGCGGCCAAGGTAGGGGTCGGGGACCTCTGAGCCCGTGAAGCCGGCCCCATGATCGAGCTCGAGCGGCTCTCGGACTACGTCCTCGACTCCATCAACACCGGGGTCATGGTCGTCGACCTGACGAGTCACGTGGCCTTCCTGAATCGGGAGGCCGAGGAGACCCTGGGGGTCCCGGCCGAGACCCTGCTCGGAGCCCCCATCGTGGGGGACGACCGGTTCCTTCCCTTCGTGGTCCTGATCAACGACCACCGCACCCGGGATCCGGCCCTAGGGGCCAGCCGCCGCCAGGTCAGCGCCGAGTACACCCGGCCCGACGGACGGGTCCTGCCGCTCGGGTTCACCATCTCGAACCTGGTCGACGGGAGCCGCACCGTGCTCGGGTACGTAATCGTGTTCCGGGACCTGACCGAGATCCAGCGCCTCCGGGAACAGGCCCGACGCAGCGAGACCCTGGCCGCGCTCGGCACCATGGCCGCCGGGGTGGCCCACGAGATCCGCAATCCCCTGCATGCGATCCGGGCGGCGGCCGAACTCTGCGAGGTCAAGGCCCAGCTCGGCAAGCCGGTCGACGACTACGTGAAGATCGTGTTCCAGGAGGTGGCCCGGCTCGACGAGTTGATCGAGGACATCCTCCAGTACGGGGGAGAGCCGCGCCTGGCCAAGCGTCCCACCGCCCCCAACCGGGTGGTCGAGGCCTCCCTCGCCCTGGCCCGGATCCCGCCGGGGATCCGGGTCGAGACCCGGTTGGCCGGCGATCTCCCCGAGGTGTCGATGGATCCCGACCGGATCATGCAGGTCCTGATGAACCTGGTCGTCAATGCCTGCCAGGCCCAGCCCCAGGGCGGGGAGGTGGTGGTCTCGACCCGGAGGGTCGGCTGCCGGGAGCTGCCCGGCAGGTCCTCGGACCAGGTGCTCGATGCCATCGAGTTCCGGGTGGCGGACCGGGGGGGCGGGATCGCCGAGGCCGACCTCGCGTCGCTGTTCCGGCCCTTCTTCACCAGGCGCAAGGGCGGTGGGGGGACCGGGCTCGGGCTCGCCATCTGCCAGAAGCTGGTGGAGGCCCACGGAGGTTCCATCGTGGTCGAGTCGAAGGTGGGAGAGGGCGCCGTCTTCAAGGTCTACCTCCCGGTGACGGTCGCCGACCTCTCGTTGCCTCCCCGCCGCCCCGGGAGCTCGTCGTGAGCGCGGCGGCGGTGGGCGAGACCCCGGGCCTCCGTCCGGGGCCGGGGCGGCTGCCGGCGCTGCTGGTGCTGGGGGGCTGGGCCCTGGTCTCGGTGTTCCCGCTGGCCTGGATGATCTACGGCTCGTTCCTGGCGTCCCGGGTGCTCGACGGTCCGGGGCTGCCGATCGGGACCTCGCCGGGCGACTTCTCGTTCCAGAGCTATCGGGGCCTGTTCGAGCACGCCACCCTGGGTCTCTGGGCCTGGAACTCGGCACTGGTGGCGCTGGCCTCGGCGGCCGGCCAGGTGCTGACCGCGGCCGGGTTCGCCTACGCCCTCGCCAAGCACCGCTTCCCGGGGCGGACCGGGCTCCTGGCAGGGCTCGGGCTCCTCATGATGGTGCCGGGCCAGGTGCTGGTGGTGCCGCTGTTCCTGCTGGTCACCAAGCTCGGGCTGGTCGACACCCTGGCGGGGGCGGTGCTGCCCTCGATCGTGACGCCCTTCGGGATCCTGCTCATGCACACCCGCATGCAGCAGCTCCCCGACGAGCTGGTGGATGCCGCCCGGATCGACGGGTGCTCGGAGTGGGGCGTCTTCTTCCGGGTGGCCCTGCCGCTGGCTGCACCCACCGCCGCGACGCTCGGGCTCTTCGCCTTCGTGTCGAGCTGGAACGCCTTCCTGTGGCCGTTGCTCGTGCTCCTGGGTTCGGACCGCTACACGCTGGCGGTGGGGCTCGCCACCTTGCAGGGGCAGCACGAGACCGACCACGGCCTGCTGCTGGCGGGGGCGACCCTCTCGGCGCTCCCGACCCTGGTGCTCTTCGGGCTGCTGGGCCGGTTCTTCACCCGGGGCCTGTCGGCCGGGGCGGTGAAGGGATGAGCCTGGCCGTGCCCGAGGTGCTGGTGGTCGACGCCGGGGGATCGGGCGCCCGGGCCCGGCTGGGCAGCCGGATGTGGGAGGAGGCGGGACCCTCGGCGGCGACCGCACCCCGACTCGAGAGCGGGCTGTGGCGGCTGCTCGCCCGGGTGGCTCGCGAGGTCCCCGCGGACGTGGCCATGGTGGTCGGGGCGGCGGGTGCCGGGAGCCCGGCGGGCCGGGCCGAGGTGGCCTTCATGGCCAGGGCGGCCGGGCTCTCGGGGGCGCTCCGGGTGGTGCCCGATGCCTACGGCCCGCTGGCGGCGGTCGGGCCCCGGGGGGTCGTGTGGCTGGCCGGGACCGGGTCCATCGCCATGGCCCGCGGGCCTGCCGGGGTGACCCGGGCGGGGGGCCGGGGGCCGACTGCGGGCGATCCCGGAGGGGGCGTGGAACTGGGACGCAGGGCCTTCGAGGCGCTCTCCCGGGTGGCCGACGGGGAGGCGCCCGGGCCTTTGGCGGCGGCTTTGCTGGAACGCATCGAGGGACCGCTCGAAGCGGTGCTGGGGCGGGCCGCCGCCCAGGGCCGCGAGCTGGCGTCCCTGGCCCGGGGGTACCTCGAGGTGGCCGAGGCGATCCCCGAAGAGCGGGAATGGCTGCGGGCTCGCCTGGCTCGCGCCGCCGCCCAGGGGGCGGCGGCCGGGCGCCGGGCGGGCTTGCCGGCCGGGACCGGGGTGTGGGGATTCGGGGGGCTCTTCGGCTCGGGTCTCTACCGGGGCCTGCTCGGCGAGGCTTTGGCCGAGGAGGGATGGCCCCTGGCCGGGGTCGTCTCCCGGGAGGCGGCGTTCGCGGCCCTCGGCGGCCTGGCGGAGGGTGGGGCTCCGGGCCCCGATTGCCTGGATCTTCCCCGGGAGGCCCCGGGTCCGCCCACCGAGCTCGGGAACCCCCGCTCCGGGAGTCTCGATCGCATGCAGGTCCCCGAGCTCGTCGACCTCTTCCTCTCCGAGGAACGCCGGGTGGCGGAGGCCGCCGGGCTGGCCCGCGAGCCCCTGATCCGCCTGGTCGAGGCGGTGGCGACGGCCTTCGGGAAGGGAGGCCGGCTGGTCTATCTGGGGGCCGGCACCAGCGGGAGATTGGGCGTGCTCGACGCCAGCGAGTCGCCGCCGACCTTCCATGTGCCCGGGACCCGGGTGACCGCGTTCCTGGCAGGGGGACGGCAGGCGGCCTTCGTCTCGGTGGAAGGTGCCGAGGACGATCCCGAGGCCTCGGCCTTGGAGCTGGCCCGGCGTCGGGTGAGCGGGAACGACGTGGTGGTGGGGATCGCGGCCAGCGGCACCACCCCGTTCGTGGAAGGTGGACTGCGGGAAGCGGCCCGGCGCGGCGCAGTCACCGGGGTGGTCACTTCCAACCCGCTCTCGCCGCTGCTGGCGCTGGCGACCATCGGGGTGGTGCTCCCCACCGGGCCGGAGCTCCTGCGGGGGTCGACCCGCATGCACGCCGGCAGCGCCGCCAAGGTGGCCCTGAACCTGGTCTCGACCCTGGCATGGGTGCGAAACGGCAAGGCCTACCGGAACTACATGGTGGATCTGCAGATCCGCTGCCGCAAGCTGGCCGGACGGGCCGGGCGGATCCTGGGGGAACTCCTGCCGGGGCGGAGCGAGGCCGAGCGCGAGGCGCTGCTCGCCGAGGCACGCGGTAGGGTGAAGACGGCCGTGCTGATGGGCCGGACCGGACTCTCGAGGGTGGCGGCGGAGCGGCGCCTGAAGCGCCTGGGCGGGAGCCTGGCCAGGGCGCTCGACGAAGGAGGAACCGGATGATCCGGGGAGCGGCGTGGGGTTTCGTGCGGGGTCTCTTCGGATCGGTCCCGGGGCGTCCGGATGGCGGATCGGGGGGGAGCCGGATCCCGGGCGTCGGCCTCGGGGCGACGGTGATGCTGGTGCTGGCGGCGGGGCTCCTCGCGGGGCTCCCGCCGGGCTCCGGGGCGGCCCCGCTCGATGCCTTCGACCAGCGTTTCGGGGTCCGCGAGCTGGTCGTCGAGTTCCCGGTGCTGATGCGGATCGGGTTGGGGGCCGGCGCCGACGAGGTGAGGGCCTCGGCGCCCAGCGACGGGGTCCTCGAGATCGAGGGTCGCACCCATCCGGTGCCGGCCGGCACCCCGATCGTGGTGCGGAGGCTGGAGGGCAGCCCGGCCCGACTGCGCTACCGGATCTGCCTCGCCACCTTCGATCCGGATCGGCTCGCCGAGGCCGATCGTCTGGTCGAGAGCTACCTGGCCCAGGGGGTCCCGGCCGAGCTCGTCCCCTGGGGCGCCCGGTTGCTCCGGGAGGAGGAAGGCGCCGGCATCCTGCACGACCACCGGCGGGTGTTCGTGGCGGTAGCTGCCACCGAACAGGGCGACGTGGCCGACGAACTGATCCGGGAGTGGGCCGCCAAGGGCGAGCGCCCTTTCGTCCACGAGGAGCCGCTCTCCACGCCCTCGGCCCGGGTCGAGGTCAGGATCGGGGGGGCGGTGGCCGAGACCGGGACGGCGCCGGTCGGGTTCCGGGCCCGGGGCTCGGAGGTCCACCTGGCCGAGGTGGAGTTCGGGGTCGGCGAGACCTGGGGAGGCCGCCAGGACCGTCGCTACCGGGGAGCGCTGGCGGTGGCCGCCGACCGCAACGGCTTCCTCTCGGCGGTGAACGCGGTCGACCTCGAGAGCTACTTGAAAGGCGTGGTCCCGGCCGAGATCCTGCCGAGCTCGCCGGATGCGGCGCTCCGGGCCCAGGCGATCGCGGCCCGGGGCGAGAGCCTCGCCAAGTTCGAGCTGCGCCACCAGGCCGATCCCTACAACCTCTGCAGCGAGGTCCACTGCCAGGTCTACGGAGGGATCGGCCGGGAGACGCCGCGGACCAGCAAGGCGGTGGACGATACCGTGAAGCTGGTGATGCGCCGCCAGGACCACCTGGTCGACGCGGTCTACGGGGCCTGCTGCGGGGGCCACAGCGAGCACAACGACATGGTCTGGTCCTCGCCGCCCGATCCGGCCCTGCGCGGGCGCCCCGACGGCAGCGGGATCGTGTCGCCGGTGACCGACGCCAACGTGGCCGCCTTCCTCGCCGACACCGGGAAGGGCTTCTGCAAGACCGACGGCGACAAGTTCCGGTGGACCGTGACCATGACCCAGGACACGCTGCGCAAGCATCTGGAGGTAGCCGGGATCCGGGTGGGGAGGATCCGGCGCCTGGAGGCCGCGGGCCGGGGCGTTTCGGGCCGGCTCCGGGTGCTCAAGGTGGTGGGCGAGACCGGGGAGGCCCTGATCCCCAAGGAGCTGGCGATCCGCAAGGCGCTCGGCGGCCTGAAGAGCGGCCTGGTCCTCTTCGAGCATTCCATGGACGGGCAGGGGTTCGTTGCCCGGCTCACCGTCAAGGGGGGCGGTTGGGGACATGGGGTCGGGCTCTGCCAGACCGGGGCCAGGAACCGGGCCTTCGCCGGACAGTCGCATGGCGAGATCCTCCGGGCCTACTACTCGGGGATCGAGATCGTGGCCGCCGACCACGCCGACGGGTCCGAGTGACCGGGGCGGGGCCCGGGGTCCTGATCGGCGACGACGAGCTGGGACTGGCCCTGGGGGGTGCCCGGGTGGCCCTCGCCACCAACCGCTCGGCGGTCGACGCCACCGGGCGCACGGCCCTGGAACGGGTGGTGCGGGCCGATCCCGAGTCCCTGTGCCTGCTGGTCCCCGAGCACGGGTTCTCGGGGGCGCTGCCTCCCGGCGAGACCGACGACGGCGCCGACGAGCGGGTGCCGTTCTACTTCACCGACTGGCGTCAGCCCGATCCCGAGCTCCACGGATTCGACGTGATGGTCTTCGGACTGCCCCTGGTGGGGACCCGCTACTACACCTATCTCGACGTGCTGCGGCGGGTGGCGCGGGTGGCGGCCGCCCGGGGCAAGCCACTGGTCTGTTTCGACGGACCCGATCCCCAGGGCGGCGAGCTGGTGGAAGGTCCGGGGGTGGTGCCCGGAGAGGAGTCGGAGGTGGCGAGCCTCGACGTGGCCATCCGCTACGGGCTCTCGACCGGGGAGCTGGCCCGCCGGGTGGCGCTGGCCACGGGCACCCCGGCTCCCCGGGTGGTCGATTCGGGGTGGGGACTGGTCGGAGAGGACCGGGACCCCTCGCCCCCGCCTTCCCCCAACCTGAGGACCCGAGGTGCGATCCGCTTGTATCCGGCCCTCTGTCTGGTGGAAGGGACGAGCCTC
Organism: uncultured bacterium; assembly: GCA_964403795.1. GTDB lineage: Bacteria > Muiribacteriota > UBA6191 > CAZXTJ01 > CAYOHP01 > CAYOHP01. The sequence continues at coordinate 40,839 of CAYOHP010000030.1, read as the reverse complement.
TCGGAAGGGCGCGGCACCCCCTGGCCCTTCGAATGGGTGGGCGCCCCGGGGTTGGCCGCCGAGCGGGTGGCGGCGAGGCTCGCCGGATTCCCGGGATTCGAGCTGGAGATCGCGAACCTGGTCCCGGAGGGTTCGAAGCACTCGGGCGTGGAGTGCCGGGGCCTCCGGGTGAGGGCGTGTGGCGACGGACCGGTGCTCGGGTTCGGGGTGGCGCTCATGGCAGCCCTGGTCGCCGAGTGCGGGGAGGGGATCCTGACCCGCTCGCCGACCACGGGCCGGTTCTTCGTGGACAAGCTCTGGGGCGGGCCGGGACTCAGGCAGGCGATCATGGCCGGCCGCGACCCGGGACCGCTGGCGGTGGCCGGTCCCGACCCGTACCGGGAGGCCGCCCTGATCCATCCCCGGGGTCCCGAGCGGGCCCGGGGCGAAGCAGGAGGAGTCGCGTCATGAGCCGGGCCGATCGTCTCGAGGCCTGCGTGGGGCGTTGCTTCATGGTCGGTTACCTGGGTTCGGCCCCGGACCCGGAGCTCGCAGGGCTCCTGGAGCGGGACGAGATCGGGGCGGTGATCCTCTTCACCCGCAATGCCGGGGACGGGCCCGAGATCGCGGCCCAGATCGCCCGGCTGCGGGAGCTGGGGCCCGGGGTGCTGGTGGCGCTCGACCAGGAGGGCGGACCGGTGCTCCGGGTCACCGCCGGGGCCAGCGACTGGCCCTCGGCCATGGCGCTCGGCCAGATCGGGGACCCGGAGCTTGCCGGGCGGATCGGGGAAGGCGTGGGGCGGGAAATGGTGGCCATGGGCGCCGATCTCGACCTGGCGCCGGTCGTGGATGTGAACCGCCTGGAAGCCAACCCCGGGATCGGGATCCGCAGCTTCGCCACCGCTGCCCGGGCGGTTTCGCCCTTGGCGGTCGCCTGGGCCGAGGGTCTGGCCCGGGGAGGGGCGCTCGGCTGCGCCAAGCACTTCCCCGGGAAGGGGGGCGCGGCGGTCGACGCCCATGTCGGGCTCCCGGTGGTCGGCGGGAGCCGGGGCGAGCTGTCGCGACTCGATCTGCCGCCGTTCCGGGCCCTGGTGCGCTCCGGGGTCGCCAGCCTGATGACCAGCCACGTGATCTACCCGGCGCTCGACCCGGTGCTGCCGGTCACCTTCAGTCCCGCCGGAGTGGCGGTGGCCCGTTCGATCGGGTTCTCCGGGGCGGTGCTCTCCGACGACCTCGAGATGGGGGCGCTCGCCGAGTTCGGGGGGGCCGAGGAGGACCGGGGCCTGCGGGCGATCGCGGCGGGCCATGACATGGTGCTCGTCTGCCACCGGAGGGAGCTGCACCTCGCCATGGTCGAGCGGATCGTCCGGGCGGTGCGGTCGGGCGAGCTCCCCGAGGAGAGAGTGCGGGAGGCCGAGGCACGGGTGGCGGTGCTGCGGGCCGCGGCCCAGGGGGCAGGAAGGCGGCGGGGCACGCCGGGTAGGGACCTCGCGGGCCTGGTGAAGCGCCATGCGCCCCTGGTGGCGGAGACGCACCGGCGGGCGGTGCGGGTGCTCCGGGGGCGACCTCGCCTGGACGCCGGGACCGGCTACCGGGTGCTGGTCCCGGATCTGGACGGGCTCACCCTGGTCGAGGAGGGGACGGGCCGCTGCGAGCGGCTGGTGGCCGAGCTCCGGGCGGGGTTGCCCGAGGCGCGCTTCGAGACCTTCCGCCCCAAGGAGCCGCGGGTGGAGGTCAGCCCGGACGAGCCGGTGCTGGTCTTCAGCTACAACGCCCACCTGCTGCCGGCCCAGGGTGCCTGGCTCACGGCCCTGGCGGAGCGGCCCGGCTGGACCGGGGTGGTGGCGCTGCGCAATCCCTTCGACCTGCGGCTGGTGCCGGGAGCGCGGCTGGCGGTCGCGACCCTGGGCTACCGGCGGGGTGCCCAGGTGGCGGTCGCCCGGGTGCTGCTCGGCGAGGAGGAGCCCGGCGGGCGCCTGCGCCTGCCGCGGAGGGCGTAGCCCCCCGGGAGGGCACCTGCGGAGGGCGGGAGGGCCGGGCTACAGTCGGGGTGTGAGCCGGGAAGAGTCCGCAAGCAGAGGGCCGGGACGGGGCGAACTCGACGCCGCCACCCGGGCACGGCTTCTCGCCCTGGCCCGGGCCGCCCTGGGGGCGGCGGTCGCCGGGAAGCCGCTGCCGGAGGCGCCCCGGGACGGGATCATGGGGGCCGACCGGGCCTGCTTCGTGAGCCTGCACAGCGCCGACGGCGGGTTGCGCGGCTGCATCGGGACCCTGGAGCCTCGAGGGGCGCTGGGCGAGTCGGTGGTGCAGATGGCGGTCTCGGCGGGACAGAAGGACCCGCGATTCACCCCGGTGGGGGCCGACGAGCTCCCCGGGCTCTCGGTGGAGATCTCGGTCCTCTCGCCCCACGAGCCGGTGTCCGGCCCCGGGGACGTGGAGGTCGGGCGCCACGGACTGCTGGTGCGGGGTCGCGGCCGATCCGGGGTGCTCCTGCCGCAGGTGGCGAGCGAGTACGGCTGGGATCCCGAGACCTTCCTGGCCCAGACCTGCCGCAAGGCCGGCTTGCCGGCTACGGCCTGGAGGGACCCGGACGTCCGGGTCTGGCGCTTCTCGGCCGAGGTGTTCTGATCCCGGCCGCTCGGCTACTTGAAGCGGTAGGTGATCCGGCCCCGGGAGAGGTCGTAGGGCGAGAGCTCGACCGTGACCCGGTCTCCGGGGAGGATCCGGATCCAGTGCTTGCGCATCTTGCCCGAGATGTGGGCGAGCACCACATGGCCGTTGTCGAGCTCGACATTGAACTGGGCGTTGGGGAGGGCCTTCAACACCTTGCCCTCGACCTGGATCTTGTCGGCTTCTGCCACGGGCTCTGGATCCCATCCTTCCTGGGGACCCGAAGGCTAACCCCCGTGCATGCAGACCGTCAAGGACGGTCGGGATCGACGGGGTCGGGTCGACCGTACCGAACACCCGGGTCGAAGGGGAGGGAGCGTCCGGTCCCGGCCTGGGTCGGGGACCGTGGCGCGGTCGATGCATGAGGACGACCCCCGGTAGGCCCGGTGACCTGGCGCGTGGTGCCCCGGGCGATCCGGGCCGCGCCGGCCCGGGAACCGGGGGCGAGGACGAGAGGACGGGGAAGCGGTGATCCGGCTGGCCAGCCTGCTCGAGACCGGCTTCCTGCTGCTGGTCCTCCATCTCTCGAACCTGGCCTTCTTCCAGGACGATCCGGCCTTCCTCGGGTTGAACCCCCATCCCCTGTTCGCGGTGGTGGTGCTCTCGTCGCTGCGTTACTCCCGGGTCGATTCCCTGGCGGCCACCGTGCTCACCGCGGGTGGCCTGCTCGCCGAGGCCTGGTACTTCGGCCTGGTCGAGTCGGGCCTGGCCTCGAGCGCGGTGTTCCGGATCGTGGTGCTGCTGGTGATCACCAACCTGGTACTGGGCGAACTGGGGGGACTCTTCTACCGGGAGATGCGCGAGTCGCGGGAGCGGATCAGCGAACTCGAGAAGTCCTACCGGACCCTCAAGGTCCAGTACGACGCCCTGCAGCTCGTCAAGGACGAGCTCTCGGAGCGGATCGTGGGCCAGACCAGCTCCATCCTCTCCCTCTACGAGGCGGCCAAGCGTCTGGAGAGCCTGGACACCGAGCAGATCCACGCCGCCCTGCTGGAGATCACCGCCAAGTTCATCGGGGCCGAGTCCTGCTCGCTCTTCCTGGCCCGGCCCGAGGAACGATCGCTGGTGCTCGAGCGCAGCCATGGCTGGACCCCCGAGGAGCGCCGGGAACGAGGCGAGGTGAGCATCGGGTTCGGGTCCGAGGTGCTCGGCAAGGTGGCGGCCGAAGGCCGCATGGTCACCCTGAAGGAGCTCACCGACGACCGGGCCCTGGCCGAGTCGGCCGCCGGGGTCACGGTGCCGACGATCCTGGCGGCGCCGCTCATGGTCGAGGACAAGGTGCACGCGGTGCTGAACGTGGAGCGGATCCCCTTCCTCAAGTACTCGCCCACCAACATCCGGCTCTTCTACCTGATCGCCGACCTGGGCTCCACCGCGCTCGCCAACTCCCAGCGGTTCCAGCGCTCCCGGCGCGAGAACATCGTGGACGCCGATACCGGGCTGGCCACCGTGGCCTTCCTGGAGACCTCGCTCACCTCCGAGATCCAGCGCAACCGGCGCACCGGGGTGCCGTTCTCGTTCTGCCTGATGCAGATCGACGGCGAGGACGAGATCAGGAAGGCCCTGGGCAAGAAGATGGACCGCTTCCAGGCGGAGGTGGCGAGGCTGGCGCTGCAGTCGAAGCGCGAGATCGACGTGGCCGCCATCCTGCCGAGCGGGGAGATGGCCTTCGTGCTGCCCTGTACTGCCGTGGAGGGCGCGGCGGTCTTCACCCGGAAGATCCAGGCCAACGTGCTCGGGAAGATCAAGGTCTCGGTGGAGGACAAGAAGTACCGGCCCTCGGCTTCCTTCGGGGTCACCGCACCGCAGGGACAGGGCGAGCTCACCAAGGAGGACGTGGTCCAGCGGGCGCGCCGGGCGCTCCGCACCGCCATGCAGGACGGCCGCGGCAACACCCATGTCGACCTCGGAGAGGCCGGGATGGGGGCAGGGGTGGGCCTCGATGCCTAAGTCGGGTCCCGCATCGCTGGGCAGCCACCTGCGCAAGGACGAGGTCGACCAGGCCCTGGTGGACGGCCTGATCGACGTCCGCGACTACGCCCGCTACCTGGTCGGGGTCCAGCCGGTGGTGGACAATCTCTACGACCCCGAGGAGAACGTCCGCAAGAACGCCACCTTCGCGCTCAAGGAGAAGCGGGAGCGCTCGGCGGTCGACATGCTGGAGCGGTCCCTCGACGACCCCAGCGAGGAGGTCCGGCTGTTCGCGGCCGAGGCCCTCGAGAACCTCGACTCGATGTACAACCGGGCGATCCGGAGACTGGTCGAGAAGATCCGGAAGACGGCCACGCCCAGGCTCCACTTCATGCTCGGGCGGGTCTACTACGACTACGCCGAGAACGGCTCGAACGACCCGGGCCTGGCCCGCATCTACTACGAGAAGTCGGTGAAGGAGCTCCGGATCGCCGCCCGGTTGGGCGAGGACCAGGACCGGATCGGGGTCTACGAAGGGGCCGCCCTGGCCCAGCTCGGGGAGCTGGACGCCGCCATCGCCATCTACGAACGGCTGCGGGCCCGGGAAGAGTCGCTGGTGGTGCTGGTCCGGCTCGCCGGCTTCCAGTTCGCCCGGCGCGACTTCGGGGCCGTGCGGAGGCTGGCCGAGCGGATCCGGGAGCTGGACGGCGAAGGGCGGTACGAGCGTGTGCTCTCGCTCTGGAGCTGAGGCCGACGGGTCCCCGGCAGCCGGGGTGATGGGGAAGGTCGGCCGCGCCGGCATGGCCGCCTGTCTCGCCTTCTGGGTGCTGGCCGTGCCGGTGGCGGCCCAGCGGGGTGGGGCCCCGGATCCCCGGCGCGGTGGAGCCGCCCCGGCCGGCGAGGATCTCGTCGATCTCCAGGTGAAGAAGGAGGAGATCGCCTACGCCCGGGCCCGGACCCCCGAGGAGAAGAAACAGACCCGGGGACGGCTCGGCGAGGCGCTCCGGGCCTCGGCCGATCCCGTGAAGCGGGCCCGAGGGGTGCGCATCCTCCTCGAGGACCGGCCCGGCGACCAGGAACTCCGGCGGGAGCTCGCCGAGCTGGCGGCCGAGACCGGACGGAGCGCGGTGGCGGTGCGCCTGTTCAAGCAGGTGCTGGCGGCCCGCCCGGCCGACGTGGCGGCCCGGATCGGGCTGGCCGAGGTGTTCGAGACCCAGAACCGCTTCCAGGACGCCTCGCTGGAGTACGACGCGGCCCTGGCCCGGGAGCCCCGGAACCTGGAGGCCCTGATCGGGGCCGCCGAGGTGCAGATGAGCCTGGACCGGCCGGAGGCGGCGCTCCGGTTCGCCAAGCGGGCTCTCGAGGTGAGCCCCGGGGAGCCGCGGGCGAAGAAGGTCGCCGAGGATGCCGCCGGGGAGATCGCGGCCGGGAAGGTCGACCGGGCGAGCGGTGCGGCCACTCCGGCGCTCCGGGTCGCGGAACTGCGCCGCCAGCTGGAGGCCAGCCCCGGGCATCCCGGCCTCGAGGGCAGCCTGGCGCTGGAACTGCTCGCCGCCGAGCGGCCCGGGGAGGCCCGGGAACTCCTGCTCAAGCTGCTGGCCCGGGAGCCGCCATCCCAGGTACGGGTCCTGGCCCTGGCCCGGGCCCATCGGGAACTCGGCGACTACTCGGGGGCCCGGCTCTACGCCGAGCGGGCCCGGGAGATGGCGCCCCGCGACATGGAGGTCCACCTCGAGCTGTCGCGGATCTGGAGCTTCCTCGGGAACCTCGGGGAGGCGCGCCGGCATGCCGGGAAGGCCCGGGAAGTCGAGCCCGCCCGCATCGAACCGTGGCTCGAGTCCGGCACCCTGGAACTGGGGGCAGGGCAGGTGAAGGCGGCGATCCCGTTCCTCGAGAGGGCTCGGGCCATCGATGCCCTCGACTCGAGCGTGCTCGCCAGCCTCGCCCGGGCGAGGTGGCTCTCCGGCGACCCGGCCGGGGCCAAGGCCCTGGTGGCCGACGCCCGCCGGGAGGATCCCGCCGATCCCACCGCCTGGCGCCTGCTCGCCGAGATCCAGGAGGCCTCGGGCTCCTGGCGCGACGCGGCCTACTCCTGGCAGGAGTTCCTGTTCGTCGAGCCCTACGACGTGGAAGGGTGGCGCCGCCTGGGGAAGGCGAGGAGCGAGCTCGGCGAGCTGCCCGGGGCGGCCCGGGCCCTGGAGATGGCCTTCGCCCTGGACGGCGAGGACCAGGCGGTGCTCGAGGACTTCGACGCGGTGCTGGCCCGGCTCCCCTGGACCGCCGAACTCGAGGACACCCGTCTGCTGGTCGAGGAACGACTGGCGCGGCTGGCCATGGATGCTGCCGAACACCATCGGGCGGTGTCCCTGCTCCAGGCCGTGGCCGAAGGCCGGGGCCGGCAGATGCGCCGGATCACCAGCGATCTCGAGGCGATCGGCGAGGGTTCCGAGGGCGAGGGAGGCAAGCGGGCCGCCCTGCTCCGGCGCCTGCTCGGGGTCACCCGGGCCAAGGTCCGGGCCCATCGCTGGCTCGCCGGGGTCCACGCCGAGACCGAGCGATCCGATCTGGTGAAGCGGGAGTACCTGGAACTCCATCGGCTCGACCCGGGGAGCGCCGAGTGGGTCCGGGAACTCGCCCGGATGGCCTTCGATGCCGGCGCCAACCACGAGGCGGTGCGCTGGTGGAAGGAGGTCCCCCCGGGGACCCGGATGCCGCTCGACGAGTCGCTCGACCTGGCCCAGGCACTGGATGCCACCGGCCGGGAAGAGCAGTCGGAGCGGCTCTACCGGAAGCTCGCCTCGGACGGACGCGACGACCAGGTGGAAGAGGGGCTCTCCGACCACGCGGTCCGGAAGGGGAACCTGTTCGCGGGCGAGCGGCACGCCCGCAGGTCCTACACCCTCTCGTCGTCGAACCAGCCCAGCCTGGAGATCCTCCGGGCCATCGGCAAGGGCGCTACTCCCGACTGGTGGCTGGAGGCCTACCGCTTCGACGACTCCGACGGGATCGACATCTTCCTGGCGAGCTACGGCCGGCGCTGGACCCTCTCTCCCCGCACCTGGACCGCCGCCACCCTGGGGCAGTTCCGGGTGGGCGACCGGTTCACGCCGACCCAGAGCGACATCGGGGCCCAGGTCCTGTTCGCCCACGAACTCTCGGAGCGGGCCCGGCTGTCCTCGATCCTGGGGTTGACCCGCTTTGCTCTGGCCGGGGACATCGCCTTCGACCTGCGCCTGGACTACCGGCCCGACGACCGGGGCGGGGTCTTCCTCAGGAGCTTCCGGGATTCGATCAACGAGACGCCCTTGGCCTCGACCCGGGGCTTCGAGCAGACGGGGTTCGAGCTGGGCGGGGAGTGGTTCCCGCATCCCCGGTACCGCCTCGACGGGACCTGGCAGGCGAGCAACATCACCGGAGGCAACGGCAAGGAGGAGTGGCGCCTCGACCTTGGAGCCCGACCCCTGGGCAGGGTCATCCCGGGCTGGTTCCACTTCGCCCTCGGGGGTCTCGACTACGACGCCCAGGTGGCCCCGGCGCTCTACTTCAGCCCCGCCGACCTGGCCCGTACCGACGCCTACTACCAGGTCGCCACCAATCCCGGGAAGGGTTTGCTGGTCCAGTTCGCCTTCGGGCTGCTCCGGGACATCGGATTCGGCCTGACCCAGTACCAGGAGCTCGAACTGCAGATCGACCGGGGACAGGACGGCAACGTGGTGGCCGAATACAAGCGGACCAACCGCAGCCGCAGCTACCACGACTTCGCCCGGAGCTACGATTCCCATGAACTCACCCTGGCCTACAACGCCCAGTTCTGAGGCCGATCGCCGGGTCGGGCCCGGTCGGTCGGGGCCCGGGGATGCGGCGCGCCCGGGTCGGGACCGCACCGGTCGGGGCCCGGGGTGGAGGCGGCTGGTCCTCGCCTGGCTGACGGGGTGGCTGCTGGCGCTGGCGGGCACCGCTCCGGCGGCGGCGGCCATGGCGCCGGTCCCCCGGGGAGTGCTGGCGCTCTACGACTCGGGGGACGAGGAGACTTCCGAGGACAACGACGTGCAGCGCATGATGGGATTTCCCTTCGCCCATCTCGGACTCCGGCTCGAGCTCCACGACCTGGCCGCCGGCGATCCTCCCGAGGGCGAGGCCCTGGCCGACGTGCGCCTGGTGGTCCTCTGGATGCACCAGCTGGATTGCCGGCCCGGGCTCCGGGACTGGGCGGTGCGGAACCATCTCGCCGGGCGCCGCCTGCTGGTCCTGGTGGCGACCTCGCCGAACCTGGAGCCTCCGCCCGAACCTCCCTGCGACGAGGACGACGAGGCCGTCAACGAGGTGCTCCGCAAGCTCGGGCTCTCGCACTCGTCGGTGTTCACCAGCGAGGGGGTGGAGCCGTTCGTGCGGGTGCGGGAGACGGCCGGGGAATGGTTCGGGTTCGAGCGCCCCCTGGAGGTCGGGGGGGCGGCACCGGGGTACGTGTTCGTGCGCTCCCTGCTGCCCGCCAACCGGGTGCTGGCCTCGGCCTGGATCCAGGACCTCCCGGGCTCGGAGGCCGACCTGGTGGTGGTGGGTCCCTGGGGCGGGTTCGCGGTCGCCGAGTACCTCTGGGGTCCCCGGGCGTTCCAGGACTACGACTCCTGGATCATCGACCCGCTCCGCTTCCTCGAGGCGGTCTCCGGGTTCGAAGGGATGCCCCGGGTCGACGCCAACGTGCTCGCCGGCCGTCGGGTGTTCGTGGCCCACGTGGACGGCGACGGCTTCAACTCGTACTCGCGGGACCGCCCCAACCTGATCTGCGGCGAGGTGGTGCTGAAGGACATCCTGCTGGCTCCCGACTACGAGGACCTGCCCCAGACCATCTCCTTCATCTCCGCCGAGGTCGACCCCGCCACTACCCACGCCATCGACGGGGTCTCGGTCCCGGTGGCCAGGAAGATCCTGGAACTCCCCCACGTCGAGGCCGCCAGCCACGCCTTCAGTCATCCCATGGACTGGAGGGACGGGACGCTGGCCTTCGAGGACATCCTGGTCTCGGGTCGACCCTACCGGTTCGACCGACGACAGGAGACCTTGGGGTCGCTCTCCCGGATCCGGGAACTGGCACCGGCCGACCGGCCGCCCCGGGTCATGCTCTGGAGCGGGTCGTGCAATCCCGACGAGGAGACCCTGCGGATCGTGAGGGAGGCCGGCTTCGTCAACATGAACGGGGGCGACCCGAGGCTCGACGACGAGTACGACTCCTGGAGCCATGTGGCCCCGCCGGTGTGGCCGGTGGGACGCGAACTCCGCTGGAGCTCGGGCGCCGCCAACGACTACCTGATGACCAACGAGTGGAGCCCGCCCTTCACCGGGTTCCGGAAGATCATCGAGACCTTCAAGCGGACCAGCCTGCCCCGCCCCCTGACCCCGGTGGACGTCTACTACCACTTCTACATCGCCGAGCGCGAGGTGGCCCTGGGGACCCTGCGCAACGTCCTCGACTGGTCGCGTCGCCAGGAGTTCTCGAAGCTCTTCGTGTCCGAGTACCTGGAGATCCTGGGGGATGCCCGCCAGGCTCGCATCGAGGCCGACGGATCGGTCTTCCGGGTCACCACCGGCGGCAAGCTCGCCACCGTCCGCTTCGACGACGAGACCCGGTCCCCGGACCTCTCGCGCTCCCGCGGAGTGCTCGGGTTCGCCCGCAAGTGGGGCTCGCTCTACGTCTTCCTGGATGACGGGCCCGAGCACGTCTTCGAGCTCGGCCACGAGATCCCGACCGGGATCCGGCTGGAGGACGCCACCCGGCCCATGGCCAGGCTGGCGCCGGTGGAGGGCGAGCTGCTCGCCTTCCGGTCCGGCGGTCCGGGGACGTCCCGGTTCACCTTCGCCGGGCTCGAGCCGGGCGGGTACCTGGAAGTGTCGGTCGAGGGCGGCCGGGGGACGCTCTCCAGTCGGCTGGTGCTGCAGGCCGACCCGGAGGGCAGGGTGGCGCTGGCGCTGCGCCTGGGACGGGACGCCCGGGTCGGGCTCTCGCCCTCTTCGCTGGCCGAGTACCAGGCCTATGCATGGTATGCCTGGTTCGAGCGCCAGGGTCGGTTCGTGCTGCTGGTCGCGGTGCTGGCCGGGATCGGGTGGGGACTGTGCCGCTGGCGGGTTCCCCTCATGCCGCTGCCTCTGGAGGCTGCCGGGATCGAGGTCGTCGAGGGCGGACGCAGCTCCTCGGTCGAGGTCGAGAGCGAGGCGCACCGGGCCCCGGCGGGTCCCGGCGGCCTGCCCGCGGGCGGCAGCGGCCCATGGTCGGCGTCCATGGACATGGAGATCTTCGGCGACGAGGAGGAGCGAGGGTGAGCGCCCCGGTCGACGTCTGCCTCATCTGCGAGGGCAACTATCCGTTCGTGGTCGGCGGCGTCTCGGAGTGGATCCGCATGCTGGTCGACGCCATGCCGGACATCCGCTTCGGGGTCCTGGCGATCACCGCTCCCGGCACGCCCCGGGAGATCAAGTACAAGCTCCCGCCGAACCTGGTGGAGCTCTCTGAGGTGTCGATCCAGGAGGGTTCGTTCAAGGAGTTCCCCGGGCGACCGGCCGGGGAACGCGGGTTCGAGGTGGTGCGCCGGTTCCATCGCGGCATGCGGGAAGGCGACCTCTCGGGGTTCCGGGACCTGATCCGGCTGATCCGCGGCATCGACGGGGAGGTGCTGAACCCGAGCGAGGTGTTCGGCAGTCCGGAAGCGTTCAAGGCCTTCATGGGGCTGGCGGTGGAGGCGGAGCGCTTCGCTCCCCTGGTCGACACCTTCTACACCTGGCGCTCGACCCACATCCCGCTCCTCCACGTGCTCCAGGCCAAGCTGCCGGCGGCCCGGGTCTACCACGCAGTGAGCACCGGATACGCCGGGGTGATGGGCGCGGTGGGGAAGGTCCTGCTGGGGCGGCCCTATCTGCTGACCGAGCACGGGATCTATTTCAAGGAGCGCGAGATGGAGATCATGCGCGCCCACTGGATCGACGACACCCAGCGCAATTTCTGGATCCGCTACTTCTCGGCCCTCTCCTCCCTGGCCTACCACTATGCCGACGAGATCATCGCCCTCTACGAGACCAACCGCCGCATCCAGGTGGGCCTCGGGGCGCCCGAGGCCCGGACCAAGGTCATCCCCAACGGGGTCGACCTGGGGAAGTACCTGGCGCTGCCCCGGGCAGAGCCGGACGGGACGCTGCGGGTGGGGCTGGTGGCGCGGGTCACCCCGATCAAGGACGTGAAGACCTTCGTGAAGGCGGCCTGCCTGGTCGGTCGGGAGCGGGACGACGTGCAGTTCCATGTGCTGGGGCCCGGCGACGAGAGTCCCGACTACTTCGAGGAATGCAGGTTCCTGGCCCGCGACCTGGGGATCGACCTCCGGCTCCACTTCGAGGGGCGGGTCGACGTGCTCGAGTGGTACCCCAAGCTCGACGTGGTGGTGCTCTCCTCGGTCAAGGAGGCCCAGCCGCTCTCCTTGATCGAGGCCCTGGCCGCCCGCACCTCCTGCGTGGCGACCCGGGTCGGCTCGGTCCCCGAGATCCTGCATGGCCTGGGCGAGCTGGTGCAGCCCAAGCGTCCTACCGCCATGGCCGAGGCCATCCTCAGGCTCCTGGCGGACCCGAGGAAGCGGGCACGGAGGGCCGAGCTGGGGGCCAAGCGGGCCCGGGAGATCTACGACCTGGACAAGGTGGTCGAGGCCTACCGCCGCATGTACGAGAACTACGGCAGCCGCGCCGACGCGGCCGCCTGAGGAGGACGAGGACGCTTGGCGGGCATCGGGTTCGAGCTGCAGAAGACCCTCGAGCGGCGCACCTACACGGCCTATCTCCAGGCCTACTTCACCGCGGTCGCCTACTCCTCGGGTCCCTGGCTCGCCACCCTGGTGGCACTGGCGGTGATCGGGGCGGTGGCCAGGCCGGTGCTCGGGGTCCGGGCCGTCAACGAGTTCACCGCGGTGCTGGTCTATGTCTACGCCGGCAGCCTGCTCCTGGCGGGCCCGGTGCAACTGGTGCTCACCCGGTACGTGGCCGACTGCCTGTTCAAGGAGGATCCCGGCGGGATCCTCTCCGGGGTCGGGGACGCCCTGGCCCTGGTCAGCGGCCTGGCCCTGGGGGCCGCCTACCTCTTCGGGGTCGTCTCCGACCTCCCGTTCCCGATCCTGGTGGCCGGGGGCTTCCTGCTGGTGGTGATCGCCTGCCTCTGGGTGGTGATGGCCTACCTGACCTGCGTGAAGCGGTTCCAGGCGGTGACCTCGGTGTTCCTGCTGGGGACCCTGGCCTCGGTGCTGCTCTCGGTGGGCCTGGCGATCCAGGCCGGCATGGGGACGCTGGGCCTGCTGGTCGGCTTCGGCCTCGGCCATGCGGCGATGCTCGCCGCCCTGATCTGGGTCTCGAGCTTCGACCTCGAGTTCCAGCGCCGGGGGCCGGGGTCGTTCTTCGCCTACTTCGGGACGCTCTGGGACCTGGCCTTGGCGGGCTTCCTCCTGAACCTGGCCCTGTGGGCCGACAAGTTCGTGGTATGGGGGATCACCCGGGTCGAGGAGGTGCCGGGTCTCTACTCGAATTGGCAGTACGACATCCCCGCCTACCTGGCCTACCTCTCGGTGCTCCCCAGCCAGGCGTTCTTCCTCATCAAGGTCGAGGTGCAGTTCGAGGCGCGCTACCAGGCCTTCCTGAAGGCGGTTTCCGAGTCCCCCGCCGAGACCGTGATCCGGCGCAAGGACGAGATGAACGAGGCGCTCCGGGACGGCCTGGCCCAGCTCTTCAAGTTCCAGGGCGTGATCTCCCTGGTGGTGCTGCTGCTCGCCTCGGACCTCCTGATCGCGCTCCGCCTCCACACCGTCCCATTGGCGCTGTTCCAGGTCATGCTCTTCGGCGCCTACTGCCACTTCGGCCTGCTCCAGGTACTGGTCTTCGTGATGTACCTGGATCGGCGCCGGGAGCTGGTCCGGATCCTCGGCGTGTTCGTGTTCCTGTCCCTGGGAGGGACGGCCTTCGGGGTGCTGGCGAGCCCGGAGCCGAGTCCGCTCTGGGCGGCCGGCTACGCCCTGGCCTCGGCGGCCTGCCTGGTGTGGGCCATCCGGGTGGTGCTGGGGATCTCGGAGCGGATCGACTACCTGCTGCTCTTCAAGCAGGAACTCCGGGACGCCGAGCAGCGGGTAATCCAGTTCGTGCCATCGACCGATAGGTAGTGTGGTGCACCCGTACCGTTCCCGTCCCCGGTCGCGTCCCTCCCGACGCTGGCTCGCGCCCCTGACCGGGCTGGCTCTCTGCCTGGCGCCGCCTCCGGTCGCCGCCACCGGGACCCTTCCGGGTTCCGATGCGCTCGGGCCGCTGGCCGCCTGGTGGCCTCCGGAACCGGCCGCCGCCGGGGCCTTCGCGGGCTGGGCCATGTCGGCCGAGGGGCCGATGGCCATGCCGCCCTCGCTGCACGCGGCCCTCTACGGGCCTGGCGCGGCGGTGGCGAATGCCGACCTGGGCAAGCTCCGGGACGTGCTCCGCCGGATCTGGGAGCACCTGGCGAGCCGGGTGGACGGCATCGCCGAGGCGGAGGGCAAGAGCGAGCTCTACGAGAAGGAAGTCCTGGGGCTCTCCAAGCGAGCGGTGGAAGGCGAGAAGGTGCTCGGTCGCCTCTTCCAGGACGTGACCAAGCTCTCGGGGTGGGCCACCGACAAGCGCAAGGAACTGGAGACCAAGTTCGACGAGATCGGACTGGTGCGGGGCCGGCTGATGGAGGCCTTCAAGGGCCACCAGGTCGAGATCCGCGACTACTTCGAGGCCTTGCGCCAGGCCCGTCGCAAGACCATGGAACGCCACGACCGCCTCGAGCGCAGGGTGCGGCGCAGCCGGGAGCAGCTCGACGAGATGCGCATGGAGCGGACCCGGAGCCTGCGCGAGGTGGTGCGGACCGCCGAGGTGCCGCAGGCACCCGGGGAGGAGCCGGCTGCCCGGAGAGGGACCTCCGGCGGGTCGCGAGCCACCGCCACGGAAGCGACCTCGGCCTCGCTGCCGCGGGAGGCCATGGGTCCGGACCCGGCTGCCGGGGAGGCCGCCGACGACCGGCTCTACGGGAGTTCGGGGGCGGGCTCCGGCGGCAAGCCGGCGGGCCGCGCGGGCGGGACGTCCCGCGCCGCTCCGACCGGAGGATCCGACCAGGGTGTGCTGGCGAGTGGGGGCACCCGGAAGACCGCCCGGGAGATCCTGGAGGAGCGAATGCAGCTCCTCAAGGAGAGGGGCGCCGCGGGCAAGGGCGGCCGGTCGCGCGAACGCGGGGACGAGCTTCCCGGTTCCCGTGACCGGGACCGTGGACGGACCGGGTCCGGGGAGGGAGCCGACTCCCCCTCCGATCCGGAGCCCCAGGGTCGGGGCGAGGAGCCGCCGCGGCGGGGACCACCCCCGGATGCCGACGCCTTGCTCGAGGAGTTCCTCGGCGACCCGAACGTCCAGGATCGCTATCTGTCCAAGCGCCCGGGATCCGAAGGGGGAAGGCTGCTGGCGGCCCGCTCGCTGCCTCCCGTTCCCGCGCACCAGCCCGGGCCGGCCTCCGACGTCCCCGAGACCCGATCCGGGCCGGGACTGGGAGCCTTCGCCCGGGAGCTCGACCTGGAGCTGGCGGAGACCGTGCGCCGCGAGGGGATCGCTCCCGGACGCGGCTTCTCGGGGTCCCGTCCCGCGCCCGAGGTCCCCAGCCGGGGTCGGGGCGGCATGACGGTCACCGACATCCTGGCCGAGCTCGACCGCCTCGAGAAGTAGTTCCCCGGACCCGGAGCCGGCCCGTGCGGATCGGGGTTCCCCGCAGGCGGGGGTTGGAGCCGGCTACCTCGTGAACAGCCAGAGGTTGGCGGCCAGGTGGCAGACGGCGGCGCCCCAGACGTCGCCGGTGCGCTGGGCGAGGGCGCCGAAGGCCAGGCCCGGGAGGGCCCGGTCGAAGGCCCGGAGATCGCCCTGACGGGCGGCTACATGGACCAGACCGAAGGCGAGCGCCTGCGCGACGTTGGCCGCCACCAGCCGCCGGACATCGGGCCGGGCACCCTCCAGCCGGGGTCGGAGGAAGCCCCGGAAGAAGACCTCCTCGGGCAGCACCACCGCCACCATGTGGACCAGGCCGAACCACGGCAGCTCGCCGGGTGCCAGGCGGAAGCCGGGCGCGGGGAGGGGCAACCAGCCGGCCCGGGCCAGGAATTCGGCGGGGACCAGGAGGACCAGGGTGGCGACCAGGCCGGTGGCGAGCGACCCGAGCGGGGGGGGGAGGGGCAGACCCGGGTCCGGGGGGCGCCCTTCGGACCGGGGCGAGACCAAGGGCAGGAGCAGCATGGCCGCGCCCAGCACGGTGGCTGCGTGGGCGGAGACCGCCGGGGGGAGCCCCGGGAGGGTGAGGACCCATGCGAGGGCCGCCAGCGCCAGCACCGAGGCGAGGGGAGCGGCCATCGCCCGGGTCACACCAGGTAGTAGAAGGCGACCGCCACCAGGGCGTAGAGCGAGACCAGCTGGAAGCCCTCGAACCAGTTGGACTCGCCGTCCAGGCTGACCAGGGCCGCCACGTTCACCGCCAGGGCCACCGCCATCACCTCGAGCAGGCTGAACTCGAGGGTCATGGTGGAGGGAGCGAAGGCGAAGGAGAAGAGCACCAGCGCGGGTCCCAGGAAGAGCGCGATCTGGGTCGCCGATCCCATGGCGATCTGGACGGCCAGGTCCATCTTGTCGCGGCGGGCCACCAGGATGGCCGAGGCGTGCTCGGCGGCGTTGCCCACGGTGGCGACCACCACCAGACCCATGAAGATCGGCGAGAGGCCCATGGTGCGCCCCGCGTCCTCGACCGTGTGGATCAGCATCTCGGAGAGCCAGGCCACCACCAGGGTGGCGAACAGGAGCACGCCCACGGCCTTGTTCACCGGCCAGGTGTCGTGGTCGACCCCGGCCTCCTCGGCCTCCGCCCCCACGAAGACGTGGGTGTGGGTGACGAACGAGAAGAACAGGCTCACGAAGTAGGAGACCATGAGGATGCCCGCCACCCACAGCGAGAGGTGCACCCGGGTCTCCTCGGTCAGCCGGGGCGGATGGGCGAAGAGGGCGGCGTGGGCGGCGTCGGCCAGGTACACGGTCGAGGGGAGCATGAGCCCGGCCACCGCCAGCGCCATCATGGCGTTGCCGGCACCCACGGCGGTGCGCGAGAAGGTCTGCTCCTTGCGTCCCCAGCCACCGGCGAGCATCGAGAGCCCGAGGATGAAGAGCAGGTTCCCGAGGATCGAGCCGGTGATCGAGGCCTTGATGACCAGCACCGCCTCGCCGCCCTTGAGGATCCCCATGGCCCCGATGATCAGCTCGGTGGCATTGCCGAAGGTGGCGTTCATGAAGCCGCCGACGGCCGGCCCGGCCCGCTCCGCCAGGTGCTCGGTGGCCTCGCCCAGGAGGAACGCCATGGGCACGATGGCCAGGGCCGAGAGGATGAAGACGGTGCTGGCCGAGGCATGGGAGTGGTGGGCGAAGGCGGCACCGGGCACGCAGACGAGCAGCAGGAAGATCGGGTTCTTCATGGGGGGTCCATCCGGAGGAAGCCTTGGACGAGGGAGACGAAGGCGCCTCGGCAGGGATCGCAGAGGGTGCGTTCCCGGTGGAAGGCGACCGAGTCGGTGAGCTCGGACTCGCTCATGCGCTCGATCTGGCGGAGCAGGCGGGCGATCTCGGCCGAGGGGTCCCGGGTCAGGTCCTCGGGGGGGACCTCGACCGGGCCCACCGAGGCGAGCAGTTCCAGGCGGAGGAGGTTCCTGCCGGTCCTGCCGCCCTCGACCCCGCAGCGGGCGCACACGAAGAGGAACTCGAGGAACACGTCGCGCAGGGTGCGGAGGTGGTGGACGGCGGAGGAGCTCGAGGCCCGCACCTTGCGGCAGCCCTGGCATGCGAAGCCCGGTCCGGTGGGGCGCAGGCGTCGCGGCGCGGTCTTGCGGACCACTTCGGGAGGCACCGCGTCGAGCTCGCCGCCGCAGCCGGGACAGAAGCGGTGGGGGGTGAGATCGGGGAAGGTGACTCCGAGGTCGGCGGCGATGGCCGCCAACTGGGGGCGCCAGTCGCTGCCGGAGACCAGCACCGAGCGGACCGGTCGGTTCTCGGGGTGGACCAGGACCTGGTAGTGGTGGCTCGCCGAGGCTGGGTCGAGCTGGACGCCCGCATTCTGGGGGCGGGTGCAGGTGGGGAAGCCGGCGATCCGGAGCCAGCGGGTGAGCACGCCGAGCTCGACCGGGACCTCGACCAGGGGGAGCGCCTTCACGATGCGATCCGTCCGGGCGACGGGCGGGTCGGGCGCCCGCCTTGACCCCGTCTCCGTCGCCTTCCTATCCTGAACGGGATACCCATGTCCAGACAGGAGATCCACAAGACCGCCACCCTTGGACCCGAGGTCCAGATGGGTTCCGGCGTGATCGTGTGCCGGGGGGTCTCGCTCGGCGCCCGGGTCGTGCTCGGTCATCACGCCGTGGTGCGGGAAGGCTGCCAGTTGGGCCCCGGGGTCCGGGTCGGGGACCGGAGCGTGATCGGTGCGCCCCCGGCGGGGCACGAGCCGGCGACCCGGTCGCCGGCCGCCAAGGAGGAACCGGTCACCCGGCTGGGTCAGGACGTGGTCCTGGGGACCGGGGTGCTGGTGGGTCGGGGAGCCTCGATCGAGAAGGGAGCGGTCCTCTCGGACGGCTGCCAGGTCCGGGCCGGGGCCAAGGTCGGGGAGTACGCGGTGATCGGTCCCGGGGCGATCGTCGGCGAGGGGGCCGAGATCGGGGCCGAGGCCCATCTGCATGCGCTGGTGGTGGTGGCCTCGGGCTCGAGGATCGGACCCCAGGCCATCCTGGCGCCGCTGGTGGCCACCACCAACGACGACGCCCTGGGCCGGGGGGAGACCCCGGGTCCCGGAGTGGTGGTCGAGAAGGGCGGGCGGATCGGGGTCGGAGCCACGGTGCTCGCCGGGCTCACCGTGGGCGAGGAAGCGATGGTGGCGGCCGGGGCCCTGGTCACCCGGGACGTGCCGCCCCGCATGCTGGTCCGGGGCCTGCCCGCCAAGATCTGGCGTCCGATCCCGGGTGGTCAGCTCCTGGACAAGCGCCGGGCCGACACCACCATCCCGCCCAAGCGCCGCGGGAGCTCGTAGGTCTGCAGCCCGGCCCGAGGGCTCACCCCGGGCGCTACGGCTTCGCCGGCTCGCCTTTCCGTTCCCAGGGGAGACGGGCCTGGCCGAGGGCATCGCGTGCGGCTTCGAGGCTGGCGCGGCCGGTCGCGGGAGAGGGCAGGCGGCGGTGGCCGCCGCGGGTCTTCCGCCAGCGGTCCCAGGTGCCGAGGAATTTCAGGTGCTTGCCGCCTTGGCTGTGCTCCTGCCAGGAGTCGCAGAGCAGCCGGAGTTCCAGGGACTTCGCCAGGGCGGTGGCCTTCTTGTCCCCGGGTGGCCGGTAGTCGGCGATCGCCACGGTGCCGTGCCGGTCGACCGACGCCAGCAGCGCCGCCTCGTCCCGGTCGAGCCCGGAGAGCTGCCAGGGCTCCCGGGCCGAGGCCACGGACAGGAAGGCGTCCTGGAGCCGGGGATGGACCAGGGTCACCTTGCCGGAGAGGAGCTTGGCCCAGAGCAGGTCGGAGCGGTCCTCGAGTTCCTGGAGCAGGTGCCAGATGCGGGATCCCTGGGGGTGGCCCCACCAGGAGCCGCGGACCGGCTCGCCGGCGACCAGCGTGGTCACGCTCGGGAGGTTGCCGTCCTGGACCAGTAGCAGGCCAGAGGCTTCGAGGGCGGCGAGGACCCGGTCGCTGGTCGAGGCGTCGGTGGCGGGGGACATGGCGGGAGAGGCTAGCACCGGTAGCGACCGCATGACCGAACCGTCATGGAGGCGAGGGGATCGGGTCACGGCCTGCGGAGCATCTTTGAGCGATGGAACGGATCCGTCGCGCTCTCGCCGGTCTCGGGGTCCTGGTCCTGGCCGCGGTGTCGACCATCCTGGCGGGAGCCTTGGCGATCGGCCGCTCGGATCTCGGTCGGGTCCCCCCCGGGACGCTCGGAAATGCCGCGGACCAGCTGGGCCGGATCCGGGCCCGTCGGGGGCCAGAACGGCTCCGCATCGGTTTCATGGGAGATGGCCAGGGCACCAGCACCTCCCGGCACCTGCTCGAGGCCCTGGCGGGGGAGCAGCCCGATCTGGTGGTGCTGCTGGGGGACGCGGTCCGGTCCCCTGCCGAAGGCCTGCACCGGCTGCTCGCCGTCCAGGTCGAGGCCGCACTGCCCGGCGTTCCGGTCCTCTACGTACCGGGCAACCGGGACGTCTCCGCCGAGGGTGGCGGGTTCGACAGGGCCGCGTTCGAGCGCCGCTATGGTGCTTCCCGCTTCGTGTTCCAGGTCGGCGAGACGCTCATCGTGGGCCTCGGTGTGGTCGAGCCCTGGGAGGACGAAGCTTCCGAACTCGCGTTCCTCGAGTCCGAGCTGGCGCGCCCCCGCACCGGTGTGGCACGCCGGCTGGTGTTCAGCCACTTCGCTCCCCGGGTCACGGTCGCCCAGGGGGAGTACGCCCTGCCGGAGGCGGGAGGGGCCCGGATGCTGGCGATCTGCCGGGAGCACCGGGTGGACTATCTGGTGGCAGGCCACTTCCACGGGTATGCGAGGGCCCAGCAGGGGCCCACCCGGATCCTGGTCACCGGGGGCGCCGGAGGGCACCTCCACTCGCAGCGGCACGGGCACTTCCACCACGCCGTGGTGCTCGACCTTGGGCCCGAGGGGGACGAGGAACGCCTGCTGGCGGTACCCGCGACCTTCGAACGCGACGTGCTGTTCCTCGGGAACCTGCTGGGAAGGGTCTACCCGGTGCTCGAGGGCTGGCTCGGGTAGGCCTTCCCCCTTGGCGGCGCGGCCGGAGCGGAGCCTGGAGCCTGGAGCCTGGAGCCGGGTCGCCGGATTCGCCGGCCCGACCCAAGGCGAGGGCGGGTCAGGGCAGGCGGTAGCCCCGCTCCCGATAGAGCATGCCGGGGAGCAGGGCATGGGCCAGGGCGTCCCTTCGCAGCTCCTCGTCGGGAGCAGCCTCCACCAGTCGGCCTTCCTGGTACCGGAAGGAGCGGGCCGGGCCGGCGGGGAGGTGGACCACGACCTGATCGCCGCGCATGTAGGCATGGAGGTCGTCGAACTGGAGTACCGCTCGTCCCGGTCCGGTGAGCGAAGGGTCGAGCAGGTCCACCCCCGGGACGGGATGCTCGACCTCGAGGCCCAGGAGCCCGAGCAGGGTCGGGATCATGTCGATCTGGCTGGCGAGCCGATCGCATGAGCCCTGCGGCACGTCGGGACCCACCAGCACCGCCGGGATCCGGAACTTCGGTACCGGGATCAGGTCGGATCCGTAGACCCGGGTGTCGTGGTCGGCGAGCACCAGGAAGAGCGTGTTCGCGAAGTAGGCCTCCCGACGGGCCAGGCGGAAGAACTCGCCGATCGCCCAGTCGGCGTACTTGATGGCGTTGTGGACGGTGGCCTGGGGCTGTTCGAAGAGCTCGATGCGTCCCGAGGGGAACTCGAAGGGCGAGTGGTTCGAGGTCGAGAGGATCACACCCAGGAAGGGACGGTCGCCCTTCTCCCGGAAGGTCCGGTTGGCCTCCCGCACCAGGTCCTCGTCCGAGACCCCCCAGGTCCCTTGGAAGACCGGGTCTTCGAAGGTGGTCTCGTCCCAGGCGGCGTCGAAGCCGTTGCCGAGGAAGAAGCCGCGCATCGAGTCGAAGTCGCTCTGGCCCCCGTAGACGAACTCGGTGGCGTAGCCCCGGCGCCGGAGCAGGTCGCCCAGGGTGAAGAATCCGGATCGGGACAGCGCCAGCTTGACCACGCTGCGGCCGGGGGTGGGGAGGAAACCCGAGACCACGGCCTCGAGCCCCCGTACCGTGCGGGTCCCGGTGGCGTAGAGGTTGGTGAAGAGGGTGCCCTCCTCGGCCAGCCGGCAGAGTTCGGGCGTGAGCGGCATTCCCCCCAGGCAGGGCACGTAGCCCGCCCCCATGCTCTCCTGGAGGAAGACGACGAGGTTCAGCGGCCGATCCCGCTTCCTGCGCGGCACCTGGGTGTGGAGCAGCGGGCTCGCGGCAGGACCCGACCGTTCGGGGTCGAGACCGGCGACCCGCCGGACCCGTCGCAGCACCTCGTCGCGGGGCATGGAGCCATAGATCTGCGCCGGGTCCATCTCGTGGCGGAGGGCGTAGATCGCGTAGCCGAGCGAATAGAGCGAGTTCAGGGCCAGCTCGTTGGTCAGGTGGTCGGAGGAGAAGGCGGCGGTGCTCAGGTTGGCAGCCCGGTGGCGGAGGCTGGAACGGGCCCCCAGGAAGAGGACCACCAGGGCCAGGGGAAGGGTTCCCAGCCGGCGCAGGGCACCCCAGGGAGGCGCTGCCAGGAAGGCAGCGTCCATCCGCCGCCAGGTCGCCCGGAGGACCCAGGCCGAGAGGACCACCGAGGCGAGGAGCGGGAGCTTGTACTCGGAGAGCAGGGTCCCCAGGACCTCCCGGGGGTGGACCAGGTACTCGAAGAAGAGGCGGTTGGGACGGCTGTCGTACTGGGCCACGAAGGGGAAGGTGGCGATCTCCATGTAGGCGGCCGCGGCGGCCGCTCCGGCACCCCAGAGACAGGCGGCGCGCTGCCCGGGTCGCCCCAGGCCGAGGACCAGCATGGTCGGGATCGCCAGGATCCAGGAGACCGTGATCACGTCCATGCGGAGTCCCACCAGGAAGCACCAGGCGAAGCCAGGCACTGTCCGGAGGCGGTCGAGGTAGGTGGCCGCCAGGGCCAGGCGAGAGAGCGAGAGGAGGGTGAGGAGGCCGACGGCCAGTGTCGCCAGGGGGCCGAGCGGGCCGAGCGGGCTGGACCGGGAGGAGGGAGCCGGACCTTCGATCGCGGGTGCCATGTCGGAATGGCTATCACCCGGTGGGGTCTCCCGGGACCAAGATGACGATCTCGTCATCGAGATGTCACCGGGTCGCGGGTTGCGCTGCCTCCGGACGGGTCGGAGGGCGGGTACCCTTGGGGATGCAGTCGGACCGCGGCCCGGCCCCGGTCCGGCCCGAGGAGGTCGATGCGGGTCCTCATCATCGACGACGAGCCCAAGACCGCCGAGTACCTGAGACGCGGGCTCTCCGAGAGCGGCTTCGTGGTGGAGGTTTCCCGCGAGGGTACCGATGGCCTCTTCCGGGCCACCAGCGAGGACTTCGATGCCGTGGTCCTGGACGTCATGCTCCCCGGGCGTGACGGCTGGAGCGTCCTCTCCGAGCTCAGGGCGCGAGGCAGCGAGGTGCCGATCCTCATGTTGACGGCCCGGGACGACGTGGTCGACCGGGTGCGGGGCCTGGAGGCCGGCGCCGACGACTACCTGGTGAAGCCCTTCGCCTTCTCGGAGCTCCTGGCCCGGCTGCGGACCGTGCTGCGGCGAGGCCCGACCCGCCATCCGGAGGTCCTCCGGATCGCCGATCTCGAGATCGACCAGTTCCGGCACACGGTGCGCCGGGGCGGGGTCCGCATCGACCTCACCCAGAAGGAGTTCGCGCTGCTCTCCACGCTGGCGAGGCGCAGTGGCGAGGTGCTCTCCCGGACCTACCTGGTGGAGCAGGTGTGGGACCTCCACTTCGATCCCGGCACCAACGTGGTCGACGTGGCGATGGGACGGCTGCGGAGGAAGGTCGACGACCGGTTCCCGGTGAAGCTCCTGCACACCATCCGGGGGGCCGGCTACGTCCTCGAGGACCGGGGAGCGACCTGACCCTGCCCGCCTCGACAAGGGACGAACCGGGGCTGCTCGAGAGCCTGGCGGGCCGTCTGGTCGCCCTCTACACCCTGGCGACGCTGGGGATCCTGGGACTCTCTGCCCTGCTCCTCGACTATCGCATGACCGCCTGGATGGATCGCGAGTCGCAGCTCTACCTGGAGGACACCGTCGAAGTGGTGCGGACCATCCTCGACGAGCACCCTGGCGACCGCCAGTACCTGGTTCTCGAGGTCGAAGGCGAGACCGCGGCCCGGAGCGGTCAGCGGACCTGGCTCAGGGTCGTTTCGGACCGGGACGGGATGATGGCCGAGACCCCTGGGTTTCCCGTGCGGGCCGGGAGCCTCGTCGCAGGACCGGGGGTCGATCCGGTCTTCCGGTGGATCGAGGCCGAGGGCGGCCGGGTCTTCCTCGGGATGGTCCGGCGGATGCCCGAGAGGCTGGGACCGGGGATGAGGATCGAGGCCCTCCTCGACACCAGCCGGACCGCAGGGCTCCTGGCGGACTTCCGGCTGGCGCTGGTGGTGATGATCGTGGCGGGGGCCGTGATGGCGTGCGGGGCCGGCATGGCGATGACCCGCGCCGGACTCCATCCCCTGCGGCAGATCGGGCGGATCCTGCACAGGATCACGGCCTCCCGGCTCTCGGAGCGTATCGGCACCACCCGCTGGCCGGCCGAACTCCGGGAGATCGCAGCCGCCTTCGATTCCATGCTGGAACGTCTGGAGGAAGGCTTCGCCAGGATCTCGCAATTCTCCGACGACATGGCCCACGAACTCAGGACCCCGATCGCCAACATGCGGGGCGAGATGGGGGTGGCGCTGTCCCGCTCCCGGACCGTGGACGAGTTGCAGCAGGTCCTGGCATCGGGACTCGAGGAACTCGAGCGCCTCGGGGCCATGGTCGACGGCATGCTCTTCCTGGCTCGCTCCGACGAGCCCCACCGGCTGATCGAGAAGCGGCAACTGCCCCTTGCCGGGGAAGTGGACGAGGTCCTCACCCTGTACGAGGCCCTGGCCGAGTCTTCCCGGCTCCGCTTCGCGGTCGACGTCGAGGGAGGCGTGACCGCCGACCCGGAACTCCTTAGGAGGGCGCTGGGGAACCTGGTGGCCAACGCCATCCGCCACACCCCGCCGGAGGGAACGATCCGGATCCATGGCCGTGGCGGGCACGGCGGTCCGACCCGGATCGCGGTGGAGGACGACGGCCCGGGCATCCCGCCCGAGGCGCTTCCTCGCATCTTCGAGCGGTTCTATCGCGTCGACCGGGCCCGGGGGGTCGGCTCCGGTGGGGCGGGCTTGGGCCTCTCGATCGTGAAACGGATCATGGAACTCCACGGCGGGCGGGTGGAGGTTTCGAGTCCTCCTGGCCGCGGAGCGAGGTTCGTGCTGGAGTTCCCCCCACCGGGAGGCACCCATCCCGCTCCGCTCCCGGACGCCCCGACCAGGCCTCCCGCATGCGTCCCCGGGGGTGGCCCGAGGCGCGGGTCTCCCCCCTCCCATGACCGGATTGTCATCGACGGGTAGGGTGCCTTCCATGCCACGGGTGGGATCCTCGTAGGGATGGATCCGACCGACGAGGCAGGAGCCAGCCGCCCGCCTTCCCGTCGTGTCGATCCGACGGTGCTCCTCCTCTTCCTTGCGGCGCTGGCCACCTCGCTCCCGTTCGCGGCTGCCCGCGGCCTCTGGGACACCACCGAGGGCCGGTATGCCGAGTGCGCCCGCGAGATGCTGGACTCCGGCGACTATCTCGTGCCGCGCCTGGAGGGCCGGCCGCACCTCACCAAGCCACCGCTCTACTACTGGTCCCTCACGCTCTCCATGGCGACCTTCGGGAGGACGACCTGGGCGGTCCGACTCCCCAACTGCCTGTTCTTCGCCCTGACCACGCTCCTGGTGATGCGGATCGGTGAGCTGCTGGCGGATCGGAGGACCGGGGTCGTGGCAGGACTCATCCATGCCACCGCGCCCTTCCCGATGGTCGGGGCCCACGCGGTCTCGACCGACACCCTGCTGGCGCTGTGCGAGACCGCCGCGATCGCCGTCTACCTGGAGGCAACCCGTCCCGATCGCCCGGAGGCCGGAGCTCGCGTCCTCCAGGCCGCGGTCTGGATCTGCCTGGCGCTCGGCTTCCTGGCGAAGGGACCGGTGGTGCTCGTGGTGCTGCCGGTGATCGTCCTCGGGCTGGGCGGGAGGGAACCCGACCGACGCACCGGGGTCCTCCGTGCCGCGGCCCTGGCAGCAGGCCTGGCGGTGGCCCTGCCCTGGTTCCTCCTGGTGGCCTGGAGGCTCCCGGGGACCCTCGAATACTGGCTGGGGGAAGAGGTCGTCGCCCGAGTGCTCACCGATCGTTTCGGTCGCAACCCCGAGTGGTACAAGCCGGCGGTGGTCTACCTCCCCGGGCTGACCCTGGGGATGGGGCCGTGGATCCTGGGTCTGTTGCGGGGATCCAGCCCGGTACCGCGGGTCCCCGGAAGGCTCCTGTGGCTCTGGCTCGGCGTACCACTGGTGGTCTTCTCCCTGTCGAAGAGTCGGCTCTGGCTCTATGTGCTGCCTCTGACGGGCCCGGTCTCGGTCCTGCTGGCCTGTCGATGGAAGCGGGTCGGGACCGGGGTCCTGGCGGCGGTGGCGCTCCTGTCGGCCGGGGTCGGGCTCGGGATGGAGGCAGCGGCGTTGGGCTCCAGACAGGGCCGGAGCCGGGACATGCGCCGGCTCGCGGAGAGGGTACGGGGGCTCGGGGGGGAGGCGAGCGGGGAAGTGGCGATCGTCGGTAGCCGTCGTCTCCATGGGCTGGACTTCTACCTGGATCGGATCGCGCCGCGGCTGGCGGTCGGTGCGCCCGAACCGGATCTCCCGGAAACCCTCGCGACCTGGTCTTCCCGGGTATGCCCCGGTCCCGGGCAGCGGATCCTGGTGCTGCCGGAAGAACTCGGGCTGGATCCCGCTCGGGTGTTGCCGCCCGGGGTGGCCGTGATCGCCGAGGACAGGGACGGGACCGCCACGGTGGCCCGGCTCGGGTGCGACGCCGGAGTCGCCCGGGATCCCGGGTGACCGCCATGTCATCGACGCCTCCAGGAGACGTCATCCGCGGGCTCCTATCCTTCTCCGGATGGCTGGGAAAGACCCGGATCGCGAGGTCCTCGCGGGAGAGCGGATGCGGCTCTCGGTGGTGGTCCCCTTCCATGACGAGGAGCCGAACCTGGTCCCCCTGGTCGGGCGGCTCGGGGACGCCCTGGCGACGGTGGGGCGCTTCGAGGTGATCCTGGTCGATGACGGCAGCCGTGACCGGGGCCTCGAGGTGGCGAAGTCCCTCCGGGTGGGACGCCCCTGGCTCCGGGTCCTGGCCCTGGACCGCTGCAATGGGCAGACGGAAGCCCTGGTCGCGGGATTCCGCGCCAGCCGGGGCGACCTCGTGGCCACCCTGGATGCCGACCTCCAGAACCCGCCCGAGGAGCTCCCCGCTCTGGTGGAGGCGCTCGCCGGATTCGACATGGTCTGCGGCTACCGGGAGACCCGGCGCGACAGCTGGATCCGACGCGCCGCCTCGCGGGCGGCCAACGCGATCCGTCGGAGCGTGCTCCGGGACCCACTGAGGGACACCGGCTGTTCGCTCAAGGTGATGCGGCGCGAGGTGGTGGAGGCGATCCCCTGGTTCCGGGGTGCCCATCGCTTCCTGGGAGCCCTGGCCGTCATGGCGGGGTTCCTGGTGGCCGAACGTCCGGTGCGTCATGCACAGCGGGGTTCGGGCCGCACCAAGTACAGCGCGCTGGGCCGACTACCGACCACGGCCCTCGATCTCCTCGGCGTCTGGTGGTTGGTCCATCGCCGGATCCGGCACCGGGCAGAGGAGGTCTAGCATGTCCTGGCTGGCGATCGGACTGCTCGGGCAGGCGGCCTTCTCGGGGCGATTCCTGGTTCAGTGGCTGGCTTCGGAACGGGCCGGGAGGAGCGTGGTCCCGATCGGCTTCTGGTACCTGAGCCTGGTGGGAAGCCTGCTGCTCCTCGCCTATGCCATGCACCGCGAGGACCCGGTGTTCGTGCTCGGACAGGTCTTCGGCACCGCCGTCTACCTGAGGAACCTGGCGTTGCTGCGACGGGAAGCCTCTCCGGCCCAGGGGACGGTGGAGGGATGAGGTCGGCCCGCCGGCAGCCCGTGCTGGTCACCGGGGTGGCCGGGTTCCTGGGCAGCCACCTGGCCGAACGACTCCTCGCCCGCGGCGACGCGGTGGTCGGGGTGGACAGCTTCGCTGCCTGCTATGCGAGGGAGATCAAGGAAGCGAACCTGGCACGGAGTCGCGCCTGCGAGGCGTTCTCCTTCCTCGAGGCCGACGTGCGGGACGAGGCGCGGATGCACGATCTGATGGCCTCGGTGCGCCCGGCTTCGGTGGTGCACCTGGCCGCCCGGGCCGGGGTCGCACCCAGCCTAGAGGATCCGGCCGGATACCACGACGTGAACGTGCTGGGGACCGTGTCGGTGCTCCAGGCGGCCCGGAGGGCCGGCGCCCGGAAGGTCGTCCTGGCCTCCTCCTCCAGCGTCTACGGAGAGCGCGGGGGAAGCCTGCTCCTGGAAACCGATGCCGCCGACCGCCCCCTGTCGCCGTATGCCGCGAGCAAGCGGGCGGCCGAGCTCGTCTGCCACGCCTTCTCCCACGCCACCGGTCTCCCGGTCTGCTGCGCCCGGTTCTTCACGGTCTACGGTCCCCGGCAGCGGCCCGACATGGCGATCGCCAGGTTCGCGGTCGCGATCCGGGAGGGTCTCCCGATCAGGCTCTTCGGAGGGGCCACCGCGCGCGACTACACCTACGTCGACGACATCGTCGACGGCTTGCTCGGGATCCTCGAAGGCGACTTCGGGTTCGACCTCGTGAACCTCGGCTCGGGACGACCCGTGCCTCTCGAGGACCTGGTGGTCCTCCTGGAAGCGGAGCTCGGCCGGGTGGCCGTGGTCCGGCGAGAGCCGGAGCGGGCCTTCGACCCCCGGGCCACCCATGCCTCGATCGCCCGGGCGGCCGAGCGCTACGGGTACCGACCCCGGATCCCGATCGAGGAGGGGATCCGCAGGTACCTGGCCTGGCTGTCCGCCAGGGACCGGGACCTGGGGACCGGACGTGAGGTCGACGATCCGCGGTCTCCCAGGATCCCGGTCGGGGTGTAGTCCGTCGTCAGCGGCGTCGGTCCCGGATCCGGGCGGGGAGGTCGGCGAGGAGCCGGGCCCCGGGGCCATCCCGGTGGCGGACCGAGAGCTCGGTCGCCAGCGGTTCGAGGAGGGACCACGGGTCCGGGGCGAGCGCCACCAGGGCGTCGATCCGGTGGGAGAGCCGGGTCAGGTCCGAGGGCGAGGGACGATCGGTCTCCACCGCGACCGTCGCCAGCAGCACCTGGCCGAAGGCGTCGCGGCGGCTCCAGCGGCTCGAGGTCCCGGCGGCGTCGACTTCCTCGAGCAGGCGCCGGGCGAGGGCCTGCCGCTCGCCCCCGGGGAGCTCCCGCCCCAGGACCGAGAGGCTCCGTCCCAGCAGTCCCTCCAGATTGGAGTCCTCGAGCACGCAGCGCAGGTGGGCCAGCCGGCGCCGGTTGCGGAGGCCTGCGGGAAGCCCGGTCGCCAGCGCCGCGAACCGGGGATCGCCGGTCCAGGTTTCTACGATCGCCTCGGCTTCACGGAGGAAGCGGTCCACCAGCTCGGGGGTATGGTCGGAGGCATTGGCCCGGAGGAGGTCGGCAAGGCGACTGGCGGCCTTCCCGAGCCGGGGATCGCCCGAGCGATCCGGGTCGGTGGACCAGAGAGCGACTCCCGCCAGGCCTGCCAGGGGGATCGCGATCTGGAGCCAGGAGTCGCCGGCCCATGGACCCGTGGTCAGGGCTCCGGCTGCCGCCTCGAGCAGGTCGGCGGCGGTCCGGTCCCGGGCCACGAGGGTATCGATCCCGTCGAGGACGCCGGCAAGGACCCGATCCTGGCCGGGGGGCAAGGGGGCCGGAGCTGCCAGGCGGAAGGCGGCGACGTCCTTCAAGCGGTCGAGGGCGACGGTCAGCTTGAGATCCCGGAGGGCCTGGAACACGGGATCGGCGAGGTGTTCCTCGGGAGGATGTACCAGCTCGGGCGGGAGCAGACCGCCCATCAGGTCCGGTGTCGCGACCGAGAAGGCCCGATAGGACGAGAGCAGGAAGCGACCCGGCTCGCCTGCCTCCCGCGAGCCTCCGCACCGGAGTGCGAATCGGGCCAGCGCCCGGGCGCCCCGGAGGACCCGGGCCGCCTCGGAGGGGTGGTGGGAAGCGGGGGGGATCGTCCCGACCCGGATCGCCAGGGCGCCGATGGCCAGCTCGAGATCGCGGCAGGCGAGGGCCGGCGGGGCCTGCAGGTCGAGCATCTCGGCCAGGGCGTCCTCGGCGGCGTCGGCCAGAGGGCCGACCGGGTCCTCGGCCAGGAGCCCGCAGAGGAGGGGCAGGTCGGAGTTGCGCGAGGCGGCCTTGACCATGACGGCGAAGCGGGCCCGGACCACCAGGGACAGAGGGCTGCCGGGTGGAGCCGGGACCCGGGGCAGGCCCTGGAGGAACTCCTCGGTCGCCTGCTGCAGGTCGAGCTCGGCGGCGTGGTGGTCGGCGTCGAGCTCCCGCTTCCCTGGTGTCTCCGGGGTCATCCCCAACAGGCTGCGGCGGAGGGCTTCCCGGCTCATGCCGTTGGCGTCGATCACGTCCCGAAGGACGTGGCGGACCAGGTCCGTGGCGGTGAGCACCAGGCGGGTCGCGGTCGCGGAGGGAGGATCTCCCGGGACCGTGAAGGGACGGTGGGCCTGGGCGAGGAGCTGGAGCAGGTCGCGGTACTGGAGGCGGAGGCCCTCGGGGTCCGCCAGGGTCGCGGCCGCGTGCTCCGGGTAGTCGCGGTCGGCGACCTCGAAGAACCGGCCGGCGGACCCGACATGGGCCCGTGCCAGATCCTCCACGGCAGTCCGGAGGGCCTCGATCCGAGCCTCGTCGCCGGCTCCTGGAACCAGCTCCGGTCCTGCCGGGGCGGGCGGGACCCCGGGCTCCCGGGCGGGAGCCGGCGTCCTCCAGTGGGAACGGACCAGCAGGCCCATGGCCAGTGCGAGGAGGAGCGCCAGCGGCCTGGGAAGGGCACGGGGAAGGGGCCGGCCGGCCGGGCCCGGATCCACCTGGGAGGTCGGTGCGCCTTCCGGAGCCCGATGGGAGCCCGGCGACGCGACCTGCCGCGTCGGCAGGAGTGCCGGCCGGCCCGGGTCCGGGAGGGCGGCGGAGGTCGCCAGTTCCGAGGTCGCTGGTTGGGCGCGGCATGCCTCGCGCAGCGCGCCCGCCATGGTGTCGAGGTCGGGGAAGCGAGCCTCCGGCCGGGGCGCCAGGGCCCGGACCAGGACCTCGCAGAGTCGCCGGTCGAGCGGCGTCACCGGATGGGGCGGCGGGAGTTCGGGAGGTCCGCGGCGCTTGGCCCACTCGAGATGGGCGGGGATGTCACCGGCCTCGACCAGGACCCGGCCGGAGCGCAGCGCCACCAGGCTCATGGCGAGCGCGAACTGATCGCTGGCCGCGGTCGGCTCGCCCCCGAGCCAGAGTTCGGGAGCCATGAACCCGGGGGTCCCGAGCACCAGGCCCTCGGCGGTCAGGCGGGTGCGGGGCGAGAGCTCGCGGGCGATCCCGAAATCCCCGAGGGCCACCTCCCCGGTCGCCCGGAGAAAGACGTTGGCGGGCTTCACGTCGCGGTGGACCACCCCGAGGCGATGGCAGGCGGCCAGGGCCGAGGCCAGGTCGGCCCCCCAGGAGGCGACCTGTTCCGGGGAAGGCCCGGGTCGCTCCGCCACCAGGTGCCCGAGGTCGCGGCCCTCGACCAGCTCGTAGACGATCCAGGCGGTGCCGTCGGGGGCGGTCCCATGGTCGAAGACCTGGACGACATGGGGGTGCCGCACCTGGGCCGCCAGGCGCGCCTCCCGGGCGAAGCGGGCCGCGGCCGCCGGGTCTCCGGCGACATCGAGGAGCAGCTTGATCGCGACCTGGCGGCCGAGTTCCCGGTCCGAGGCCCGGAGCACGCGTCCGAAGCCGCCCTCGCCGAGCAGGGTCGGGTCCCGGTAGCGGTCAGCGAGGGCCGCGGGCAGGTCCGAGGTCGAGGTGTCGGGCCTGGGTGTCACGCCTCCATGGTGACCGAGGACGGTCCCTGCCGCCAGGGACCGCAGGGGATGCGAGGCTCGCTCAGGCGGTTCCCGGTGGACGGGTGGCGGCCGAGTACCCGGCCTCCAGACCGTCGAGGTGGCCGGCCATGGAGAAGCGTTCGAGGACCCCGGCCCGGGCCGCGGCGCCGAGTCGGGCCGCTAGGTCCGGGTCGGTGAGCAGCCGGGCCAGGCAGGCCGAGAGGGCCTCCGGGTCCTCGGGCGGGAAGAGCAGTCCGGTCACGCCGTCTTCCACCACCTCGGGAATGGCCCCGGAAGCCGAGCCCACCACCGCCCGCCCCATGGCCATGGCCTCGATCACGGTGAGCCCGAAGGCCTCGTCCCGGCTGGCGACCACTGCGACCTCGAGCAGGGCGTTGGCCTCGGCCACTCTCGGGGTGTAGCCCGGCAGGTGCATGCGGTCGGCGAGGCCCAGCTCCAGGGCCCTGGCCTCGAGCCTGGCGGCGAGCTCCGGTTCCCCGCCGCGGCTGCCGGTGGCGTCGCCGAAGAACACCAGGTCCACATCGGGCTGGCTGGGGGCGAGCCGGGCGAAGGCCTCGAGCAGCAGCCCATGGCCCTTGGCGGTGGAGATCCGGCCCAGCATCCCCACGAAGCGACGTCCGGGGGGAAGGCCGAAGGCCGCGAGCCCGGCTTCCCGGGGTAGCACCCGGGAGGGGTCGAAGCGCCCGGTATCGAGGCCGTAGTACAGCCTCCGGATCCGTTCCGGGGGAACCGGGAGCCCCGACCGGCAGCGTTCCTCCACCACTCCGCTGATGGCGAGCACCATGGCGACCCGGGCGAAGACGAAACGGTGCCAGGGGTCGGTCTTCCGGCGCCGGCTCCCCATGTGCTCGGTGAAGACCACGACCCCTCGACCCGCGAGCCGGGTCGCCAGCACCGCCGGCCCCAGGTCGCGGGACCAGTGCACATGGACCACGTCGACGGCACGTTCCCGGATCCAGGAGGCCAGGCGGAACACGGCCGGGTAGCGGAACCACCCGGCCGGCATGGGGAGGGTGGCCAGACCGGCCTCGTGGCAGCCTTCCTCGAGACGTGAGGCGCGTCGGCAGGCGACCGAGAGGCGGTGGCCCCGCGCCAGGAGGCCGGGACCGGTCCTGGGCAGGTACATCTCGAGCCCGCCCCATCCCGGCGAGGTGCACAGGAAGAGGATCGAGAGGGGCCGGGAGGCGGCGACGGGCTCGGACATGGGGAGCCAGTATGCCATCGGTACCTGGGCGGGAGTTGTCGGCCTCGGGCCGCCGTGATAGGGTCGGGCGAGGTCCGGGCCCGGGAGGCCCGGAGCCCCCACCACCATGAAGGTCGTCATCCTGGCCGGCGGACGCGGCACCCGCATCTCGGAGGAGTCGAACCTCCGCCCCAAGCCCATGGTCGAGATCGGCGGCTTGCCCATCCTCTGGCACATCATGAAGATCTACGCGGCCCACGGGCTCACCGACTTCGTGATCTGCCTCGGGTACAAGGGCTATGTGATCAAGGAGTTCTTCGCCAACTACTTCCTCCACACCACCGACGTGACCATGGACCTCGGCGAGAACCGGATCGAGTACCACCATTCCCGGACCGAGCCGTGGAAGGTCACCCTGGTGGACACCGGGGCCGACACCCAGACCGGCGGGAGGCTGAAGCGGGTGGCGCGGTACCTGACGCCGGGCGAGACCTTCTGCCTGACCTACGGGGACGGGCTCTCCGACGTGGACGTGAAAGCCCAGCTCGCCTTCCATCGAAGTCATGGACTGAAAGCCACCATGACGGTGGTCCGGCCCCCGGCCCGCTTCGGGCGCTGCGTGCTCGAGGAGCACCGGGTGGCGGCCTTCGAGGAGAAGCCCCAGGCCACCTCGGGCATGATCAACGGCGGGTTCTTCTGCCTCGAGACCGGGGTCCTCGACCTGATCGAAGGCGACGAGACCTCCTGGGAGCACCGGCCCATGGAGCAGCTGGTGGCCCAGGGCCAGATGGCCGCCTGGCGCCACGACGGGTTCTGGCAGCCCATGGACACCCTGCGCGAGAAGGAACTCCTCGACTCGCTGTGGAAGAGGGGTTCGGCACCGTGGAAGATCTGGGACTGAACCCGGCTTCCTGGCGGGGCCGGCGGGTACTGGTCACCGGGCACACCGGCTTCAAGGGGAGCTGGCTCGCGCTCTGGCTCCAGGAACTCGGCGCCCGGGTGTGCGGGCTCTCGCTGGCTCCCGACACCGAGCCTTCGCTCTTCACGCTGCTCTCGCCCTGGGGCGATCTCGGCTCCCACCTGGTCGATCTCCGCGACCAGGGTGCGGTCGAGGACGTGCTCTGCCGGGAGGAGCCCGAGGTGGTCTTCCACCTGGCGGCCCAGGCGCTGGTGCCCCGGGGATACCGGGAGCCGGTGGAGACCTTCGGCTCGAACGTGATGGGAACGGTGCACCTGCTCGAGGCGGTGCGCCGGCTGGCCGTGGCCGGGCGCGGCCCGCGCCAGGTCGTGGTCGCGACCACCGACAAGGTCTACGAGCACCAGGCCCGGCCTTGCCGGGAGCGCGACCCGCTGGGGGGCGAGGATCCCTATTCGGCTTCCAAGGCCGCCACCGAGCTGGCGGTGGCTGCTTATCGGCGGAGCTTCCTCGCAGGGCTCGGGGTCGAGGTCCGCACGCTGAGGGCCGGCAATGTGCTGGGCGG
Source organism: uncultured bacterium (assembly GCA_964403795.1). Classification (GTDB taxonomy): domain Bacteria; phylum Muiribacteriota; class UBA6191; order CAZXTJ01; family CAYOHP01; genus CAYOHP01. The sequence goes on along the minus strand of CAYOHP010000030.1, from coordinate 6,747 downwards.
CGGCGATTTCACCCCGGGGCGACTGGTGCCCGACGTGCTGGCGGCGTTCTCCCGGGGAGAGCCGGTGGTGCTCCGCTGCCCGGCGGCGATCCGGCCCTGGCAGCACGTGCTCGATCCGCTCTCGGGCTATCTGCGGGTGGCCGAGATGCTCGCGGCCGACCCGGGACGGGTGCCCGAGGCGCTGAACCTGGGGCCGGGCAGGGCCGGCTCGGTGCCGGTCGAGACCGTGGTGGCGGGGATCCGGGAGCGCTGGGGCTCGGGAGAGGTTCGCCACGAACCGGTGCCGGAGATGCCGGAGAATCCCCATCTCGAGCTGGATGCCGGCCTGGCCCGGCGGAGCCTGGGATGGAAGCCGCGCTGGAACCTGGCGCGGACCCTGGATGCCACCGTGGAATGGCACCGCCGCTGGCGGTCCGGCGAGTCGGCACGGGAGATCACGCGGCAGCAGATCACGGAGTACGCCAGGGGCGCGGGACGGAAGAGGTCGGAGACGGGGAAGGCCCGGAGGGAGCAACCGGTGGGCGGCGAGACCTTCGCCTGCCGTTCCTGCGGGAGCCGGAATACCCGGCTCTTCCTCGACCTCGGGTCCATGCCGAGTGCCAACGCCTACCTGCCCCCGGACCGGCTGGGCGACGAGCGGGCCTTCCCGCTCCGGGCCCGGCTCTGCGAGGCATGCCTCCTGGTGCAGCTCGACCATGTGATCGACCCGGCCGAGCTCTTCACCGAGTACGCCTACTTCTCGTCGTATTCCCAGAGTTGGCTGGAGCACAGCGCCCGGCTGGTCGGCGAGCTGGTGGAACGCTTCCGCCTGGGGCCGCAGTCGTTCGTGGTGGAAGTCGCCTCCAACGACGGCTACCTGCTCCGGAACTTCGTCGACCGCGGCATCCCGGTCCTGGGGATCGAGCCGGCCGCCAACGTGGCGGCGGTGGCCGAGGCGGCCGGGGTGCCCACCCTGGTCCGGTTCTTCGGGGCCGCCATGGCTCGGGAGCTCCGGGAGGAGCGGAAGCCCGCGGATCTGGTGATCGGGAACAACGTGCTCGCCCACGTGCCGGACCTGGGCGACTTCTGCGCCGGGCTCGCCGCCCTGCTCGCCCCCGAGGGGGTGGTCAGCCTCGAGTACCCCCACCTGCTCCGCCTGATCCAGGAGGTGCAGTTCGACACCATCTACCACGAGCATTTCTCCTACCTCTCGCTCCTGGCGGTGTCCGGGGCCATGGCGCGTCATGGGCTCCGGGTCTTCGACGTCGCCGAGCTGCCCACCCATGGAGGCAGCCTGCGCACCTTCGTGTGCCGCCGGGAGGCGCGTCATGGGGAGCGGCCTTCGGTGGCAGCGCTGCTGGCGCGGGAACGGGCCGCCGGGCTGGCGGACCCCGCCACCTACCAGGGTTTCGGGGCACGGGCCGAGGCGGTGCGCGCCGGGGTCCGGGAGTTCTTCGCCCGGGCCCGTGCCGAGGGGGCGACGGTGGCCGGGTACGGGGCGGCGGCCAAGGGCAACACCCTCCTCAACTACTGCGGGGTCACGGCCGAGAGCCTTCCCTACGTGGTGGACCGCAATCCGGTCAAGCAGGGGCGCTGCCTGCCCGGGAGCCATATCCCGGTGCGACCTCCCGAGCACATCTTCGAGACGCGGCCCGACTACCTGCTGATCCTGCCCTGGAACCTGGAGGCCGAGATCCGCCAGCAGATGGCGGGCATCCGCGGCTGGGGCGGTCGCTTCGTGACCGCGGTGCCCGAGGTGCGGATCCTGGCGTGAAGCTCGTCCCCACCCGGATCGACGGCCTCTTCGAGATCCACCCGGAGCGGCGCGAGGACGAGCGCGGTTGGCTGGTGCGCACCTTCTGCGCCGAGACCTTCGAGGCCGCCGGCCTGGCGCACCGTGTGAGCCAGAGCACGGCCTCGTTCAACCGGCGCCGGGGGACGCTCCGGGGGATGCACTACCAGCCTTCCCCCCATCTGGAGACGAAGCTGGTGCGCTGCACCCGGGGTCGGGTCTTCGACGTGATCGTGGACGTGCGTCGGGGGTCGCCGAGCTACCGGAGCTGGCATGCGCTGGAGCTCTCGGCCGAGAACGGGGTGTCGGTCTTCCTGCCGGGGGGGGTGGCCCACGGCTTCCTGACCCTGGAGGATTCGAGCGAGCTGCTCTACCAGATGGACATGCCGCATGTGCCGGATGCGGGGCGGGGCCTGCGATTCGACGATCCGGGGTTGGGGATCCCGTGGCCGGAGCCGCCGCAGGTGATCTCGGACCGGGACAGGACGTATCCCGACTTCGCGTGGTGAGGACGAGGGGAGCCAGGGTGTCGGCAGAGGAGGCGAGGACGGCGCGGTCGATGGGACCCGACTGCCCGGTCTGCGGCCGGCGCGGCGAGGACCCGTTCCTGGTGCACCGGGGCGTGGTCACCCAGCAGCAGTTCGTGATGCCGAGCGAGGCCCGGGCCCGGGCGGTCCCCCGGGGGGACATCGAGCTCCGGTCGTGTCGCGGCTGCGGCATGATCTGGAACGCGGTCTTCGATCCCGGTCGGCTCGACTACAGCGCCCCCTACGAGGCCAGCCAGATGCTCTCGGCCACCTTCGCCCGGGCCACCGAGGCGGCCGTCGCCGATCTGGTGGAGCGCTATCGGCTCCAGGGCAAGCGGGTGGTGGAGATCGGCTCGGGAGACGCCGGATATCTGCGCATGCTGTGCCGCAAGGGCGGGAACTCGGGGGTCGGCTTCGAGCCGAGCTGGCCCCATGCCGCGGACCTCTTCGCCGACGAGGGCATCGAGATCGTGAGGGACCGCTTCGGGCCCCAGCACGCCGCCAGGTCCGGCGACTTCGTCTTCAGCCGGCACGTGCTCGAGCACGTGGAGGACCCGGTGGGTTTCGTGGCCTCGCTGGCGGCGGCGGCCCGGGGAGGGGCGTCGACGATCTTCCTCGAGGTGCCCAGCGCCGCTTGGTCGCTGCGGTCGATGGCCTTCTGGGACGTCTACTACGAGCACTGCTCGTACTTCACCCGGCCGGCCCTGGCCGAGGCCTTCGAGCGGGCCGGGATGGCGATCCTCCGGAGCGGCGACCTGTTCGGGGGGCAGTACCTCTGGGTGGAGGCCGGGCTCGGGACCGCGGGGGCGCGGCCTCCTCCGGACCGGGACCGCGAGGCGGCGGAGGTGGCGGACCAGGTGCAGCGGTTCGCGGCCGCGCTTCCCGGGTGGCGGGAGCAGGTGGCGGGGATCTTCGAGGGTGCGCGGGAACGGGGAGACCCGGTACCGATGTGGGGGGCGGGGGCCAAGGCGGTGGCCCTGGCCGACCTGCTCGGGATCACCACCGAGGTCACGCCTTTCGTGGTGGACGTCAACCCGCGGAAGTGGGGCAACCACCTGCCGGGCTCGGCGATCCCCATCGTGGCGCCGGAGGTGCTCCGGGAGCGGCCGGCGCCGAAGGTGGTGGTGCTCAATCCCGAGTACGAGGACGAGATCCGGGCCGCCTGCCGGGACATGGGGGTGGGGGCCGAGCTGGTGGTGCTGCGGGCGCCGGGGGAGTCGCGAGGACCAGGGGGCTGAGGGCTGGAGGGTCCTGGGGCCGAGGGAGCCCGAGGGGCCGGGGCCGATGGACTCAGCCGGGCGGGGCCGAGGCGGCCCGGGCCGCAGCCACGGTGCGGTCGAGGGCTTGGTCGAGTCCGGTGGGCGGGCGCCAGCCGAGATCGCGGTGGAGCCGGTCGAGGACCGGGACCAGCCGGGCAGGGTCCCCGGGCCGGTCGGGGATCGCTCCGAAGTCGAGGAGGTCCTCCCGGTCGAGGCGGCGGGCCAGCCGGATGACGAAGTCGCGGAGCGCCATGGGTTCCCCCGATCCCAGGTTCACGGCGCCCTGGAGATCGGAATCGACGAGGGCCCGGAAGGCGTCGGCGAGGTCCTCGCTGAAGAGGAAGTCGCGCACCTGGGTGCCCAGGGTGAGCCGGGCGCGCTCGCCCCGGAGCAGCTTCGAGAGGACCTGGGGAACCAGCCGCCCCGGGTGCTCGCCGGGTCCGAAGGTCAGGAAGATGCGGGCCCAGGCGAAGGACAGGCCGTGACGGGCGGAGAGTTGGCGGCAGAAGGCGAAGAGGGCGGCCTTGGCCTCGCCATAGGGCGTGTGGGGCTCGAGCGGGGTAGAGGTCTCGTCGCAGTCGGAGCCGTCCCAACGGTACTCGGCGCAGGTGCCGGCGACGACCAGGCGCCGGCCGCCGGAGCGGTGGAAGGCTTCGACCATGGCCTTGCCGGCCTCGAGCCAGCGGGCGTTGCCGGGGTCGGTCCAGTAGGCGCCGTGCTCGGTGGTCCAGGCCAGGTGGACCAGGGCGTCGGGGCGGAGCTCGGCGACCAGGGCGGCGGCGGCGCTCGGGTCGGAGAGGTCGGCGGCGATCCCATCGAGACCCGGCCGGGCCTCGCCGGGGCGCCGGGCCACCGCCAGCACCCGGTGGCCGCGGGAGAGGAGGTGGCGCACCAGGGGCCGACCCACCAGGCCGGTGGCGCCGGTCACCATCACCGTTCCCGGGCTCGCCATGCGGATCCTCCTGGGGGATGCCGGCCCTGGGCCGCCGGGTTGGCGGGGCCGGCCGGGATCGGCATTCTCGGTCCGGCGCGGGACGAGGGTCAACGGAAGGGACCGGGGCGGCGCGGCCTGGCCAGGTTCCGGCCCGGTCCGGTAGATTGGCGGCCATGAGCGAGGCCGAGCAACCCTTCTTCACGGTGGCGGTGCCGACCTACAACCGGCGCGGCTTCCTCGAGAGCTGCCTGGCGCACCTGTGCCGGCAGAGCTTCGCCGACTTCGAGATCGTGGTCTCGGACAACTGTTCGACCGACGACACCCCGGGGTTCCTGGCGAACTACCCCGATCCCAGGGTGCGCAGCGTCCGTCAGCCCCGGAACCTGATCGCCATGCAGAATTTCCGGGCCGTCGCCGAGGAGGCCCGGGGGCGCTACCTGGTGGTGCACCAGGACGACGACCTGCTGCACCGGGACTTCCTGGCCCGGGCCCATGCGGCCCTGACCCGGGAGCCCGGGGTAGTGGCCTA
>CAYOHP010000030.1:0-1717 GCA_964403795.1 uncultured bacterium | reverse complement strand
CTACGCCTCGGCCTGGTGGCGGGGGCACGAGAGCTTCGGGTTCAAGAGCCTGCTCCCCCCGGAGCCCGGGTCCCGCTCGATCGACTGGATCATGGAGGACGAGGTCCTGCTCCTCGACGGGCGTCGGGTGGCGCTCGCCTACCTGCACCGGTTCCCCTGGATCCATCCCGCCATGGCCTTCGACGCCGCGGTCTTCCGGGAGCTGGGCGGGTACCCGCTGGGGATCGAAGGCACCGAGGACCTGATGGCCACCGTGAAGGTCTTCTCCCAGGGCAAGGTGGCCATCGACCCCCGGCCGCTGGCGGTCTACCGGGACCACGCCGAGAACTACTCGCATGTGCTGGGACGGAACTTCAAGCGCCTGGGCCGGGCCCAGCTCTACACCCGGATCGTGGGCCACTTCGACCAGCTGGGCTTCGACTGGGAGGCGGCCCTGGCCGAGGACCTCGCTTCGATGACGCGCACCGAGCTCGAGGAGGCGGCCGACAACTGGGCCACCGTGGACGCCCCCGACCGCCTGCACCGCTTGCTGTGGGCGGAGCTGAGGAAGCGCAGTCCTGGTGCCATGAAGCTCGGGAAGATGCTGGTCTGGAAGCTCGGGGTGAAGCGCACCCTGCAGCTGGTGAGGCGCACCTTCTTCGGGGGTCCCGGTTACGACGGGCCCAGCGGCGCCTGCCCGGCCCCCGGTTCCCGGGGCAGTCTCGGCTGACGGAGTCCTCGGCAGGACACGAGGGAGCGACTCCCGGCCTTCCCACTCCGGCTTGCAAACCATCGGGGCGCGCGGGAGTATCGGCCCGCGTGAGGAGGGGTGACGTGGAAGCCACTCTGGCGCCCGGGACGGATTCTTCTGGGGTCGCGATCGTGGAAGGGCTGGCCGGGGAGCTGGCGGCCCGGATCGAGGCCAGGAGCGCCCGGATCGGGATCCTGGGCCTCGGATACGTAGGGCTGCCGCTGGCGCTCCGGATCGCCGAGCGCGGCTTCGACGTCACCGGGTTCGACCCGGACACCGAGAAGGTGGCGAGCCTGGCCCAGGGGAAGAGCTACGTCGAGGACGTCCGCGACGAGGCGGTGGCCGAGGCCCGGGGCCGGTTCCGGGGAACCACCGACTTCAGCGGGCTCACCCAGTGCGACGTGGTGGTGGTGTGCGTCCCGACTCCGCTCTCCAAGACCAAGGACCCCGACCTCCGGTACCTGGAGGCGGCGGCCCAGGCGATCAAGGAGCATCTGCGCCGGGGGCAGCTCATCAGCATCGAGTCGACCACCTATCCCGGCACCACCGAGGAGGTGGTGCTGCCGGCGCTCCAGGCCACCGGACTCAAGGTCGAGGAGGACTTCTTCCTGGCCTTCTCGCCGGAGCGGGTCGACCCCACCAACCAGGTCTGGACCGTGAGGAACACCCCCAAGGTGGTGGGCGGGCACGGACCGGCCTCGGGGGCGCTGGCCAAGGCCTTCTACGGGAGCTTCGTGGACACCGTGGTGCCGGTCTCCTCGACCAAGAGCGCGGAGATGGTGAAGATCCTCGAGAACACCTTCCGGGCCGTGAACATCGGTCTCATCAACGAGATCGCCATCATGTGCAACAAGCTGGGGATCGACGTCTGGGAGGTCATCGAGGCCGCCAAGACCAAGCCCTTCGGGTTCATGCCCTTCTACCCGGGGCCGGGCCTGGGCGGGCACTGCATCCCGGTCGACCCCCTGTACCTGGGCTGGAAGCTCC
>CAYOHP010000029.1:0-57732 GCA_964403795.1 uncultured bacterium | reverse complement strand
GTCGTCGTGGTCACGGCCCAGCGGGCCGGTGGGGGCGACCACCAGGCGGGAACCCGGGAGGTCGTCGGCGCATACCAGGGTGGCCCGCTCGGCCATCGAAGCGTCGATCCCGGCGGCCCGCCCGGCGGGGCCGGCGAGCGGCGCAGGCAAAGCCTCGAGCCGATCGGTGACCGCCACCACCGCATCGAACTCCGGGGAGGAGGGATCGAGGGCCGCCCCCAGGACGGGCACCGGTACGAGTCGGGGGATCGCCATGGGTCTTCCTCCTCGGGGTCTCGGGTCACATCACATGCGGTAGACGCCGTACCCGCCGTCGAAGTCGGGCGGGGCATGGGCACCGGCGGCCAGCGCCAGGCCCAGGGCGTCACGGGTGGAGGTGGGGTCGAGGATGCCGTCGTCCCAGATCCTCGCCGTCGAGTAGTAGGGCGAGCCCTCCAGCTCGTACTTCTCGAGGGTGGGTCGCTTGAACTCGGCGGCCTCGGCCTCGGTCATCGGGGGTTTGCCGGCCTTGGCGAGCTGCTCCTGCTTGACCTGCAACAGCACGCTGGCGGCCTGCTCGCCGCCCATCACCGAGATCCGCGAGTTCGGCCACATCCACAGGAACCGGGGCATGTAGCCGCGCCCGCACATCCCGTAGTTGCCGGCCCCGAAGCTGCCGCCGATCACCACCGTGTAGCGCGGCACCGGGACGTTGGTCACGGCCCGTACCATCTTGGCCCCGTCCCGGGCGATGCCGCCGTGCTCGGCCGCCTTCCCCACCATGAAGCCGGTGATGTTCTGGAGGAAGACCAGCGGCGTCTGCCGCTGCCCGCAGAGCTCGACGAAGTGGGTGACCTTGAGGGCGCTCTCCGAGAAGAGCACGCCGTTGTTGCCCACGATCCCCACCGGATAGCCGTGGATCCGGGCGAAGCCGCAGACCACGGTGCCGGCGTAGCGCGGCTTGAACTCGTGGAAGCGGCTGCCGTCGACCATGCGGGCGATCACCTCGCGCACGTCGTAGGGCACCCGGTAGTCGACCGGCACGATCCCGTAGAGCTCCTCGGGATCATAGGCGGGGGGCTCGGGGGCGGCCACCGGGGGATAGCGGGGCGCCTCCTTGGGAGGGAGGGTTCCCACGATGTCTCGGAGGATCTGGAGGGCGTGGAGGTCGTCGTCGGCCAGGTGGTCGGCCACCCCCGAGATGCGGGTGTGGACGTCGCCCCCGCCCAGTTCCTCGGCGGTGACCTCCTCGCCGGTGGCGGCCTTGACCAGGGGCGGGCCGCCCAGGAAGATCGTCCCCTGTTCCTTGACGATCACCACCTCGTCGCTCATCGCCGGGAGGTAGGCCCCGCCCGCGGTGCACGATCCCATCACCGCCGAGAGCTGGGCGATGCCCTTGGCGCTCATCCGGGCCTGGTTGTAGAAGCCCCGCCCGAAGTGCACCTCGTCGGGGAACACGTCGGCCTGCAACGGCAGGAACGCCCCGCCGGAGTCGACCAGGGTCACGCAGGGCAGGCGGTTGTCCTCGGCGATCCGCTGGGCCCGCATGTGCTTCTTCACGGTCTCGGGGTAATAGGTACCGCCCTTGATGGTGGCGTCGTTGACGAACACCATGCATTCCCGGCCCGAGATCCGGCCGATGCCGCAGATCACCGAGGCCCCGTGCACGTCGCCCCCGTGCAGGCCGAAGGCCGCCAGCGGCGAGAGCTCGAGGAAAGGGGTCCCGGGGTCGAGCAGCTTCTCCAGCCGCTCCCGGGGCAGGAGCTTGCCCCGCTCCACATGCTTCTTCCGGGCCGAGGGGCTGCCGCCCTCCCGGGCCTGGGCGAGCCGCTCCCGGAGTTCCGCCACCAGGGGCAGGTAGCGCTCCCGGTTGGTCCGGAAGTCGTCGCTCGAGGTCTTGATGCGGGACTCGATGCGGTGCATGGGGTGGATGCTACCCCAATCCGGCCCTCCCGGTCGGGGGGGAAGGCAGGGAGCCGCGCCCTCGGCCGGGGTCCCGCGGGCCCGCCGATCCGCGCTACGCTCGACCCGCCTGCGGTCCGGGCCGGTCACGCCGCCGCGACCCGGGTCCGAGGAGGACGTGGTGGCCGAAAGTTCCCGGAAGCTCCCCTTCTTGGTGGGGATCGCCCACGCCGGCCTGACCGTCCCCCAGCCGCTGGTCGGGCGGATGGTGTTCGACGAGGAGACCCTGCGCGGCCATGCCGAGGTCGGGGTCGACCGGGTCTTCGAGTTCCCGACCGTGTCCCGAGTGCGCTGCGGGGTCCATCGCTACGCCTGCGACGTGGACCGGGAGCCGGAGGCCAAGGGTGCCCAGGGAGCGGTGCCCACCCAGGACCTCGAGGGTCGGCCGCTCTACCGGGAGGGCGGGAGCCCCACCGGCAGCGAGGTCCGGGAGATGCTCGACCGCCACCATGCGCTCCACCACGCCGGGTTGGCGGCAGCCCGGGAGGACGAGGACGCGCTCTACCATCTCGAGTGCGGGGCCATGTCCCCGATCCCGCCGGCCACCGCGCCCGACCGCTCGCGCTTCAACCGCAGCGACCGCTACCGGAGGCCCGAGGTCTGCCTCTCGAACCTGGGCGATGTCGAGGGGCGGCCCGGTCCCGGGCGGTTCGCCACCTGTCCCCGCGAGGACCTGATCGCCTTGGCCCGGCTCTTCGAGCGGGAGGGCTTCGAGACGCTGGTCAACAACCCGATCGCCGGGGGCTACACCCTCGGCCTCTACGGCAAGCGCTGGTACGCGGGACTGGAGCGCGTGCCCGTGGTCGGGATCTCGATCCGGGAGGACCTCTGGCTGCGCTCCCCGGAACGGGTCTTCGATCCGGAGCGGGGCGAGGCCGTGAACCGGCGCCTGCGGGCCGTGCTCGGGCAGTTCGCCGACTACCTGGGGCAGAGCGAGGTCGCCCTGTGAGGGAAGGCCGGTAGCTCCGGCCCCGGTCGGAGGAGGAGCGGTGGAACGCGGCAGGACGACCCGGAGCGACGAGCACCTGGTGCCGGCCTCCTCGCTCGGCGCGGTGTCCGCCTGCCTGGTCCTCGGTCTGCTCGTGGCCCAGGCGATCCGCCACCTGCCGCCCACCCTGTCGGTGCCGGAGACGCCCCTGGGGGACGAGCGCTTCGTGGGGACCTGGCGCATGCTCGCCGAGGGTGGATCCGGTACCCGGACCGCGGTGCTCAGGATCCAGTCCGACGGCAGCTACCGCCTCTCGCCCCAGGCCGCCGCCGGTCGCCCGGAGGCGGGACACTTCCAGGCCGAGGGCGGGATCTGGTCGCTTCGGGCGTGGACCGGCCGGCTCGACGGGGGCAGCTACCGGTTCGGTTCCGAGACCTCGGTGGTCCTGAACGGGAACCGCCAGTGGTGGACCCTGCTCCGACTCGGTGGTCCCGGGGAGTCCTTCTCGCTCCCCGAGGAGTAGCGGGCGGTCGGGAGGCCTCGGACTACCTGCGGCTGGCCAGGTGCGCCGCCAGGTGCGGCCTCGCCTGGGCCGGGGGACCCTGGAAGCGGATGGTGCCGTCCCGGTCGAGCAGCCACACCGTGAAGGTGCCGATCCCGAAGTGGCGCTGCACCTTGCCCTCGTGGTCGATCCAGGTGGGTCCCCCGAAGTCCTTGTCCTTGAGATAGGCCCGTACCTGGGGCGGATGGCCCATGTAGGCCAGGTTCACGACCCGTTGCCCGGCCGCGACCACCTCGCGGGCCAGGTCCGGGAAGAGTCGGGCGCTGGCTTCGCAGTCCGGGCAGAAAGCCAGGAACTCGGTCACCACGGCCGGGGCCACCCCGTCCTGGTAGAGGCGGACCGTGGCCCCGTCGAGGGTGCGCAGGGGGTGGTCGGGGAAGCGGTTCGAGGTGTCGGTGGCGAGCGGGGGCTGGGCAGGACCCGGAGGCGGGTTGTGGAAGAGGAAGGAATCGGCCTCCGGCTTCTCGACCTCGGATGCCTTGAGTTTCCAGTGCACCGAGGAGACGAGTCCGAGCAGGACGCCCAGGAACACCAGGAGGAGGGGAGCATCGCTGTTCGCGAAACCGGATCGCCGACGGGGAGTGCTGCGCATGCCCGGAGAGTAGCTCATACCGGTGGTCAAGACCGCCTGGGGGATGCTAGAAGAGGGCCCATGATCGACTTCTCCGGGCAGCGCATCCTGGTGACGGGCGGATCCCGCGGGATCGGGCGCGCCATCTCGTTGGCCTTCGCCCGGGCGGGCGGCGATGTCGCCATCAACTACCTCCGCGACCACGAGGCCGCCGAGACCACGGCCGGCGAGATCCGGGCGCTGGGGCGGGAGTGCCTGGTCTTCCAGTGCAACGTGGCCGAGGACGACCACGTCGAGCGCATGTTCGGCGAGCTCCGGGAGAAGTGGGACCGCCTCGACCACCTGGTCTCGAACGCCGCCTCCGGGGTGCTGAGGCCCGCCATGCAGTTGAAGAAGAAGCACTGGGACTGGACGCTCGGCATCAATGCCCGGGCCCTGCTGGCGCTCGCCCAGCAGGCCGTCCCGCTGATGCGGGAAGGCTCCTCGATCATCGGGATGTCGAGCCTGGGGTCCTTCATGGCGATCCCCGACTACACCGTGGTGGGAGCCTCCAAGGCGGCGCTGGAGGCCGTGGTGCGCCACCTCTCGGTGGAGCTGGCACCGAAGATCCGGGTGAACGCGGTCTCGGGCGGGTTGGTCGATACCGATGCCCTCAAGCACTTCCCCCGCCGTGACCAGATGATGGCCGAGGACCTGGCTCGCTCCCCGATGAAGTGCCATGTGGGTCCCGAGGACCTGGCCGGGGCGGTGCTCTACCTGTGCTCGCCGATGGCCCGCATGGTGGTCGGCCACACCCTGATCGTCGACGGCGGCTACCACCTGCGATGAGCCCCGCTCCCGCCTGGTGGCCCACACCCCCCGGGGTCCGGGTCCGGGCGACCGGGCCCGATGCCGAAGGCTTCCTGCAGCGCATGGTCACCCAGGACCTCCGCGGCCTGGCGCCGGGCCGGGGCCGTCCCGCCTGCCTCACCGACCGGATGGGGAAGCTGTTGGCGGCCTTCGATGTGTTCCGGCTGCCGGAGGGGGACTTCCTGCTGCTGGGTCCCGAGGCCAGCCGCACCGGGATCCTCGGGAAGCTGCCGGTCTACCTGCTCGGCACCAAGGCCAGGCTGGTCGAGGATCCGTGGCCGCCGTCGATCGGCGTGTCCGGGATCGATGTCGCGGCGCTGTCGGCACGCCTCGGAGTCGGGGATGCGGGGCCGGGCGGGCCGGGGCTGCGGACCTTCTCCGGGGAGGTCGCCGGGATCACTGTGCGGGTGGTGGACAGGGGTGGGGAAGGGTTCCCGGGGCTGGAAGTCCTCGCCGAGGGGACGGTCGACTGGACGAAGGTCCTGGGAGGCGCCCCGCTCAGCCCCGAGGGTGTGGTTGCGGCAAGGGTCGAAGCCGGGATCCCGGTCTTCGGGATCGACGCCGACGGGTCGGTGATGCCGACCGAGTGCGGCCTCGGGAGCGCGGTGGCCTACAACAAGGGCTGCTACATGGGGCAGGAGATCCTGGAGCGGATGCGGGCCCGCAAGGTGGTGACCCGGCTGCTCCGTCGGCTGGTGCTGGAGGCCTCCGAGGTCCCGGCCTCCCAGGCCGAGGGCGGGCTTCCCGGCCTTCCCGTGGAGCGCGAGGGAAAACGCCTCGGGGTCGCCACTTCGGCGGTCCTGTCGCCGGACCGGGGCCGGGTGGTGGCGCTCTCCTCGCTGCCCGCCCGCGAGGTCGAGCCGGGGGGTATCGTCCAGGTGGCCGGCGTGCCGGCCCGGGTGGAACCCATCGAGAAGGGAGGCGCCCCATGAGCGCCGTCGCGAAGCCGGAGCATGGCTCCGGTTGGAAGGCCCTCGAGACCGAGCCCACGGCCCTGAAGGAGTGGGCCGCGGTGATCCACGCCCTGGAGACGGGCGAGACCGTGACCCTGCTGCGCAAGGGCGGGATCCACGAGCGCGGCTTCGACGTGAAGAAGCCCCGGTTCCTGCTCTTCCCCACCTACCTGCACCAGGCCGCAAGCAAGTTCCGGCCCGAGGCCCGGGGCCATTTCGAGGCGGTCTCCGGGGAGGGCGACGGGACCCAGCGGGTCAACATCCGGTGCGCCGCCGAGGTCGTCGACTCCCGGACCACCACCGACGAGTCGCTGCTCCCGGCCCTGGCCGGAGAGACCATCATGACCGAGGACGAACTCCGGGCCCGCTACGCCTGGAAGCCCGGGCAAGCGCTCCATGTGCTGCTGGTCCGGGTCCACCGCCTGCCGATCCCGCTCGAGGTCCCGGTGGTGGCCGCCTACGGCGGTTGCCGGTCATGGATCACCCTCCAGGATCCGGCCTCGCCGGTCAGGGTCGGGGAACCGGTGCTCTCGGATCAGGCCTTCGCGGCCGCGGCCGACCGGGTGAGGAAGATCCTGCCGGCCTGAGCGCTCAGACGATCGGGCGCAGGAAGGTCAGCTTCGAGAGGAGCTTGACCAGGATCCCGGAGACCCCGCGCAGGAAGTCTCCGGGACCGACCAGCTTCTCGATCGAGCCATCGGCGTGGACCTTGATCTTGCACTCGGTGGCCTCGGAGAGGTCGGCCTCGATGCGCAGGCGCAGGCGGGTCGAGACCTCGGGCGACCGGACGAAGGCCACCACCTCGCTGTTCAGCTCCTCGCTCATGGGGTCGAGGTTGTAGGAGCCGACGCAGGTCACGGTGTCGTCGAAGACCAGGGTCTTGGCGTGGATCTTCCGGCGGCCGGTGAACATGAAGAGCCGCAGGCCGGGGATGTCGCGGAGCAGCTCCCACCACTCGCGCAGGAAGAACGCCTGGGTGAAGACGCTGTCGGTGGAGACCGGGCTGTTGGTGAGGATGGTGATGGCGACGCCGCGGCGGCCGGCCCGGACCAGGGCGGCCTTGGCCTCCGGGGTGAGAACCACGTAGGCGCTCTGGATGGTGATCCGGTGCTCGGCCGCGTCGATCAGCGCCAGCAGGTTCGGGGTGATGTCGTTGCGGGGGTCGCCCAGCGAGTGCTTGTCGAGGATCTTGCCGGGGTACTCCCGGCGGCCCTGCCAGGGGTCGGCGGCGAAGGCGGTGTAGCCGGCGAGCCGGCCGTGGCTGCCGATCTCCCGGTTCAGGCGGGCGATCATCCGCCGGTAGGGGCCTTCCTCGGGATAGCTGCCCAGGCCCGAGATCCAGCGGTCCATGACCCTTCGTGCCAGCTCCAGTTCGATGCCCTCGGCCGCCGTGTCGTCGGGGTCCCCGCCTTCGATCACCCGGTTCACGGGTCGTTCGAACTCTTCCTCGAAGGCCCGGGCGACCTGGGTCCCGACCCCCTCGCCGCCCAGCAGCACGTCGTTGTCCCGGTAGGCGGTGGGGTCGTCCTCGGGATCCGCGAAGTAGGAATCGCGCAGGTTGCGGCCTCCCACGATGGCCAGCGAGCGGTCGGCCACCAGGATCTTGTCGTGGTTGGAGACCACGTAGCTACGGAGATCCCGGGGAAGGCTGGCGATCACGCCCGAGAGGGGCTTGAAGACCCGGACCTCGGCACCCGTCTGGCAGGCGAGTTCGCGCAGCCATTCCTGCTGGAGCAGGCGCTGGGCGAGGCCGAAGCTGCCCCGGTCGTCGACCATGAGGCGGACCTTCACGCCCTGGCGGGCCTTGTGCCGGACCAGTCCCAGCAGGGCCTTGCCGAAGACGTCCTCCTTGAAGGAGAAGTAGTGGATGTCGAGGGTCCGCCTGGCCGTGGAGGTGGCGTACCAGCGGGCGTACCAGGCCTCGTCGTTCTCGGTGAGCAGGCGCACCCTGGTGGGGAAGGTCTCCTTGTGGGGGGCGAGGCCGGTGTCGAAGTACCGGGCCACCGCGCCGGCCGGGGCGGAGGCGACGGCCCGCGGCGAGGCGCAGGCCGCCAGGGCGACGGCGAGGGCCAGCCCGGCGAGGAGGCGGAAACGGCAGGGACGAATCTGCATGGCGGTGCGCCGGCATCCTAGGGAACTCGAGGGGGGCGTCAAGCCCGGGGCGCGACCTTGGCGACCCCCCGGGCTTCCCTGGTAGGATCCCGGCGTCGAACCGGGGTCCCTGACCGGCTTCCGGTGTCGTTCCCGAACCGCATCTGGAGGCTGCCCGCGATGATCGACTTCGAGCTGAACGAGGACCAGACCCAGTACCAGACCCTGGCCCGGGAGATCGCCCGGGAGGTCATCGCCCCGGCCTCGGCGCACCACGACAAGACCGGAGAGTTCCCCCGCGAGATCCTGAAGAAGATCTGGGAAGCCGGCCTCATGAACACCCACGTCCCCGCCGAGTACGGGGGACTGGGGCTCTCGGTGCTCGACGGCTGCATCATCACCGAGGAGCTGGCCTGGGGTTGCACCGGGATCATGACCGCGGCCGAGGCCAACGGGCTGGCCCAGGCCCCGATGATCGTGGCCGGGAGCGACGAGCAGAAGAAGAAGTGGCTCGCGCCCATGATCGACGAGTTCAAGCTGGCGGCCTACTGCGTGACCGAGCCCGACGCCGGGAGCGACGTGGCCGGGATCCGCACCACCGCCAAGCGGGTCGGCGACGAGTACGTGCTCAATGGCGAGAAGATGTGGATCACCAACGGCTCGGTGGCCGACTGGTACTTCGTGATCGCGGTCACCGATCCGGAGAAGGGCCACAAGGGGATCTCGGCCTTCGTGGTGGACCGCCACTCGCCCGGGATCGAGGTCTCGGGAAAGCTCTGGAACATGGGCCAGCGGGCCAGCGACACCCGGGGCATCAGCTTCCAGGACGTGAAGGTCCCCAAGGCCAACCTGCTCGGCAAGGAGGGGGACGGCTTCAAGATCGCCATGGCTGCCTTCGACCACACCCGGCCCCCGGTCTCCATGGGGGCGGTCGGCCTTTCCCGGCGCTGCCTGGACGAGAGCCTGAAGTACGCCGGGGAGCGGAGCGCCTTCGGGAAGCCCATCATCGCCAACCAGGCGATCTCGTTCATGATCGCCGACATGGCCAAGGACATCGAGGCGGGCCGGCTGCTCGTCTACCGGGCGGCCTGGGAGATCGACCAGGGCCGGCGCAACACCAAGTATGCGGCCATCGCCAAGTCGTTCTGCGCCGACATGGCGATGAAGATCGCCACCGATGCGGTCCAGATCCACGGCGGCAACGGCTACAACAACGAGTACCCGGTCGAGAAGCTGATGCGGGACGCCAAGATCTTCCAGATCTACGAGGGCACCAGCCAGATCCAGCGCCTGATCATCGTCAAGGAGCTGACCACCCGGGCGCAGAAGGACTGATCAGCCCCCCGACCCGGGGACCAAGGTCTCGGGCGTCGGCACCGCGGTCGAGGCGGGGTTCCCCGCCAGCTCCCGGATCTCGGCCAGACGTGCCGACCCGAGGGCGCGCACCGCGCCGGGCAGGGCCAGGATCCGGGCTGCGGTGTCGGCGGGGTTCCGGGCCCGTCGCAGGGCCTCGACGAGGATCGGCTCGGCGGCCTCGTCGCGGCCGGCGTTCAGTTCGATCCGGGCCCGTCGCAGCAGGAAGGGGGCGGGGTCGAGCCGCCATTCCTCGGCGATGTCGGCCATCTGCTCGAGGGGGGAGGCGTCGGACTCGCCGCCGGTCAGGTCCTTCTCCCGGTGGTAGAGGGCGGCCTCGGCGAGGCCCAGGCGTCGCAGCAGGGCCACCCGCTGGACCCGGATGTTCTGTCCCTCGGGCACGCCCCCGGAGATCTCGGCCAGGTAGAGCAGGCCCTCGTCCCGGTCGGGGTCGAGCCGCACCGAAGCCTCGAACCAGCGGCGGGCCTCCCGGGTGGCCCCGGCGACGAAGGCCTTCATCCCGAGGCGGGCGCAGAGGCGGGAAGCCCGGATCCGGTTGCCCGCCTTCTCGTGGGCCCGGGCCGCTTCGATCAGGGCCGGCGACCACTCCCCGAAGGCCTCCAGGAACTCGTCCCAGAGGCTGGCCTGCTCGATCGGTTCGACCAGCTCGGCTGCCGAGGCCACGGTGCGGTGGAAGGCCTCCCCCATGCCTGCGGGCTGGGTCCCTCCCTGTTGGAGGAGCGCTTCGACCCGTTGGATCCCGGGAGCGTGTCCCGCCTCGGCTCCCGCCTTGGCATCGAGCAGTGCCCGGGCCGCCGCGGCCTTCTCCCCGATCCCGAGCAGGGCCTCCGACAGGCGGAGCAGGAGGTCGACCCGACGCTCCGGCGCCACGGCCCTCGCCACCGCCGAGGCGGCCCGGAGGAAGGCCACGGAGTTCGGCCAGCGGAGGAGGTAGAGGTCGAGGCGTTCGAGGATCGTGTCGGGGGTACCCCGGATCGAACTGGCGAGGCGGTGCTCCACCAGGAAGCGCAGGTCCTTGAGGCCGAGTTCGTCGAGCAGGCCCAGGAGGCGGACCGGCAGCGGCCCGATCTGGCTCGACTTCCAGAAGACCGCCTCCACGGCGCGGCGGATCGAGCGCACGAAGTTGTCGCGATTGGGGGGTTCGAGGGAGAGGATGCGGGCGAACAGGTCGGCGGCGATCTCGAGGTCGTCCTTGGCGAGGGCATCCTGGGCCCGGAGCAGGAGGGTCTCGGCGAGATCGGCCAGGGCGGTGCGCTTGGAGCGGGCCAGGGCGTCGCGGGGTACGGCACCGACCTCGCGGATGGCGGCCTCGAGGTCCGGGAGGATCTCCTGTGCCGAGGCGTAGCGGTCCGCGGGCAGGAGCTGCAGCATGCGCCGGACCACCCGGTCGATGGGTTCGGGCATGCGGGCGTGGAGCGGGGTGTCCTTGTCGAGCAGGACCTGGAGCCCGGCCTGCGCCCGGAGGACGTCCTGGAGTTCCCCGTCGAGGTAGAGGCGCCGGCCCGAGAAGAGCTCGTAGGCGACCGCACCCAGGCTGTAGACGTCGGCCGCGGGACTGGCGGGGCGCCCCTGGTTCTGTTCCGGGGCCGAGTAGACGCGGGTCCCGCAGACCCCGGTGGATCCGGGGCCGTCGAGTTCCCGGGGGATCTCGCGGTCGCCGGTGCCGGCTCCCGAGCGGTCGGCCACCCCGAAGTCGATCAGCTTGATCCGGTCGTCGGGGGTGATCATGACGTTGGCAGGCTTCAGGTCCCGGTGGACCACACCGGCGGCGTGGGCTGCCGAGAGGCCCATGGCCAGGTCCTGGATGATGGAAGCGGCCAGGGCCACCTCCATGGGGCCGTCCCGGAGCACGTGCTCGAGGGAGACCCCGTGGATGAACTCGAAGACCAGGTAGTGGAGGCCGCGGTCCTCGCCGACCTGGAGCAGGGCCACCAGGTTGGCGTGGGAGAGAGACCGGACCAGCGCCGCTTCCTTGTGGAAGAGTTCGACCAACCAGTCGTCTCCGGCCCAGCGGGGGTGCAGGAGCTTGAGCGCCACGTCGTGGCCGGTCTGCAGGTCTTCCGCCAGGAACACCTGGCCCATGCCGCCGGCCCCGATCAGCGGCCCGGCCCGATAGCGGCCGAGCAGGTCGCCCGGTTCGAGGAGGCGCTCGGAGGCCAAGAGGGGACCGCCTAGCCCGGCAGCTCGCCGCCGTAGCCCAGCGACAGGAACACGTCGAGGGCGTCGACCACCCGGCCCAGACCGCCACCCGGATAAGCCTGGAGGATGGCGTCGATCACCTCGTCCTCGGAAGCGCCGGCCTCGATGGCCTTGGGGATGTACTGGCGGAGGCCGCGCTCGGAGAAGTTCATGGTCTGGACCGCGCAGTAGATCAGGTACTTGGTCTTGGGTTCGAGGTGGTCGCCGCTGCGGCCGAGGAAGCCGAGCAGGTGCTTGACGGCTTCTCCCCGGCTCTTCGCCAGGAACTTGAAGCCGGTCCCGGCGGTGACGTCGCGGGGACCCGGTCGGGCTGCGGGGGCGGCCTGGGCGGCAGGTGCGACCGCGGCCGGTGCCGCCGCGGCGGGGGCGGCCGGTGCCGCCGGGGTCGGAGCCGAGGCGGCCGGCGCGGCTGGGGCCGGGGGAGCCGGCGCCGGTGCGGAAGGCCTGGCCTCGAGGTCGACCTGGAGCCGGCCGTCCTGCTCCCGTACCGCGAAGGCCCCGATCCGGCAGGACGGGCGGGTCTTGCACTCCCCGCTGGCGAGGTCGAAGGTCCAGCGGTGCCAGGGACACACGACCTGGCCGTCCCGGACCTCACCTTCGGAGAGCGGTCCTCCCTGGTGGGGGCAGGTGTCCTCGACCGCATAGAGCCGGTCGGCCTGGCGGAAGAGGGCCAGTCGCTTGCCGTCCAGGTCGTAGCCGCGACGACCACCTGCGGGAAGCTCACCTGCGGATCCGACGTCCTGATAGGCCATGGGTAGGGTCTCCTCGGGGCCCCCGGGAACGATCGTATCACGCTCCGGGCCTGGCGACGGGGCGCCAGGGAGGCCGTGGAACCGGACCCGGTGGACGGGCGATCGGTCCGGTCGGCAGCGGCTTCCCGGGATCAGCCCGCCGCGGCCTGCAGGACCGCGATCGCGGCCACCGTGGCGATGTCGGTGGGGCTTGCCCCCCGGGAGAGGTCGAAGACCGGCTTGGCGATGCCCTGGAGCAGGGGCCCGATGGCCTCGGCCTTGGCCAGGCGCTGGGTGAGCTTGTAGGCGATGTTCCCGGAGTCGAGGTCGGGGAAGACCAGCACGTTGGCGGTCCCGGCGACCGGGCTGCCCGGACTCTTGCGCTTGCCGATGTCGGGGATCAGGGCGGCGTCGGCCTGGAGCTCGCCGTCGACCGAGGCGTCCCCCAGGGCGGCCTTGGCGAGGGCGGTAGCCTTGCGCACCTTGTCGATCCTGGGGTGTTCGGCGCTGCCCTTGGTCGAGAAACTGAGCATCGCCACCTTGGCCGGCTCACCCACCAGGGTCGTGAAGGTCCGGGCCGAGGCCACCGCGATGTCGGCGAGCTGCTCGGGCGTGGGGTCGGGAACCACCGCGCTGTCGGCGTAGATCAGGCAGCGGGGCTTGCCGCTGCCGAGATAGTCGGGGATCTCCATCAAGAAGGCCCCCGAGACGGTGCGGATTCCCGGGGCGGTGCCGATCAGGTGGAGAGCGGCCCGGATCACGTCCCCGGTGGTGTGGACCGCACCGGCGACATCCCCGTCGACTTCTCCGGTCGCCACCATGGCGGCCCCGTAGTAGAGGACCTGGGCCATGAGTTCCCGAGCCTCGTCGAGGCCCAGGCCCTTCGCCTTGCGGCGCTCGTGCAGCAGGTTGGCGAACTCCTCGCGGCGAGGCGAGAACCGGGGATCGATGCCCAGGATCCCCTCGTGGGCCACCCCGGCCTGGGTGAAGGCGGATTCCACGCCCTCCTTGGAACCGAGCACGGTGACGGCGGAGACGATGCCCTCGTCGACCAGGATCCGGGCGGCCTTGGCGGTCCGCGGGTCCTCGCCTTCGGGGAGCACGATGCGCCTCGGGTTGGCCCGGGCGCGATCCCAGAGCTGGCGGACGATTCCGGTGGCCACGGCTACCTCCGCGGCCATCGTAGCGGGGGCTTCGCCGACCCTCAAGGCGGGTCGGAGGTCCCGACTGCCCACAGGCTGTACTCCCAGGTCGAGGGCCGGAGGAAAAAGGGGTGATCCTCGGTCTCGAATCGGGTCAGCAGGGTCCAACCGGGGAGGACGTCGGGTGGCGGTGCCCCGCTCCCCGGGGGAGGCGGGAGCAGGAGTCGCTGGCGGACCAGCAGCCGGCACCCGAGGGAGGCCGCAGTACCGGGAGAGGCTTCGGGGGCGAGACCGTACCAGGGATTCCCGGCGGCCCATGCGACGTAGAGGCCCATGGCGTTGTCCGGGGGCTTGGCGTCCCCGGGCGCGAGGCGGGGATCCCAACCGGCGATCGGACTCCCGCGATGGCTGTCCGGGATGGCGGCCGCCAGCCTGGTGGCGATCTGCGCCTGGCGGCTCGGAGGGAAGACCAGGAGACCGAGGAGGACCAGGCCGAGTCCCACCAGCACCGGAGGTGCGAGCAGGAAGGCTCGGGCGATCCGGGTCCGAGTGGTCGGGATGTCGCTCCCTGCCAGCAGGCGATCGGCTGCCCGGCCGAGTCCCGCCAGCAGGAAGGGGAACGCGCCCCAGAGGTAGCGCCACTGCACGAAGAACGGGAGGTAGGGAAGGACGATGGCCAGCATCCCGATCGCTGGGAGCACGTCCTCCGCGGGTCCACGGGGACGTCGGATCGCGGCCCACAGGGCGAGGCCCACGGTGGTGACCAGGGCCAGGCCCAGTCCATCGAAGCGGGCCAGGAGCCGGGAGGCCTCGTCGAGGGCCGAGAGGGTGTACCGGAGCTGGCGTCCCGGGCCTCCAGGGGTCGAGAGGGGACTCCAGGTCGGATACCGGTCGGAGATCTCGCCGGGGTCCTCCCAGGAAGAGATCCTGCCCTCGCGCACCCGGTGCAGGGTCGAGAAGGTCGGGTGACCCCGGAAGGTCTCGGGACGGGAGCGGTCCCCGGAGACCGCGGGACCGAGCAGGGCATGGTTCAAGGTCGCGGCGGAAGAGAGGAGGGGCTTCCCGGCTCGCCCGGAGAGGAAGAGGAACCATGGTCCGGCCACCAGCACGGTGATCGCCGCCACCCGGAGGGCTCGTCGCGGTGCGCTGCCGCCGGGTTGCCGGGCGAGCCCCGCTTCCGTCGCTGCGGTACCCGCAAGCAGGAGGAAGGCGACCGGCAGGGCGGCGCTCTTGGCGAGCAGGGCCAGGCCGAGGAGGACTCCAGCCTTCCAGGTCGTGGACCGGTCCGCTTCCCAGAGCGAGGCGGCGGCTGCCGTGACCAGGGCTGCCAGGGCCAGGTCGGCGGTCCCGTAGTAGGCCGCGAAGGCACTGGTCTGGAGCGCCAGGGCGAGGCCCACCGGCCCGAGGGTGAGGGGCCGAAGACCCAGGACCGAGGCCAGGCGCAAGCCGGAGTGGACCAGCAGGAAACCCCAGCCCATCTGGAGGATCCTGCAGGCGGTGGTCTCTGCCAGGCCGAGCGTACCCAGCAAGGCGAGAAGGGTCGGCTGTAGAGGACCCCAGTAGGTGGAAAGCCCCAGGTCGAAGCGCCCGGCCTGCAGGTGACGGGCCAGCAGGTGCTGGGCGACCTGATCGGGCTCGAGGAGGCCCTGGTGCCGACACGCCAAGGTCGCGCCCAGGACCAGGAACAAGATCAGGGGAAACCTCTGCAGGGAGGGGGGGGGAGGGGTGGCGCCGGTACCGCGTGTCACCGTGCCACCCTACCCCGGGGACGGAGGGCTACGGGCTCGTGGTCCCGGTGACGACTACCGCGGAGGGTCCGGAAGAGGGTCCGGTCGCGGGCTCCGTCGGCATCCCGGCGGACCCGAGCGGGTCCGTGGGGACCAGCTCGAACTCGACCTTGGGGCGGAACCGGTGGCCCCTTCCCGAGTCGTGCTCGATCGCCATCAGGGTCTGGTCGTCCCCGGCTCCCAGGGCGCTGACCCGGACGATGCCCCGGACCAGGACCCGGATCCGGCCATCGCTCCGGATCAGGAGGAGGCGGTCGCCCTCGCCCTCGGCCACCAGGACGCCGTCGGGATGGGCACCCACGGCGGAAGGCGGTCCGCCCGGGAACTCGGCGATCCGTTCCAGCCGATCGCCGGCGGCGAGGATCCAGACCGCCCACTTCCGCTGGTCTTGGGGAGCGGAGACGACCCAGGTCCCGGCCGGCGCGGCCGCGAGTCCGACGATGGTGCCGCCCGACCAGGGGACCGGGGTCCAGGTCCCGGATCCGGGGTCGCCGCGGTACAGCGTAGTGCCCCGGTCTGCGGCGAGGACGAGGCTCGAGTCTGCCGTGTCCAAGGCCAGATGACCCGGGACCACCGGGGTCGTCAGGTGCTTCAGGACAGGTCGGCCTTCCTTGCCCACGGCCAGCAGTCCGTCCGGTCGCCCGATCCAGAGGACGAAGCCGGTCGGGACCAGGCAGCGCAGGTCGCTCCCGATCCCCGGGTCGAGGGCGAGCCGGGTGACCGTGGCGCTCCCGGTCGCCACCGAGCGGATCCCGCCGGGGTCGGCGACCAGATAGCGCTCCTGGACCGAGTCCCAGGCGGCCGCGAAGCTCCGGGGGGCGAGGGCCAGTTTGTGGGTCGCCTCCAGCGTGTTCGACCTCGGGGCGGCCGCTGCACCACCCGCTAGCGAGACTGCGGCGAGACCGGCGAGGATGCCGGTCCTGCCGCGCCCGCGCGGATGGCCGCAGACGGCTCGGACCAGAGTCCGGGAGCTCGCGGCGTCCTGCGTCATGGTTGCTTGCGGAGCACCGGGATCAGGCCTACCTCGTCCTCGCCGCCGTGCCGGGAGATGTCGTGCCAGGTCTCCGGGTCCTTTCCCCAGGGCATGGCGACCCTGCGGACCACCTCGAGGGTGCCGTCCCGGCGCTCGTAGAAGTCCTCCTCGAGGGTCTCGGAAGGCGAGACCTCGTCGATCCACTGGATCGCTCCCTGGCGATCGAGGATCGCCAGCCGGAGCGTGGCACTCCATGAGAAGCGCACCCGATGGAGGTCCTGGTTTACCGGCAGCGCATCCCGCTCCAGGATCCGACTGACGGTGTAGTTCGTGACCGCCGCCCGGACCAGGTGGCGAGCCCCGGTGGCGGCGCTGAACCGGGCCAGGTGCTCGGGACTCCAGACCAGGTCGGAGGCCGGGAGAGCGGCTTCCACGGCCTCGGGACTCAAGGCGGGGAGACCGGCCCGGGCCAGCTCCTGCTGCAGTCCGTCGCGCAGCGAGCGTTCGCGCAGCGCACGCAGCCCGGGATCCAGGGCCGCCGGCTCGGAGTCGGATTCCTCCATGGCCTCGGAACGACGGGCGTACTGGTCCTGGAGGGAGACGAGAGCGATCGGTCCCTCCACTGGACCGGCCTGGGCCAGCGCATAGGCGATGGCGTCGGCCAGCAGGGACACCTTGGGCTCTCGCCAGGCGAGGGCCTCGACCGGGACCCATTCGTGCAAGGGATCGCAGGCGAAGAGGGAGGCCGCTCCCAGGAACCAGAGACCCGCGGACTGCAGGATCCGGCGGAGGCCCCCCCGGCCAGCCGGCCCAGGGGGAGCCGGCCTCATTGCAGGGACCGTTTCACCTTGTAGACCCGCCGCAGGTCGGCCTCCCAGTCCCGGTCGATACCCGAGACCCGGGTCAGGACCCGGGCACGGGAGAGGACCAGCAGGGCCTCCTCGCTGTGGATCTGGTTGTCCTTGCCGCCGAGGATCCGCATGTCGAGGACCTCGAAGGAACCCGAGTAGGGGTCGCCGGGCAAGCCGGTGGCGACGTCCGGGCTCGCCTCGTCGATCCGGATCGACGCCTGTCCCAGCCAGTCGACCTGGAAGGACTGGCCCTCCCAGGTCATGGCCGGCAGCGGCGCCGGGATGCCCCGGCCCGCGATGGTGGCGTCGGCCAGGTCGGCCCGGTAGCGGGCCAGGTGGCCGCCCATGATGGCCAGCTCCTCGGGCGCGACGCTGGCATCGATGTTGGCGTCGTGCACGTTGCCGCCGTCCTCCTCCCGGGGGGTGAAGAAGGCCGGTCCAGGGGCTAGCGCCCCGGCGGTGTTCAGGCTGAAGGCGGCGCCCCGGCTGCCGTCGAGGTGGGCATAGCCGACGTAGTGGGGATAGTAGGGATTCTTGCCGACCGCGTAGTCGCTGGCGTCGTAGAGGGGCTGGGCCTGGAGCCGGGCCTTGAGAAGGGCCAACTGGTGAGCCCCCTTGGCGAGGAATTCGGCCTGGACCCGGGTCAGGTTCACCACCATCTGGCCTTCCTGGTTCTCGTTGGCGGTCCAGAGGGCCAGAGTGGCGACCAGGAGGAGGATCGTGAGGATCAGGACGATGAGCAGGGCGCTGCCGCTGCGAGCCAGGCGGATCGGGGATCGCGAGTGGTGCATGGTGCTCATTCCTGCAGGTCCGCCTTGAAGGAGACCAGCCAGAAGTCCTTGGCCCCACCCCGGCCCAGGCGCAAGTCCTCGCCCCAGCTCACCCGGAGCACGACCTTGGCGAAATTGGCGAACGCCCCCGCCGTCCCCTCGCTCAGGGCCGTCTGGTCCTGGATCACTTCGGTCCGGCACCAGGGATGGCTCACGATCCGGGAGGCGGCCTGGCTGGGGAAGACGTCGGCCGGAGTGGCGGCCACGCTGCCAGGGGCCCAGGGGGCGAAGCCCGCCGCGTAGTCGGACGCCAGCAGGGTCTTCACCTTCTCGAACTCGGCGGGGTTGGTCCCGAGGTGGAAACCGAGGACCGGGCTCTCGTAGAAGCCGAACTGCAACTGGTTGGCCTGGGGATAGACACCGACCCACATCATCACGTGGTAGGTGATGCCGTTCATGGTGATGTCGCGGGTCCCGTTGCCGGCGTCCACCGACCACTCCGGGGCGGGGAAGAGTCGGTCGAGGGCGGGGTCGGCGGCCACGTTCCCGGTGGCGGGCGCCAGGGCCGAGCCGCGAGCCGGGTAGGCGGTGGTAGCCGGCGAGACCGGCAGCATGGAGAAGGGGGTGTCCTCGGAGAGGATGTGGTTCATGATCCCGGAGGAGAGTTCCACCGCTGCGGTGTAGCCCACGTTCACGTCGGTGCGCACCAGGCCGGTGGTCATGAGGCCCGAGACCGGGATCATGGCGAAGGCCAGGACCACCGTGGCGATCAGGATCTCGATCAGGGTGAAGCCGCGGCCCGGTCCCCGTCGCATCGGGGCGACGGGAGGCGGATCGCCGGCGTCAGGGGGACGGGATGGCCACATTGGCATTGGCGCGGCTCTCCTCCACGACTCGCATGTACCCGTCGATGGGATCGCGACAGGTGATCCGGATCCCCACCACGTTGTTCCCCGGGGCGGAGTTGGTCGGCACGGTGAGGTCGAGGCGCTCGACCTCGGTGACCAGGCGTCGGGATTCGAGCAGGACCAGGGTCCCGATCGTCACGTCCGGCGGGGTGTCCTGGACCGGGCCGCTCGAGATGTCCATCACCAGGTCGAGGCGGCTCGAAGGGTAGAGGGTCGAGGGCTCGAGCTTGAGGACGAACTGGGTGCCGACTCCGTTGGGGGTGCCGGGAGCCGCCATCACCGGGGGGACGATGGGATGGCAGGCGTACCAGGTGGCCACGGTGCCCTGGGCAGAATAGGAATGGGTGGTGGTGGTGGTGCCGACCACAGAGCTGGTCGGGGCCTCCAGGTCGAAGATGTAGGCCGTGGTCGTCTCCCGGTAGTCGGTGAAGCTCACCACCGAAGGGTAGCTGCTCCCGTCGATGGCTTCCTTGATCTGGCGGATCCCGGCCCGGGAGCGACCCGTCACCTGGGCCCGCCAGGTGGCCTTGGCGCCGGCCTTGGAGCCCTTGGTGTACATCTCGAAGACGATGCCGGTGAGGATCAGGAAGATCACCGCCGAGATGGTGATCTCGACCAGCGTGAAGCCGGCCCGAAGCTGCCTCGGGGCTCTCACCCGATCGGCCTCCGCCATGCTGCCTCGACCTCTCGCCGCCCCGGGGGCGGTCAGTCGGAGCTCCCGCGTCGCACCCGGTCGGAGATGACGCGGAAGTCGGTGGTGTTGGGCCGGCTCCCGAGCGAGATGCGCAGGGTCCGCCGGTTCCCCCTCAGGTCCTCGACATGGGCCTCGATCACGTCATCCTCGGCTTCGAGCGTGTACCGGTGATGTCCCTGGAGTACCGCCTTGCCGTCGACCACATGGATCTCGGGGGCGTTCCCGGCCGTGGGTGCGGGCGAGGCGCCGTCCCAGTTGCGGGGCAGGGTCAGGAACGGGTGGGGTGCGGTCGACCCGGTTCCGGAGCGGATTCCCATCCGGAGCTGATCGGGAGGCGTCGAGTTGTCGGTGCCGATCAGCCGGACCCGGAACAGCACGTCCTCCTCGACCAGCCACCGGAACCGGTCCCCGGCCGCGGGCGGGGTGGCGGCCGCGGGATCCCCGGCCGGGGGCAGGGGCAAGCCCGCCAGGTTGTCGAAGTCGTAGATCCCCGTCCCCGGGTGACCGAAGCGGCCGCCGAAGAAGGTGAGTCCGGCCCGGGCCTCGCTCGCCATGACGGGGCGCACGTCCTCGGAGACCATGACCCGGGTGTAGATCCAGTCGCCGGGCGTGGTGTTCGCCACCAGGGGCAGCGAGTCGCCGTAGGGCATGCGGAAGTCGGTCACGGTCGAGAAGTACACGGCTGCGCCCGACTTCTGGTCCACCAGTTCCACGATCACGTTGGGCGGCGAGAAGTCCTCGACCCGCTGGCTGCCGGTCGCCTCCTCCCGGTCCCCGAAGTTGCCCGCCTGGTCGGTGCCCTTGGCCAGGAAGGCCAGGTCATCGGCCCCGGCCGGCTTGACGAAGGGAGCGGTGGGGAGCTTCCAGGCCTTGATGGGCCAGACCTGGGCCTTGTAGTTCTCGTCCAGAGGGGCGATCGGCTGGCCGCCCGGTGAGCGCCGGAACACCCAGTTGCGGGGGGCGTCGTCGCCGGTCTCGATCTCGGTCTGGACCGGGTTCGACTCGAACCCGGGGGCCAGCGAGCCGCCGCCCGCGAAGAGCACATAGGGCGCCACGTCGTCGGCGGTGGCATACACGAGGGCCGGCGTCGAGGAGGTCTGGTAGAGGAAGTCCAGGTTGTTGTGTTCGTTGGGTGCCGCACCCACGAAGTCGAGTTCGGTGGCATCCCGGAGGAAGCTGCCGAAGCCGCCCGGGGAATCGGTGAACGAGAGGTCGAAGCCGGTCTGGCCCCCCCCGGTCATGGCCCCGACGCCGAAGGTGGTGGCGGGATTCCAGATGGAGGCCAGCCTCACCCGGCGATCCGCGTCAGCTCCGCCCAGGGTGTAGCGCAGGTCGGTGATGGTGGGTTGGTTCCCGGGCTGGAAGGGGTTGTTGTCCGAGAGCCGGGCCACCACCCAGCCGTTGGCGCCGTAGGCATTGGTCAGGGTGGTCGACATCGGGGCCCCCGCCAGGGTCGAGGTCCCCAGGCCCTCGAGCGGGCGTGCCCCCGGTGCGGTGCGGTCGAGGACCTTGACCGAGATGGCGTCGGTCGACCAGCTCGGTACGCCGGGGCCGTAGACCCGGTTGCCGACATAGGAGCCGAATTGGATCCCGGCGTCCCTCGCGAAGACGTACTTGTTCACGTTGTCGACTTCCCACTCCACGGCCGGGTAGCGGACCACCAGGGTGAAGGTGAGCGACGAGGGGTCGGTGGGCACCGTGATCTCGAGCGGGCCGGGATCGCCGTTGGCGTTCCGTCCGTAGAGGGGGATCCGCACCGTGAAAGTGCGGTCGGCCGGATAGGCAGGGGTCGGGACGTCGGGGGGATCCATGACCCGGTTGTTGTTGCCCATCACGTACTGGCGGAAGCCCTTGAGATTGCCGTTCTGCATCTCCCAGATCTCGCCGAGGTCACCCTGGGCGACCAACACCCCGAGGCCGTCCGTGGTGCCCTCGACCAGGTCGAAGCCGCCGTTGGGGACCAGGGGCGAGCCCGGATTGTCGGGATCGTCGGAGCGCATGAACCACCAGAACTTGATGTCCTGCCAGTCCCGCTTGGTGGGAAGGCCGGCGACGTGGGTCTGGCAGTCCTTCCACAGCTTTCCGTTGGCGCCACCGGGCTTGCTGCCGAGCACGCCGTCCCGGAGCAGGGCGTTCTCGACCGGCCTCAGGTTGGCGTCGTTGGCGGCGGGCTCGGGGCAGTCCCCGGAGCGGAAGAAGGTCCCGACGCCGTTCAACTTGGTCATGTCCGAGTCGGTGAGATCGTCGACCCGCCCGAAGCCGGGGACCACGGTCTCGAGCTGGCGGTCGTAGACGTACTCCTGGGCCCGGTACCAGTTCACGTCCATCGAGTAGAACAGGCCCTTGACGTCGTCGCTGGGGTCGGCGTCGGGGGTGTAGGTGTCCCCGAAGGGGCTGACGTCGGCGTCGGCGATCGGGGCGGCCGTCATGCTCCCGGGGATGCCGTCGCTCATGTCCTCGTTCACGTCCGGGGCGGTCGGCGCCATCCGGGTGATGTTGGTGACATAGGTCTGGGGATCCGGGACCTTGGGCACCACGTCGATCTCGAGGTAGAAGCGGGCGAAGCAGTTGCTGGGAGGCGGGGCGCCACCGGCGACCGCGGCCGGGTTGCAGGCGTCGAACTGGGCGAGGTCGTCGCTCATGGTCCCGTCGCCGAAGGCCAGGGCCTTCATGGTCGGGTCCGGAGTGGCCCCTGGATTCATCGGGATGTTGGTGGCCGAGTTGTAGACGCCGTAGTAGGTGTTGAGCGCCACTTCCTCGGGGCGGCTGAAGAAGTTCAGCGGAGGACCCGCCGGGTGGCTCCAGTAGTGCCCGGCGATATCGAGCACCATGAGGTAGCGCCCCGGGTCGGAGAAGGTCTGGGTCCCGCCGGGGATGGTGAGGTCCACGGTCGGGCTCCCCGAGGTCGAGGTCTCCCAGTTCGACTTCACCAGCAGGCCGTTGTTGGAGGCCTGGGGATCGGCGGCGACGCCGTCATGGTAAGCGTAGCGGGCCGCCCCGCTCATCGCTTGGACCCGCCAGCGCCACTGGAAGCCGAACTGGAGGAGGCTGGAGGCGAAGGCTCCGGAAACCCCGTCGCCGTCCTCGTTCAGGGGATTGTAGGCTCCGTTCTGGGCGCCCCAGTCGGGAGTCGTGAAGGTGCCGTCGAAGACCGGGTTGTTCTCGACCCGGAAGGTGTAGGGCGTGTCCTCCTCGACGGTCGGATTGCCGGCCGCGATCGGGGGGTCGCCGGACTTCTGGATGAAGAGATCGACCCAGGTATTGCCCTGGGGGATCGGGGGGACCTCGGTCACGTTCACGGCCGCCATGTCGAGGTCGAAGTCGGCCTCGACGAGTCCCTCGCCCGGCACGTTGACCGGGTTGTTCTGGCCGGGGCCCGTCGGCCACCAGGTATAGGTACCGGGAGATCCGATCGGGTAGTCCCAACGATGGTCCTCGACCACGGTGCGGCGGCGCTGCACCTCGAAGAGGAACATGTGGGTACCCGTGCTCCAGGAGCTCTGGGGGCAGGAGTTCAGGTTGTCGAGCTCGACCATCGCCGAGCATCCGGGAGCTGCCGGATTCGGGTGGATCAGGTTCCAGATCGTGGTGTCGGAGGGGGTCGTCACATAGCTGGGGATGGCCGGCATCGGCTCCCAGGTGGGCTGCGAGGCGGGGTTGATCTGGGAAACCCGGCTGTTGATCGGCGGAGGCGGCCCCGGGGGCTTCGGGATCACGTTGAAGACCATCACGTACCGCTCGGTCCAGTCGGTGACGGTGGTCCGGGTGTAACCCGCGGTCGCCGGGTTCTTGTCGGCATTGGTCGGGCCGCTCACCGACACGCCCACCTGGGTCCCGAGGGGCTGGCTCACGGTGTTGTCGAAGTAGTCGACGATGGTGGTGGTGGCGTCCTCCATCGAGAGCGAGGTGAGGGCGTTGCTGGTGTGGACCATCTCCCGGGAGGAGTTCACGACCGTGGTGTTGTCGGTGGTCCCCACCAGCACGTCGACCCGGGGAGGGATGCTCACCTGGGGTGCGGTGGCCAGGTACTTCCGCACGAACTGGCCGTTGCCCAGGCGCCCGCGATCGATGACCTGGGTGCTCCCCGGGGGCTGGGTCACGTCCACGAAGGGGAGCCGGCCACCCGCGATGTTGTTGTAGGAGTAGAGCCGGTAGTTGGGGGACTGCTTCAGCCACACGGTCCGCTTGTAGGGCGGGTACTGCGGGTTGTTGGCGGCCGGGATCTCCTCCTGCTGGCGGATGTAGTACGGCCGCTCGCCCCCGGGCAGGGCGCCGGAGTTGTCGAACTCGTTGGTGGGCCAGCTCGAGGGATTGCCGGCGGGAGTGAGCAGGTCCGGATTGGCGACGAAGGCGTCGGGTTCCGGGTAGTTCTGGCCCGCGGCATTGGGAGGGAGCAGGTCGCGGAAGAGCCAGTAGAGGTTGCCGGCTCCGTCGGCGGTGATGGCATAGACGTTGGTCCCGATCCGGATGTCGCCCTGGGGGAAGCTCGAGCTGGGGGCGAAGGAACCGCCCAGGTCGAAGGCGTGCTCGAGCCACTTCACGGTCCCGGTGGCCGGGTCGTAGTGGAAGGCGGTCCCGCCGGTGCGCCAGAACCGGGATGCGACCGCATAGTGGTCGGGGTCGGCGTTCGCCTTGTAGATGAAGTCGTCGCCCCCGATGTAGGAGTCGAGGCTGGCGGCGTTGCCGAAGGTGATCGGGTCGGTGGCCGGATCGAAGGGAGCCCCGCCGGGGTGGGCGGTCCCGTACTGACGAGCCGCCGCCACGTCGGTATAGACCCACTGGTTCGAGGCGTTCAGGTTCATGCGCTTGACCACCAGCACGTTCCCGAAGTCGTTGCGGATGGTGTAGGCGGCCTGGTCCTGGATGGTCTGGCCCTCGGACCCGAACAGGATCCTGGTGGGGGGCGAGACGTCGTTGATGTTGCCGGCCACCTCGTCCGAACCGGTCAGGCAGCTGTCGCCGCAGCTGGCGAAGAGCCTCCAGATGGTCTGGGAGGTGACCTTGGTGGTGATCTGGTTGCCCACGTTGCTGACCCCGGCCGGGACTCCGACCTGGGCCGCGTCGTCGGCGAGCAGGAACGAGACGATCTGCTTCTGGGCGTTGGTGACCCGGATCTCCTCCGACTTGGCGAGGCTGTTCCAGGGGGTGTCGCAGGGCTTGCAGGTCCGGTTCCCGTAGTGCGAACCCGGATAGCAGTGCTGGGGCTGGTTCCCCACCGAGTTGGAAGGGAGGTCGTCCCGGTGGGCCATGAACCAGCGTCCGAAGCCGATCACCCGGAGGTGTCCGGCCGAGCCCGGGAACGCAGCTCCATCCGGATAGGCGACGGGGGGATGCGGCCAGTTGGCGGCGCTCATCCCGGAGGGGAAGACGTGCAGGTTGGGACAAGGATTGTGGCCCCAGTGGATCTGGTTGCACTTCTCCTGGTCACCGCGGCACGGGACCACCTTGACGATGTCCGGGACATAGAGACGACCGGCGACCGGGGCGGGTCCCACCTGATTGCCCGAGAGGGTCGGGGTGGCGGGGACGTTGGGACCTACCCACTGCTGTGTCGACAGGTCGTAGTACATCCACTCGCCGACGTTCAGGTTGATGTTGTTGACGGTCTGGCCGGCGTTCTTGACGGTGATGATCCGTTCGAACTTGTCGACCGACAGGCCCTCGGTCTCGTCGCTGGGATTCCAGACCAGGTCGGCGGGGTTCTCGAACTCCCCCTGGTCGAAGCGGTAGACGAAGGTGGTTCCGGCCTGGCCGTCGAGGCGCAGGAACACGTCCCCGGGGTGCTGCCCGATGTAGTGTCCGGCGGGTCCCGGGTCGGCGAGCGCGACCGGACCGAGCGTGGCCAGGGCCAGAGCCGCTCCCAGGCTCGCCGAGAAGGCTCCACGGGTCCTCTGCCACCACGACTTCGTCGATCCGACCATGACGCGTCTCCCCGGGGAGGCGATGGCTACTGCCGAGATCCCATCGCCAAGAAGCTCTTCGCGGCTGCGATATGCGCCGCACCGATCTTGTAGCTGGTCCAGATCCGCTCCAGTACCGCCGGCGCCAGGTCATGCCCGCCCAGGAGCACGGAGGGCCGGTCGGCATCGGAGGGGAGGAAATCCGGATGGTCCGCCATGGTCTGTTGCCAGCGCACCAGCATGGCGACCATGGCTCCCTGGTCCTCGCCCGTCTTCCCCGGCGCCAGCTTGACCGCCAGGAACTCGGCGAGCTGGTTCGTGGTGCCCCGGGCGTCCGGTCGGGTGGTGTTGCGGACCGGATGGAACATGTCGGAGGGGGAGGGAAGGTTCAGGACCATTCCGGCTCCCACCGCCGCGGCTTCGGCCCGGATCGCGGAATCCAGGTCGGCGCGGATGCGTCGGAAGTACTCCTCGTTCAGGGCCGGTCCGGGTCGGGTCTCGCCCTCGATGGCGGCGTCCAGCTCGCTCATCCTGGCTCCCAGCCGGATCAGCTTCTCCCGCATCTCGCCCTTGTCCTTGAAGAACTCCTCCTCGGCCTTCTTGTGGACCTCGGGAGGGGCCGCCTTGGGCAGCTTGCGGATCACCTCGGAGGCGTTGCGGGGCATCCGGTTGTACATCTCGAGGGTCGAGTTGTACTTGGCCCGGACGTCCTCCCGCTCCTGGACCAGGGCCTTCTTCTTCTCGGCCTCGGCCTGGAGGACCGACATCGGCTTCTTCAGCTCCCGGGCCACGCCGTCCTTCACGAAGACCGGGATCGCCTCCGGGTTGGCTTCGACCCGGAGGAACTGCATCACCGGGTGGAGCCGGAACAGGAGCCCGTAGTCGACATAGGCGATCCCTCCGGCGGCGGTCCCGGCCGGAAGGGGGGCCGGGCGGGTCGACGCCACGGCCGCGGCGCCGGAGACGGGTCGGGCCGGGGTGGCCTGGCTCCCGGTGCGGGCAGGAGCCGGAGAAGCGCTCGGGACCTGGACCGGTCCGTCCGCATCCCGACCCAGGATCTGGTTCAGGCGATCGAGCGCACCCTGGGCATCGGCTCGCGAGCCGAGCGCCAGTCCCAGGACCAGCCACCCGATCGACCGACGAGGACGCGAGAGGAGCCGCGGCATGTGCATGAACAAGTGTTAGTCCCCCGGGGGGGGCGAGTCAAAAAGAAGCCCGGGGGGCCGCGGTTCCGGAATCGAGGGATAAACCCCGCCCCGGGCCTCGCCAAGTCGCGGCTCGTGCCGGGTGGCGTACCCCCGGAGTCGGGATCGATGTCGGGAGAGGGGCCCGGGCCGGGGCGGTCCGCGCCGGGTCGAGCTCTCAGGCGGTCCGGGGTCTCCGGTCCTGGCGACGCTTGCGGCGCCCCCAGGAACGCCGGCTGTCGGCCTCCCCGGGATAGGCCGCCACGCCCCCGGAAGGAAAGCGCCGATCCAGCTTCTCGGCCTCCTCGAAGGCCTTGGTCTCGAGGGCGGCCAGCTCCGGGATGCGGCTCTCGAACTCGGCGAGCTCGGCCGGGGTCGAGCGGGTGGCCGGGTGCTCGGCGATCATGAACTGGCAGCAGTCGGGGTAGGGCTCGACCGAGATCGGGTAGGTGCCGATCCGCTCCGAGAGGTCGACGGTGTCCCGCTTGGAGCGGCCGATCAGGGGGGCCAGAACCGGCAGGGTCGAGGCCGACCAGATGGTCGCCAGGTTGGGCAGGGTCTGGCTCGCCACCTGGCCGACCGAGTCGCCGGTCACTACGGCTTCACAGCCCTCGACCTCGGCCACCCGGGCGGCGATCCGCATCATGACGCGGCGGTAGGCGAGCATGCGGTGGGGGGCCGGCACCACCGCGATCAGCTCCCGCTGCAGGTGCTCGAAGGGCACCACGTAGAGCCGCGACCGCCCCTGCCATGGGGTCAGCTTCTCGACCAGGTCCTCGATCTTGGTCCGCACCGCCAGTGGGTCCTGGCCCTGGTTCAGGAAGTGGCAGAAGACCACCCGGCAGCCCCGCTGCATCATGGTCCAGGCCGCCACCGGGGAATCGATCCCGCCCGAGAGCAGGGCCACCACCCGTCCGCTCCCGCCCACCGCCAGCCCCCCCGGGCCCCGGTGCCGGGCGGCGTGCACATAGGCGCCCTGTTCGGTGACCAGCACGAAGACCTTGAACCGGGGGTTCTCGAGCTTCACCTTCAGGCCGGTCTCCCGCACCACGTGGGCGCCGACGTCCTTCTCGATCTGCGGGCTGGTGAGTGCGAAGGTCTTGAGCGACCGCTTGGCCTCGATCCGGAACGGTCCTTCGCCGGCGGCCCGGGCCTCCGCCAGGGCCAGGGCCCGGATGGCGTCGAGGTCGTTCTCGCAGGGCCGGGCGATCGCGAAAGTAGCCACGCCGGGGACCCGAGAGAGGCGCTCGGTGACGAACTCCTCGGTCATGGAGTCGGGCAGCGGGAAGGCCGAACGGCCAAGCATGCGACGGGGACGCATCCCCGGATCGCCGCCGAGTGCGTACCAGACGTTCTTGCGGAGCAGTCGCTCGAACCAGGGGCGGTTGCCCCCCTTGAGCGAGATCTCATCGCAGGTGACGAGCAGGGTGCGGGACGACATGGACATCGGCTCTCAGCCCCGCACGAAGGGGTTGGTGCGGCGTTCCCGGTCGAGCCGGGTGGATTCGCCGTGACCGGTGATCACCCGGGTGGCGCCGTCCCGCACGTAGAGCCGATCCTTGATCGAGCGGACCAGGGTGTCGGTGTCCCCGCCCGGCAGGTCGGTCCGACCCACACTGCCCTTGAAGAGCGTGTCGCCGGCCACCAGCACCGGCTCGGCGCCCTTCCGGAACCCGAAGCAGCAGCTCCCCTCGGTGTGGCCCGGGGTGTGGAGCACCTCGACCTCGAGGGTCCCGATCGAGAGACCTTCCCCGTCCTCCAGGAAGCGCTGGACCGGCAGCGGGTCCTCGAGCTCGCCGAGCGGCATGCCCCAGGACGCCATCATCAGGGCCTGCTCGGCCATCGCCGAGTAGAGCCCCAGGTCGCCCCGGTGCAGCTCGATCGAGGCGCCGGTGGCTTCGTGCATGGCCCGGGTGGCCAGGATGTGGTCGATGTGGGCGTGGGTGTGGAGCAGCTTGCGGGGCTTCAGCCCATGACGCGCCAGCAGTGCCAGGATGTGCTCGTGGTCGCCCCCCGGATCGAACACCACCGCGTCGCCGGTGGCGGGATCGCCGAGGATCGTGCAGTTGCAGCCCAGCGGCCCGACCGGGAAGGTCTCGAGTACCAGTTCCATGGCCCGATGGTACCGTCTCGCCACCGCTCCATGCTGCGCGAGATCCTGGTCTTCCTGGCGGACCGAGGCCAGCTCCCCCTGGCGAGCTACCTCGAGCAGTTCGCAGCCCGCTACCTGGGGATGCTCGATCCCCGGGTCGGTCTCGGCTTCGCGCTCTTCACCCTGGTGGTGTTCGCGGCGGTCCGTCGGGGGGAAGGCGGGGAGCCGCGCCCCGAGCCGGTTCCCGGGTCCCGGCACCCGGCTCTGCTCCCGGCGTTGGCCGTGGCGGCCCTCTCGGGAGCGGTGGCGCTCGGCGTCCTCGGACCGCTCCCCCACATCTCCGACGAGGCCACCTACCTCTTCGAGGCGCGCCTCGCGCTCGGGGGCGCGGCCGCGGCGCCGGCGCCCGACCCGCTGGTGGTCGAGCTCTCCCGGGTCCCCTTCTCGACCGTCTACCAGGGGAAGTGGCTGGCTGCCTTCCCCCCGGGTTGGCCGCTGGTGCTGGCCCCGGGAATCCTGCTCGGGATCCCCTGGCTGGTGAACGCCCTGCTCGGAGCCGCCAACACCTGGCTGCTCTTCCTGTGGCTGGAGCGGCGCCTGGGCCGGGATCGGGCCGTGGCCGGCTGCGTGCTGGCGACGCTCTCGCCGTTCTGGATCGCGATCCACGCCTCGACCATGGCCGATCCGCTGATGCTCTTCTGCCTGTTGGGTGCCGACCTGGCCTGGGCTGGTGGCCGTCCCGGCGTGGCAGCCCTGGCCGCCTCCTGGGCGGTGCTCACCCGGCCGGCCGCGCTCTTCTTCGTGGGCCCGGCCTTCCTGGTCTCGGCCCTGGGAGCCCGGCGGGAGGGGACGAGGGTCCCCTGGGTCCGGCTGGTGGTGGGCACCCTCCCGGCGATCGCGGTGTTCCTGGCCTGGAACCACTCGGCGACCGGCTCGCCCTGGACCACGCCCTACTCGTTGGCGGCGCCGGCCCCGGCCTTCCTGGGCGGGAGCACCGACTACCTGGGGATCGGGATCCGCCATGACGCGGTGGCCGCGGCGGTGAACCTGGCGATGAACCTCGGCGCCCTCTCGGTGGTGGTCTGCGGCTGGCCCTGGGTCTGGCTCGGGATCGGGGTCGCCGGGATCCGTCCCGCCCGCGGTCTCACGGCACCGGGCGCCTGGGCCGCGGGCCTGGCCGGGCAGCTGGTCGGCTATGCGCTCTACTTCCATCCCGGGTTCGCCTACGGGCCGCGCTTCTACCTCCCCTGGGTCCCGCCGCTGCTCGGGCTCACCGTGCTCGGGATCGAACGGCTGGGCGCCCTGCCTGGGCGCGGTTTCCTGCGGGTGGTGTTCCTGCTTCTCCCCGTCTCGCTGGTGGTGGTCTGGGTGCCTGAACTGGTCGAACTCTCCCGCTACGCCGGGATGGATGCCCGGCCGCTCGAGCACGTCGACCGCTACCTTCCTCCGGATGGCCGCGTGCTGGTGCTGGTGCCCGATGTCCCCTACCCGGACCGGGGGCTCTTCCACGCCTTCCTCGGGAGGGTCGACCCATGGATGGCGGACCGGGCGATCTACCTGGTCGATCCCGAGGGGCCGCGCCAGCCGCCCCGCCCCGGGGCCCGGGAGCGCCTGGCCGGCCTCACCGGGCGTCGGATCTGGATGCCTCCCCGGGAGGGGGCTCCCTGGGACACCGGTTTCGGTGGAGGCGCGCCAGGAGCAGCAGCACCGCCTGGGTCGCCGCCATGATCCCGAAGGTGGCGGGGCTGCCGAGGCGGACCCGGAGCCCGCCCCAGACCAGCGAGCCGAGCCCGAAGCCGATCCCGTAGGCGGCCGAGGCGAGCCGACCCTGGGCGGTGGCCTTGGTCTCGGGCGTCGCCAGCCGGTCGGTCTCCCGCACCACCGCATAGGCCCAGAGGCCGAAGGTGAGCGCATGGAGGACCTGGGCGGCGACGATCGCCGTCGGGTGGCGGAGCCAGGCCAGGAGGGCCCAGCGCACCACCCCCGCGAGGCACGCGGCGTCGATCAGGCGGGCGGCGCCGAAGCGGGCGTACAGCTTCCCGGCCCGGGAGAGGAGCAGCACCTCGGCCATGATGGCGAGCCCCCAGCCGAGGCCGGCGATGCCCGTCCCCAGACCCAGCTCCTCGCAGTGGGAGGCGAAGTAGGCGTCGAAGCCGGCATGGCATGCGTAGTAGAGCGTGGCGTGCAGGTGGAGATGGGCGAGGGCCGCCGGGACCTCGGCCGTCGGAGGCGTGGGAGCCGGTGGGGGAACCGGGGGAGCGGGTGGGGGCGCGGCTCCCTGCCTTCCCCCGGAGAAGGCGAGGAGGACGAGGGGGAGGGCCAGGCCGAGCGGTGCGTAGCGGATGGCGTCGCCTTCGAGGAAGCGCCCGCCCAGGACGACGCCGACCAGGAAGCCGAGCGAGCCGGCGGCGCGCAGACGGCCGAAGTCGAGATCGAGGGCGGGACCGGCGGAGAGGGCGAGCGAGTCGAGCAGCGAGAAGAGGGGCGACTGGAAGAGGCCGAGGGCGGCCGAGGCCAGCACGAAGGCCGGGAACCCGTGACACCAGGCCAGGCCCGCGCCGGTGGCGGCCGAGACCAGGGCCAGCAGCCGGAGCAGGGCGGCCGGTCCGGGGCCGCGGTCGGCCAGCCGGCCCCAGAGGAGCGGCGAGCCCACCCGCACCAAGGGGAAGGCGGCCAGCACCAGCGCGATCCGGTCTCCGTCGAGGCCCCGGGAGCGGAGGTAGACGGCCAGGTAGGGGTGGAAGGCCCCCAGCGAGAGGAAGAGCAGGACGTACCAGAGGCGCAGGCTGGTGGAAGGGTCCACGAGAGCGCCGAGGATAGCGGGGCGGTCCGGTACTCTGGTAGCGCTTGGAGCCCATGTCCGAGAACACCCTGCCGGCCCCGATCCCCGCCCCCAGCCCGGCGCTCGCCGCGGTGGAGGCCGGCTTCTCGCTGCCCTGGCTCTCGCTCAAGGGATGGTTCGCGCTGATGGGCGGGTGTTTCGTGTGGGAGGCGCTGCTCGGGCTGCCGGCAATCGTCTTCCTGCCGGTGCTCTGCGGCCTGCTCTACCTGCGGCTGGACCGCACCCGGCTCTGGTACGCCATGGGGGAGAAGCGCCTGGCGCTGGAGGCGGCCCGGGCGCTGTCGAGGGAGTACGCGGGCCGGCCGCTGGAAGCGACCTTCAAGGTCCTGGAGGCGGCGGTGCTCCTCGACCTGCGTCGGCTGGACGCCGCCAAGGCGGTGCTCGCCCAGGTGGACCCCGCGACCCTCCCGGACGGGCCCGCCAAGAGCGGGTACTTCCAGGTGCAGGGGATCCTCTACTACCGGTTGGGCGACGTGGTGGCGCTCCGGGCCATGACCGAGGCGGCCGAGGCCGAGCTGGCGGACCGGCGGATCCCCCGGGAGCTGAAACTGCTGCTGGAGAACTTCCGGGCCCTGGCGGATCTCCTGGAGGGCCACGCCGAGCTCGCCTCCGAGCGCCTGAATGGGCTGTCGCTCAAGGGCGCCGGGCGCCAGGTGCGCGGCATCCTGCTGAACAACCGCGCCTGGTTCGAGCTGCGCCGGAAGGGCGACCCGGAACGGGCGCTCGAGTGGTCGTCGCAGGCGCTGGCGCTCCTTCCCGAGGAGAGCGCGGTGCGCAACACCTTCGCGATCGCCTGCCTGGAGGCGGGGCGGGATCCCGGTCCCCGGGTGGCCCAGCTCGAGACCGCGGTGGCCGAGCTCGACACCCTTCCGCCCCAGGAGCGGCCCTACGTGGTCTTCTGCGCGGCCCGCGCCTACCTGGGAGTAGGCGACCGGGGAGGCTACGGAGCCATGCGCGACCTGCTGCGTTCGATGGAGGGCAGCGGAGGTTTCCTCGACGCCCTGGGCGAAGGGGCCGTGGCCCGGCTTCCGGAGGCCGTTCCCCTGGGCTAGGATTCGCGCGGGAGGCTCCGGTTCCCGGGACCAGGGAGGACGTCCTGCGACTCCTCGAGCGGTTCTTCAAGAAGCAGTGGCCGACCATGGTCATGGTGGGCGGCATGGCCGGGGCGCTGGTCTCGATGGGGGGAGGCCTCGCCTTCGCCCTGCTGTGGACCGTGCCGGCGGTGCTGGCGGCCCTGATGATCCGCGAGAACCGCGCCTGGATGTACCTGCGGCTCGGCGACGACCGGCTGGCCCTGGAGGCTGCCCGGGACCAGATCGAGGAGAGCCGCGGCCAGGACCGCTGCCACTACCATCGGCTGGCGGCGGCGGCCGCCCTGCTGGGCCTGCGCCAGACCGAGTCCGCCAAGGCCGTGCTCGCGGAGGTGGAACCCGAGGCGATCCGCGAGTCGGCTCGCCCGGGGTACTTCCTGCTGATGGGGGCGCTCTTCGCCCGGCTCGGCGACCTGCACGGGGTGCGCTGCATGGCGGATGCGGCGGCCGCCGGCACCGAGCCCGAGGAGCGCTCGCCCTCGCTCCATGCCGCGGTCGAGAACCTCTACGCGGTGGGCGAGCTGCTGGCCGGGGACGGCGACCAGGCCGCGGCCCGCCTGGGGTCGATCCCGCTCGACCACGTCGGGACCCCGACCCGGGCCGTGATCCTGAACAATCGGGCCTGGGCCGAGATCCGGCGCGGGGGGGATCCGGTGCGGGCCCTGGAGTGGGCCACCGAGGCGGTGCGGGGCATGCCCAAGGAGGCTGCCATCCATGGGACCTACGGGGCCGCCCTGCTGGAGAGCGGGGGCGACCCGAGCCAGGCCGCGGAGCACCTCGCCCAGGCGGTGAGGGTGGTCGATCGGATCGCCCCTCAGGAGCAGGCCCACGTGCTCTTCTACGCGGCCCGGGCGCTGGCCATGGTGGGGGACCAGAGCGGTGCCCGGGAGCTGGTCGAGCGCATGGGGTTGCTCCCCGGCGCCGACGACCTGCGGTCCCGGCTGGCGCTGCCGGCACCGGGATGACCGGGAGAATCCGGGATCGACTGTGGGGCTGGCTCCACGCGTCGCCGCTCGGGTTCGGGATCGGGCTCGGGGGGGCTACGGCCGCCACCGGAGTGGCCCTCGGGCTCGGTCCCCAGCTCTTGGTGCTGGGGGTCGTGCTGGCCTGGGTCGCCTGGGAGGGGAGGGCCGGGGTATGGCTGGCCCTGGGCTGCCCGGAGCGGGCCGCCCGGGTGGCGCGGGACCTGGCCGCGGGGGCCGGCGAGTGCTTGCGCGGGGACCTGCATCGGGTGACCGAGGCTGCCGCCTGGCTCACCGCC
Organism: uncultured bacterium; assembly: GCA_964403795.1. Lineage (GTDB taxonomy): Bacteria > Muiribacteriota > UBA6191 > CAZXTJ01 > CAYOHP01 > CAYOHP01. The sequence goes on along the minus strand of CAYOHP010000029.1, from coordinate 24,038 downwards.
GGCCGGCCCGAGGAGGCCAAGGCGGCCCTGGCCCTGGTCGATCCGGTCCGTCTCCCCGCCCGGATGCGCTTCGCCCACCTGGTCAATCTCTCGGCGCTCTACTGCCGGATCGGGGACGGGGAGGCGGCGCTCGCCATGGTGGAGGCGGCCCTGGGCGAGGCCGAGGCCGCGGCCCTGGGGCGCTCGATGGAGGGGATCTGCCGGGTGAACCGGGCTGCCGCCCTGTCCGAGGCGGGACGCTTCGAGGAGGCGGTGGCGGCGCTCGGCGAGTTCGACCCCGAGTGCCTGGACCGCTGGGTGCGACCCTTCTACTGGAACAACCTGGCCTGGGCATTGGCCCTGGGGGGAGATCCCGCCCGTGCCCTGGAGCCGGCCCGCCGGGCCCGGGAGACGGGCGGCGACGCCGCCTTCGGGGGCACGCTGGGTCTGGTATTGGCCCTGGTCGGAGGCGCCGACCGGGAGGCGGCCCGGCTGCTCGAGGGGTCGCGGGCGGGGCGGGCCCGCCGCAGTCCCGCCAGCGAGGCCCTGGTGGGGGCGGCCCTGGTGGGCGTGCGGGAACGGCTCGGCGAGCGGAAGTTGGCGGCCGACCTGGCGGTGAGGTTGGAGGAGCTGCCGGAAGGGCGGGCGGCCCGGGAGCGGCTGGGACGGCTGTCGCTGGGAGAGGGGACCCCGGGCGGTCAGACCCTGCTCGCCTCCCAGGCGTCCATCTCCGAGGTGAAGTAGGGGACCCGGGTCTTCTTGTACTCCTTGGTGGAGTAGAGCGAGGACCTCTCCATGACCCCGGTCTCGTCCGAGATGGCGTCGAGGATCTTCTCGCAGTCCTCGGCGGTCTGGGCGTGGATCATCGTGAACACGTTGTAGGGCCAGTCGGGATAGGTGGGCCGCAGGTAGCAGTGGCTCACGTTCCGGTAGCTGCCCATCTGGGGGCCGATGGTGTCGACCTTCTCGACCGGTACCTTCCAGACCCCCATGGCGTTGGCCCGGAAGCCCATCTTGCGGTGGAAGAGCACGGCTGCGATCCGGCGGAGCTGGCCCCGGCCCTGGAGGCGGACCAGGGTCTCGATCAGGGTCTCGACCGGGAGTCCGGCCGCCTCGGCCATGCGGTCGAAGGGCCGGGACTCGATCGGCATGTGACCCTGGGTGTGGCGGATCACCAGGATCTCCTGGTCGCTCACCTCGGTGGTCTTGGCCCGGTCGGCCTCGGTGTAGATCGCCTCCGACTTCTCGGTGGCGTCGCGGGTCCCGGAGATGTCGAGGTCCACGCCGATCTTGAAGAGCCGGAGGGTCGGGAGCAGGCGGAGCTTCTCGGCGCCCGATTCCCTCTCCAGGATGGCGGCGGTCTCTTCGAGGCCGAGCTTCGAATTGGGGGGCACCGCCAGCGTGAACCACAGGTTGAACTCGTGGTTCCGGGCGTAGTTGTGGCTGACCCCGGGATGGCCGTTGATGACCTCGGCACCCTCGTCGAGCCGGGCCGCGGGGTACTTGGCGGCCACCAGGCTGGAGCGGTAGCCCAGGCTCTTGGTGTCGAAGATGGCCGAGAGCTGGCGGATCACCTGTCGCTCGCAGTAGGCCCTGGTCCGGGCGAGGACCTCGGTCTCGGTGGTGCCGACCGCCTCGGCGATGGCCTTGAAGGGCTCGCGGACCAGCGGGAACTTGTTCTGGAGGTGGTCCAGGATCCGGGCGTCGAGTTCGTCCATGTCGCGGACATGCAGCTGGGGGCTGGAAGCAGGCTGGTTCATCGGGGACGGCTCCTGTCCGGTCCACGGGCTTCAGGCGAGGGGATGATACCTCACACCTGCGGGAGGCGGGCCGGTAGACTGGAGACGGAGGGATCCGCGTGGAAACTTCGGAGCAGATCGAGAAGGCGGTCAGGGATCGCTATGCGGCGGGAGCCCGGGCTGCCGAGGCCGCCCTCTGCTGTCCCGTCGAGTACGACAGGAAGCTGCTCGAGGTCCTTCCCCAGGAGATCCTGGAGAAGGACTACGGCTGCGGCGATCCCTCGGCGTTCGTGCGCCCCGGGGACCGGGTCCTCGACCTCGGCTCGGGGGCCGGGAAGATCTGCTGGATGGCGGCCCAGGTGGCCGGCCCCCGGGGCAGCGTGCTCGGGGTCGACTTCAACGACGCCATGCTCGAACTGGCCGAGCGTCACCGGAGCGCGATCGCGGCCCGGGTGGGTTACGACACCGTGCGATTCGCCAAGGGTCGGATCCAGGACCTGAGGACCGACCTCCGGTTCCTGGAGTCGCACCTCCGGTCGCGGCCGGTACGCGGTCTCGAGGACCTGGCCGCCATGGAGGACGCCCTGGCGGTGCAGCGCCGGGAGCGGCCCCTGGTGCCCGACGGCTCGATCGACCTGGTGATCTCGAACTGCGTGCTCAACCTGGTGGAGCCCGGCTCCAAGGAGGCGCTCTTCGCCGAGATGTTCCGGGTACTCGTGAAGGGCGGGCGGGTGGCGATCAGCGACATCGTCTCCGACGAGGACGTGCCCGAGCACCTGCAGAAGGATCCGGAACTCTGGAGCGGGTGCATCTCGGGGGCCTACCGAGAGGACCGCTTCCTGGAGGCGTTCGAGGACGCGGGCTTCCACGGGATCGAGTTGGCCAGACGGGACGCGACCCCCTGGCGGACGGTCGAGGGGATCGAGTTCCGTTCGGTCACGGTGACCGCCCGCAAGGGGAAGCAGGGTCCCTGCCTGGAACGCAAGCAGGCCGTGGTCTACAAGGGGCCGTGGCGCAAGGTGGTCGACGATGACGGCCACACCCTGATCCGCGGCCAGCGCATGGCGGTCTGCGACAAGACCTACCGGATCCTCACCTCCGAGCCCTACGCCGGCCAGACCATCGGGATCGAGCCCTACGAGGACATCCCCCTCGAGTCGGCCCCGGACTTCGACTGCCGGCGGACCGGGACCCGGGACCCCCGCGAGACCAAGGGCGCCGACTACCAGGCGACCGACGAGGCCAAGCCGGGGACGTGCAACAGCACCGGGTGTTGCTGATTCGGGCCCGGCCCGGGGTGCGGCGGTACCCCGTTCAGTTGGGTGTGGTCCGGGGGCGATGGCGGCGGTCGAGGTCGAGGGCCGCCAGCACGTCCTCCAGGATGGTCCGCTCCTCCGGGGAGAGGTAGCCGTCCCGCCAGGCCTGGCGGCGCAGCTCCTCGAAGAAGTCCCGGCCCTCGAACCCGGTCGTGCCCTGGGCTTCGACCCTGGCCTGGGCCTCGGAGAGCAGGCGGTCGAAGTCGTCCCGGCCGATCCGGAGGCGGGCCCGGGCCCGGAGCAGGGTCCCCATCCAGCGGGTCGGGATCTCGCCGTCTTCCAGGCAGTGTTCGAGCAGGCGGCGGAAGGCCTCGCTGCGGGTGAGCGGTCCGTGGTCGACCCCGACACCCTCCGGATCGTCGGCACCGGATCGGGCCGGCGGAGGTGGGGGTTCGCGGAGCAGGGAAGGGTCGATCCAGGGGGTCTCGGACCGGGGGGCCGCAGGATCGGGCCGGGCCGCTCCCCGTCCCAGCCGGAGCACCCAGGCCTCATGGTGGCGGGCCGAGAGGTCGGCCCTCCCCAGGGCCGCGTAGGCAACCGCCAGCAGCCGGTAGGCCTCGGATCCGTCGGGGTCGAGGTCCATGGCGTCGAGCAGCGAGGAGAGCGCTTCGCCGGGCTGGTCTTCGCAGAGGCGGACCTCGGCCCGGAGCAGGTGGCCTTCGGGACGCTCGGGATGGAGGTCGAGGAGCCGGGAGGCGAGGGCTTCGGCCTCGGCGGGCCTTCCCGTCTCCAGCAGCACCTCGCCGAGACCGGCCAGGGCCTCGGCGGCCTCCGGGTTCCGGTCGAGCGCGGCCCGGAATTCGAGCTCGGCCTGGTGGAGCCGGCCGAAACGCCGGGCCAGGATCCCCAGCCCGGTCCTGGCCTTGTCCTGACCGGGATCGAAGAGCAGGGAGGCCCGGAAGGCCACCTCGGCATAGGACACCGCCAGGATCGGCTGGATCGCCTCGCCGATCTCGGCTAGCGCCCCTGCCACCAGGGAGTCGAGGGCAGGATCCCCGGGCACCTCCCGGGCATTGCGGATCAGGCTCCGGCAACGCTGGAGTCGGGGCGTGAGCCAGTCCTGGTCGGCGGAGTCGAGGTAGTCGAGGATCGGTCCCGGGTCGTGGCGATGGGCGGAGACGAACTCCTCGGGCGGGACTCCCTGGACCCGTGGATAGCGGGCCTGGAGCGCCCGCTCGGCGCCTTCGATCGCCAGCGTGAGGGCGCGACCGGGACGGATCTCCCGGAACTCCACCGAGTCGGTGAGCCGGCGGGCCACGGTCCGCATGGCGGGACCCACCTTGCTCTCCGCCAGGGCGGGCAGGCGGGAGAGATGGCGGACCAGGTCCTCCGCCAGGCGGCGGTGGGTGTCGGGTTCCGCTTGGCTGGCCGCGGCCTCCACCGCCTTGGCGTAGCTCTCGAAGGCGGCCAGACTGGTGGGGTCGGCTGCCAGCCGGTCGAACAGCGTGTCGATCTCTTCGATCCCGCTCATGTCGGGGAGCGTAGCACCGGTCCTCGTCCGCGGCGGTACAGTGTCCGGGATGAAGACCCTGCATATCGCCGGTCGGGCCCTGTGGCGCCGCGAGGGCGATGCCATCGTGGTGTTGGACGAGGTGAGCGGAGAGCCCTATCTCATGGAAGGGACCGCGGCCGCGGTCTTCCTGGCCATGGTCGACGGCCCCACCCCGGAGGCGCTCATGGAACGGATGCGGGAAGCGTTCGAGTGCGAGGGGAGCGACCTCGCCGCCGACCTCGAGGACTTCGTCTCCAAGATGGTGAAGGCCGGGCTCGTCGAGGTCCGGGAGGTCGAGAAGTGAGCTGTCGCGGGGGATCCGATGTGGCGCTCTCGGCGCCGCTCGACGTGTACTGGTCGATCACCAAGGGCTGCAACCTCGAGTGCTCGTTCTGCTTCACCTCGTCGGGACCGGGGACCACCGAGGGCGATCTCACCGTCGAGGAGCGGGCCCAGGTGCTCCGGATGATCCTCGACGCCGGCGTGCTCCGGGTGGTGCTCACGGGAGGGGAGCCGTTCACCGTCCCGGAGATCCTGGACATCGTGGCCGCGCTCCGGGAGCGCGGAATCGGCGTGAAGATCACCACCAACGGCACCCTGCTGCGGCCTCCGGTGGTGGCCCGCCTGGCAGAGCTCGGGGTCCGGCTCCAGTTCTCGATCGAGCACCACGATCCGCGGGTGAACGATGCCCTGATGGGCGGCCGGGACGCCTGGGAGCGGATCTTCGAGGGGATGCGCCGGGCCCGGGCCGCGGGCATCCCCTGCGAGGTGAAGATCACCCTGCAGCGGGACAATGCCAAGGGCCTGGGGCCGCTCTATGAGCTCCTCCATGAGATCGGGGTCGAGAAGATCGACGCCTCGGAGCTGGTACCCCTGGGGCGGGCCGTGGATCGATGGAGCGAGCTCGAGACCGATCCCCGCGATCTCGAGGCTGCCGCCCGGGAGGCGGAGGCTGCGAACGCCTCCGGGATCCGGGTCGACTTCTCCTCGGCCCGGTTGAAGAACAAGGAGGCCGGGGTCCCGGCGCTCTGCTCGCTGGGATCGCCGCGGCCCCGCACGGTGCTCATCGACGAGGAAGGCAACCTCCGGCCCTGTGCCGCCAGCCAGTCGTTCGGATGGCGCAACCGGGTGCTCGAGCATGGGCTGCTGGGTGCCTGGGACCGGATCGCCGAGCTCGGCAAGTACCGCGACGCCGACAGCCTGGAAGGCGAATGCCGCACCTGCGACCTGGTGGCCGAGTGCAAGGGCGGCTGCCGGGGGGTCGCGTACGCGTCCTGGGGCCACGGCCGGGGGCCCGATCCCTACTGCCCGCGGGTGGGCCGTCGGGAAGGACGCCGCTTCTTCGGCCGGCGGGTGTCGCCGGTGGCCCTGGTCTTCCCCGACGGTACCCGGGAGGCGCCCGAGGGTCTCGGCGAGCTGCACCCGGGGGGACTGGCGCCGCTGGTCGCCTGATTCCGGAGGGTCGGGCGCGTCCCCGGAGTCAGGCCGTGGATCGGGAGGGCGAGGACGCCCCGGTGGGGTCGATCCGGTAGCGGAGCCTCCAGGTCCCGACGTCGGACCGCTCCAGGGCGAGCAGGGTCCCGGTCTCGAAGACCATGCGCACGCCGGGGATCAGGCATTCCGCCAGTTCCTCCAGGAACGGGTTGTGACCGACGATCGCGGCGTCCTCGCCGAGCGTGGCGAGGCGCCTTGCCCAGGGTGCAACGGGATCGTTGGGGAGCAGGCCCTCGGCCGGATCGGGGAGTCCGTCCTCGGAGGAGAGCGGGGCGGCGGCTACCAGCAGGGAGGCGCTCTCCCGGGCCCTGACCAGGGGACTGGTGAACAGCTGCCGGAACCCGATGCCGCGCTCCCGGGCCAGCGCGGCGACCTGGCGAATCTGCTCCCGGCCACGGCCCGAGAGGGGACGCTCCGGATCCAACGAGGCCGGGAGCGCGTCGCCGTGCCGGAGCAGGTAGAGCTTCATGGCGGTGGAAGCGAGCGCCCGGCAGGGGGGCGCGCCCAGCGGATCAGCTGAAGATGCCCTTCTGGTTGCAGGCGGTCGACGACTGCACCAGACCGTTCACGGCGCAGACCTGGGCCTGGGGGAAGGACGGGTTGCACTGGGGCGGGCCGTCCACCTCCAGTCCCTTGATCTCGGGTCGTCTCCAGGCCGGCTTCTTCTGGGTGGGCTGCGTCAAGACGGGTTCTCCTTGTCCGGATCCATTGTGCCCCATGTCGGGTCCGGGTGTCCCGCGGTCCTGGAACTGGCCGGGACGAGACCCCATAATGGCTCCCGGGACCAGGGGGGATCCCGCGCCGGGAGGCCCGAGCATGTCCGTCGAGCTGGTATCGAGCACGCCTTGGATGGGAGACCTGACGATCCGGTGCCACCGGCTCGCCAACGGTCTGAGGGTCCTCCTGGTCGCGGACCATTCGGCCCCCGTCTTCGCCTTCAACGGTTGGTACGGGGTCGGGAGCCGGGACGAGGTGGACGGTCGCACCGGGCTCGCCCACCTCTTCGAGCACCTGATGTTCAAGGCCACCACCTCGCGGGAGGAAGGCGAGTTCGACCGGCTCATGGAGGAGGCCGGCGCCTCCACCAACGCCGGGACCTACATGGACTGGACCTTCTACCACCAGGCGCTCAAGGTCGAGCACCTCGACCTGTGCCTGGAGCTCGAGGCCGATCGGATGAGGAATCTGGCCCTCGACGAGGAGATGCTCCGGACCGAGCGGGAGGTGGTGCGCAACGAGCGGCTGCTCTCCACCGAGAACGACCCCGAGGGGCGGATGAACGAACTCCTCCATGAGGCCGCCTACACCCGTCATCCCTACCGGTGGCCGATCATCGGCAAGAAGCCGGACCTCGATGCCATCGGGCTGGAGGACTGCCGGAGCTTCTACCGGACCTGGTACTCGCCGGAGAACGCGGTGCTGGTGCTGGTCGGGGCCCTCGACGAGGCGGCCACCCTGGCCTCGGTCGAGCGCTGGTTCGGGGCCATCCCCCGGGGAGGCCGTCCGGAGACCGTGCTCCCGGTGGAACCGCCCCAGCACGGGGAACGCCGGGTGGAGCTGGAACTCCCCATCTCGTCGGAGATGTTCGTGGCCGCCTTCCACGTGCCGCGCTATACCCACGACGACCTCCCGGCCGTGGAGGTGCTCGCTTCGGTCCTCTTCGACGGGCCTTCGAGCCGGGTCGAGCGGCGGCTGGTCAGCGAGCTGCAGATCGCCACCGGGGTCGATTCGAGCGTCGCCAACACCAAGGACCCGGGCCTTTGGGAGATCGGGATCACCACCCGGGAGGGCGTGCCGGCCTGGCAGGCCGAAGTGGTGCTCTACGAGGAACTGGAGCGGATCTCCCGGGAGTGGGTGGCGGAGACCGAGCTCGCCAAGGCCAAGGCGCGGCTCGAGGCCGGGTTCCTGCGCACCCTCAGGGACGCCTCGGAGAAGGCCTTCCAGCTCGGGTTCCACGAGATCGTGACCGGGGACCACCGGTTCCTGGTGGGGCTGCTCGACAAGTACCGCAGGGTGACCCGGGAGGACGTGCGCCGGGTGGCGCAGGCCTATCTGGGGCGGGACAACCGGACCGTGGTGCTGGCCCGACCCAAGGATGCGGGACGGGCGTCGCGGGCGGTGGGTTCGCGGACCCGCCGGGAGCTCGCCGGCGGCGACCTGGTGTTGGTCGAGACCTCGCATGACCTCCCGATGGTCTGGGTGCGGGCGGTGCTCCGGACCGGCTGCGTCGCCGATCCGGAGGGGAAGGCGGGGCTCGGGAACCTGACCGGGGAAATGCTCCTGCGCGGCACCCGGAACCATCCCCGCGACGAGTTCGAGGAGGCGCTGGACCGCCTGGGGGCGAACCTCTCGGTGCGCACCGGGCGGCTCACCACCACCCTGGCCGGCGAGGTCCCGTCCTGGAACCTGGATCCCTTCCTGCGGCTGCTGGGCGATGCCCTGACCGCGCCGGCCTTCGACGCCGGCGAGCTCGAGAAGCTGCAGGAACAGATCGCCTCCGAGATCCTGGAGACCAGGAACGACGACGGTTCCCTGGTGGGGTGGTTCCTGCGTGACCGCATGCTCCCGGGATCGCCCTACGGCCGGGACGTGCGCGGCACCGGGGACTCGATCCGGGGGATCTCCCTGGAGGACGTGTGGAAGCACTACGCCCGCATGGTGGGGCGAGGGCAGCTGGTGGTGGCGGCGGCCGGCGACCTGGACCCCGGGACCTTCGAGTCGCGGGTGCGTCCATGGCTGGACGGGCTCGAGCCGAGCGGCGAGGGCGCGCCGGTCGTGGAGCCGCCGGCGCGGTTCCCGCCCGGACGACGCCTGATCCTGGTCGACAAGCCCGATCGGAGCCAGCTCCAGTACGCCATCGGCACCCGCGCCATCGAGGCCGCCAGCCCCGACTGGATCGCCATGCTGGTGGCCGAGACCGCCTTCGGGGGGACCTTCACCTCGACGCTCATGCAGGAGCTGCGCGAGAAGCGCGGTTGGACCTACGGCGTCTATTCCCAGAACCCGCGGACCCGTTTCCCCGACGTCTACTCGATGGTCGCCTACCCGACCGACGAGGACGGGCCGCGCTGCCTGCGGACCCACCTCGATCTCTACCGAGCCTATTGCCGGGGCGAGCTCACCGACGAGCGGATCGAGGCGGCACGGAGCTACCTCGCCAACCGCTTCCCCTTCCTGCTCGATACCGTGGTCAAGCGCCTGGACCGGAACCTCGAGAACGAGTTCCTGGAAGCGCCCCGCGACTACTGGGAGCGGTACGTCGATGCGGTCCGGTCGGTGCCGGCCGAAGAGGTGCGGGCCGCGGTCATGCGCTGCCGCCAGGACCAGGACCTCACCGTGGCGGTGGTCTGCACGGCCTCGGGCATGCAGGCCCGGCTCGAGTCCGAGGGGCTCGAGTTCGAGTCGGTCGAGACCGCCGACTGGCAAGAGGTGAGATAGCGAGGGCGGGGGAAGGCTTGGAGCCGCGCCCCGGGGCTAGGCGACCAGCGGCTTGAGCTTGGCCGCGATCTCGTTGGGGTCGTTCCAGCGCTCCATCGGGTCCTCGATCAGGCAGCGCTCCAGCACTTCCTTGAGGGCTCCCGGGAGCGAGGGGGCGACTTCCGCGATCGGGGGGGCCTTCTGGCGGGCGAGGCCCTTGCCCCGGCTGTAGGGAGGGCGTTTCGCCACCAGGTGGTAGAGGGTGGCGCCGATCCCGAACACGTCCATCTCGGGAGTCGGGTCGGTGTGGCCGGCGAACTGCTCGGGGGGCATGTACATCCAGTCGCCCAGCACCATGCCAGTCGAGGTGACGTCCGAATCGATCTGGAGACGGGCCAGCCCGAAGTCGATCAGCTTCACGTCGTTCTGGTAGTTGATGAGGACGTTGGAGGGCTGGATGTTGCGGTGGATCAGGCCCCGTTCATGGGCATAGGCCACCGCCGACGCCAGGTGCATGCCGATCTTGGCGGTCTCGGAGGCGAAGAAGGTCCGGCCCTGCTCCAGCAGTCGTCGGAGATCGGCACCCGGGAAGAACTCGCCCACCATGTACGGCGGGTCCTCCGGGTGGAAGGCGAAGACCTTGAGGATGTTGGGGTGGTCGAGCTGGGCCAGGGCGTCGACCTCGCGCTCGAAGCGCTTGCGGCTGCGGGCGTCGCCGTAGGCCTTGGGGCCCAGGAACTTGACGGCCACCTTGTACTGGCGATCCTTGGGGAGTGCCGAGACGATGTAGGAGTTCCGCCCCCATCCGATCAGGCGGATGTCCTCGTACTCGGCGCCGAGCGCGGTCTGGGCGATGGTCATCCAGCCGTCCGAGATCACCCGGTTGATCTTCTTCTGCTGGATCCGGAGCAGGTCGGCCCCGGCTCCGATGCCCGAGGCCGAGATCCCCTGGGCGATGGACTTCGCCAGGTTCAGGGCCCCGATCGCCTCGGCTTCCAGCATCAGGTAGCGGGCCTGCTCGGGGAGGAGCTGGCCGAGGGTCTCGGCATGGAGCGCCAGACCCTCGAGGCAGAGCAGGTCGCGCAACGCCAGGGCCACCCGGATCTTCATGTGGAGGAACCGCGCCAGCAGTTCGGGATCCTCGGGCTGTCCGGTGCCGAGCGTCTCGAGGGCCTCTTCCGGCCGGCCGGCCGCCAGCCGGGTCTCGGAGGCCTCGACCCGCCGGGCGATCTTCTGGTCGGTTTCCGACAGGCCGGAGAGATGGTTCCTCAGCCAGGCCACGATGCTCAAGAGCAGTCTCCCGGGTGATCGCGACCCGGGGGCGCTCCGGGCCGTCGCGCCCATCGTAGCAGCGGTGGCTCCGGGCGAACAGGCCGGATCCCGCGGACCGATCCCGGTGGAGTATCCTCGGCGGCTCGTGCGGAGGTCCGGGGACCGCGAGGCGGTCGGGTCCGGAAGGGTCCGCGATCCGAGAAAGGTATCGGTCGCCATGAGGTTCCTGGTCCTGGGTGCCGGTGCGATGGGCGGAGCCGCGGCGCATGCCCTGGCCCGCATGGAATCGGTCGACGAGGTCGTGCTCTCCGACGTGCGCGGCGACCTGGCCGAGCGGGCCGCCGCGGCTGCCGTGTCTCCCGGCTCCGCACCGGTACGGCCCCTCACCCTCGAGGTCTCCGACCGTGCCTCGGTCCTGGCCGCCCTTCAGGATGCGGATGCCGCGCTCTCGGCGGTCCCGTACTTCTTCAACCGGGCGCTCGCGGAACTGTGCATCGAGGCCAGGACCCACTTCTGCGACCTCGGCGGGAACAACTCGGTGGTCTCCGAGGAGCTCGCCATGGATGCCCTGGCCTCGGCCGCGGGTGTCTCGATCGTGCCCGACTGCGGGCTGGCGCCCGGGATGGTGGCCGTCCTGGTGCGCTCGCACTTCGAGATGCTCGACGCGGTCGAGGACGTCCACATCCGGGTCGGCGGCCTTCCCCGCAAGCCGGTCGGGGCCCTCGAGTACCAGCGGGTGTTCTCGGTCCACGGGCTGATCAACGAGTACGTGGAGCCGGTGGTGGCGATCCGCAACGGCGAGGTCGTGACCCTGGAGCCGCTGGTCGACGTGGAAGCCCTGGAGTTCCCGGAGCCGTTCGGGAAACTCGAGGCCTTCACCACCTCGGGCGGGACCTCGACCCTGCCGCGCACCTATCTCGGCAAGGTCCGGAACCTCGACTACAAGACCATCCGGTATCCCGGCCACGGGCGCATCTTCCGGGCCCTCTACGAACTCGGGTTCCTGGACGACGACCCGATCGAGGTGGAGGGCATGCGGATCGCGCCCCGGGCCGTGGCGACGAGGCTCCTCGAGACCCATCTCCCCAGCCAGGGCGAGGACTCCGTCCTGGTCCGGGTCGAGAGCCTCGGCACCAAGGGGGGGAAGCGGCTCCGGATCCGGGACCAGCACGTGGTCTTCCCGAACCGGTTCGGGCACACCGCCATGATGCAGATGACGTCCTACCCGGCCGCCATCGTCTGCCACATGATGGCCGACGGCCGGATCACTCCTGGCGGTGCCCGGCCCCAGGAACTCTGCGTCCCGACCCGGGAGTTCAGGGACGAGCTGGCGAAGTTCGGGATCCCCCCGGAGCACTCGGAGGAGCGGCTCGCCTGAACGGCACGAGCGGCTGCGAGCCCCAGTAGGGTCCCGCCCACCCGAGGCGGGAGACGACGTGGGGGACCCGGTGGGGCGCCTCGGGCGAGAACGTGTCGGTGCGACGCGCCCCGGGGAGCACGTGCTTCAGGTTGGGCAACCAGTGCGGGTCGGGGAAGATCCCGGCCCGGATCTCCCGGGTGTCCCACAGGGCCCCGCCGTACCAGCGCAGGATCAGGTTGGCGTCGGTGACCTGGCACATCTCGTAGACCAGGCGCCAGACGTCTTCCATGCGCTTCGCCAGGTACGCGTGGGACCCATCCTCCAGGTACTCCTGGAAGACGGGGTCGGAGAGCGGCTCAGATCCCGGGTGGATCCGGGTCAGGCTGGGGGTAGAGGCGAGACTCGCCTCCCAGGTCTTCCGGACCGCGTCCCGGTTGAACGAACCGTTCGGCCAGTCGAAGCGCCAGGTGAACGTTCCGGAGGGGAGGCGGAGGATCGACCCGGCCGCGACCTCGAGACGTCCCGTGCCGCTGACGGGTGCGAGCGTGATCCGGTCGGACTCGAGGACCAGGCGGAAGGTCCGCACGCCCGAGTCTCCGATCTCGACCCGGACCGTGTACTTGTCCCGCAGGAACTCGTCGAGGTCGGCGGGGGGAGGATCCGGCGGGATCGGTTCGGGTGGGATCGGACCGAGATCCGCCCATCCCCGAGGCGGGAGGACCGGGGCGTGGGTGGCGGGAGCGACCTCGAAGACCGCGATCTCCTTCTCGCTACGGGTGGCGGCCACGAAGGGGATCGGGGAGTACCGGCCCCGGGCCGGCGGGAACACCCGCAGGTACAGGTGGCCGACCGCGTCCCTGGCGAGGGCGTGGAGGTTCGAGGAGGGATGGCCCGGGAGCGATCCTTCGACCACCGCGATCCGCCACGAGGCCGGGGGAGGAGGTTCGGGGACCATGCGCGGCTCGAAGGCCGAGGCCACGGCGAGCGGGAGCAGGGCCAGGGCCAGGATCGGGATCGACGGGACCTGGCAGGGACGAGCCATGGATTCGACCTCCGGTCGAAGCATGGAAGGCCGAGGAAGGGGGGGGAAGCCCGGGCGAAGGGGCGACGCGACCTGAGGATCGGGGCGCCGAAATGACACGGGCCCACGGGGTGCCGGGGACCCCGGCGACCGGGAGTCAGCCCCGGAGGTGGCCTTCGCCGGTCACCAGGTACTTGAAGGTGGTCAGGTACCTGGAGCTGATGGGTCCCCGGACGTGGAGCTTCCCGGTCGAGACCCCCAGGTCCCGCCCCAGACCCAGCGACTCCCCCTGCGAGAGGTGGGTCGAGGCGTTCACGTAGACGCAGGCGGCGTCCACTTCCCGCTGGAAGCGGCGGGCCGCCCCCAGGCTCCGGGTGCAGATCGCCTCCGAGTGTCCGCTGCCGTACTTGAAGATGTGGTCGTGGGCCTCGTCCTGGTCCTCCACCAGGCGGAGCGCCAGGACCTTGCGCCGGAACTCCGCCCCCCAGTCCGCCTGGGTCGCCATGACAGTGCTCACGCCCAGCGGTGCCCAGATGGGGAAGCCCCCCTCCGAGGTGCGGACCTCTACGCCTTCGGCGGCGAACCTGGGTGCCAGTCTCTCGGCCAGCGCCCCGGCGATGGAACGGTCCACCAGCAGGCACTCGAGCGACGTCGGCGATGCGGGGTTCTCCAGCTTGCCGTGGCAGACCAGGCGCTCGGCAAGCTCGAGATCGGCATCCCGGTGCACGTAGAGGTGGCAGACCCCGGGACCGTGCCAGAGCACCGGCACCCGGGAGGCCTCCAGGATCCGATCCACGAAGGGTCGGGCTCCCCGGCAGAGCACCAGGTCGACCAGGTCGCCGCGATCGAGCAGGGTCAGCAACGAATGGGAGACGTGCCCGTCCAGGACCTCGAGGAAGCCCACCGGGAGTCCCGCCACCAGCCCGGCCTCCGAGAGGATCTCGGCCATGGCGGCCTGGGTGTGCCAGCTCTCCCGGCCGGCCTGGACCACCGCCGCGTTGCCGGCCTTGAGGACCACCGGGAGGGACTCGAGGGCCAGGTGGGCGCGCCCCTCGTACACCATGCCGACGACCCCGAGCGGCACCCGGATCCGGACGATCTCCAGGCCCGACTCGAGACGGGTGGACTCGTCGGGGATCGCCACCGGGTCGGGCTCGGCGGCGACCGCCCGGAAGACCGCCACCGCGTTCTGGACCCGGCGTCGGTCGAGGTGGATCCGGTCCAGGAGGGAGGGCTCCAGACCGGCCTTCTCGCCGGCTTCGAAGTCGATGCGGTTGGCTTCCAGGAGGCGTGACGCATGGGTCTCTAGGCCGTCGGCCATGGCGAGAAGTCCCTGGCGCCGCAGCTGCGGATCGGTGGTCGCCAGCCTGCGGGCCGCGTCCTTGGCGACCGCCAGCTGGCGGACGATGTCGCTCTCGCGGGTCTCCGGGGTCGGATCGGGGCTCACGGTGAGGTCCTTTGTACCAGATCCGGCCAGCCTGCCGGCCGTTCGTCGGGTCGTGGATCCCGGGTGGAGGCCGGGAACGGCCAGACCCGGTCCCGGGGCTCCAGCCGGACCGGCGTCTCCCGGTACCAGCGCTCGCCGTCCCAGGGCCAGCGACGGTCGGTGGGGAAGATCCACAGGAGCAGCGACGGGCGAGGCGCCGGGATCGACTCGTCCATGCAGGGAGGGAGCCCGCAGGCGACCGGGGGATCGCCCTCGGGGCTCGCGATGGTCATGGGCTCCCGGGGATCGAGCGGTCCGATCTCCTCGAAGGCGCTGGTCCGGTGGGGACGGACCGGATCCCAGACCTCGGGCGGGTCCGCCGGGGGCGAGAGCCGGCAGGGCTCGCCGTCCCGTCCTCCCTCGATCAGGACCACGTCGCCGAGCCTTCGCATCCGATGCCCGGCGCGGCGGCCGGCGAGCCGGCCGTGGTCCCGGAAGGATCCCCGGGACATGGGATGGCGGGGGGAACCGGCCCGGGGATCGAAGGGGCCACCCCGGTCGTCGAAGAGCAGGAGCTGGTCCGAAGCGTGGTGGCCCGTCCAGCCCCCGGTAATGAGCACATCCCCGTCGTCGAGCCGGCAGACCGCGGGGAAGGCCGCCGGCTCGGCCAGGCGCCATGGGTGGGCATCGAACTCGTCGTGGCCCGGGTCGAAGGTCTCCACCGTGGCGGTGGGCCGATGCGGGCCCCGATAGCCGCCGACCACCAGGATCCGGTGGTTCCTGAGGCGGGTGGCGGCGGCCCCGGCCCTTGGCGAGTCCAGGTCCCCCACCCGGCACCAGGTGCCGCGTCGCGGATCGAAGACCTCGGCCTCCACCCGGGGATGTCCCCGGCGATCGAACCCGCCGGCGATCAGGACCCTCCCGTCCGCCAGCAGGGCCCCGGTGGCGAAGGCGCGCTCGAATCGCATGGGGGCGGTCCGCTTCCAGGTCCCGCCCTGACCGCTCCGGGCCGCCTCCATGCGTCGCTGGTAGGGACCCGGAGTGAACACGAATGCTTCGGGTCGGGTTCCGGTCCGGGGGTCGGTTCCACCGGCCACCAACCAGCTCCCGTTGCCCATCTCGACCAGGGTGGCCCCGACCCTGGGAGGGAGCGAGAAGGGGGTGGGATGGAAGGGGTTCTCGAGGATCCGGACCTCGTCGGCCGCAGAGGCCGGGTACCGGGCGAGCAGGCAGGCGAGAACCAGGGCAACGGCGCGACGGGCCATGTCCCTACCATCGGTCGACCGGCGAGGGGGAGGGAGGGGCCGGAATCGGCTCTACTCGTTCCCGGTCACCATGGCGGGCTCGTCCCCGGGGGGCAGGGCGACGCCCGGACGGGTCCGGGTGGAGGTGAGACCTTCCCGCTTGCGCAGCTCTTCCTTGCCCATCTCCAGGGCGGGGACGGCCGCGAACAGGGCCAGTACCGAGAGCACCGAGATCTCCTGGTAGGCCAGCGCCGAGAGGGCTTCCCCGTTCAGCCACGCCCCCATGTGGATCGCCAACAGGAAGAAGCCCCAGCTCGAGAGGTGTCGGATCGGGGTGGCTGCCTTCCCCAAGGCGTTGCCCAGCGGGGTGAGCTTGCCGAAGACGGCTTCCGCCAGGCTGGTCGAGAAGAGGATCCCGGCCGCCACGGTGAGGGTCGACCAGAAGAAGCGGGAGGGGCCGAAGCGGAGGGCGTAGAACAGGAAGAACAGCACCCCCGAGATGCTGGAGGCGAGGTAGGGGCGGCGGTGTTGGGTCGGGGCCACGAAGGGGGCCAGGATCCCGGGGGCCAGGCCGCAGAAGAGGAGTCCCAGCCAGAGGGTGGCGTCCCGGGTCCCGGACCCGCTGACGAAGAGGCCGAAGCCGAGCATGGTGAGGAAGCTGCCGAAGAGGCCGGCGCCGATCGTCTTGGGAAGGTCCTTGGAGCGGGTGATGAGCTTGCGGGTCAGGCCTTCGACCACCGGCACCAGGGAGAAGTCGGGTCGGGTGTGCTCGGTGATCGTCATCTCCTTGCGACGGATCGCGAGCGGGAGGTCGCGGAAGGGGATGACGTGCTGGCCGCCGCAGCCGAAGATGGCGCATTTTCCGTTGAAGGCCCAGCAGTCGGCGTGGTGGGGTGCCGCGCAGCGTTCGCAGGCATGGGCGGTGGCGGCCTGGAGCTCCTCGCCGCAGACCTGGCACTTCATCGACGGGTCGGGGTGGGATTCGGTCAACGCGGTTCCTCGGGGGCCGCCCCGGGTATCCGGCGGAAGGCCTCCCCGGCTCAGTGTAGCAGCCGTGGGATCCGCCTCTCCGTGATAGCATCCCGGCCCGGAGGAGGTCGGCATGGGCGCTCCGTCAGCGGATCTCCTCAGGACGCGCCTGGGGGCGGTCGATCTGCCTTCCCTGGGCCTCGACCTGGCCTCCGCCGGTTCCCTGCGCGGGGTCGGGATCGAGGACGGAGTGGCCCGCGTGGAGGTCGCCCTCCCGGCTCCCGGGATGGCGGAAACCGGCGAGGTCGAGGCCGACTGCCGGGCCATCGCCCTGGAAGTCCCCGGGATCCGGGACGTCCGGGTGGCCATGGGCGTCGACGTTCCCCGCTTCACCCGCCCCACCCCCAAGCCGGGGAAGCTCCTCTCGGTCACCGACCCCTGGGCCGGCCAGGGACCGGTCGGCGAGGTCCGCAACGTGATCGCGGTGGCCAGCGGCAAGGGGGGCGTCGGCAAGTCCACGGTGGCTGCCAATCTGGCGGTGGCCCTGGCGCGGCTGGGGGCGAAGGCCGGCCTCCTCGACGCCGACATCTACGGACCCTCGGCCCCGACCATGATGGGGATCACGGGTCGGCCGACCGTGGTCGGGGATCGCATGCAGCCGCTCCTGGCGCACGGGGTCCCGGTCATGAGCATCGGGCTCCTGACCGGCGAGGAGGATGCCCAGGTCTGGCGCGGGCCGATGGTGCAGCAGGCGCTCCGGCAGTTCCTCACCGACGTGGACTGGGGGCCGCTCGACTACCTGGTGGTCGACATGCCGCCCGGGACCGGGGATGCCCAGCTCACCTTGGTGCAGGTGGTCCCGCTGACCGGGGCGGTGATGGTCTCGACCCCCCAGGACGTGGCCCTGGCGGACGCCCGCAAGGGGATCACCATGTTCCGGAAGGTCCACGCCGAGATCCTGGGCCTGGTCGAGAACATGAGCTGGTTCGAGTGCGGGACCTGCGGGACCCGCCACGAGATCTTCGCCCACGCCGGAGCCCGGGACGAGGCCGAGCGGCAGGGCGTCCCCTTCCTGGGGGAGATCCCTCTGGTGCCGGCGGTTCGGGCCGCCGGGGACGAGGGCGTTCCCGTGGTGGTGCGGGACCCGGAGAGTCCTGTGTCCCGGGCCTTCCTGGAAGTGGCGCGGGGAGTGGCGCTCCAGGTGGCCAGGCGGATCCTGCTCGATCCCAAGCGGGCGGTTGCCGTCTGAGGACGCCCCGGCCTCGACCCTGGCGGGTGGGGGGGCGGGCCGGCGACAAATCGCCCGCGAGAGGTCGGGTTCCTGGGCTCGGGACCCTGGTCCCCAGGGGTCGATGAGGGGATCGATACGGTCGGGATTCCCGGGAAAGGTCCCCATGGTCGTCACGCCGCGCTCCCTCATGGCCCTGAATCTGGCGGCCCTGGCGGTGTTCTACGTCGCCATCCACTGCCTCTCGATGCTCCCGGCCCCGAGTCCCACCCGGGTGCCGACGCCCTCGGTGGTGCTCCGCTACGCGCCCCTCCTCGGGGAGGAGCCGGCCAGCGAAGCGGTGGCGGTGGTCCCGGCGAGGGCCGCGACCGGGATTCCCGGGAAGGCGCCGGACGCCGTCGAGGCGCCGGGTCCCGAGGTGGTGGATCCCGCACCGGTTGCTGCCCCCGCCTCGGAGCCGGTTGCCACCGTGGAGCCGATGTCGTCGGACGAGGCACCGGTCCCGCCTTCGTCCGGGCCGTTCGTCCCCGAGTCCGGAGAGGATCCCGGAGAGCGCGCAGCTTCTGGAGGGGGACGGAGCACGATCCCCGAGGAAGGCGAGTTGCCGGTGGACGGTTCCCTGGCGGGACTGGTAGCCCTGGCGATGGAAGGGGAGCCCCCGGAGGCCGAGCCGTCGGCTTCCGGGAAGGTGGAGGAGGAGCTGGTCCCTGCCGGGATCCCGTCTTCGGGGGGCGCGGAGGAGCCGGCGGAGGAGGCCGTCACGGTCGCTGCCGAACCGGTCCGGGAGGAGATCCCGGTGGCCGTTCCCGAGGACCACGACGCAGTCCCTCCCGCAACGCAGCAGGCGAAATCGGCTCCGGTCGAGCCGGCGAAGGTTCCTGGCGCCGATGCCGATGCCGATGCCGATGCCGGGGCGGAGACCACCATGGAGGTCTATCGCGCTGCGGTGCGAGCCGCCGACGCCGAGATCGACGCGGGGCGTCCCCGAGCCGCCCGGACCCGCCTGCTCGAGGTCCTCGCCCTGGAGGACGTGGTCGGCGAAGCCCGAGCCTATGCCCTGTTCCTGCTCGCCAAGGCGGAGCGGAGGTTGGGCGAGGAGCGGGCCGCGGCCGCCCACTACGCCGAGGCGATCGACCACCACCCGCCCGGTACCGCCTCCAAGAACAGCCTGGCCTGGGTCCTGGCCACCAGCCGGGATCCCGTGGTGCGGGACCCGGAGCGAGCCGTGACCCTGGCCCGGGAAGCCCTCGCCGAGGCGGGAGAGAGCGCCCAGTTCCTGGATACCCTGGCCCGGGCCCTGCTCGAGGCCGGACGCGCCCAGGAGGCGGTCTCGGTCCAGGAGAGGGCGGTGGCCCGAGCCCCGGGACGGACCCGGCTCGCGGAGCGCCTCGCCTGGTACCGGGAGGCGGCGGCGGAGGCCGCCGGCATCCTGGCCGGCGAACCCTGAGCGGGGCGGATCCGGTACCCCTCTCGTCCTGGGGCGGATCCGGTGTCCGGGTGCTAGGCTTCGGGACGTCATGGAACGACGGCCCCCCCCCGAGAACTGGCTTCGCCCCGGCCCGGCCCCCCGGGTCCTGGAGGCCGAGTACCCCAAGGACCTCTCCGACGAAGACCGCGCTCGCCTGGTGGAGATCATGGCAGCGTTCTTCTCCCCCGACGAGAACCTGAGGGCCGCGGCCGCGGTCGACCTGGTCGATCTGGGGGCTCCGGGAGCGCGAGCCATGGCGCAGGTCCTCAAGGACGGCGACCTGTCCGACCACCGGGGTGCCACCTTCGCGCTCTTCCACGCCTGGGCCGACTTCGTCAGCCTCGGACTGCCGGCCGACCTGGACCTCGAACTGGTCGAGGCGGCGCTGGCTTGCCTCGAGCGCATCTTCGACAATCGCGAGGGCGCCGCCTGGATGGCGGCCGATGCCCTGGCGGTGCACGGGCGGGCCGCGGAGTGTCCGGAGGCGTCGCGGGAGCGGATCCAGACCGGCTTCGTCCGGCTCTCGAAGTCGCCCGATCCCGGGATCGTGGTCCCGGCGATCTACGGTCTCGCCATGCTCCGGGATCCGACCTGCCTGGAACGGCTGAGGGAGCTCGCCTCGACCCGCCTCTCCAGGAAGGTCAAGGACTACCTGGCCGGGTGCCTGGCTCGGGCCGAGCGGGACGAGGACCCCGAGGTCCCCGAGGTTCCGGAGGCTCCGGGAGCCCCCGGGTGAGGGCCTGCCGTCGTCGGGACGGCAACCTGGCGGCATCCCCCTGGGCAGTGGGGCTCCTGGGCCTGGTCCTGGGCCTGGCGGCGGGCTGGATCCAGCGGGTCACGGTCCGACCGGTCGAACCCCCCCCGGGGGCGTCCGCTGCGCCGCCCGGCTCGGGGACCGTGGTCCCGCCTCCCTCGGCCGAAGAACTCCGCTCCCGGCTCGCCACCCTCCGCCGCGAGCTCGAGGCCGATGCCCGGATCCGGGCGGCCCTCGACCTGGTCGAAGGTCAGAGGCCGGAGGTCGTCACCGAGACCTGGGAGCAGGGGCGGACCGCCTTCCGTACCTTCGCTCCCCGCCTGGCCGCGCTGCTCCGGGAACTCGACGGCTTCCCGGTCGACGGGGAGTCCGTGAGCGAGGCCGCCCGGATCTTCGTGGTCCAGGAGCTCCTGACCAGGACCCGGCGCAGTGACGTGGGTCCCCTGCTGGACACCGGGGAGGTCCCCGATCCGGGCCGGCTGGTCCGTCGCGGGGCAAGGCTGGATCCGGTACCCGAGTTGGACGGCTGGCGGGAGGGGACGACCCCCGAGCAGTGGCATAGCGAGGAACTGCGCGTCCTGGAGGCCGAGGGCGGCCGCTGGGAGACCGTCCGGACCTGGTCGTCGATGCGTCGAGGGACGCCCCAGGGAGACCTCTACGACGACAGCCTGAAGCCGCGCAATCCGCAGGGAGCGGGCTTCGTGGACCCCGGTCATGGACTCTCCGGAGCGGTGGCCGTGACCTTCGCCGGCACCTTCGGACAGAAGCGATCCTATGTCGACAGCCCTCTCTCGATCCTGGTCTCGACCCGCGACGTTCCCGGCGACCTGGAGCTCGTCTTCACGATCCGGGACTGGGACGCTTCCTACCTGCTGGTGGCGGAGGTCGAGGCCCGGGACGGATCGCTCTTCCTGGCATGGGGTCGGCCGGGCAGCCGGCCCGAGGTGGTGGCCGGGAAGGACGAGCCGCGTCTTGGCGCCCGGATGGTCGTCGATGCCGCCATCCTTCCCCGGGGAGGGCGCAAGGTCCGGTTCTCCTGCTGGGGTCTCCAGCCGATCGGTGCCCCTCGCGAAGCGGTGCGGCTCTCCGAGGTCTTCCAGAAGATCGAGTAGGCCTGCCGGCCGGGTGCGGGCCCGGACGGATCAGCGGTTTCGGCGCCGCCGCCGACGTCCGCCCTGGCCCGAAGGCCGCCCGCCGGATCCCATTCCCCCGCCGCCGCCGCCTCCTCCGCCCCCGGGGCGTCGCCCGTCGCGTCGCACCCGGCGGTTCTTGCGCTTGCGCCGCCGATTGCTGGCCAGGGCCGGATCCCCGTCGCCGGTGTTCACTCCCGGGATGATGGGGAGCTTCTTCTTGACCGGAGGCTTGCCTGCCAGCAAGCCCTCGGCTCCGAAACCGGCCGTGATCATGCCGGTGCGGGCCACCGCGTTGGCGCTGTCCTCGCCGAAACCCAGGCTGGCGAGCCGGATCTGGAGATTCGAGCGCATGGCCTCGCCGAAACCCATCGGGGCCAGCACGGCCCGGTGGGTGGCACCGAACCCGAGCTGGCGATAGCCCCGGAATGGATCGGGGTTCTCCACCACGCCGAACCCGGAGTATCGGGGCTGGTTGGCCCCGCGGGGTGGCTGGCGCTCTCCGGGCGGAAGGCGTGGACCTTCGTGGAAACGGGACTCCCGCGGAGACCCTCCGGACGGCAGCCCGGGCTCGGGTCCGAATTCGTCGGCGCTACTGGCCTCGGGCCGGGAGTCGCCGTCGCTCTCGGGAGCCCGCGAGCGGCGCTCGAAGAGCGGCATGGCCCGCTCGGTCCACTCCTCGACGAGTTCGGTCCCCTTGCCGGTCGCCTCCACCAGGAGCTTCCAGTAGGCGAACAGGTCGGGGAAGTACTCGCGGTGGAGGAAGGCCTTGAGCGAGGTCCGGCCCCCCCGGGTAGCGGGGTCGAAGCGTCGGAGCCCCGCCAGCATGGACCGGACCCGGAGCTTGTCCCGACGCGGCACCTGGCGGAGCAGGTCGCAGCTGTCGAAGAACTTCGCCAGCCACTTGACCTGGTGTCCATAGCTGCCGTGGCCCGGCTCCTCGCCGGTGGACGCCAGGTAGCAGGGATGGACCAGGCAGGCCAGCATCACCGCGTTCGAATAGATGCGCTTCCCCCCGCTGGTGCGGTCGAGGATCTCGAGCAGCTTCCAGAACAAGGGCGAGCCCTCGCCGGGAGGCTGGACCAGGCTGTCCACCGTGGGCAGGAGGACCTGCAGGATGTTGGTGAGCTTCAGGCCCCGGAAACACTCGGCGGCGGCGCCGCAGCCGAGCATCTTGTGGATCTCCTCGAGCAGCCGGGCCATGGGGGCCTTCAGGAGCTCGGTCCGGTGGCGGGAGAGGGCCTGGCGGTCGGTGACCTCGATCTCGAAGGCCAGCCGGGCGGCGAACTTGAGCGCCCGCAACATGCGGACCGGATCCTCGCGGAACCGGATGTCGGGATCGCCGATCGACCGGATCCGCTCCCGCTCGATGTCCGCCACCCCGGAGACGAAGTCAACGATCTTGCGGCTGAACGGGTCGTAGAGCAGCGCGTTGATCGTGAAGTCCCGGCGGAAGGCGTCCTCCCGGGCGGTCCCGAAGGTGTTGTCGTCGACGATCAGCAGCTCTTCCTCGCCGTTGGCCGCGGCCTCGGGGGCGCTCCGGAAGGTGGCCACCTCGATGATCTTCCCGTCCCGGAAGAAGATGTGGATCAGTTTGAAGCGTCGGCCGATGATGCGGCAGTTGCGGAAGAGGCGCTTGATCTGCCGGGGGGTCGCCGAGGTGGCGATGTCGAAGTCCTTGGGGTGCAGTCCGGCCAGCAGGTCCCGGACGCAGCCGCCGACCAGGAAGGCGGCGTGTCCATGGCGCTGCAGCCGATGGACGATCTTCAGCGCCTCCGGGTCGAGGTCCTCCTCGGGGAAGGTCCGGTCGACCAGCAGGGGACGCTCTTCGTGGGGGGCCAGGCAGCGCTCCAGGAGAGCGATCCCGTCGGGTCCGGAGGACTCGAGGTCCTCCCCCCCGGTGTCGATCCCCTCGGCCTCCTCCAGGGTGGCTTCGGTGTCCTCGACTTCCATCTCCCCGACGGCCTCCGGGTCGGAGCCTCCGTCGAGATCCCCGTCGGCGTCGTCGGCCGCCCCGGCGGCCGGCTCGGCTTCGGGATCGAGGGCATAAGGGTCCAGCAAGATTCCTCCAGACGGCCGTCGGGCGGCCGTTATCGCTGCCGATGGAGCGTGGCGGCTGGGGACACGGCTCGAACCATCCCGGTCCGAGGCGCCATCGACGCTCCCGGGAACACATCCGGAGCGGACTACCGCACGGGACCCCCGGGAGACCCTCCTACCCTACCACGCCGACCGGGCCCGACGGAAGCGGGCAGGCGGGGAAGCGGGAGTTGACGGCCGGGAGCCCCAGCCCCTAGCCTACGACCCCCCATGGACATCGAGAACCTCGTCAAGAACGATCGCTGGATGTACTTCCAGAAGGGTGAGTTCCCGGCCCTCTTCTACCTCCAGGTGGAAGAAGGCATGGCCAAGGTCGAGGTCCCGGACCGGGCCAACCTCGAGATCCTCCTCCGGTTCGCGGCCTCCAAGGGCTACCAGGTCGAGTGGACCCAGGCGGTTCCCGACCATCCGGACTACACCGAGGAACTCCAGGGCTTCCCGGGCGGTCGCTTCGTGGCCCACTGGGTCCCGGATTCGGCCCTCCCCTGGAACGCCGCCGCCTCCCAGGCCCGGACCGAAGTGGTCCAGACCGGCTCGTAGGAGCTCGGGCGAAGCCGAAGCGCCCCGGGTTCATCCCGGGGGAGCAGCGGTGTGTCTGGCATGTCCGAGAGCCCGGAGGTGAGCGCCAT
>CAYOHP010000028.1:0-61557 GCA_964403795.1 uncultured bacterium | reverse complement strand
GCTACATGGCGCTCACCTCCGGGCTCTCGGACATGCCAGACACACCGCTGCTCCCTCGGGATGAACCCTCGGCGCTCCGGCTGCGCCTGCGACGACCCTCATCCAGCCCGGATCCAGAAGATGTGAACGGCCTCCTCCAGGGGCTCGACGATGGGCTCCAGGACGACCTCGACCTCGGCCCCCGGAGGAGGCTCCATCCCCAGGGGGATCCGGAGCGACACCACTCCCCGGAACGAGGGATCGTCCGGTCCCCCGCCCCCGGGCAGCGGCAGGTGGAACTCCGGGAACCATGCGCCTCCCTCGACCGGTGCCATGCGCAGCACGACCTCGGCAGGGAAACGCAATGCGCACACCTCGACCAGTCCCCTCGGCCTGCCCTCCGGCCAGCGGACCCGCACCCGGGTGGCGAAGTCCACCGAACGGGTGAGCAGGAGCAGGCGGGCCGAACTGGGGACCACCAGACCGAGGTGGCGCTCTCCGGGATGACCCCGCCAGGGCTCGGCTCCGTCCATGGGCCGGAGCTCCATGGCGTCCTCGGGCTTGGGAGCTCCCCTGGGCTCACCGACAGGTCGACTCCAGAGCGCCCCCATCCGGCCCGGCGCAGGCCCTGAACCGCCGGCCGGTCGGCCCCGCCACACCAGCCCGACGACCAGAAGTCTCAGCCGCTGGAACGCGTTCCAGAACCGGATCCGGGGAGGTCCATCGGGAAGGGCCTCGAAGGCCTCGTCGAACCGCACCGAGAGGATCTCCCAGGCCTCGCGCTCGATCTCGAAGCCGGGCATCTCGCCGCCCCCCATGGCAACCTCGCGCAGGACCTCGCGGGAATCCTCCCCGTCGAGCGCCGACCCCAGGTAGGCCAAGGTGGCGAGGGCCAAGGCCTTCGGATCGAGTTCCACCCGACCCTGGCCGCCTTCCTCTCCGACGATCTCGAGGAACGTCGCACCCTCGACCTGCGAGGCCGGGACCACCACCGGTCCCGGGCCCACCGCCTGGGATCCACTGGATCCCTCCCGCCCCGGCACGACCAGACGCCCCCGCTCGCGGAGATCGAGGACCAGGCCCCCTCCGGGACCCCAGCGTGGCGGGACGACCAGCGGGTCCAGCCTCGACCCACCCCCGTCACGACCGGGGACCCTCGAGAATCCTGGCGCCCCCAGGCCCATCCAGACACAGACCGCGCCCAGGGCCAGCCATCCGAACCGGCGGGTCCGCGGGCCCGCACCCTCCGCACCGCTGCTCCCCACGGATCGCGGAGCCGGGTCGCCGTGTCCACCCCCAGGTGCCATCGCCACCGTGGCATCTCCCCGGACCGTCTCGCCGGAGCCGGCACCTGCCGCGCCCACGCTCCCGACCGGAAATGACGCCTGCCCCCCGGTCCCGCCACCGTCCTCCAGCTCGCCCGCCACCCGCTCGAGTTCCCCGAGCAGGGCCCGGGCGTCCTGGGGGCGACGCCTCGGATCGGTCGCCAGTGCGGTGCGGATCACGGCAGCCAACGACGACGGGACGCCCTCCTCGCCACCGATCTCGGCGAACCGGCCCGCCAGCACGTTGTCGAGCATCTCCTTGACGCTCGTCCCGGGGACCCGTCGCCGCCCGGTGACCAACTCGAAGAGGATGGCCCCGATCCCGTAGACATCGCCAGCCCGGGTCCATTCCCCTCCCCGCAGCACATCCGGCGGCAGGTAGACCGGAGTCCCCACCAGCTCGCCGGTCCCGGTGAGCACCGTCGCCCCCTCGACGTGCGCCAGCCCCAGGTCCATCACCACGGCACTCCGATCCCGGTCGCGGACCATCACGTTCTGGGGCTTGAGGTCCCGGTGCAGCACGCCCGCCTCGTGGAGCACGGCCACCGCACCGGCGATCTCGCACCCGAGGCGCACCACCTCCCCGGCGGGTCTCGGTCCCTCGTCCCGCACCAGCTGGCGCAGGGTGCGACCCTCCACCAGTTCGAGCACCATCCAGGGATCCGGCCCCTCCAGGCGGGCGTCGAAGACCTCGATCAGGTGCGGGTGGCGCAGCTTCGCCTGCACCCGGGCCTCGCGCCGGAACCGCTCGGCCCCCTTCTCCTCGTAGCCGGGCGGCGCCCGCATCACCTTGAGCGCCACCTGGCGGCCGGTCTCCTGGTCGACGGCCCGGTAGACCGCGCCCAGGCCGCCCCTCCCCAGCACCTCGACGGTCCGGTAGCGGCCCCCCGCCGGCCCGGGCCCAGGCTCAGTCGCCATAGGCTCCCGTCTCGCGGTACCAGCGGTCCACCCGGCGGCAGACCTCCTCGAGCGGAGTCCAGGCCACCGGTCCGAGTTCCTCCTGGCAACGGGCGAAGCTGTGGACCCAACAGGGAGTCGCCAGGTCGCGGAGCTTGTCGAGCCCCGGGATCCGTGCCACGCCGTCCCATCTCTCGGCCAGCGCATTGGCCGCCGCGTACGGGATCGCGAGGAAGGCCGGGAGGCGCACGGTCCGCACCGGATGCCCCAAGGAGTTCGCCAGGGCCGCGGCCAGGTCGGCATGGAGGAGCACCCTGGGATCGCCCACCTGGATCGCGGGCGAGAGCCGGTCGCCGGCCTCGAGGCGAGCCAGCGCCCGCGAGACCACCGCCGCCAGATCCGGGGCGTAGACGGTCTGGAACCGCTGCTCGGCGAGCACGAACTTCACGTAGAGGCCCCGGTGGGCGGCCGCGAACATCCCCAGGAAATGCGGGTCGCCGGGCCCCAGGATCGAACACGGACGCAGCGCCACCCGGGCGAAGGGTGCCCGGCTCCCCAGCAGCAGGTCCTCGGCCGCCCGCTTCGAGGTCCCGTACAGCCCCTGGGGTCGCGGCGGGTCCGTCTCCCGCACCGGACCGTCCTCGCCGCCCGGCCCCTGGGCCGCCACCGAGGAGACGAAGACCACCCGGTGCCCCGGGCTCCAACCCGGGGTGTCGAGCATCCTCCGCACCAGACCGGGATTCCCGGCCTCGAAGCGATCCGCCCTGTCCCCCTGCACCGTCCCCGCGGTGTGGATCCACGAGGGCCACTCGGCCACCAGGGCGCGCATCTTCCAGGGATCCTCGAAGCCGCCCCGCACCTCGACCAGTCGCCTCCGGTCGATCGTCAGCGTGAGGAAGGCGGCCAGCCGCTCCAGCCGGTCCGCGAACCCCGGGGCCGCGGCATCGTCCGGCATGAACGCCGCCACGGTGCGGCCCTCGGAGAGGAGCCTCGCCACCAGATGGGTCCCGAGGAAGCCGCTCGCCCCCGTGACCAGGACCCGCCCGGTCACGGCCCGGCGCGGAGTCCGGCGTCGAACGCCAGCAGTCCCTGGACGTAGGCCTCCACGTCTTCGCTCTCGGCGAACAGGTTGAGCAGCCGGGTGGTGTCGACCGCGACCTGTCGGCCCGCCAACGGCATGGTGATCGCCGGCTCGGCGGTGAAGGCACCCACCTCCCGGGCCGGGACCTCCCGCGCCGCCAGAGCCGCCATGGCGCGGTCCACCGAGTCGGCGGGGATCGCCAGCAGCAGTTCGTACTCTCCCATCCCGAAGGCGCCGCCGATCCACAACGGGAAGCTCGCCGAGCCCGAGAGCTGGCGCAGCACCGGGTGGTAGTGGTCGTCGCAGAGCGACAGCCGGACCCCGAGGCCGTTCAAGCGCGCCAGCAGGTCCACCGCCGAGAGCAGGCCGTCGCTGGTGTCGATGGCGGCCCGCACCCAGGGGCGCACCGCGGCGATCGCCTCGAAGCGAGCCCGGGGACGGTACTCGCGTTCCAGCCGGGCCCGCAGGCCCTCGTCGACCCGCCGTGCGATCCCGAGCAGGTTCCCGTGCCCGATCGGACCGGTCACCACCAGCCGGTCCCCGGCCCGGGCTCCCACCCGCGACACCGGGGGTCCGCCCCGGACCGAACCGAGCGCCACGCAGTGGAAGGCGGGCTGCTCGGCGAAACTGGTGTCCCCGCCCAGGGCGAAGGTGCCATGGGCCGAGAGGGCCGCGGCCGCCCCTCCCGAGAGGGCCTGGCACCAGGCGTCCTCGGCCCCCCGGGGCAGCTCCCACGAGAAGAGGACCCCCAGCGGGTCGGCGCCCACCGCCGCCAGGTCCGAGAGCGAGTGGGCCACCGTCGCCCATCCCAGGGTCCCGGGGTCGCGCAGCAGCCCCACCTGGTACTCCTCGTGCAGGCCATCCACGGTGGCGGCCAGCAGCTCCCCCGACTCGAGCTCCAGGATCTCGGCATCCGACTCATGGATCCGGTTCCGCTGCCTCGGGGACCGCGGCAGGCCCGCGGCCACCTTGCTCACGAACCGGAACTCATGGAGCGGATCGAGCAGGTGGCTCCGGCTCACCGCGGCACCCCTGGCCCCATCAGCGAGAGGGCATCGGGCACGATCGAGTAGCGCGCCACGGTCGTCTCCAGGGTCTCGCCGTCGTACTCGACCAGGGTGGGCCGGTCGAACCGGAGCTCCAGCGAATTCGCCTGGAAGAGGTGGATGCGGGGATCGCCGGAGGGACCCTCGGCGGCGAGCTTCTCGAGCACCGCGGGCAGCTCGGAGAGTCCCACCGGCTCCAGGCAGACCACGTCGAAGAGGCCATCGTCATGGCTCCTCATGGTGCGGAACGTCATGCTGCCGGCCACGGCTCCCTGCTTCAACACGGTGACACCGCTGAAGAGACCCGACTCCTCGCGGCCAGCCAGGCGCAGGGTAACCCGCTCCGGCCGGTGGGTGAGCACGTTGTAGAGCGAGAGCAGGCCGACCCCCATCTGGTAGTTCCGGCGGATCAACCAGCGCAACGGGGCCCATGCGTGCGAGAAGAGCCGGCAACCCCGGGCGACCAGGCCCACCGACGAGTTCTGCAGGTAGTGGACCGTGCCGTGGTCGTGCTCCAGCCGGTAGACGGCCCGCTTCACCGAGGCCCCGGGATCCATGCGGGCCGCCACCCGGGCGTACCAGGCATCGGGCGGGACCGGCTTGTGGAGGTCGTTGGAGGACCCCAGCGCCAGGGCCCCGAGGCGGATGCCCGCCCTCTTCTCCGGCTCCAGGTCCATCAGCACGTTGACCAGGGCGTTGACGGTCCCGTCGCCACCGGCCGCCACCAGGTCGCGGTGCCCGGCTGCCAGGACCTCGACCACCGAGAGGGCGAGTTCCCCGGGCGCCACCCGGTGGAGGTCGAAGGGGATCCCGTCCTTCCACAACAGGGCCTCGACCTCGGCGAAGCGCTCCTCGCCGCGACCCTGGGCCGCCGTCGGATTCAGGAAGACCTGGAGGGGACGCACGGGATCCTCAGGTCCGGTAGGTCTGGCGCAGGTACAGGAACGTCAGCACCGCCCAGGCCCAGTCGAGCGCCATCCACTGGAAGGCCGTGACCGCGATGTCGAGCAGGTGCAGGAAGGGGAGCACCAGCTCGATCCCCCCCTGGCCCACCACCCTCCCGACCGCCTCGCCGAACTTCCCGGACCCGATCCGCATGGCGAAGAGCACCACCAGCACCGCGGATCCCAGCGCCGCGATCCCGGCCCACACCTCCGGGGAGTTCCGACCCAGCAAGGCGTAGGAGCCCTTCACGGCATGGATGTGGTTCTTCCGGCCCAGGATCACCTCGTGCATCGCGAACGTCCCCACCCGGAAGGCGATCCCTCCGCACACCAGCAGGATCACGGATCCGGCGAGCAGCGAGAGGACCGAACGGGTCTGCTGCCCGACCGCGCAGAGCACCAGACCGAGCACCAGGCCGGCAGCCGCGATCGTCCCCAGGATCCACCCGTTCAGGATGGACGGCAGCAGACGGTCGCCCCAGCGCGACCAGACGTCGGCGATCTCGATCTTCTTCTCGCCCCGGGCGAAGTCGCAGGCCGCCCCCACCGCGAGCAGCGAGAGCGAGGGCCCGACCAGCACCTGGACCGAGGGGTGGAGCCAGGTGGTGGCGCCGATGGCGGCGAGCGCGAGCCAGAGGCGCGGATGGCGTACCTGGGCCTCGGAGGCCAGGCGGAAACAGTGCGGCACCGTCCATCCCGACGCCGCCACCAGCGGGTCCTCGGCTCCCCCGGCGTCCCCCCCTCCCGCGTCCTTGACCGGGCCGGCCGGCCCGGCCTTGACCGCAGGTGCCGGCGCCGCCACGCCCACCGGGACCACCGCCGCGAACCCTGCCACGGCGGGAGCCGGCGCCTGGACGGGTGCCTCGCCGAGGACCCCGGCAGGGTCCTTCCGGGCATCGGCCTCCGCCTCCGGGGGCGGAACCGCGGCCTGGAGGTCGGTGAAGGCGGCGGCACGCCCGGGACGGTCCGCCCCGGGACGCGACCCGGCAGGGACGGCACCCGGGGGGAAGGCCTCGGCCGAGGGTCCCAGCGGCGAGATACCTCCCGCCAGCTGCGCGGCGATCTTCTCGCGGAGTCCCCGGGCCCGTTCGGGCGGGAACTTCATGGCGGTCTCGAGGATCGCCAGGACCCGCTCGGCGTCCTTCCCCGGGGAGACGTGCACCAGGTGGTAGGCCCGCAGCAGCACCCGCTCCGGCTCGAACTTCGCCCCGGCCTCGAACCCCCGGGCCGCGGCCCGGGCCTTGGCCGCTTCCGCCAGCCGGGCGGCATCCCGGTTCTCGATCGAGAGCTCCCGGCACAGGGCCTGGAGCAGGGCGTTCTCGCCGGGATCCACCGCGCCGTCCCGGAACGCCTCGCGGCAGACCAGGAAGAAGGCGGTGCGGCCATCGAGCTGCTCGACCTTCTGCTGCTCCGCGGGGGCCACTTCGCCCCGAGTGTAGCCGGTCCCGGGGCGGTCCCCATGCGACACGGCACTCAATTCCCGGGTCTACGCCCCCGCTTGCGTGCCACCGCCTCGCGGGCCGCCTCCCGGGTGGCCTCCAGGTGCTTCTGGGTCTCCCCCGGCAGCTTGTTCACGAGGATGCGCTCGGCCAGGCGCAAGGCGGCATCGAACCGTCCCGACCGGAGCAGCATGCGCGACGCCCGGGCCCCCGCATAGGCCCGGTAGTGGCCGGCCAGCGAGGGATCCTCCAGGACCTTCAGGTAGAACTTGAAGGCCACCCGGCTCTCGGTCGGGTCCCGCTCCCGGCTCCGGGCCCGACGGAAGCGGTCCTGGAGGCTCGCCATCTCCATCGACTGGGCCCACAGGCTGGAGGCGTCCCGCAGGTCCTTCCCGATCGGGAGCACCAGGTCCTCCACCGACCGTTGCGCCTCGTAGAGCTCGGCCTCGGTGATCTCGACCCGAGGCCCGTCCGAGGCCGGGGACTCCGACGGGTCCGGCCCGGTGGCGATGGCTCCGCTCGGGATCGAGCGCGGCTTCCCCGAGGGCACGGCCACGGGTCCGAACACGGTGGTCCAGGCCAGGCCCATGACGGCACCGGAGAGCAGGCCCCCGAGATGGGCCGCATAGGAGACGTTCGAGGCCGTCCCGTAGAACCCGGCCAGGGCCGCTTCCTTGAGCAGGAACCCGACGGCCACTCCCCAGGCCTGCACCGCCACGATCCGCCACCAGCCGTAGATCCCGATCACCAGGCGGATCCGCAGCCAGGGCGCGGTGGGGAGCAGGGCGCCCACCAGGCCCATGATCGAGCCCGAGGCCCCCACCAGCGGGACCGGAGGGACGCCGGGCGCGGGAGGCACGGCCGCCCACCCATGGGCCAGGGCTCCCGCCGCCCCCGTTGCCAGGAAGACCAGGAACAGCGCCATGGGTCCCAGGCTGCCCTCGAGCGCGGCCCCGAACCCGGCGAGGAAGATGCAGTTGCCCACCAGGTGGACGACATCGCCATGGATCAACTGGTAGGTGAGGACCCCGAGCCCGGGCGGCAGGTCGGGGCGGTACCCCCAGGCCAGCAGCCGGTCCCCGCGGGAGGCCAGCGGCGCCACCCCCACCAGGAAGGCATAGGCCAGGACGAGCGCGACCACCAGCCCCTGGGTGACCCTGGGGCTCCTGCGCTCCTTCTCCTCCAGATCCTCGGACTCGGGTCCGAGCGGGAGGATCAGCATCCCGACCACCCCTCCATGGACAGCCTGCCCCGACCGGCGCGTGTCACACTCCGGACGTGGGGTCCGGCACGAGCGTACGCTCCTGGTGCACCCGTTGTCGCCGCTTCGGGCAGCTCGCGGCGGACGGACGCTGTCCGGTCTGCAACACCCCCGTGCGCGAGCTGGGCCAGGGGCCGACGGTACCGGTGCCGACCCGGATCCTGCGCCGGATCCGCCGCACCCTGCACCGCCTCGCCTACGGCTGGGACGCGCTGGCCGACCGGGTCTCGCGTCCGGTGGTCCTGCTGGTGGCGGGCCTCGGGGCGCTGGGCTCCGCGGGGGTCGCCCTCTCGCTCCTGGCGGGTGCCCTGCTCGCGGGACCGGGCTTGGGTCCCCTGTCCCTGGTCGCCATGGTCGCGGCCCTCGGCCTCTTCGTCCCCACGGCAGGCTTCCTGGCCCGCATGTCGGTGGACCTGGCCCTGCCGGAGGGGTCCGTGGACCCCGTCCTCAGGGGCGGCAAGGTACGCACCGAGGAGTCCCGCTTCGAGTTGAGCCGGGTCCATGGACGGCGGGCCCTGGTGGTCCGGGTGAGCTTCGCCACCGACCTCCTCGACGCCGGCGACCGGGTCGAGGTCCGCATGCGCCTGCTCGACCAGGGGGGAAGGCCGGTAGAGGCCCGCGGCACCCGCCTCCGGGGACCCCGCGACGAGATCCTGGTCCGGGAGCTCTCGGGACCCGTCGGGGAGAACGACGACCTCTCGGCCACCCTGGGTCTGGTGGTCCCGCTGCGGGATGCCAACCTCCCCGAGGTCCACGTCCCGATCCGGCTGACCGCCGATCTCGAGTTCCGGATCGAGGGCCGCCTCGAAGGGCGCCACCAGCTCCCGATCGAGTACCTCCCGCTCTCCGAGGACTATCCCAAGGCGCCCGAGGAGAAGCGGGCCCCCAGGGTGCTCCGGGTCCGGGCCGCCCTCGAGGGCGCGGGCGTCGTGGAGCCGGCGATCGAACCCGGGGCCATCGAGCTGGTGGGTCCCGCCGAGGCCCCCCCGGATCCCGAGTGCCCGGTCTGCGGCGATCCCCTGGCCGGGGAACCGCGCACCGGCTGTCCGATCTGCGACACTCCCCACCATCGCGAGTGCTGGCGCTGGAACCAGCGATGCACCACCTACGGTTGCCAGGGCGGAACCTGGCTGGAGGTCCCGGATGAGGCCCGCCCTTCCCCCTGACCCGGCGGCGAGCCCCTACCCGCACCTGCTCTCGCCGCTCGACCTCGGCCACGTGGTCCTGCCCAACCGGGTCGTGATGGGCTCGATGCACGTCGGTCTGGAGGAGGACTGGGGACCGCTGCGTCGCATGGCCGCCTACCTGGCGAGAAGGGCCGAGGGCGGTGCCGGCTTGATCGTCACCGGCGGCGTGGCCCCCAACCGCTCGGGCTGGACCAAGCCGTTCGCGGCCAAGCTGACGAACCGCTTCGAGGTCTGGAAGCACCGCTACGTCACCGCCGCGGTCCACGAGGCGGGCGGACGGGTCGCCATGCAGATCCTGCACACCGGCCGCTACTCCTACAGCCCGCTGGCCGAGGCCCCGTCGCCGCGGAGATCGCCCATCTCCTGGTTCACCCCCTGGGAGATGTCGGGCCGTCGTATCCGGGCCGTGATCCGCGACTTCGCCGCCACCGCCCGCCTGGCCAAGGACGCCGGCTACGACGGGGTCGAGATCATGGGCAGCGAGGGCTACCTGCTGAACCAGTTCCTGGTGACCCGCACCAACGGTCGCAGCGACGAGTGGGGCGGGAGCTACGAGAACCGCATGCGCTTCCCGCTCGAGGTGGTGGGTGCGGTGAGGGCCGCGGTCGGGCCGGAGTTCCTGGTCATCTACCGGCTCTCCATGCTCGACCTGGTGCCCGACGGTTCGAGCTGGCCGGAGGTCGTCGAGCTGGCCCGTCGGGTCGAGGCCGCCGGCGCCTCGATCCTGAACACCGGGATCGGCTGGCACGAGGCCCGCATCCCCACCATCGCCACCCTGGTCCCGAGGGCCGCCTTCGCCTGGGTCACCCGGAAGCTCAAGGGCGAAGTGGGGATCCCGCTGGTCGCCTCCAACCGGATCCACTTGCCCGAGGTGGCGGAGGAAGTGCTGCGGGAGGGATCGGCCGATCTCGTCAGCATGGCCCGTCCGCTGCTGGCCGACCCCGATTGGGTCGTGAAGGCGGCCTCCGGTCGGGCCGACGAGATCAACGTGTGCATCGCCTGCAACCAGGCCTGCCTGGACCGCATCTTCTCGAACCGCACCGCGTCATGCCTGGTCAATCCCGCCGCCTGCCGCGAGACCGAGATGCCCATGGTCCCGGCCACCCGTCCGCTCCGGATCGCGGTGGTGGGAGCGGGACCGGCCGGCCTCTCGTGCGCCGCCACCGCCGCCGAGCGCGGCCATCGGGTGGTGCTCTTCGAGGCCAGGGATCGCCTCGGAGGCCAGTTCGACCTGGCCCGCCGGATCCCCGGCAAGGAGGAGTTCGCGGCCTCGCTCCGGTACTTCACGCGCCGGCTCGAGGTAGCCGGCGTCGAGGTCCGCCTCGGCTGCCGGGCGGAAGCCGCGGCCCTGAAGGCCGAGGGCTTCGACCGGGTGGTGCTGGCCTCCGGGGTACGACCCCGCACGGTTTCCATCCCGGGGATCGACCATCCCAAGGTGCTCACCTATCCCCAGGCCCTCGAGGGCGCGGTCGAGGTCGGCCCCAGGGTAGCGATCATCGGCGCCGGCGGGATCGGCTTCGACGTGGCCGAGTTCCTCACCCATCGTCGCCACGAAGGGGAAGGCGGGGAGCCCTACCCCGAGCCCGGTCCGTACCTCGCGGAATGGGGGATCGACCCCGAGCACCGGGGGCGGGGCGGCCTGGCCCCCCCCCGTCCCCCCGAGCCGGCCCGCCAGGTCACCCTGTGCCAGCGGACCGAGGGGAAGCCCGGCGCCAAGCTCGGCAAGACCACCGGCTGGATCCACCGGGAGACCTTGAAGACCCGGGGCGTGGTCATGCTCTCGGGCTGCCGGTACCTCGAGATCGGGGACCGCGGCCTCAGGCTGGCGACCGCCGGAGGCGAGCGCTGGATCGAGGCCGACCACGTGGTGGTCTGCGCCGGCCAGGTGGAGAACCGCGAACTCGAGGAACCGCTCCGGGCCGCAGGTCTCGACTTCGTGCGGATCGGGGGCGCCGAGCTGGCCGGCGAACTCGACGCCGAGCGGGCCATCCGCCAGGGCTACGAGCTGGCGCTCCGGATGTGAAGCCTCGGTGTGGGTCGGCGGGCGCGCCCGGCCCCCGGGTCAGCGCGGGATCCCGTGGCGATCGAGGTGGCGGCCGAGCTGGCCGGTCACGGCCAGGAGCACCATGCAGACCTCGCACACGAAGCTCTTGAGCGGATGCCCGAAGGTGGCGGGGCGATTGCCCTCGATCCCGAAGTGCCCGGTCCAGGCGAAGGCGTAGCCCACCGGGAAGGCGGAGAAGAACCAACCCCAGCTCCCCCGGGTCCAGGCGACGGCCCACATGGCGAGTCCGATCAGTCCGCCGACCACGTGCAGGATCCGGTTGCCCCGCCGGGAGTGGGCCCGCAGGTAGTAGGGCCAGAAATCGGCGAAGCCGGTGATGGGCTGGTTCTCCATGGACCCAGGATACGTCATGGCCCCCGGCTCAACGGCCCTTGGGTCGGCCGCCGAGCTGCGCCAGGCGGGCCTTCCACGGACCCGCCACCGGCTCCCCGTAGAACACCGCCTGCACCTCCATGTTGCCGATGCTGTCCACCGCCATGCGGGCGAACATCCCGACCGTTTCCGGATCCTCCGGCCACCACCTCTCCATGGCGACGAGGAACCGGTCGAGCCCGTCGCGATACCGCCCGTCCACCGACTCCTGGCAGCGGCCCAGCATCCCCACCAGCGGGAAGACGTAGGGCAGCAGGTTCCGGAACCCGGAGGGGGGAGGCAGGTCGACGACCAGCCCGTCGGCGGCATCCACCAACTCGACCAGGAAGCGGGCCCGGTCCGGGCAGGGCAGCACGCCCCGGTCGGCGTTGCTGGAGAGCAGGGCCTGGTGCACGTAGGCGAGCCAGGTCCGGGCGAAGGGCTCGGGGCGCTCGAGCAGGCGGCGGTGCACCTCGGGGAGCAGCTCGCCGACCAGGGGCGAGGCGGTCTCGGAGGCCAGTGCCCCGTCCACCAGGAGCACCGCCAGGGCCCGATCGGGGAGCGGGTCGCGGGGGCCGACCAGGAAGTCCTCGGTAGCCTGGCGGGCGTCGTCGTGGGCCTCCAGGACCCGCTCCGCCGGCAGGTTCGAACCCACCGGGGGCCGCCGCGTCATGACGCGGCGCACCAGGTCGGTGTGCCCCTCGGCGAGGCGCGCCAGGTCGAGCAGGTGGTGGAAGGAGAGGCGCAGCAGGGCCCAGTCCAGCAGGAAGCGGTCCCGGTCCTCGGGCTCCCGGGGCAGCTCCGCCAGCCATGCCTCGGCCGCTGCCAGCAGACGCTTCCAGTGGAGCTGGGTGCGGGGGGCGATCACCGCCTCGGCCCGGGCCGCCAGGCCGTCCATGCAACCGCCGAGCTCGGGCATGGCTCCGGGGGCGACTCCGTGCGGCTCCCCCAGGGCCCGGGCCGCGGCCTCCACCTCGCGTCGGGCCGCCTCGCCGTCCCGGGCCTCGCTCCCCGCCCCGGGGGCGGCCGCGGCCCGGCCGCTCGCCTCCCCTGGAGCCGCCGGACCCCCGGCGACGGGTACCATTCCGCCGGACGGACCTCCCGGCGCTTCCCGGAGCGCCAGCGCCCCGAGCCCGGCGGCCGCGGCCAGGGCGAATGCGATGGCGACCGGCGGACGGCCCAGGCGGCGCCCCTTCCCCGGAGCGGTCCCGGCCCTGACCCCCTTCGCCTCCCGGGGCAGCGCCAGGGTCTTCGTCACCCGACGCGCCGCCTCGGCGGGCGCCGGCGGCGCCGGGAGCCGGGCTTCGGAGCCGAGCATGGCGGCCTCGTCCAGGGCCTCCCCCAGGGCGGTGCAGTCCGGATAGCGGTCCCCGGGCCGGGGCGCGAGCGCCCGCTCCAGGACCGCCGCCACCGGCCATGGGTAGCCTGGGGGGAAGCGCGGCCGGAAACGGCCGGCGTGCAACCGGCGCAGGTAGTCGGCCAGGTCGACCGCACCCACCACCTTCTCCCCGGTGGTGAGGTGGAAGAGCATGGCGGCGAGCCCGAACTGGTCGGCGGCCGGCCCGGCCAGCTCGCCCTGCACCACCTCGGGCGCCAGGTAGGCCGGCGTCCCGACCAGGGCTCCGGTCTCGGTCAGGTCGTCGTCCTCGGCCAGGCTGCGGGCGAGCCCCAGGTCGCAGACCACCGGGTCGCCGCCGGGCCTGAGCAGCACGTTGGCAGGCTTCAGATCGCGATGCACGATCCCGGCCGCGTGCAGGGCCGCCAGCGCCTCGGCGATCCGGGCCCCCAGGCGCGCCGCGGCCATGGGAGGCAGCAGCTCGCCGCGCCCCAGGCGGGCCCCCAGATCCTCGCCTTCCACCAGTTCGTAGACCAGGAAGGCGCCCCCCGCGGGATCGCAGCCGAAGTCGAAGAGCTGCACCAGGCCCGGATGGCGGACCCCGGCGGTCAGACGCGCCTCCCGCTCGAACCGCTCCCGTGCCGCCGCGCTCGGGACCCGGTTCTCCAGCAGCTTGACCGCCACCCGGCGCTTCAGTTCGGTATCGAGGGCGGAGACCACCCGTCCGAACGCGCCCTTCCCCAGCTCGCGCAGAGCCTGGTACCGGGCGCCGGGGCCGGGGGACACCACACCGCAAGTGAAGCAGATCCCGGCCGCCCATCGTGGTAACCTCCCGCCTGCCATGAGCGTGCTCACCGGGACCGGCCTCACCGTGCAGTTCCTCGGGAAGCCGGTGTTCCAGGATGCCGGCTTCCAGGTGAACCGCGGCGACCGGGTCGGCCTGATCGGCCCCAACGGGGCCGGCAAGACCACCCTCCTACGGGTGATCGTGGGCGAGATCACCCCCGACCGCGGCGAGGTGGTGCTGGCCAAGGGCGCACGCCTCGCCTACCTTCCCCAGAACCTCGAAGAGCGCCTCCAGGGCTCGATCCGCCAGACGGTGCGGGCCGCCGCCCCCGGCCGCGAAGAGGTCCGGCGGGAACTCGCCGAGGTCGAACACCGATTCGGCGAGGCCACCGAGGACGCCGAGCTCGAGCGCCTCGGGACCCGCCTCGGCGAACTGCACGGCCGGCTCTCCGACCTGGAGACGCGTTTCCCGGACCACGAGGCCGACCGCATCCTGCAGGGTCTCGGCTTCGCGATCGGCGAGCTCGACCGCCCCGTATCGGAGCTCTCGGGCGGCTGGCGGATGCGGGCCGCGCTCGCCGGGCTGCTCTTCTCGAAGCCCGACTTCCTGCTCCTCGACGAGCCCACCAACCACCTCGACCTGCCGTCCATCCACTGGCTCGAGAGCTTCCTCCAGGGGTTCCCGGGCGCCATCGTGATGATCTCGCATGACCGCGACTTCCTGAACCGCCACGTCTCCCGGATCCTCTCGCTCGAACCCGAGGGCCTCCGCTCCTACACCGGCGACTTCGAGGCCTACGTGCAGATGCGCGAGGAGGAGAGGGGCTTCCTCGAGGCCCGCGCCAAGAAGCAGGAGAAGCGGGTCAAGGACGCCCAGCGTTTCATCGACCGGTTCAAGGCCAAGGCCTCCAAGGCCCGCCAGGCCCAGTCGAAGATCAAGCTGATCGAGAAGATCGAGATGGTGGAGACGCACCAGGAGCGCCGGGTACTCCGGTTCTCGTTCCCGCCCGTGGACCGCTCCGGCCAACTGGTTCTCCAGGTCCGGAAACTCTCCAAGGCCTACGGCGAGCGCCGTCTCTTCAAGGACCTCGACCTCGGCGTCACCCGCGGCGAACGGGTCGCCCTGCTCGGCCCGGTGGGCGCCGGCAAGACCACCCTCCTCAAGATCATCGCCGGCGAGGTGTTCGCCGACCAGGGCGAGGCCGGCCTCGGCCACGGCGTCTCCATGAGCTACTACGCCCAGCACCAGTCCGAGGCGCTCGACCCGACGAAGACCATCGTCGAGGAGGTCGCCCGGTCGGTCCCGGGCAGCTCGCTCGGCTTCGTGCGGGGCGCCTGCGGGGCCTTCCTCTTCTCCGGCGACGACGTCGAGAAGCCGATCTCGGTGCTCTCGGGCGGGGAGAAGGCCCGGGTGGCCCTGGCCAAGCTGCTGGTCCGCCCGGCCAACTTCCTCTGCATGGACGAGCCCACCAACCACCTCGACCTGACCAGCACCGAGGCCCTGGTCGAGGCCCTGCAGGAATACCAGGGGACCCTGCTCTTCGTCTCCCACAACCAGGCCTTCGTGCGCCGCCTGGCCACCCGCATCTGGGACCTCCACGACGGGGTGCTCGAGGACTATCCCGGGACCCTCGCCGAGTACTACGACCACCTCGACCGTCGCGCTGCAGCGATCGAAGGCGGCAAGGGCGCCCCCCCGGGGCCAGCGCAAAAGGGCCAGGCCGGGGCAAGGCCCCCGACCCCGCTGCGGAGCGCTCCGCCGCCTCCCCGTCCCCAGGCCGACCGCCGCCCCGAGCCGGTCGACGCCCTCCCCGCCGGGGACCGCAAGGAGGCCCGCCGCCAGCGCGCCGAGGACCGGGTCAAGCGCCAGCAGGTGCTCGGTCCCATCGAGAAGCGGGTCAAGGACTTCGAGACCCGCATCTCCGAGCTCGAGACCCAGGAGGCCGAACTCGCCACCCGGCTCGCGGATCCCTCGCTCTTCCAGGACAAGGAGAAATCGGTCCCCCTGCTCCGGGAGCACGGCGAGGTGCGCAGCCGCCTCGAGCAGCTCATGGCCCGCTGGGAGGCCGCCCAGGAGGAGCTCGACGCGGCCCGTTCCCGCCTCGAAGCCGAGGGGGCGTGAGCCCGGCCGGGCCCACCGCCGCCCGCACCACGAAGAAGATCTTCGTGCTGGGCACCGGCCGCTCCGGGACCCACTTCCTGGCCCGGGCCCTTCTCGCCCACCCCGACATCGAGGGAGTCGCCGAGCCTCCCCGGATCCTGGCCCTCGCCACCCGCCTCGCTCTCTTCCCCGAGGTCCGGGCCGCCGAGTTCCCGCGCCTGGCGGCCTGGTACGAGGCGGAACACGCCAAGGTCGCGCCCCGCCACTACCTCGACAAGTGCCACCCCAACCTATGGGTCGCCGAGCGCCTGGCGGAGCGCTTCCGGGGCGCCCGCTTCGTCGGGATCCTGCGCGGCGTCGAGGCCACCGTCGCCAGCATGCTGGACCACTCCGGGGTCCTCCAGTGGATCCGCCGGTGGCGCGAGTTCCCGCTCCCCTGCTCCTTCCTCGGGATCCCGGCGGACGGGGCCGATCGCTACGCCAAGCTCGACCTCCCGGCCCGTTGTGCCCTGCGCTGGCGGGCGCACCGCGACGAGCTGGCATGGCTGGCCCGGGCCCTCCCGGATCGTTTCCTCCATGTCGACTACGAAGACCTGGTCCGGGATCCCGACGCAGGGTTCGCTCGCCTCCAGGAGTTCCTCGGCCTCTCGGAATCGATCCCCCGACCCGAGGTCGAGGCCGGTCGCCTCGATGCCTGGCGGACCCGCCTGGACGACCGTCAGCTCGCCTCGATCGCGTCGGTCCTTCGAGACTGATCGGACGGCCCGGTCGGCTACCCTTGGTCGGTGCCCGGGACCACCCTCACCGTCGCCTGCATCATGGACCGGCCCGACCCCGAGGCCCTGGTCCGGCTGGCGGCCTCGTTGCGTCCCGCCTGCCGGCTGGCGCGAGGGATCCGGGCCGACCTCGTGGTGATGGCGCCGGAGGCCGTGGTCCGGGAAGCCGGCGGCCCCTCGGAACCGGGCTCCCATCCCGTGACCTGGCTCCAGGTCGAGGGTCTGGGCGGAGGCGTCGCGATCCCCGCCCAGGTCGTGCTGCGCTCGCTGGTCGCCGTGATCCGCACCGACTGGGTCCTGGTCCTGGAGGCCGGGGACCTGCTGTTGGCGGAGGGTCTGGTCATGCTCCCGTCCCCGGACTCCGGGGGCGACGGTCGACCGAGACTCCCGCTGGCGATCGCCGAGCCGGTCGAAGCCCGTCTCCGGGCCGAGGCGGTCGGCACCCGGACCTGGATCGAGTGGAGCTTCCCCTTGCAGCCCCGCTCGCTCGACGATCTCCGCGACACCCTGCGGCAACCCGGTCACCAGCGCGGGCGGGGACTCGCCTTCGACCCCGAGGCAGCACGACGGGTCCTGGGTCTCTCGGGTGCCCACGCCCAGGCAACCCGCGGTGCCGGACTCACGGCCCTGGAGCTGGTCGGTGCCCTCGCCGCGACGATGCCTCGGCGATCCCGGCAAGCCGCTCCGGGAGTGCCTCGAAGAGATCCCTGAGGCGGCACTGGACCTCCTCCACCCTTTCCCGGGCGGGTCGGCTGGCGGCTGCCACCAGGTCCTTCACCCGGGCCCCGGGCCCGAGCGCCACCGGGTAGCGGAGGGCTCCGAGGGCGGAGGCGTAGTCGAAGAACTTGAAGCCGGCGCCCAGTACCCGATCGGTGACGAGCAGCCAGGTGGCAGGGATCCCCAGGGCGTCGGCCACGATCACCCCGTGGAGCGAGGACGAGGCGACCACCGAACAGGTGGCGATCTCCCGGATCACCTCCTCGGGAGGGCGACATACATCGATGAGCCGCACCTCGTCAGGCTCTCCTCCTACCAGGCCGGTCACCGCCGGGTGCTTGCGATCCGCGTAGTGGGGCACCAGACCCAGGGTCACCCGGGTCTCCTCGGGCGCCGCGCACAGGTCCCCGGCCAGCAGCCCGGGGTCCCCCAGGGGCACCCTGCCCGCGCCCCGGATCCGATCCCGGGTGAGTTTCCCCCGGAGGGCCAGCAGCTCGGCCCGGTGGGAGCCCATGCGGACCTGGCTGTTCATGAACCCCGACCCCAGGACCACGCCGGTCCAGCCGGGATCCATGCCATCGAGCACCGAGCCGGTGGCGACCACCCGGCATCTCTCGAGCGGGGAATGCACCACCGGGATCCCGAAGCGGGTCAGCAGCGCGGGCGTCATGAGATCCCCGAAGTTGGGAACCTCGTCGAACCAGAAGCACGGGACCGGCTGGCTGGAGCCGGACGGGACGGACATGGCAGGAGCGTACCTCTACAGCCTCGCCGGCTCTACCCGGGTCCTGGGCAGGAGACGCTCCTGAGACCCGGGCGAGACGGGGGCGCGACGCCGCCTCCCGACCTTGCCACGGGATCGGCTTCGGGAGCGGATACCGAAATCTGGCACGAACCCGGCTACAGGCTTTGCGACCGGCACCACGGCAGGACCCGGCGGACCTGCCCCGCTCGCCGGGATCGAGTCGGAGGGCGTCATGCAGCACCGTGATCGGATCGGCAGCCGGGGAACCAAGGGCCCGCTCCTGGGACTGCTGGTGGTCGCCATGCCGCTGGCGACCGGCTGCCAGCCTACGGCGGTGGCGAGTCTGGTCCAGGCCCTGGTCCCGCTGCTCGTGACCCTGGTCTCCGGGTCCGGGACTCCGACGACGCCGGGCCTCGGCAGCCCGCCTTCCCTCCAGGGTCTCCCGCCGACGGATCCCGGCACCGGCAACCCTCCCGCCGCGAGCGGCACGGACCCTGTGAATTGGACGGAGCTCCGTCCTGCTCGTCCCCAGCCTGGCCGGGTGAGGGTCTCGGCCGATGGCGTGTCCGCCACCGTCGACGTGCCGGCGGAGACCCGACTGGTCTGGGACCAGACCGGCCGCAAGGTCCTGCTGGTCTCGGCCGCATCCCCCCAGGGCCAGCCGGTCTCATCGACCGGAGGAGCCGGAGGTGCGAACTTCCCTACCCTCCCCAGGGTCGACGAGCTGGGGCCTGTCCCCGGGGGTCTCTCCTACGCCCTGGGTCCCGGTACCCGCGCCCTCGACCCGGCGCTCCCGGACGGGGCCTGACCCCACCCCCACACGGGAGAGAGCTGCTCCAGGACCTCGCACGGACCGGACGCGCTGCTCTTCCCCCCGTGCTAGCGTGTCGCCTCCGACCGGGGAGTGAGCCCGCATGATCCGCCGCCGTCTCTACGAAATCCTGGAAGCCGCTGCCGACCCCGACGACAAGGCCAGCCTGGCCTGCGACTACTTCCTCCTCTCGCTGATCGTCGCCAGCGTGGTGGCTTCCATGGCGGAGTCGGTGCATTGGATCCACGAGGCCCACGGCGAGGCCCTGCACCGCTTCGAGATCTTCTCGATGATCCTCTTCACCACCGAGTACCTGCTCCGCCTCTGGTGCTGCACGGTCGAGGAAGGCTACGAGCACCCCGTCTGGGGGAGGATCCGCTACGCGCTCCAGCCCATGGTCATGATCGACCTGGCGGCGATCCTCCCCTTCTTCCTCGGGTTCCTGGCCGTCGACCTCCGCACCCTGCGGGTGCTCCGCCTGCTCCGGATCTTCCGCCTCGGCAAGATGGCCCGCTACTCCCCGGCCGTGCAGTCGCTCGCCACCGTGTTCTGGGTCCGCCGCCAGGAACTCTTCGTGACCTTCTTCGTGGGGATCCTGGTGATCCTCTTCTCCGCCTCCCTGATCTGGGCGGTCGAGCACGATGCCCAGCCCAAGGTGTTCTCGAGCATTCCGGCCGCCTGCTGGTGGTCGGTCGCCACCCTCACCACCATCGGCTACGGGGACATGGCTCCGGTGACCGACCTGGGACGTTTCCTGGCGAGTCTGATCGCCATGACCGGCCTGGGCATCTTCGCCCTCCCTGCCGGGATCCTCGGCTCGGCCTTCGTCGAGGAGACCAACCGCCAGAAGGAGGAACGGCGTCGCCGGGCCGAGCGTCGCCAGGAGCGCCTCCACAAGGAGGCCGCCGGCCTGCTGGCGCCCGATCGCGACCAGGCCTCTGTTGCGGTCGAGGACGCCGCCCAGGAGCTGGCCGAGCGGATCGCCCGGGGCGACGCCTGTCCCCACTGCGGCGGCCGCCTCGACTGAGAGGCGCTGTCACCGTCCGCTTTGAACGTGACCTAGATCACCGATCCGGTCCCCGGGCCCGGTGCCCCCCACAGGTACCCTCCGTGCAGACCCATGGGGGCTGCGCCCGAGGGGACCTTCCAGGTGATCCGGACAT
The DNA here is from genome assembly GCA_964403795.1 of uncultured bacterium. Lineage (GTDB taxonomy): Bacteria > Muiribacteriota > UBA6191 > CAZXTJ01 > CAYOHP01 > CAYOHP01. The sequence goes on along the minus strand of CAYOHP010000028.1, from coordinate 41,547 downwards.
TCGGCGACTACGAAGTCCTGGAGACGCTCCGTTCCCTCGAACCGCGCGTGCTGGCCTTCGCGGCCTCCCGCCGATCCTCTCCTCGGGACCTGGAACTCAGGGTCACGCTCGACGCGACGGAGGACCCCCCCCCGCCGCGGATCGCCGAGATCCTGGACCGGCTGCGGCACTTCTCCCACCCGCACCTGGTACCGATCGTCGACCTCGGTCTCGATTCAGGCTGCATCTTCCATGCCACCGAGCTCGGGTGTTCCCTCGGGCTGGGTGAGTGGCTGGATTCCCTTCCCCGTGCGCCCGATGCCGAACAGGTTCTCGATCTGCTCCTGCCGGTCGCCGAGACCCTCCGTCATCTCCATCTCATGGGCGTGGTCCATGGCGACATCTCGCTCGAGACGATCCGGCTGGAGAAAGCGTCCGAACGGGCCTTCCTCGGCACCCTCTCGCTGGGCCGGATGGTCGATCCCCTCTCCCGTCCGCGAGCACGGGAACTCCTGGGCCATCCCAGGATCGAGCCCCCGGAGTGCGAACACGGTGCCCCGTGCGACGCCCGCTCCGACGTCCTCCTCTTCGCCACGGTCCTGTACCAGGCCATCACGCCGCGCCGGTTCCCGGCAGCGCCCGCAGAGGATGGTCGCAGCCGCGACCTGCTCGCCTCCCTGAGTCCCGCTTCCTGTGCCGGAGGAGGAGCTCCCGAAGCGATCGACCCGGTATTGGCGCGCGCCTTGGCGGTCGAACCCGGAGAGCGGTTCCCCTCGATGGGCGAGCTGATCGAAGCCCTGGATCCCGTCCGCAGGGGGGTTCGGGTCCGGGCGATCCTCGAGCGCGGACCCGCCCACCTCATCCACCTGAAGGGGATACGCAAGAAGCGGATCCAGGAGATGGAGGAGAAGGGGGCCGCCTCCCGGTCCATCCCGGTTCCCGCCCCGGAGCCCGACCCTGTCTCCCGCTTCGACCGCCTGTCGATCCCCGGGAAGCTGACCCTCTTCCTCGTCCTGGTCGCCCTCTCGGCGACCCTTCCCCTGACCGAACTCCTCTCGCTGGCGGGAAGCGATCCCCCCGCCTCGACCTCCCGTCCGCCTCGGACCAGGCCCGACCCCCGACCCGCGGATCCCGTGGTGCCTCCGGTCCCGGGAACCGGCACCTCGCCGGCCACGACCACCGCGGCCGGGACTCCCGCCCCTGCCCGACCTGTCGACCCGACCCCGGGCACCGTCCGGTTGTCTGCCGGCGAGCGGGCCCTGGTCGAGCTGGCCGATTCCTCATGGAAGGATCCGACTCGTCCCGCTTCCTTCGAGGCGCGCTTCCGGTCCCTGTGGTCCTTCGGCGAGTCCCAGGGGGGAAGGGACCCTCCCGTCCTGACCGCCCGCGATCTCACCGAGCTCAAGAAGGTCTTCGCTCGGGACCCCGACCGCGCCAGCCGCGACCTCGACGACCTGATCCGACGATGCCGCGGCACCCTGCCCTCGGGACAGCCCTGATCACCAGGCAGGCTGTGGCGCCGCGGACCGGATCCTCGACCGGTGCTGCTTCAGGAGCCCGACCTTCTCCCGGAACGGGCCATCGCTACGCCCGTCCTGGTAGGCGAGCGACTTCTCGAGATCGAGGTGGAGACGGGCCCGGAAGGGGAACTCGGGCGCCAGTCGCTGGACCGCCGCGATGTGCCCTGCGGCCGCCGCCGGCTTCGTGAACGGCCCGTAGAGGAAGGTGTTCAGCCTGGCAGCCTCGACGAATTCCTGGTTCCCCCTCCCCAGCAGCACGTTCGCCAGGCACCAGTGGGCCCAGGGATTCACCGGATCCGCCGCCAGGGCCCTCTGGTAGCTGTCGCGGGCCGGGACCGGATCCCCCTTCAGCTCCCACCGGATCCCCTCGGCCACCAGCAGGAACGAGTTGCCCGGATCCTGGGCGCGCAGCGCGGTCTCGATCGGCGCCGCCGCTCCATAGCGATGGGCGAGCATGTGCGCCATGATCGCCCACCCCTTGTACTTCGGCTCGGCGTCGTCGATCCCCATGGCGTAGAGGTAGTACCCCACGGCGCGCTCCTCGGAACCCGGTTCCAGGGTCGCCAGCTCGATGTTCCCGGACATCCAGAAGTTCCCGGGCACGTCCGGACCGGCGTCGCGACAGGCGCGCATGGTGTCCCGGGCCTTGGCGGCCTTGGTCTCTTCCTGGATGTAGGCGCGTGCCAGTCCGTACCAGGCCTCCCACCGCCGCGGGTCGAGCTGGTTGACGACCATGTCGAAGCGCTCGATGGCATCCCCCAGGCGCCCTTCGGAAAGGGCCAGGTACCCCAGTCTCGTCCAGACCTCGGGATGGCGAGGCGCCAGCGACAGGGCCTGTTCGAGGAGCTTCCGGGCACGTGCCGCGGAAGTCCTGTCCTCGGCCTCCGCCAGGGCTCGGTCGGCCTGGTCGAGCAGGCTGTCGACCCCTGCCGTCTTGCCGGTCGACCCGGCAACGGGAGCCGCCCCCGCAACGGCCGAGGCAGCCGGGGTCCTCGGCTTCGGGGCAGCCTCTAGGGCTCCGACCCCGACGCCGAGGGCCGCCAGGACTGCGATCGCTCCGATCCTCGAGAAGTCTGGTTCCGCCATCTCGCCCTCTCCTTCCCGATTGCGCCTGGCCCCCGTCCCGGAAGACGGCTTCCTCCGGTCGGCCGGCCGGTCCCTGCCGGCATCCGACACCGCGCAGGGTCAGGATCAGTCGCCGCGTCGCCCCTGCTCGTAGTCGAGCTGGCGTGCGTCGATCTTCTCCGGGGAGACGTTCACCTGGGAAACGACCCTCCGGGTGTTGCCTTCGAGATCCTCGACGTCGAGTTCCCAGACATACGGGCCGTCGGCATGGGGAACCCAGGGGATCTCGACCGAAGGTGCCGTCTGGATGCACTGGTTGCCGCGCTCGGCGTCGGGGATCACCTTCCCCTCGAACTGGGTCGTCCGCACCCCGCCCGGATCGAGGCGATACACCCGGTAGTCGAAGCGACGGACCTCGTAACACACATGGCCGGCGATCCCCGACTGCGGGATCGGCTCGATCACGAGCGGCGGGAGGTTGTCCCAGGCGGCCAGGGTCATCGTGTATCGATGTCCCTGCCTGAAGTCCTGGTACATGGGGTCCGCCCGATCGCTGGCCCCGTGCAGGTTCATGAACGGGACGTCGAGCGAGTCGACGGGGTTCGCCAGGCTGCGGGGGTCCGCCCGGTACTCGGGATGATCCGGCGCATGGGCGAAGACCGGAGAGTCGTTGGAGTAATCCCCGTAGAACTTCGCATCCTGCCCCTGGACCCCGGTGAGCACGTCCCCGGTTCCCTCGGGCAGTACCGGGAGGTCCTTGTGGATCCGGGACAGCGGATAGAGCAGCTGGTACTCGCCGACGGGATCGAGGGCGGCCCGAGGATCGTCCGGAACTCCCGCGGTCACCGCCACCTTCCGACTGAAGCCTCCAGCCGTGGCTTCGTCCTCCGCGGACTCCACGGCCGTGATCTGGGCATTGGGACGGGTCTTGTCCGACTTCGTCACCGTGCTCCCCCCGATGATCGAGGTGATGCCGCAGCAGGTCGAGGCCTCGAGGTAGAGGTTCTCCCCGTTCGGCTTGATCTTCCTCCCCGAGATGTCGGTGGGCAGCTTGTCGGGTGGGATGAGGTCGGACTGGATCGACCTGTAGAGGAACGAGGTCGGGGCGTTCTGGGTGAAGTTCTGCGCCAGGACCACGTCCCCGGCCCTGAAGATCCCGGTCTGCTGGGGATCCCCGGTGGTCGCCAGGTCGAAGTCCAGGGGGATCTTCATGATGTGCCCGTTGGCGGTGTTGCAGACCGCGAACGGCGAGTACTCGCCGAAAGGCTTGCCGCCCGATCCTGCGGCCTCCCAGGCCTCCTTGATCAGGGCGTTGGCGACCTGCGGGCGATTGGGCATCCCGGTCGCCATGTCGAAGAGCAGGGGGTCGAGCCAGGCTCTCATCGACTCCGGAGGGTTGATCCAGTGGAGCCCTGACTCGTTCTGCACCAGCTCCTCGAGGATCGAGGGCTCCTCCCCGCTGGTCGGACCGATGCCCGGTCCTCGCCATGTGGTACCCCAGCGCGTCGTCATGCCGCCCGGGATCCGCGCCGCCGGCACCCAGTAGAGGATCGTCTCGACCGGATTCCCGTGGATCACGGTGCGATACCGGACGTACCCGTTGACGCCGTCACCGAGCTCCACGATGGCCTTGAAGGCGGCATTCACCTGGGCTCCGTCGGGGAGTTCGAGTTTGGCGGATCCGCCGTCGCCGTCGTTGTAGGGGAGCACGACGGGACTTCGCACCCCGGAGGCCACCTGGCGCGAGTTGTCGACCGTCTGGCCACCCAGCGCGCCGGTGAACGCCAGCTCGGCGTCCGTCACCTTGCGGTAGTTCTCGACATAGTGGTGCCCGCGCGCCAGCAGGGTCCTCGGGGGCGGACCGCCGCCGGGATTCGGCGGCCGGTACTCGGCCCACACCTCCATGTTCGTGTTGGCGAGGAGGGTGGTGTCCTGGCTGTCGAGCGCCCCCGGATCGAAGGGCTCCGGGAATTCGACGGGGCTCTGGGTACCTGGATGCAGCCCGGCGGCGAGAGCGAATCCCTGCGCCGGCTGGAACCGCTCCACCGATGCCTCGATGCGGCGGTAGAGCGAAGAGTTCCTCGCACCCCGTACCTGGGAGACCTGTCCCGGGTCCAGGGGCGCCTTCGCCTGCACGTAGAAGGTCCACTCCGCCCGACCATAGTCGCGGGTCAGGTACTCGATCGCCCGGCTGGAACTGCACCCCAGGGCGCGCTCGATGTTGAGTGCAGCCCGGGACCGGCTCATCCCGCCTTCCACGGCGGCTGCCCCGAAGACCAGTCCCCGGTAGTTGAGGGTGTCGCCCGCGGCCGGCTGGTAGACCAGGGCCCGACGGATCTGGTCCGGGCTGTACCCGTCCTCGAGCATCCTGGCCGCCACCGGGTTGGCGAGGGTGTAGATGCGGGACCGCAGCACCTTGCCTACGACCTCGTCGAACTCCGCACGGGCCGCATCGTCGGGCGGTGTCCCGGTCTGGTTGCTCCACCACTGGTCGAGGCCCGCCTCGATCTCGGTCTTGGTGAGGACCGCAGGATCGAGGTCCGCGGGCGGGTTCGGGTACGACATCGTCGGGTACGGCGTCTTCCCGTTGAAGTAGCGGGCGATCGTGGTCCCCTTGCTGGCGATCGTGAAGCCGAACACGTCGGCATCCTTGGCCGAGGTCAGGGTCCTGGTCCGGATGTCCTGCATCCCTTCGGCCAGATAGGTTCCCTGTTCGAAGTCCACCGTCTCCGCAGCCAGACCCTCCGAGGCCGGTCCCAGTGCCAGGGCACACAGGACGACAAGCAAGGATCGCGACATGGAACCGCCCCTTCCCGTCCGCGGGATCCGGGCCTCCCGCTTGCCGAGCGCGCCGACGCGTTCGTTCCAACCAGTGTGACTCCCGGAAGAGGCCCGCCGACAGGCCGGCGAAGCCATGGTGAGGATGTTCACCGCCATCCTTCCGGATGACACGAGCGACAGCCCGAGGAGAGACGCTGGGAGTGGCACGCCACGCATCCCTGCGCCCGCGCGTGCGCCAGTTCGGCATGTCTTCGCCATCCCGGGCCTCGCTCCGGCGCCTTCAGATCCTCGTCGTGGTGCCACTCGGGGCGGGTGGTCTCGTGGCAGGAACGGCACTGCGAGTCCGCGTGGCAGCTCTGGCATGCCGCTCCCTCCTGCAAGGCCCTTTCTCCATGCATGGGCCCCCGGAAGCCCGGCACATGATCGGCCGGTGGTCTCCCCAGGTTCGACAGGGCCGCCACCGCGAGCGCCAGGGCCGCCACCGCCAGGACCCTGACTCCCGGGCCCGATGCCGAGGGGACCCTCCGCGGGGAAGCCATCTCAGCGGGCTCCCAGGTCGATCCAGCGGACGAGGGTGAGGAGTTCGTCCCAGGTGAGCGGGTCCTCGGAGGGATGGGGACGGGACGGATGGTGCCGACCCGGGTGGTCGAGGGCAGCTCCCGAACCGAGCGACCGCTCCGCCCCGAGTTCCCGACCCGCCAGCTTCTCGACCAGGAAGCTCCGGTAGGAGAGGAACTCCCGGGTGTCGATCCTGGCGAGCAGGGCTTCCCTGGCGGTGCCCCCCTCCAGGTCGACCCCCCCGGCCGGGCCCGGGCCGCGGTGGCACCCGACACACCTCCGGGAGAGGAGCGGCGCCACGTCCCGGGCGAAGGTGACGGTCTGCGGGGCATCGGTCCGGGGAAGCGCCAGGGGGTCCCTCGGACGCCCTTCGGCCACCACCCAGCCGGCCTCGAACGGGCTCGCCCGGGTTACCGCGTCCACCCGCCTCCTGGCGTCCGCCGGGTCGCCGGTCATGCCCCCGTGACAGGCCCCGCACGCCTGCGGGAAGAGCTTCCTCGACATCGACATCCGGTGCTTCTCGCCCGGCTGCAGATAGCGCCAGCGGCTCGAGGTGCGCACCGCCATGCGGGAGGGATTCAGCGACTGGAGGTGGAAGGGCGTTCCGGAAGGGATCTCCACGTAGAAGGACCCGTCCGACGCCAGCGGGACCTCGCCGATCATGAAGCGCTCCAGGTCGTCGGACTCCGGCGATCCCGACTGCTGCGATCCCGGACGCCCTCCCACGATCCTGACCCAGGTCACCTGGTGGTCCTCGGCGGTCCCGCCCCCGCAGGCGGGGCATCGGGCCGCAGCCAGGTGCTGCACGCCGGCCGCGATCATGGACTGCCCGAGGTGGTCGATCATCAGGTGGTCGTAGTTCACGACGACAGCCGGGGTTCCCTCCGGGTACCCCTCGAACCCCCTCACCTGGGCGGGTGGCCCGTACCGTTCGACGGCCGGATTGAGCTTCCTCGTCACCGGCTCCTTCGCCCTCACCCAGACCGGCCTGGGCCAGAGCTCGCTCTCGGGTCCGGAGACGACCGTCTCGAACCGGAGACGTCCGCGCCGGAATCCCATCTCCTCGAGGGGACGCACGATCCGGCTGATGAGGTCCCGCTCCTCGGCCGCCAGCCGTCCCTGCTCCCGGAAGTGTCCGTACTCCGATTGCCAGGCCGGATCCGGGGTCACCCGCACGATGTCGAAGTCGGGCGCAGCCTCGGGGTCCGAGAGGTCGAAGGGCGTCAGGCCCGACGTCCGCGCCACCAGCAGACCACCGTCGGGAAGGGGATAGGGATCCCGGTAGGACCTGACGGTCCGTCCTCCCCACTCCGCCTGCGGATCCAGGCTGATCCATCCCGCGATCGGCCTGGTCAGGGAACTCGGGTTGGCCACCGGCTCGAAGGGGTGCACCGTCGCCCCGCTCCGGTGGTCCACGTCGGAGAAGGGATGGTCGAGGTCGTCGTAGGGATTGTCGGTCTCGATCGGAGGTCCGACGCGGAAGTCCGAGAGCAGCAGGGCGCCTCCCCAGAAGCTCTCGGAGTCCCTCCCGATCCGCGCCTCCATCCCGTCGGGGAGCTCGCGGTCGTCGGCATGGATCGGGACCACCGATCGGTTGCCGTTGTGCTGCTTGAAGTCGCACCCGTCGAGATGGCTTCGCCAGAGTCCTCCCTGGAAGTAGGGGAGGCCGCCCTGCCAGCCGGTCCGGAGCGCGGTGTAGACGTAGCGACCCGAACTCCGCATGGTGGGGCGCCGGACCTGCGACGGCGAGTAGGTCAGGCGCTTCAAGGTCGTCTCGAAGGTCGCCCGCTCGCTCCCGGCCGGGGCGTGCCGCATCCGGTAGGCATCGAACTTGTCGGCCCACCGGGGCTCGCCTCGGACCATGTAGGTCGTGGTGGAGTCGAGAGGGACTCCGGCCGGGGGATCCAGGTGGAGGCGGCGGGCTTCGTGGAGCCGGATCCGTCCCCGGTAGCCCTTCCCGGCCCCCCTCAGGATCTCGATCTCGCGACCGGCCAGTCCCGGAGGCGCCTCGGTCCGCTGGCGGTCGAAGATCGACTCGCGGGTCCCCGACTCCGCCTCTCCGAGGATCCAGGCCGGACTGGAGACGCAGCGTTCCCCCTCGCGATTCGAGACCATCACGATCGCCACCCGGCCGAGGTCCCCGCCCGCCGCGTCATCGGGATCCGGCACGTACAGGGGGTCGAGATAGGACACGCCGGGGCGATCCGAGAAGGTCAGCTGGCGCGCCTTGCCGGTGGCGAGCTCCACCTCCCAGAGGTCGGCAGGCTGGTCGGCCGCCCGCCGCATCGAGAAGACGACCCGGCTCGCGTCATAGCTCACGTCCGGCGCCCGGATGTCGACCGGCCCATGGGGATGGAGATGGGCGGTCAGGTTCTGCTCGCGTCCGTCGGGTCGTCGCCACCAGAGGTCTCCGCCGGGGAGGAAGTCGCCGTCCTCGAAGAAGCGCTCCGGACTGGCTCGCGGCCGGCGTACGAACACGATGCCCCTGGTCTCTCCCAGCGGGGCACCGGTCCGCTGCCGGAGCTCCTCCTGCTCCAGTTCGATCCAGCGCCTCAGGATCCGGTAGTCGGGATCGCCCTTCCTCAGGAACTCGTTCCCGGCCCGGTGGACCAGCCCTCCCTCGGAGAGGGGGATGCACTTCTTCAGCTGGTTCGACTCGTCGGGATCCCCGTGCGGATTGATGAGGCGGGTGAAGACTCCCAGAACCTCGGTCCGGTTCCTGCGGTGGATCCGGGGCGTGAACCTTCCCGGGACCGCGGCCAGGCCCGGATCGAGGCGGAACAGCAGGATCCCCGGCGAGCGGCTCCCGTGGCAGCTGGCGGCGAAGCACCCCCTCCGCACCAGGACTGGCGTCGCAGCCTCCGCGAAGTACCGCTCGGCTGGGCTCTCGAGTTCCAGGGGGCGCACTCCGTCGCCCGCCAGTTCCGCCTCCACCCAGATCCTGAGCTTCCGGAAGTCGGGATCCTCGGGATCCGCGAAGATCTCGGGATGGGCGCCCTCGACAGGGACTCCCGACCAGGCCCCGGCCAGCGGTGCCCTGAGGAGGGGGCTCTCCAACGGGTGGCCCGCCCGGTCGAGCGCGGCGAACGGCTTCCCTCGTCGGATCGTCTCGCCCACGAGCCGACGCCGGCAGGCCTCCGCCAGCTCGCGACTCGAGAGCTTCCCCGCCTCGTCCGAGGACCATCCGAGTCGGGGACGGATCTCGCTCTCGGTCTCCCAGGGTCGGATCGCGTGGCACGACCCGCAACGCGCATCGAGGACGGGAACCACCGTCTCCCGGAAGCGCGACGCGAGATCCTCCGACTGGCTCGCACCCAGGCTCCCCTGCGGATCCGGAGTGCCGCATCCCGGCAGGCCGGCCATCGCCACCGACAGCAGCAGCGCCACCAGCAGGCGGATCACTCGATGCTCCCGAGGTAGGCCAGCAGGCACTCGATCTCCCAGGTGGAGAGGTGCGAGGTGCCTCCGTGGGTGTCCGGGATGGCGCCGATGGCGTTCTGCCCGATCTCCCATCGTCCCGGCCGGGGGATGTCGTGCCGCTCCTCCGGGAACCTGCGGAGGGCCGTATGCCGGGGCGTGCAGAGGACCTCCCGGAGGCTCACCGCATGTCCATGGTGGAGGAAGCTCGGAGGCCGTGCCCACAGGCCGCGCAGCGACGGTGCCACGTAGAACCCTTCCCGCCGTTCGATCCTCCCGGGATCCGCTCCGGCAGGCGCGGGGATCCGGTACCTCACCCGGTCGAGATAGCGGGCGCTGACCAGGGTGGCGGTGCGATCCCGGGGTGCCGCGCTCACCACGGGAGGAAAGGTCGGACCGAGCTCCGGGGACAGTCCTCTCTCGGTGAAGGCGGGCGCCGGGTGGCATGAAGAGCACCCGACCTCCGGACTCTCGAAGACCAGCCTTCCCTCCGTCACCATCGGATCGCGCCGATCGACCGGATTGGGCAGGAGCCGCGACTCCCCTTCCAGCCAGACCCCGAGCAGCCGCACGATTTCCTCGAACCCGACCGGCTTCCCGAACCACCGGCGTCCCGCCTCGGCGAGGAATCGGGACCTGCGCGCGATCAGGTCCCGGAGATCCACATCCGGTGCGACCCGGAGCTTCTCGCCCGGCTTCACCTCGTGGGCAGCCCCGAACCGGAATCCGGCGCGCTCCTCGGCGGTCGCCGTCACACCGCGGAAGTCGCCGGACGGCGTCTCGCCCGCAAAGTCCACGAGCGGCATCATGGCGTGGACCTGGAACGTCATCTCGTAGGGGTCGTTCACTCCCTCGAGTTCCAGCGGCTTCTCCTGGACCAGGGCCCGGAGATCGGGGATCTCCCGGCTCCCGCCGAAGCGGTCCTCGCCGCGCCACCCGGATCCGACGGTGGCCTTGTTGCTCCAGCGCTTTCCGTCCGAGGAGTGGCGGGTGTGGCAGTGGAGGCAGCTCTGGTCCTGGTCGAGGGCGAAGAGCGCAGTCTCCGCCACGACCTCTCCCCGCTCGAAGTCGGTCGCCGGGTACTCCGGGAGGTCGGGATCGAGAGCCACCCTTCGGGTGAGTTCGGAGGCCAGGTGGTGGAGGGTCAGGGTTCCTCCCAGGCGGTCCGCCACCACCAGCCAGTCCCCGGCGACCGCCACACCGGCCGGTCCGAAGCCGGTCGGGAGGACACCCACCGGCTCGAGGCGGCCCTCCGGGGGCGCCTTGGGCCTGACGGCCCACTCCTGGACCTGGTTGGTGGCGGCCATGGTCACGAAGACCCGGTCGCCGCGTCGGGTGATCTGCTCCGGGAAGGACCCCGCCACCTTCATCAAGCCGGGGAGGATGGCCCCCTTCACGTCGCCGGGCAGCGCCTCCTGGCTGTCCGAGGTGTACCGGGTCGCCTCCTCGTCCGCTCGATACCCGAGCACCGATGCAACCCTGGGCGAGGCCACCACCAGGTCGCTGGCGACGTCGCGGGGCCCCTCCTCGACGGTGCCGTCCACGGCATCGAACGGTCCCAGGGGGTCCTGCTCGCTGGCGCCCAGGACCCGTGCCGAGTCCGGGCTCCGGAATTCGCTCATGTCTGCGGTCGGCCACGGACCGCTCCAGCGGCGCTCCGGGGCGCGGGTGTCGGGCGCCGGCTTGACCCATCCTTCGCGGACGGGATCACGGACGGCGGGATGGCCGCTCCCGATTCCCAGGGTGGCCATCACCAGGCGCGCCTCCCCCCCATCCCGGTCCCACGCCAGGTCGTTGACCGGGGACTGCATGGCGATCCTGCGCTCCTGGCGCAGCGTCGTCAGGTCGAGCACCGAGACGTCGAGGCTGCCCGTATTGGCGACGAACAGGTGCGAGCCGTCCGGAGCCAGCAGGAGGTCGCGCGGCCTCGATCCGACCGGCACCCCGGGCCCCGGGACGCCCTCCGCGATCCACCGGTGGAGGAGCTGGTAGTCGGGATCCCGATCCGGCTCCTCGAAGACGGGACCCCCGGGATGATCCCGGTGATCCATGAGTCCGGCGAGGCCGCCCCGGCCGGCGGGGGTCGCGATCCGGAGGAGCACGCTGGCCTCGGGATCCCCGGGCGACAGGTGGGCGAGCGCCGACCGATACGCCCGATCCGGGTCGGTGCCCGCCACGAACCCTGCCCGAGGGAACATGTGGCATGCCTGGGATCCGCAGCGGGCCTTGAGCACGCTCCAGGGCGCAGGCTCCCGGGCCGGTGCCGGATGCCCGCCCGATCCCTCTCCCGTGAATCTCCTCCCCCCCATCCCGAGATCCCGCATCCTGCCCGACAGGACTCCCTCGCGGATCTCCAGGTCGACCACCAGGACCTGGTCCTTCCACGAGTTGCTGGCGTACAGCGTCCTTCCGTCGGCGGACACGACCAGGTCCTCGCAGTAGAAGGGCACCTCGATGTCGGCGACGACCCGGGCACCGGAGGTCTCGATCACGCTCAGGTAGTTCGAGAACCGGGCGGCCACCAGCAGCCATCGCCCCGAGGGGTGGAGCGCCATGCCCTGGGGCGACGAGCCCACCGGGATGCGGGCCCGCACGCTCCCCTCCGGCAGCGCGATCTCGAGCACCTCATGCCCGGGGTCGATCTCCCTGCCTTCCAGGCTCACCCACAGTCGCGATCCCTCGGGATCGGCAACGACCCGCACTGGTCGGGACCTCCGCGGCTGCCGCTCCATCCTCGGCGCAGGATCCCGTACCGGATCCAGGTCCCGCTTCCACCCGGAGGCAAGGCAGGTCGAGGCTGCCACTCCGATCCGGAGTGCGAGGGCTGCAGCCCGAGTGCGTCGCCAGGACGCGCTGCGCGCCAGGATCCGACCACCTCCCCGGGGCGGGTCCCTCCGCCGTCACCCGACAGTACCTCCCGATCCGTTCCACCAGGTCCTCGAGGTGTTCCGGTACACTCCCGCCGGGACCTCCGGAGATCCGCTTGCAGAGCCACTTTTACGAGGCATCGATCGCCCACCACGGTTGGACGGAGAGCTTCCTCACACTCCTCCCGCCCGACCCCGCCTGGCCCCGCGAGGAGCTCGCCCTGGCCTGGGAGCGATTGGCTCGCCGCTGCTCCGAGCCGGGATGCGTGGTCCTCTCGGAGCGCGTCATGGTCTCCCGCGACCGCAGGGACGAGGCCATGGCCATCCGGGAGCAGGCCTGGGCGAGCCTGCCCGGCCAGGGTGAGAACCCCCTTACCGTGCTCCACGGAGGTCCGCCCCGGGAATGTGGACTCGCCGGCGTGCATGTCACCCTCGCCACGTCCCTCGGCCCCGGAGTCCGGGTCCGCTCCCTGGGAGACCACGGATCGCCGCGGGGCGCGGTGGTCGAGACTCCCTCCGAGAGGCGCCTCTATCTCTCCGGGGTCTCGGGTCTGGATCCGTCCCAGCACCCCCCGGGCGCCTCCGGACCGATCCAGTGCCCGGCTCCCCGGGCCCAGGCGGAACGGATGTTCCGGGAGGCCGCCTCCGTCCTCGTCGCCGAGGGAATGGCCTTCACCGACGTGATCCGGACCTGGATCTTCATGCCGCGACTGCTGGACTGGTACGACGACTTCAATCGGGCAAGATCGGAGTGCTTCCGGGAGTTCGGTTGGCTCCAGCCGGGACCAGCCGACCGTCTCCCCGCCAGCACCGGGATCCAGGCGGCACGCCATGAGCGCGAGGAGTGCTTCCTGGACCTGCTGGCGGTCGCACCCCGCGGGAGCGCACCGCCGGTACGGATCCGCAACCCCCGGCAGAACGAGGCACCCGCCTACGGTTCCCGGTTCTCGCGGGGGATGCGGGTCGAGGGTCAGGATCGCGCCTGCGTCTACGTCTCGGGAACCGCCAGCATCGACCGGGAGGGTCGGAGCACCCATGCCGACGATCCTGAAGGCCAGGTCCTCGAGACCCTGTTGAACGTGGCTGCGCTGCTCGAGGGACAGGGACTGGGACTTCGGGACATCGTCCAGGGCGCGGCCTACTGCAAGGATGCGGGGGTCGCCAGGGCGCTCGGGGAAGTCGCTCGTCTGCTCGACCTCCCGACCATGCCGCTGGTTCCGGTGCTCGCAGACATCTGCCGCCCCGATCTCTGCTTCGAGGTGGAGGCAATCGCGGTCGGCTGACCCCGAGGCCGGAGTTCCGGTGCGCCGAGCCGCGCGGGCGTGAGTTCCCGCACCCGGCCGGAACTATCCCAGCAGCCTTCCCGGCGCGTCCTCTCCTCGAGAGAGGGGACCCTGGAGCGGCCCCCGTCCATTCCGAGAGGAATCTCCATGCCGGTCCTCCCACCCGGTCCCAGGCTGGCTCGCTCGGGGCTCGCCCTCCTCGTCCTGCTCGCGATCGGTCCGGGCGAGGCCCGGGCCCGACCCCGCTATGCCGAGAAGGAGGGTCTGGGGTGCGGCTCGTGCCACACCCGCGTCCCCCAGCTCAACGAGTTCGGGGCGGCCTACCGGGACAACGGCTACCGGGTCCCCGGGAGACCCGGACCCGGCGGTGCGTCCCCTCCGCCCGACCTGGCTCCCGGCGGCTCGTCGGTCCCCGGTTCCGAGGGACCGCCCCGCTCCACCTTGCCGCCACCGGACCGCCCCATGCCCGACTCGAAGCCCCAGTCCGGCAACCGGGTGGACATGCCGGTCGGAGGCTCGGGTGCGACCTCGGCCAACATCGAGACGGTGGCCCAGGCACTGCGGAAGTGCGGCTACTGCGCGGGCCACCTCCAGGGGATGCGCGACATCCAGATCGTCCAGGTGGACGGGCGGCAGAGCATCCTGGGGACCTGGTCCGGCGGTCGCATCACCCTCTACGCCCAGTCGGCGCGGTCGGAGGCCATCTTCGACCACACCATCTGCCACGAGTTCGCCCACCACCTCACCATGGCGGCCGATCCGGAGTTCGCCCGGTCTCTGCTCGCGGCCAGCGGGACCGGCGACTCCTCCCATCCCACCGACTACTCGTTCGCCAAGGCCCCGGAGCACCTCGCGGAGCTCGTGACCTACTACCGGCTGGGCGACGCCAGCGAGATGCGATGGAGGAAGGCGTTCGTCCCCTCGGACGAGGCCGCCCGACTGGTGGACGAGGAGTTCGGGTGCTCGACCGACACCACCATCGCGGTGAACTACCCGGGCGCGCCTACCGCAGGGCCCGTGGATCCATCCTCCACCTCCGATCCGAACGCCGGGGGTGGCTGATCCGCAAGCCCTCCGGAGGGAAGTCCACCCTGGAAGCCGCGAGAGGCGCCCGACGGGGCATGGGTGCCGTGGTGGCCGCGCTCGTCCTGGTCACCACCCTCGTCCTGGTCGGCTACTTCCGGCAGGAACTCGGCCTCCGGACCACCTGGAGGATCCACCGCAGCCGGCTTTCGGCGTTGGCTCGCCTCCAGGGCGAGCTGGCCCTCGGGGAGATGGCGGCCCGGATCTCGCAGGATGTGAACCGGGCAGGCGGCGTCCTGGCGGGCCTGGTGCGGTCCCGGCTCGACGCGTTCCCTGAGGAGCTCGACCTCGGACCCTGGGTGCCGGCCCCGGCCGCATCACTCGAACCGAGCTGGCGCGATCTCCGAGCCGGCTTCGCGGGCCGGGCGACCTCCCGGATCCTCGCCCATCGGGCGAGGATCCGGTTCCCCCGCGCATGCCTGGACTCCCTCGGCACCGAGGAGTGGACGGCCATCCTCGAACTGGGCGTCACGGTCGGGATCACCGACGGGTCCGGGAGCCTCCGCAAGGAGATGGAGGCCGCCCACGAGATCCGCGTCCTGCTCCTGGCTCCGCCGCGGCCCTTCGACCAGCTCGGACTCTACCTGGGCGATGCCTCGGCCCTCCTCGATCTCCGGGCTGCCAACCTCCTGAGGGAGGAGGCGATCCGCGGGCACCTGGCCCTCCTGGATCGCCTGCGCTCCCTCGACCCCGCCGGGCTGTCGGCTGCCGATGCCCGCTGGCTGGGACAGATCGTGACCGGGATGGTCCCCGGGGACGAACTACGGCGCCGTCTCCCTCCCTTCCCGGAGTCCGGCGCGGCGATCCTCGGCATCGACCCCGAGGTCCAGGCGCTCGACCTCGCGGAGCTCGACCTCGAGTCGGGGCTGGCCCGCATCCGGCAGAGGATCGAGGCCCGGGAGGCCGGGTTCTCCGCCTACGCCCGGGTCGATCGCAGCCGTCTCGAGCACGGGTACTGGCTCGTCGACGAGTACTCCAATCTCTTCGACCGTCTCTGGCAGGTCGGCTCCGGGGTCATCAGTCTCGTCGACCGCCTGGGCGGGAAGTGGCGGGACGGCATCGAGCCCTACCTGCCGCGCCTCGAGCCCGGATACTTCCTCGCTCGCGTCACCCTGCGACCGGACGAGCAGGAGCCGTTCTTCCACCAGTGGAGGGCCCGCGGCGCCCGCCTCGAGGCGATCGTGGATGCCACCGGCTTCACCCGGCCCGTCGAGCTCGAGGGCGAACTCCAGGGACGGGTGATGCTCCTGGTCGGTCGCGCCGGGATCCGACTCCGCGACCTCAACTGGGAGGCGGCGCAGGGCGAGAACCGCCTGGTGATCGTGAGCCTGGGGGGAGACGTGGACGTCGAAGGGAAGGTCGCCGCCGCCATCCTCATGCTCGGGCCCCAAAACGGCGCGCACCGGCCCGGGCGTCTCCGGATGGCACCCTCCGCCCACCTGAAGGGCAGCCTGATCCTGCCGTGGTCCGGGAGCGCGGACCTGGCGCTCCATGGCGCCCTCGAATACGACCGGAGCCTGCACGCGTCGTGGCCGCCGCGACGGACCCTCGACCGGGGTACCCGCGGCGAGTACCTGGTCTCGGTCGGACCACGCCCCCTCTGGACCAGGGAGGCGATCCCTTGAGGTGCGGTCTCGGACTGGTGGAGATCCTGGTCGCCTTCCTGGTCCTGGGAGTCGGCCTGATCCCGGCCTTCGACCTCTTCGGCGCCGGACGCACCGCCCTGGCCACGGGCCGCACCATGCTCTCGCTCGAGGCCGCGGCCCTGGAGGAGATCTCGGGACGGCTGGGTGAGGTGGGTGCCGGCAGGTACAGCGATCTCGGAGGCGATGAGGAGGAGAGGTTCGAGGCCCTCGACCCGGCGACTCCCGGGATCCTCCGCAGATCCAGCCTGCGTCGGTCGGGAGATGGTCTCTCGTTCCTCCTGGAGGTCGAGGCCGTCTCCGAGAACCGTTCCTTCACCCTCCGCTGCCGGGTCGCGGACCCACTGGCCGGCCTGGCGCCGCCCGTCGAACCCATGCTCGGAGGCGAGTCCCCATGAGCCCCCGTCGTCCGCCTCCGAGGTCCGCCTTCACGCTGGTGGAAGGGCTGGTGGCAGCCGGGCTGGCGGCCCTCCTGGCATCGACCCTCTGGACGGCATGGACCGGGGCCTGGGGACAACTCGATGCCATGGAGCGCTCCGCGGGTCTCCTGGGCGACGCATGCCTGCTGAGGGACGCCCTCTCCCGGGACCTCGCGTCCTCCGTCGCCCTGCCCGACGCCATGGGTCCCGCAACCGGCGGGGATCCGGCCGGCCCGGTCCTGCGTCTCCCCGTCTTCGAGTCCTACGATCCTCGGCGGTCCCTGCCGATCCGTCTGCGGACGATCGAGTGGCGCTGGGATCCGAAGACGCGACGGGTGCTCCGGGACGGGGACGCGGTGCTCTCGGGCGGACTGGCAAGAGTCGAGTTCGCGTGGGCTCCCGAGCGCCCCCTCGAACTCCTGGTCACGTTGGTCCCCGAGACCGCGAAGGATCCCGACCGCCGCATCTCTTTCCGACTCCCGGGTCCCCGCGGAAGCCGGATCCTCCCGGCGTGGTCCAATGCGCAACACCACCGCGCCACCCTCGACACCGGCCCCTGACCCCGCCCTACCCGTTCCACCACGGGAACACGGCCCGGCTCTGGGCCACCGGCATGGGAACGGCCCCCTCCAGGACCAAGGGAGCCCCGTCGCTTGCACCCCTCTGCCGGGCCTCGATCCGGAACCGCACCAGGGCAGCGCCCGCGGCCCGGTGGCTCGCCACGTCGAACCAGGCGGTCCCCCCGTCGCCGAGGTCGAAGCTCCGTACCGATCCGTCCGCTCCGTAGCGCCAGAGCACCCCGAAGTCGGAGTCGGCCCGGAACAGGATCCCCCCGGAGCCCGAGGGGACCCAGAGCCAGCTCCCGTACTCGTCCCAGCCGGCCGAGACCGCATTGCCTCCCGCCGCCGAGCTGGCCCGGTCCAGGTCGTCCTGGATCCGACGGAAGCAGGACGCCGCCGATTCCACCGCGTCGACCCTCCGGTCCACCCGTCGCTCGGCCCGGCCGCTGGTCGCCAGCAGGAGGAAGGCCGCGCCCACGATCGCCCCGGCCAGGCCGAGGGCGACCATCAGCTCGAGGAGCGTCGATCCCCGACGTCGAATCCCCGGCCGCGTCATGGCAGCACCGCCTCGAGCGCCACCGTGGCCCTGGCCACCAGGCGGGCGGCCCGTACCGTCTCGGTCCTGCCCGAGCCGTCCGTCCAGGTCACGCTCGCTTCCACCGCGACCAGATCCGGTCCCATCTCCCGCACCGCCACCCTGGTCGAGTCGTCCTCCAGGCCGGCCAGGGTGCTGGGGTCGGTCCCGGTGGCCAGCAGGTCGGCCAGTCTGCCTCTCGCCTGGACCTCCCGGGCCATGCGTTCCCGCACCCGGCTCTCGATCACGGCCGAGCGTCGGAGCAGATCGGAGACCGGGACCGCCATCACCAGGAGGAGCAGGCAGGAGACCAGGACCTCGACCAGACCGGCACCGCTCCGGGAGGGCGCCAGGCAGCCGACTTCGCGGATCGTCATGGCCCCACCTCCCCACCCGCGTCCTCGAGCACCGGCGCGACCGCGATCCAGAGGCTCTCTGGAGCCGGTGCCCCGCCACGGCGCTGCGGGACCTCCCCGCAGTCGAGCCGCAGGCCACGAGGCGCCTCGTAGTCGCCCTCGGTGACCACCAGGGCACCGTCCACCGAGGTCCCCGCCAGTACCCTCCGACGCGGGGCTGCCGCTCCCTCGACTCGCGTCATGAGGACGGCCGCCTCGATCTCGCCCGAGAGCTCGACGTCGCCGAAGGCGACCAGGCGGATCCGGTCGCGGGCCGGATCCTCCACGGCCAGATCCGAGACCACGAGAGGACCGAGCACCGCGATCTGGAGGCGCCCGGACATGGTCCTCCCCTGCAGCCGCACCGGATCGTCGGGTCGGTTCTCGACCAGCAGGACCCCCGACGCGCCGCGCAGGGTGGCCAGGAGCGACTCGAGTTCGTCCTGGGCCCTGCCTCCCTCCGGCGAGACCACCCGGAGCGGGGCCTTGTTCCGCCAGTGCCCGGGATCCATCGGGAAGGGCTCCTGGTCGTCGCCGGGATCGAGGTCGCCGTCGTAGTGGCAAGCCTGGTCCAGGGGATGGGGCAGCTCGATCGAGATCGAGCGCAGCGTCCGGGTCCGGACCAGGACCCGCTCGGCACCGCCCGGGAGCACCGCCCGGGCCTCGATCCTGAGGCGCGCCTCCCACTCGGAAGCCTCCTCGAACCCGGCGCTCAGAGGCGCCGAGTCGCGCACCTCGACGGTGGCCTCGACCGCTGCCTGCTCGCCGAGACTGCCGAAGAGCTCGCGGGTCGCCAGCAGCTCGGCCGGCGTCGCTCCCATGTCGCCCCGTCCGCTCCGCAGCCGGAGATAGAGGGGATGGCCGGGATCGTTGGCTCCCGACATGAATTCGAGGCCCGCCTCCTCGACCGCCGAGGCCAGGAGGTCCCTCACCCGGAGGTCGTCCCGCAGCCGGCGCAGGGTGTCCTGGCTGGTCCGGGTCCGGGTCGCCCCCACCATGGCCGCGGCACCCGCCAGGGCCGCAAGGGCGGCCACCACGACCAGGAGATGGACGCCCCTCCGTCCACCTCGGATTCGCTTCCATTCCATGGGAACTCCTCGGGATCGACGCTCGCCGGTCTCCCTCCACGAGGCGTGCCAGTCACGGAAGTCGCGTCCATG
Organism: uncultured bacterium; assembly: GCA_964403795.1. Lineage (GTDB taxonomy): Bacteria > Muiribacteriota > UBA6191 > CAZXTJ01 > CAYOHP01 > CAYOHP01. Next base: position 22,243 of record CAYOHP010000028.1, on the reverse strand, counting down.
ACGAAGGAAGCATCCGGCCTGCGCAGCGACCCGCACGGGGGTGCGAGGATTTCCTCGCAGTTGCCGCGAACCCGCCCGCACAGGGGGAAGGCAGCCGGTCCGCCCCAGACCCCCGTCCCTCGCTCTGGATCAGGATCGAACGCCCTGGCACGGGTGTTGTTAGAGCCCGATCGACCGGCGAGACGGGCCGGACGCCTGGATCGGAAGGAGATCCCCGATGAACGAGCGATTCGAGATGTCCCTGGCCCTGTGCCTGTGCCTGGGCCTCGCCGGCAGCGCCACGGCCGCCGAAGGCGGGAGCCGCCCGGAGGCCCCGCCCGAGGTGCCGGGAGGGTCGGGTGAGGCCCGCCCGCTCCCGCCGCCGCTGCCTCCGGGCCAGCAGGGGCAACAGGGACAGGGCGGTCCCGGCAACGGACAGGGTTTCCCACCTCCGCCCTGGATGGGTGGCCAGCAGGGGCAGAACGGACAGGGCAACGGACAGGGCTTCCCACCCCCGCCCTGGATGCGGGGCCAGCAGGGACAGGGCGGCAACGGTAACGGACAGGGCTTCCCGCCTCCTCCCTGGATGCAGGGGCAGCAGGGACAGGGCGGCAACGGCAACGGGCAGGGCTTCCCGCCTCCGCCCTGGATGCAGGGACAGCAGGGGCAGGGCGGTCCCGGTAACGGACAGGGCTTCCCGCCTCCTCCCTGGATGCAGGGGCAGCAGGGACAGGGCGGCAACGGCAACGGACAGGGCTTCCCGCCTCCGCCCTGGATGCAGGGTCAGCAGGGCCAGGGCGGTCCCGGTAACGGACAGGGCTTTCCGCCTCCCCCTGGGATGAACGGCCAGCAGGGCCAGGGTGGCCCCGGCAATGGACAGGGCTTCCCGCCTCCCCCCGGGATGAACGGCCAGCAGGGCCAGGGCGGTCCCGGCAATGGGCAGGGCTTCCCGCCTCGCCCCGGGATGAACGGCCAGCAGGGCCAGGGCGGCCCCGGCAACGGACAGGGCTTCCCGCCCCGGCCTCCGATGCAGGGGGGCCAGGGTCAGGGTCAGCGGCCGGGGATGGGCGGAGGACCGAAGCCCTTCGGCGGGCAGCGCGGTCCCGGCCCGGGCTTCGGACCCTCCGGCCCCGGCCAGGGCGGGAGGGACCTGCCTGCCCGCAAGGCTCGCTGATCACCGCATGACCAGGGACCCCGAGGGCGCCATCCGGCGCCCTCGGGGCCTCGTCGCGTGATTGCCGCGACGGCTACGGGCCGCGCCGGACGAGAGCCCGAAGAGGTCTATTCTCCGTCCCACAGTGCAGAACCGACTCCGTGACGAACTCCTGGGCGCGGCCGGAGCCGCCGGCCTGTCCCTCCTGGTCCTGGTCTCGGCGACCGGGTTCGCCTCGGAATCGCTCGGTACGCCACTCCGCTACGCCGGCGACGAGCTCCACATGCTCTCCTGGATCCAGGGCTTCCTGGATCATGGCGTCTGGGGCCTGAACCCCTCTCTCGGTGCCCCCGAAGGCCAGCCCCACTTCGACTTCCCCTCGCCAGGCCTGGCGCTCCTGCACCTGGTCGTCGTGAGGATCCTCGGCACCCTCCTCCCCGATACCTTCGCGGTGGCCAACGCCTTCCTGCTCCTCGGCTTCGCCTCGGTGGCTGCCTCCGCCTATCTCTTCCTCCGCTTCGCCGGCCTCTCCCGCTCGGCATCGACGGTGGCCTCGGTCCTCTACGCCTTCCTGCCGTACCACACGCTCCGGGCCAGCGAGCACCTGCTGCTCTCGGGCTACCACGGCGTCCCGGTAGCCCTCGGCGTCTCGCTCTGGCTGATCCGTGGAGCACCGGCCTCACTCATGTCCCGCGCTCGGGCGCGCGCTCTCTTCCCGGTGCTCGTCCTCCTCATGGCGGCGACCGAGGGCTACTACGCCTGGCTCTCCCTCTGGACCATCCTGATCGGTTCCCTGGTGGGTGCCCATCGACACCGCAGTCCTGCCCCACTCGCAGCCGGCCTGGCCCTGATGGTGGCGATCGCGGGCGTGGTGGCCGCCGAGTGCCTCCCCCTCGTACTCCATCGCCGCGATCACGGCGCCAACCCCGAGGCCATGCGACGGATCCACGCCGAGAGCGAAACCTACGGCCTGAAGCTGGCGAACCTCGTGCTCCCGGTGCCCGAACATCGCCACCCGCGCCTTGCCGAACTCTCGGACCTCTACTCCCTGGCTCCGCTCGCCACCGAGAACCGGCTGGCCGGCCTGGGGATCGTCGGCTCGCTTGGTGCCCTGCTCCTGCTGGCCACCTGCATCGCCGGGTCCCGGCCCGACCGAGAGTCCTCGGTTCCCGGACATCCCCTCCTGCTCGCCCACGAACTGTCTCCGCTCTTCCTCGGTCTCTTCATGATCGGGACCGTGGGGGGCCTGGGATCGCTCTCCGAGTTCTTCCTGCCTCTCGGCTTCCGCGCCACCAATCGCGTCTCGGTCGCCCTCGCCCTTCCCTGCCTGGGACTGGCGATCGCCCACCTCGATCACCTGCTGGCGGGTACCAGAGGTCCAGCAGGACAGCTCCGTCGCAGGCTGGCCCTGCTGACCATGGCGATCTTCGGGCTCTGGGACATGCTCCCCCGCGAGGCCCTACGGCGCGACCCCTTGCGGACGGCGGTCTTCCGTCAGGACCGGGAGGATCTCGCGGCGCTCGGCGCAGGGATCGCTACCGGCACCACCATCTTCCAGATCCCCCACGTCGCCTTCCCTTCGAGCCCTTCGATCCACCAGCTCGGGCCCTTCGACAGCCTCCGCCCGTACCTGCACCTCCCCCACCTCCGTTACTCCGCGGGAGCCATGCGAGGTCGCCCCGCCGAGAGTCGGATGCGTTTCCTGGCTTCCCTCCCCATCGCCGAGGCCCGTCCACTCCTGGCGCAGGAGGGATACCGGGGGCTGCTCCTCTCCCGGATGGCGTTCCCGGATGCCGGGTTCGGCATCGTCGACGCCTGGCGTGCCGAGCTCGGCGCCGAGCCGCGCGAGCACGGTCCCTGGGTCCTCTTCGACCTGCCCCCGAACCCGGCCGTCCCGAGGGAGGGTGACCTCCCGATCCGCGCCGCCCTCGGAGCCGGAAGTTCCCCGGTTCCCGGCGCCGCGGGTCCTCTCCAGGGCGACCTGGATGGGTGTGGACAGCTTTGGCTCCACGTCTCGAATCCGAATCCGGTCGCACGACCGGCCCGGATCGGCCTCTCCCTCTCCCATCCAGGCGACCACCCGAGCCCGGAGGTCCGGATCGCGGCCTCCTCCCTCGGTCCCGCTCGAGCCCTCCCGGTCGGCCGGGGGAACGAACCGCTCAGGACCTGGACCGATCTCCTCCTGCCACCGGGAATCCTCGACCTGCGGCTCGATGCCGGGAACCTCCCGGTCGTCCGTCTCCCTCTCGAGCAGGGTCTGGTACCGATCCGGGTGCTGGTCTCCGGCATCTCGGTCCAGGAGGTCGATCCCAGCCCCCAGGTCCTGTCCTTGGACGGACCCTGAACGCGTGAGGAGCCAGAGGAAGGGCAACCCCTACCCCGGATCGCGCAGTCCCAACTTCACCATCTTCTCCTGGAGGGTCCGCCGGGAGATCTCGAGGGCGCGGGCGGTGGCGCTCACGTTCCCCGAGTGGGCCGCCAAGGCTTCGACGAGGAAGCTCCGCTCGGCCTCCTCCATGGCGGAGGCCCAGGTGACGCCTGGTCGATAGATCCCGATGGCGGGAGGGGACAGGGACGGGGACGAAGTCGTACCCGGCCCGGCCGGTGCGGGCCGCGGCGTCATCCCTCCCGGGATCCCGGGAGGTCCCGCCCGGAGGCCCGGACCGATCGCCAGGTCCAGGGCATCGCGGTCCAGCCTTCCCCCGGGCGAGAGGATCATGGCGCGCTCCAGGACGTTGCGCAGCTCCCGCACGTTCCCGGGCCACGAGTGCTCGGCGAGCCGCGCCAGCACCTCCGGACCCAGGGACGGCGCCGGGGCACCCAGGGTCTCGGCCAGGCGGGCCGCCAGCTCCCCGGCCAGCGCGCCGAGGTCCTCGCTCCGGTCGCGCAGCGCGGGCATGCGCAGATGGAGGACGTCGAGGCGGTAGTAGAGGTCCTGGCGGAACCCCCCGGAGGCCACCAGGGCATCGAGGTCGCGCAGGGTGGCGAACACCAGCCGCACCCTGGCCGTCCGGGGGCGATCCTCGCCCAACCGGTGGAAGGTCCCCGAGTCGAGGAAGCGCAGCAGCTTCACCTGGAAGGGTGGCGGCAGTTCCCCGATCTCGTCCAGGAACAAGGTGCCGCCCTCGGCACTTTCCACCACCCCGGGTCGGTCCCCCGCGGCTCCCGTGAAAGCGCCCCGCTTGTGACCGAAGAGCTCGGCCTCGAGCAGGCCCTCGCCCACCGCCGCGGCGTGGAAGGGGACGAAGGGTCCCCGTGACCAGGGACTCAATCGATGCAGGCTGTAGGCAGCCATCTCCTTCCCGGTCCCGCTCTCGCCGGTGAGCAGCACCGGAGCCGCGGTGGCCGCCGCCTTCCGGAGGAAGGCCCGGACCTGCTGCATGGCCGGCGAGTCCCCGACCAGGTCGCGGATGCCTTCCTGGCCGGGGCGCAGTCCCCGCCGCGAGAGGTCCGCCGCCTCCCTCCGGGCCGCCCGGAGCTGGGTCGCGAGGCGCGCCTCGATCTCGGCGGCGTGGGCATCCTTGGCCAGGAAGTCGTCGGCGGCGTCGGCCCTCACCAGCCGCGCCGCGCTCTCCCGGTCGAGCGAGGTGAGCACCATGACGCGGGCTTCAGGGGCTACGTCCCGGACCCGGCGAGCCAGCTCGGCGCCGAGCGGTTCGGGACGCTCCCCGGTGCGGCGCGGGAGGTAGACGTCGATCACCACCAGGCCTGGCGCTGGCTCTGCGGCCACCGCCTCCAGGGCCGCCTCGTAGTCTCCCGCCTCGTCGACGCGATCGACCCCCCCGAGTTCGCCCAGCATGGCGACGACCTCGCGGCGGAAGAGGCGATCGTCCTCGACCAGCACCACCCGCATCGGCGGCCTCCCGGCCCCACGGTACCAGGGGCATCCCCTCGCCCCGATCCTCGCTGACCTGGGCGTGCCTGATGTGAGACTCCCCACGCGGTCGCCCCCGCGAAATCGCAACGAGGGTACTTTCGGGTCAGGAGATCCCCCGATGCCCCATCCCTGGTTCCCCGCTTGGCTCGAGCGCAAGCACCGGTACGCGGTGACCCCGGAGAGCTGGTCCCCGGAGGAGCAGTTCCACGCCCTGGCCGCCTCCGACCACAGTCCCGTGATCCACCAGACCTCGACCTTCCGGTTCGACTCGGTGGCCGACGGAGCGGCCCGCTTCGTGGGATCGACCCGGGGCGGGGAGCGTCCGTTCTCCCGGATCTACACCCGACTCGGCAATCCCACCACCGAACACCTCGAGAAGGTCCTGTTCCGGCTCGAGTGCCAGCACCTGATCGACGCGGCCATCGCCGCCGACGAGCGCAAGCCGACCGTGGGAGTGCTGGTCACCTCCTCGGGGATGGCCGCCATCTCGGTCGTCCTCTTCGGCCTGCTCGCCACCGGGGACACGGTGTTGGCGGGATCCGTCTACGGGTGCACCGATTCCCTCCTCCGGCAGCTCGAGGCCCGCTGGGGGATCGAGGTCGTCTGGGTCGACATGACGGATCCGACGGCGGCGGCGAAGGCTCTCGAGACCCACCCCCGCACCGCCGCGGTCTACGTCGAGACCCCCGACAACCCGACGCTCCGGATCGCCGACCTCCGGGCCCTGGCGGCGCTCACCGAGCCGCGCGGGATCCCGCTGGTGGTGGACAACACCTTCGCCACCCCCTTCCTCCAGCAGCCGTTCCGGCTGGGGGCCGACCTCGTGGTCCACAGCCTGACCAAGTACGTCAACGGGCACTCCTCGGGGATCCTGGGTGCCTGCCTGGGTCCCTGGGACTTCATGTCCGAGCACGCCTTCCACTGGTACCGGGATCTCGGGGTCACGCCCAGCCCCTTCGAGAGCTGGCAGGACAGTCTGCACGTGAAGACCCTCGGCTACCGGGTACGCGAGGCGAGTGCCACCGCCAGACGCCTGGCCAGCTGGCTGGAAGCCAGGCCCGAGGTCTCCGAGGTCCACTATCCCGGCCTTCCCGGACATCCCGACCGCGCTCTGGTGGAGCGACAGATGCGCTCGGGCGGCGCCATGATCGCCTTCGAGCTGGCGGGCGGGTTCGAACCGGCACGCAAGCTCATGGACTGGTTCGCCCGCCGCGACACGCCCATGGAACTGGCGGTCAGCCTCGGCTCGACCACCACCTACATCCAGCACCCGGCCAGCATGACGCACGCCGGGGTCCCGCGCGACGAGCGCCTCAGGCGGGGCATCAGCGACGGCCTGGTCCGCCTCTCGGTCGGGCTCGAGGGCTTCGACTGGCTGGCCGGAGGGTTCGAGGCCGGCTTCCGTCAACTCGGGTCGGACTGACCCGGCGGACCCGGGTGGGCAACACCCGCCGGGAACTCGCGGCTGCGGCGCGGCAGCACGATCCGGAAGCAGGCCCCGGGCCCTGCTCCCGGCAAGGCCTCGATCCGCCCCCCGAAGGGCGCCAGACGGCTACGCGCCTCTCCCAGTCCGGTGCCGCTCCCTCCGGGCTTCCGGGAGTTCCCGGGCCGGAACAGCAGCTCGGGGTCCCCGGGTGGTAGCCCGGGACCGTCGTCCCGGACCTCGAGCACCGCCTCGTCGGCCTCGGAGCGGTTCCTGGTGACGAGTTCCACCTGCCGGGCGCCCGCCTCGGCCGCGTTCACCACCAGCACCTCGAGCACCTTGGCGAGTTCCCGCCCGAGGTCGTCGGGCCGGTCCGCCACCACCTCGACCACGGGATCGCCGTCCCGTCCGCAGGCCACCAGGATCCCGCTGGCGATGCCGCGCCCGGCGAAACCCAGGGCGACCCCCGAGAGCTCCAGCACGTGCCGCTCGCTCGCCTCCGCGGCCAGGTCCGCGATCCGCTTGCAGGCATCGAAGCCGCGCTGCAGCGCCGGGACCAGCCGCACCTCGTCTTCTCCCTCGAGCACCCCGACCAGGACCTCCAGCACCTCGCACGCGTCGGCCAGGGCGGCCGCCAAGGGCTCCGGTGCACCCTTCGCGCCACGCGCCCATGCCGCGCTGCGTCGCGCCAGGTCGACCCGCTCGGCGCGATCGATCGGATCGGCGAGCAGGCGCACTATCCGGGCGGGATCGTCGGGATACCGGGAGACCACGGCCAGGCGCCCCTTCAGTCCGTGGAAGAGCTCCCGGTTGGCGGCCACCAGGGCATTGGTCCAGGCGATCCGTGCCCGCTCCGGGTCGAGCCCCGCGAGCACCGAGGCGAGCGCGGCCTCGAGGCGGGAGGCGTCCGGAAATCGCTCGGACGGCGCCACCGCCATGCAGCGCGCCAGTACCGCCTCCAGCTCCGCAGGGACATCGGGTCGGACCCGCCCCACCGGATCCGGGGCCCGCACCAGCCGGGCGTGGAGCGCCTCAGGAGCGAAGGGAGGCTGGCCCGTGACCAGGTAGTGGAGCATGGCACCGGTCGACCAGAGGTCGGAACGGGCATCCACCGGCCTTCCCTCGAGCTGTTCCGGAGCCATGAAGAGAGGGGTCCCCAGCACCTCGCCGGGTCGCGTCATGGAGGACGCCGCATCCTCCAGGCGGGCCAGGCCGAAGTCGACGAGGCGGATCCGGCCGTCCTCTCCCACCAGGACGTTGGCGGGTTTCAGGTCCCGGTGCAGCACCCCCCGGGAATGGGCGTGGGCCAGGGCCGAGGCGATCTCGATCCCCATGCGGACCACCTCCGCGACCGGAGGCGAGGCATGGGCCTCCCGCCACCGGTCGAGTCGCACGCCCTCCACCAGTTCCATCACCAGGGCGGGAGGGCGACGGTCGAGGAGGTCGTGGATCCGCACGATGCCGGGATGGTCCAGCCGGGCCAGGGCCTCGGCCTCCCTCCGGAAGCGTTCCGCCAGGGATCCCGGGAGGCCCGCCCCCAGTTCCACGACCTTGATCGCCACGGGACGCCCGAGCACCCGGTCCTCGGCGCGGTAGACCCGTCCCATGGCGCCCTGCGCCAGCAGCGAGACCCGTTCGAACCGGTCGGGCAGCTCCGGGAGCGCGGCGAGACCCGGACCCACCCCCGGGTGGGTATCGGTCTCGGACCCTGCTCCTGCTGGCGTCCCCGCGACCTCCCCCGCCCGGCCGGCCCGCACCCTGGCAACCAGTGGCGCCGCCAGCAGTCCCGCCAGGAGTGCGAGGAGCAGCGAGGGATCCGGGCGGAACGGTGGGTCCGAGATTCCCTCTCCAGGTGAGGTCTCCCCGGCGCCGGGAGCCGTCGCCACCGAGGTCGAGGCGGTGGCCGGGTCCTCTCCGGGCACGGCCCGCCGACGGGCCGGATCGAGGGCTCCGGCCAGCCGGTCCAGGAAATCCCGGAGTGCCTGGGCATCCCGGGGACCGGGTGGCCGCAGCAGTTCGTCCCGGACCCGGGGTTCGAACTCTGCGAGATCGGGTTCCCTCAGGCGGCCCGAAGCCAGCAGACCCGCCAAGACCAGCCGCCCCCGGGCCGCCACCGCGAAGGAGGTGTTGCGTTCCGCGGCCCCGGCGCGGGCGCCTTCCACCGCCCGCAGGTAGATGCGGTCGTCCAGGCGGACCGCCAGCAGGGGACCGGACCGCTCCGTCCCGGCCACGGCCTCCCCGATGGCCGCCGAGAGCAGGTCGACCCATCCCGCCCGCTCCGGGAAGGGACCCTGGCGAGCCGCGACCGCCACCGGGATCGACCTGGCCCCCAGCCGCAGGGGAGGCGGGAGCGGTCCTCTCAGCCCATCGAGGCGCGGCACCGGCACGGGAGGCAAATTCTCGGGGAGGCCCGCGAACGGGCCCTCCTCCGCGATCTGGGCCAAGTTCGGCGATCCCGGTTCCGGCACCAGGACCCGGTCGCCGGCCCGGGCCAGCAGGGATCTGGCGAGGCGCCGCACCCGCTCGGCCCGGAGCGCCAGGGATGCCTCCGAGGCGGGCCGCTCGAGCACGTCGGCTACCAGGCGACGGGCCAGTTCCCGGGTGGCCGGGTCGATACCCGGTGCCGCCCCGGCGCCGACCGGGGACCCCAACGCCACCAGGAGGACCAGCTGGATCCTCCAAGACCCGCGACCGGCAGTCCTCGTCGGCACCGTCACCTCAGCGCAAGGCGCCTCTCCATGCAGACCTCCGCGGCAGAGGGTAGCAGCCCCTCGACCGGTTCAGGCGGCGCTGGGCGCCTTCCCCTGCGATGCGGCGCGCTCGCCGTGGGCCCGGCCCAGGCCCAGCGAGACCAGGACCCAGACCAGCGCCAGCGGCAAACCGCAGCCGATCCGGGTGGCCAGCGGCAGCCCCAGGCCGATCAGGCCGGTCTCCAGGGCTGCGGTCACTCCGTCGCCCGCCCGGTAGACGAAGGTGTCGACCAGGCTCTTGGCGGCGTACTTCTCGGGCCGGGAAACCACCGTGTAGAGGAGCTCGCGGGCAGGCCGTGCCAGGGCGTAGTTCAAGGTCTTGCGGCCCACCTCGACCACCGCGAAGGCGACCAGGCCGGTGGCGAGCGCCCCGGTGGCGGCGACCACTCCGGACTCGATCGACACCATCCGGGCGAGCGTCGCCAGGCCCGCCACCGTGAACAGCGGGACGATCGCCAGGGTGGCCGTCAGCCCGAGAGCCGAGAGCACCCGCCCGGTGAGTCCGACCTGCACCGCCAGGGTCCCGGCCGAGACCCAGAAGTTCAAGCGGGCGTTGAAGGCGGTGCGGGCCGCCGCATCCGGGAGATGGAGACCGGTCAGGTGCTGCTTGGCGAAGTAGAGGAAGGTCGAGGTCGAGGTGTAGAGGAAGATGTAGAGGCAGATCCCGAGCAGGTAGGGCGAGGCCGCCACCCGGCGGGCACCTTCCAGGGCCGCGGTCCATCCCTGGCCGGAGGCCGCCTCCGCCGGGGTCCCCGGGCCGGAGCGGGCCGCGGGCTCCTCGGGGGGGAGCCGGCCCGCCAGGTGGTGCACCACCCGGACCACCGCTTCGAGCAGCAGGGCCGCCAGGAGCAGCAGCCAGCCGAGGCCGGCCACGTCGGTCCTGCCCTTGGCGAGCGCCTCCGCGACCAGCGAGCCGGCCACCTGCCCGAGGGTGCCCCCGGCCCCCAGCAGGCCGTAGAGGCGCTTGCCCTGTTCGGCCTGGAAGAGGTCCGCCATGAAGCCCCAGAAGACCGAGACCGCGAACAGCGAGAAGACGCCGAGCCAGAGGAAGAAGGCCCGGGCCACCCAGACCCCGGCGGAGCCGAGCGGGAGCTGCACCAGCACCCAGAATCCCACCAGGTTCACGGCCGCGAACCGGTAGACGAGGGGGAGGAAGCGCCGGCGCGGCAGGCGTGCCACCAGCGCCCCGAAGGCCCCGTTGGCGAGCACCATCAGGACCAGGCTCGCCTGGAAGAGCCAGGGCAATCGGCTGTCGGCGCCGATCCAACCGTCCCGGAGCGGCTGCAGCAGGTAGTACGCCGCGAACAGCAGGAAGTGGTAGGCGAAGGCGGCCCCCAGGAGGCCGAATTCCTCCCGGCGGACCTCGATCCATGACGCGCCCGGACGCCCCATCAGGGAGACCATCGACCCTCCCGGGCCCGGCGTGTAGGACCGGTCCGGTACCGTGGGGACCCGGATGCGGCGGATCGACTGGTTCGACGTGGTGGCAAGGGCCACCGGGGATCTCGACCGGGCCGGCCTGGCACGGGCCGTGGAGGCCATGAACCGTGCCTACCGGGAAGGCGCCCCGGCGCCCCACGCCCGTTCCCGGTTCCAGCGCGCCGCCTACTTGGTGCACCTGCTGCCGGCCCTGGTCTGCGACCAGCGCAACCTCTTCACGGGACCGCTCGCCGACCTGCTGGACCGGCCCCGGGTGCGGGTGCTTGCCCTGGGGGGCGGCCCCGGAACCGAGGTCCTGGCGCTGGCGGAAGCGGCAGCCCGGCTGCGGACCAGCCGCGACCTCACCCTGGAGCGGCTCTCGGTCACCCGGGTGGACAACCTCCCGGCCTGGGACGACACCTTCCTCCCGCTCCGGGAGCGCTTCCTCGAGGCCTTCGCCCACCTCGACTCCGGCCTCGGCGAGACCTGGCACCTCGACACCCCGGCCCCGCTCCTGGCCGCCGACCTGACCTCTTCCCCACTCCCCGAGCCGGTGCTGGACGCGGCCCGGGAGAGCGACCTGGTCCTCCTCCCCAACCTGCTCACCGAGCTCCTGCCCCGCGCCACGCCCGAGCTCCCCGAGGCCTTCCTGGCCAACCTCTCGTGCCTGGTCGAGGCCATGCCCGCCGGCTCCTCGCTGCTGGTCGTCGATCGGGGGAAGGCGCCCGGCGCCCCGCAACGGGCCGGGCAAGTGCTCGACCGGGTGGCCGGTTCCCGGCCCGGGTCGGAGCTGGTGGGCCCCCACCGGACCCAGGGTCGATGCTCCTGCCGGCCTTCCCGTACCCTTCGCCAGCTCTACCGGCAGCAGGTCTCGCTCGCCACCACCCGCCGGGAGGACGCCCCGCTCTTCGACCTCCATACCCTGTGGGCGTCGGCCCGCTTCCGGGATTGAACCCTCCCCGGGTTCCCGCCGTCTGTTCCGACGAGCGCTACCCTGGCATCGGGTGGCCACCCGGAACCCGTGTCGAGGGGAGACCGCGATGAACCGAAGGCCCTACGCCCTGGTCCTGGGAGCGACCCTGGTCGCCTCCGCCTCGCCCTGCGAGATCTTCGACCTCGACTGGCTGCACGAGGCATCCCGGATCGCCGAGGTGAGGGTGATCGCCCGCCGGGACGACACCCTGGTGGTGCGCCCGCTGGGGGCCCGGACCTGGCTCTCGGGCGCGCCTGCCCCGGACGGGGACGAGGAGACCGTCCTCCTGCCGGAGCGCCCGGCCGTCGGGGAGGATCGAGAGGCTCCCGGGACCGAACCGGAGTGGGGCGAGATCCCTCCGGGCAGCTTCGGCGTGCATCGCGGGCGGCTCCCTGGTCCCGGCCAGGACGTGCTCCTGGCTGTGGACCGGGAGGGACGCGCCTTCATGGCGGGTCGCCGGGTGGGTGCCACGGTGCAGCTCTGGCCGGTGGCCGAACTGGAGCACGGCGGGATCACCTGCGGCGGCGACGCCCTCGATGCCCAGGGTGGAAAGGGCGCCAACAGCTGGGACTGGGACCGTTGCGCCCATCCCGAGGCCCGCATCGACGCCCTCCGGGACCGGCTCGCCAAGCGGGCCAAGCCGGACGACCGCTAGCTTGGCCTGGCGGACAGGCCGGACGATCAGGCCAGCCCGGTCGAGAGCGCCACGTCGGTGAAGGCGTCGGGCTCGACCTGTTCGTAGTCCTCCGCCCTGACGGCTCCCTCGACCGATACGAACCACGTCGAGGCCTCCATGGCGCGCTCGGGCCTGAGGATCGCCAGGGGGAGATCCCCGGGACGGTCCTCGAGCAACCCGGCCAACTCGCGGCGCACCCGGTCCCCGTGGACGGCCACCAATTCCTCCGCCGCGCCTTCCCGCACGCCCCGGAGCAGGAAGACATCGTCGACCAGCGGGAGCACGATGGGCCGGGAATCCGGCCAGGTCACAGCGGTGCGGACCCTGGCGGAATCCCGGGGCTTCACCAGCAGCATGGTGGGGAGCGACAAGGCCCGCCCGAACTCCCGCTGCAGGGCCGGGAGCATCCGGCGCCAGCGCCACCAGGCCTCGGCCTGCGGCTCCGGGAGGTACTGCCCCAGGACGAGGGGTAGGGGCTTCCGGGCCGCGGCCCGGCGGGACTCGACCTCCCGGCGGTTCCGCTCCCGGTAGCGCGACACCAGGGTCTCGGGATCCCAGGCCTCGGGGCGCACCGGATGCCCATTCCCCGAACCTCCCGGATCGAGGACGGACAATCCGAACCGGGCGACGGCACCGCCGACAACTTCGAGGGCCTGGCGGCAATGGAAGACCGGTCGCAGGAACGGCACCGAGAGGGCCAGACCCGAGTCCGCGGACCCGGGCGGCATCTCCGTCCCCGGAGGGAGCGGCAAGCCGGACGCGACCCAGCCGAGCTGGAAGCGGACCTTCGTCGCCGGGTCGGCGTAGGCCAGGCGGAGGTCGCCGCCGACCGCCGCGGGAACCGTCATCCCGACGACCTCCCGGGCCCAGGCCAGCAGGGATGCGGGCTCCACCGGACGCTCCCGGGGCACCGTGAAGTGGACGACGAATCCCATGGTGGCGCGATGCTACCCCGCCCGGACGATCCGGTTGCCGCCCGAAGCCTGGGGTTCGTGCCGGCGCCGGGGCACTCTTCCCACCGTCCGACGACCGGGAAGGATTCCATGGGCGAGTCGACACCCTCGCGGGGACACCGTCCCTGGCTCGTGCTGGGGCTCGTCGCCTGCCTGCTGGCGCTCCGGACCCTCGACATCCAGGGCCTGCTCTCCCGATTCCTGGTCTGGACCGAGGCGCTCGGCCCGGCCGGGCCCGCGGCCCTCGTCCTCGCCTACGTGGTGGCCTGCGTCCTGCTCCTCCCCGGTTCGGTCCTGACGCTCGGGGCGGGCGCCGCCTTCGGGTTCTGGCAGGGCCTGCTGGCGGTGTCGGTCGGCTCCACCCTGGGGGCCTGCGCCGCCTTCTGGTGCGGACGCACCCTGGGGCGGAGCTGGGTCGAGGAGAAGGTGCGCGCCGATCCCCGCCTCTCGGCCCTGGATCGCGCCGTGGGAAGGGAAGGCTGGAAGATCGTGTTCCTGACCCGGCTCTCCCCGGTCTTCCCCTTCAACCTGCTGAACTGGTTCTACGGGGTGACCCGGGTCGACTTCCGCCAGTACGCGCTGGCAAGCTGGATCGGCATGCTGCCGGGAACCATGGTCTACGTCCTGCTCGGCACCCTGGGACGGGCCGGGGCCGAGGCTGCCACCGGGCGCGGCGACGCTCTCCAGAACGGGCTCCGGGTGGTGGGCCTCCTCGCCACCCTGGCGGTCACGGCCTATGTGACCAAGGTGGCCCGGGCCGCCCTGGACCAGGCCATCTCGATCCCGACCCCCGACCCCGAGAGGACCCCGGAATGACCTCCGGCCGGCACCGACACCCCGTCCCGCCCGAGGCCGAGCACCTGGGCCTCTCTCCCTGGGACGAACACAACCAGCGCCTCGTCGCCTACGTCCATCCCCTCGACCACCGGAACCCGGAGCCGGCCGACCGCTACAAACTGGTGGTGGTGGGCGCCGGTCCCGCCGGTCTGGTCACGGCAGTGGCCTCGGCCGGGCTGGGGGCCAAGGTGGCCCTGGTCGAGAGGCATCTCATGGGCGGCGACTGCCTGAACGTAGGATGCGTCCCTTCGAAGGCCCTGGTGCGGGCCGGACGGGCCGCGGCCGCGGTGCGCGCCGCCGGCGAGTTCGGGATCGGGATCGAGGGCGAAGTGAAGGTCGACTTCGCCCGCGTCATGGAGCGGGTGCGGCGGCTCCGGGCCGGGCTCGCCCACCACGACTCGGTGGAAAGGTTCCGCTCCCTGGGCATCGACGTCTTCGTGGGGGAAGGCCGGTTTGCCGGTCCCGACGCGGTGGAGGTAGCCGGCGCCACCCTGCGCTTCGACCGCGCCTGCATCGCCACCGGGGCGAGGCCCGCGGTCCCGCCGGTCCCGGGACTCGCCGAGGCCGCCTTCCTCACCAACGAGACGGTCTTCAACCTGACGACGCTCCCGGCCCGGCTGGCGGTGCTGGGCGGAGGTCCCATCGGCTGCGAGCTGGCCCAGGCCTTCGCCCGCCTCGGATCCGAGGTCACGATCGTCGACCTGGCGCCGCAGGTCCTGATCCGGGAGGACCCGGACGCGGCCCGGGTCGTCGAACAGGCGCTGGTCCGCGACGGGGTCCGGCTGGTGCTCGGGGCGAGCCTCTCCCAGGTGGCGGCGACTGCCGAAGGCAAGACGCTCACCCTGGTGGCGAACGGTGCCCACCTCACCCTGGAAGTCGACGAGATCCTGGTGGCGGCCGGACGCCGCCCCAACGTCGAAGCCCTCGACCTGGCGCGGGCCGGGGTCGCCAGCGATCCCGCCACCGGGGTGGTGGTCGACGATTTCCTGGCCACCGCCAACCCGCGGATCTACGCCGCCGGCGACGTGTGCTTCCCCTACAAGTTCACCCATGCGGCCGACTTCCTGGCCCGGACCGTGATCCGCAATGCCCTCTTCCCCCTGGGCCGGGCCCGGGCGAGCGCGCTGACCATCCCCTGGGTCACCTACACCGATCCCGAGGTGGCCCACGTCGGGATCTCCGAGGCCGAGGCGCAGAAGCGGGGAGTCGCGATCGACACCTACACGGTCCCGTTCACGGGAGTGGACCGGGCGGTGCTCGAAGGCGACACCGCGGGCTTCGCCAAGGTCCACACCGCCAGGGGGAAGGACCGGATCCTCGGCGCCACTCTGGTCGGGGAGCACGCCGGCGAGACGATCTCGGAGGTCACCGTCGCCATGAAGGCAGGTCTCGGCCTCGGAGCCCTGGCCGGCGTGATCCACCCCTATCCCACCACCGCCGACGCCCTGCGCAAGGCCGGCGATCTCTACCAGAAGACCCGGCTCACGCCCTTCGCCAAGAAGGTCATGGGCTGGTTCCTCGGCTGAAGGAGGCGCACTCGTGTCCCGACTCCTCCCCGCCCTCGCCTCCCTCACGCTCCTGGCGTCGGCGAGCCCGGCCCTGGCCCAGGGCGGGAACGCTTCGCCCCATGCGCCTTTCGACGCCCTGCTCAAGGCCCACGTGAAGGACGGCAAGGTGAGCTACCGCGGCTTCGCCGCCGACCGGGAGGCCTTGGCCCGCTACCTCGTCCACTTCGCCTCGACCGATCCCTCGAAACTCTCCCGGGCCGAGCAGTTCGCCTTCTGGATCAACGCCTACAACGCCTTCACGATCCAGTTGATCCTGGGCCGCTACCCGAAGATCGCCAGCATCCGGGACATCTGGCAGCCCTGGGACCAGGCCGACTTCGTGGTGAACGGCGAGAAGGTCACGCTCAACCACATCGAGCACCAGGTGCTCCGCAAGATGGGCGACCCCCGCATCCACGCCGCCATCGTCTGCGCCAGCATCTCCTGCCCGGACCTCCCCTCCGAGGCCTTCCGGGCCGAGATCCTGGAAGAGCAGTTGGCGAACGCGATGCGCAGGTTCCTGGCGGACCCGACCAAGGGGCTGAAGGTCGGAACCGAGCCGGGACGCCTCTGGGGCGAGAGCCGGGTCGTCCGCCTCTCGAAGATCTTCTCCTGGTTCCAGGAGGACTTCGGCGCCGACGACCGGGCGGTACTGGCCCGCCTCGATCCCTACCTCACGGAGGCCCAGCGGGACTTCGTGAAGACCCATCGCGACACCCTGGTGGTGCGGTACTTCGACTACGACTGGAACCTGAACGGGGAGTGAGGCCGATCCTCACTCCTGGCCGAACAGCCCACCGCCGAGCCCCGTGAACCCGGAGGACGCCATCCCCGTCAGTGGGGTCGACCCGTCCAGGAGCGAGATCGAATCCTTGAAGACCCGGGGCCGGTCCTCCTGGTCGGAGGTCCCCTCGCCCTTGTCCTCCCCGGTGCCCGACCCGGACGTCGACGCGGTGTCGGACTGGTCCCGGGTCTTGTCGAGGCCACCGCTCGGAGCCTTCTCCACCGAGCCGACCGTGGTCTCGTCGCTGGCGGTCCCCACCCCATAGACCGGCATCCATCCCTGGGGCGTCGGCGTCCAGCCGATCACCGGTCCGGGAGCCCACCGGGTCGGGGTCACGGTCTCGAAGGGCGAAGGGGCCGACGAGCTCGAGCCCGCCGCCCCGAGGCGGGCTCCCCCGGAGAGCGAGACCCCGAGCAGCCGGATCGCGAACCCCAGCGAGGCCAGGTCGCCGCAACCGGCCAGCCCCCCGGACGAGAGCACCAGCATCAGACCCAGGAACCGCTTCGCCGCCCGCCGACCGTTCCGACCCATCGCAGAGCCTCCCGTGGTTTCCCGGACCCCGGTCCGGTGCCCTCCCCTTCGCACGGGTCGTGCCGGGTCGAGACGGGAAGCCAAGATCCTCTCCAGGAAAGGATCTCCGGGGTCCGAAGGAGAAACTCCGGGGGACCACCCCGCGGCCCGGGATCAGAATCTGGTCCCGCCGGGACCAGTTCCTGGACCTCTGGTCCCGAGAGCCGGAGGC
This sequence comes from uncultured bacterium, assembly GCA_964403795.1. Taxonomy (GTDB): domain Bacteria; phylum Muiribacteriota; class UBA6191; order CAZXTJ01; family CAYOHP01; genus CAYOHP01. The sequence goes on along the minus strand of CAYOHP010000028.1, from coordinate 5,130 downwards.
CACGGCGCGATCCCGGTCAGGATCCCCAGCCTCGCGGTGGGCCCCACTCCGAACTCGTCTCTCTCACCACGCCCGGATCCGCTCGGCCTTGCGGGCCAGGGCTCGGCGGGCGGCGCCGAAGCGGACGGGGTCGAACCGGCTGGGAACCGCCCCGCCTTCCAGGAGCGACGCCACCACTCCGGCCTGGAGGACCTCGATCCCGCTGCCGTCGACCCCCTCCCCTCCCGGGAGACTCCCAGGGTTCCGGACCTCCTCCCGGGCGGCCAGGGTCCCCAGGCTCCGGCTCCCTGCCCCGGCCGGGACCTCCCCCGCCCTCGCCTTCGCCGAGGCCGCCCGACCCACCGCCGCCCCGATCCGCTCGAGTTCCGCCTCCAGCTCGGTGACCCGAGGAAAGCGATCGTCCCGTTCCAGGAGCACCGGTCGAGGCCCGGTGCGGGCCAGCACCTCGTCGAGGAGGGTCCAGGCCTCTTCCGGCACCGGATGGGCGTGGGTGTCCTGGTAGAACCCGTCGCTCCAGGTCCCTCCCCCCAGGTGCAGGTACGCCACCCGCGAGAGCGGCAAGCGGTCGAGGTACCGGCCCGGGTCGATCCCGTGGTTCCGGACCGCGGCGAAAAGGTTCGCCACGTCCAGGAGCAGCCAGGCTCCGGTGGCCTCGACCAGCCGGGAGAGGAACTCCGCTTCGTCCATCTCGTCGTCGGGCCAGGCGAAGAGCGCCGCGATGTTCTCCAGGGCCAGCGGTCGCATGAGTTCGGCCATGGCGATGCGCACGTTCCGGGTCAGGATCCGGAGCATCTCCTTGGTGCGGGGAACCGGGAGGAGATGCCCGGCCTCCCGGGCACCGCCTCGCACGAAGGCCACGTGTTCGCTGACCAGGGGCGCGTCCAGGCCTTCCCCCAGCTCCGCGAGCAGAGCCAGTCGCCGAGGATCCAAGGGCCCCGGGCTCCCCAGCGAGAGCCCGACGCCATGGACCACCACCGGCCGCCCCCGCTTCGCCAGGGACGTCACGAGGGAGCGCTCCCGCGGATGGGCCGCCAGGTTCTCGGCCAGCACCTCGACGAAACCGACCGAGGGCGAAGACTGCGCCAGCCAGGCGGTCTGGGGGCGCCAACCGAGGCCGGCGCCCGGGGCCAGGCGGAGTTCATCCACCGCAGCCCCCGCATCCCCCGCCGCAGCCACCGCCGCAGCCGCTCCCGCAACCAGTGCCGCCGTCGCCGCCGCTCCCCGTGGAGTGGGGCGGTACCCAGGTCGAGAACAGTCCGGCCAGCGGATCCGAGGAACCCCGGTAGAGGACCATCCCGAAGAGACCGAGCGCCAGGGCCAGGTCCGTTCCCTTGAGGGTGTCGGAGGCCTCCCGGGCAGTGGTCTCGAGCGCCTCGTACCGGCCGCGCAGGTCGGTGAGCAGGACCCGGCCCCGGGCGGTCACCCATCCCAGCGAGGTGATCGACCACCAGGAGGCGGCCCCGATGCAGGCCACCAGGATCGCCAGGTTCGAGACCGGCTTGCCGCGACCCAGGCCGGTCTGGATCTTGGCGGCACCGATCCAGAGCAGGCCCAGGGTGACCGCCACCAGACCCGTCACCAGCCAGGAGCGGAGCCCGTCCTCGGCCGCCAGCCCATGGGCCGCCAGGCCGAAGCGGAGTTCGTCGGCCCGCTCCCGGCAGCGTCCGTGCACCTCGGCGATCGGCGTCCCGCCGGGATCGCAGGCGGCGAAGACCGCCTTTTCGAGGGGGTGGAGATCGGAGCCCGGCTCCCCGTAGGGCTTCAGGCGGTCGGGCCCGTCGATGGCCAGGGTCCCGTCCCGGACCAGCCGGGCCACTGCCGCGTTGATCGCCGCGGGACTCTCCCCATGCAGCCAGGCGATCTGGTAACGATCGAGCGTCGGTTCCGGTGCACCCGGATCGGGCGCCCGGCCCGAGAGCCAGATCACCACCCGGGCGAACAGGTGGAGGGCGAACGCCGCCAGCGCCACCATCAGGTAGAACTCCAGGAACTGCGGTCCCCTGAGCTCGAACGCCGTCCAGACCATCCTGCTCCTTCCGCCTCTCCTGGGGAGAGGCTTCGGGCGGGATCGGAGGCGAAATCCGGGCGACGCACCTTGCGTGGCTCCGGGAGATCCCTCCGTGCCCGCTCTCGTTGTGATCTCCGGCGCCGACAAGGGCCTTGCCGCGCCCCGACCACGGCTACACTCGAGGATGCGACCCGAGCACACGGGCGTAGCCGAAGCGCCCCTGGCTCCGCCAGGGGAAGCAGCGGAGGCGTAGCCCGTCGCTGGCGAGGCCCTTGCGGCCGAGCCGCAGGCTCACACGGGCGTAGCCGAAGCGCCCCTGGCTCCGCCAGGGGAAGCAGCGGAGGCGTAGCCCGTCGCTGGCGAGGCCCTTGCGGCCGGGCCGCAGGCTCACACGGACGCGGCCGGGGGGGACCATGGCGAACGAGATCGAGATCCCGCCGGCCCTCGCCGCCCGGTACCGTCCCCTGTCCCGACTCGGCCAGGGCGGGATGGGCGTGGTGTTCCTGGCGGAGGACCGTCAGCTGGGACGCAACGTCGCCCTCAAACTGATCCTCCCCCAGATTGCCGGCCAGCTGGCGGTGGCGCGCTTCCAGCGGGAGGCCAGGATCATGGCGAAGATCCGCCATCCCGGCGTGGTGGCGATCCTGGATGCCGATCTCGAAGGGCCGGCACCCTTCCTCTCCATGGAGGCGCTCGAGGGAACCACCCTCGCCGAGCGCCTGTTCACCGGTCCCATGCCGACCGAAGAGGTGCGCGCCTTCCTGGCGGGCAGCCTGGAAGCCCTCGCCTGCATGCATGACCACGGGATCCTCCACCGGGATCTCAAGCCTTCGAACCTCTTCCTCGATCACCACCGGGGTCCGGTCATCCTGGACCTGGGGCTGGCGAGGGAGGCCGCCTCGGCCACGGTGCTCACCCGGACCGGCGCGGCCCTGGGCTCGCCGAGGTACATGGCCCCCGAGCTGCTGCGGGGCGGTCCGGCAACCGTGACGAGCGACCTCTTCGCCCTCGGCCTCTCCGCCTTCGAGGCGCTCTCGCCTCTCGACGTCCACACCGGCGAGCGCCGCACCCTCGGAGGCCACAAACTGGAGCGCATCTTCTCGAGCCTTCTCTCTGGCGCCTACCTGGAGGTGGCCCGCAGCGCGTTGTGCGCGGAGGGAAGGCTGGGAGAGGTGGTGCTGCGGAGCCTCGCGGTCGACCCGGCGGGTCGCTTCCCCACCACCGCGGCCATGCGGGAGGCCTTGTTCGAGGCGGTTCCCGGCTCCCAGGTCGCGGCCTCGACCACTGCCGCCATGACCCCCCAGGCTTCCGGTCCCGCGATCACCGCGGACCTGCCGCCTCCGACCCCGGGCACCCCGGCCTCGGGAGCCCATCCCAGGGTGGACCAATCCGCAACGGAACCCGGTATCGTCCCCTCGGAGAGGTGGCGCGGGGCGCCTCTCGCCTTCGTCGCGCTCGCCCTCGTCGGCCTCCTGGCCGGGAGCGGGACCGTCGGGATCGCCACCCGCGACCCTTACCCGGACCGCGACGGGCCGCGACCTTCCGTCGGCCTCGTACCCACCCCCGGCACCCCCCTGACCACCGAGGCGCCCCCCCTCGATGCCCGGGCGATCGCCGAGCTGGGAACTCGCCTCGACGCCGCGCTCTCGGCCGAAGGCTTCACCCACGGGCGATGGCCGGCCCTGGAGGCCCTCGGCCCCGGGGCCTCGGCGCGGGCCCTGGGGGAAGAGGCGACCCGGATCCTGGCTCTCGCACGATCGCCCCTCTCCGGTCTCTCCGATGCCTCGCTGGCGCACCTGCACGCCTCCGGTCCCGATTCCCGCGACACCTACCGCCTGCTCGCCGCCTTCGAGGGCCTTGCCCGCATGGCCGAGGTCGCCGGCCTGCCGCGCCCCAGGGTCCCCTTCCCTGCCCATCTCCGTCCCGGGCTGCGCCCTCCCGAGGGGACCCGGGTCACCACCCTCGACCTCCTGGACGGCGATGGCCTCCGCACCCGCTACGCCGAGGAGGAGTCCTTCACCGAATGGACCCGCCACGCCGGGACGGTGCGGCGCAAGCTCACCTGGAACCTCGATCTCGAGCGGATCCCCGAGGGACCGGGCGCCTCGGCCTGGCTGATCGTCCTGGCGGGGGACCTCCGTCCCGACGACGGTCTCCTCGTGCTGGTGAACGACCGCCTCTCGGTCGAGTTGATGGCGCCCCCCGGTAGTGCCGGCCTGGCGACCTCCTCCATCCCCCCGTGGCTCCTGGTCGAAGGAAGCAACGAGTTCAAGGTGGCCCTGGTCGCCCGGGGTCCCGCGGAACGGGTGGTGCAGACCTTCGACCGGCTCGAGGTCCACCTCCGGCCCTGAGGTACGCTCCACCGGAGGGGATCCCACCTGGAGCACGACGCGCCGTCGCGGACCTGTCGCATCGACATGGCGGGACGTCCCGCCACCGAACTCCGGCTCTCCACCCTGACGATCCGGGTGGTCGAGGGACGGGAGGCGGGCCGCACCTTCGCGTTCCGTTCCGGTTCCTCCCGGGTGGGGAGCGATCCTGGTTCCGACCTGGTCCTGGCCGAGCCGGGCGTCTCCCGACGTCACCTGCTCCTGGCCCTCGAGACCGGCGGGATCCGGGTCGAGGACCTCGGCAGCACCAACGGGACCTGGTGCGGTCCGGCCCGGATCGAGAAGGGACTGGTGGCCGACCGGACCGTGCTCTCGGTGGGCTCGACACGCCTCGAGGTCGGACGCGGCGAGGAGACCATGACGGTCTTCCCGGAATCCGGCGAGAGCGACTTCCATGGACTGGTCAGCCTCGACCCGGCCATGCGCGAGGTCTTCGCCCTGGCCCGCCAGCTGGCCCGCACCGATCTCGCCGTCACCATCTCCGGCGAGACCGGCTCGGGCAAGGACCTGCTCGCCCGGGCCCTCCATGACGCGGGTCCCCGACGCGACCTCCCGTTCCTGGTGCTCGACGGCGTCTCGGTCCTGCCCGAGCTGCTCCCCAGCCAGCTCTTCGGCCACGAGCGGGGCGCCTTCACCGGTGCCGACGCGGCCCGGGCCGGGGTCCTGGAGGATGCCAAGGGCGGCACCGTCTTCCTCGACGAGATCGGCGAGATGGCGCCGTCGCTGCAGGCC
>CAYOHP010000027.1:0-65987 GCA_964403795.1 uncultured bacterium | reverse complement strand
CAGAAGCGCGGCTCGATCACCTTCGACTACGGCAACAACATCCGCGGCCAAGGGCTCGAACTCGGCGTCCAGGATGCCTTCGCCTTCCCGGGCTTCGTCCCGGCCTTCATCCGCCCGCTCTTCTGCCAGGGCAAGGGGCCTTTTCGGTGGGCGGCCCTGTCCGGGGACCCCGACGACATCCGGAGGACCGACGAGGCCATGCTCCGGCTCTTCCCCGAGGATCGATCGCTCGCCCGCTGGCTCCGGATGGCGGGCGAGAAGGTGAAGCACCAGGGCCTGCCCTGCCGCATCTGCTGGCTGGGCTACGGCGACCGGCACCGGGCCGGCCTGGAACTCAATCGCATGGTGCGGGACCGCGAGGTCTCCGCCCCGATCGTGATCGGACGGGACCACCTCGATTCGGGCTCGGTGGCCAGCCCCAACCGCGAGACCGAGGCGATGAAGGACGGCACCGATGCGGTCGCCGACTGGCCGATCCTCAACGCGCTCCTCAACACCGCCAGCGGCGCCAGTTGGGTCTCCTTCCACCATGGGGGCGGAGTCGGGATCGGGAACTCGCTCCATGCCGGCGTGGTGATCGTGTGTGACGGGACCGAGGCGGCCGACCGACGCTTGGCCCGGGTCCTGGTGAACGATCCAGGGACCGGGGTGATGCGCCACGCCCATGCGGGATACGAGGAGGCGCTGGCGGTGGCGCGCGACAAGGGAATGCAGCTGCCCTTCCTGGGGATCGGAACCCGGGACTAGGAGGGAAGCGGAGTGGAACCCGCCACCGAGGACTGGGTGCTCGGGAACCTGGCTTCCCTGGCCACGGCTGCGTCCGAGCCTCCCCTGGTCGGCTCCGCCCTCGACGGGATCCTCGAGGTTCCCGACGCCGCCCTCGCCATCCAAGGAGGGACGATCGCCTGGGCGGGTCCCCAGGCCGACCTTCCCTCCCGCTTCGCCGCCTGGCCCCGGGTCGATTCCGGTCGCGCCACCGCGGTCCCGGGTTTCGTGGATCCGCACACCCACCTCGTCTTCGCCGGGGACCGCGCCGACGAGTTCGACTCCCGCGCCCGGGGAGCGGCGTATCTGGAGATCCTGGCCCGGGGGGGCGGCATCCTCGACACGGTCCGCAGGACCCGACAGGCCAGCGACGAGGAACTCCTCCTCCAGGCCCGGAGCCGGCTGGAGCGGATCCTCGCCCACGGCACCACCACGGTCGAGGTGAAGTCCGGCTACGGTCTCGACCTCGCCACCGAACTCCGGATGCTGCGAGTGGCACGCCGCCTCGGTGCCGAGGGCCCGGTCCGCATCGTCCCTACCTTCATGGGGCCCCATGCCGTACCACCCGAATACCGGGGCCGGACCGACGCCTATCTCGACCTCGTGATCGCCGAGATGCTCCCCGCGGTCAAGGAAGAGCGACTCGCCGACTCCGTCGACATCTTCTGCGAGCAGGGAGTCTTCGACCTCGACCAGACCCGTCGCTTCCTGGGAGCGGCAGCCGCTCTCGGATTCGGGATCCGGATGCACGCCGACGAGGTGCACCCCATGGGCGGTGGCAGGCTGGCGGCGGAACTCGGCGCCCGGAGCGCCGACCACCTGATCGCCACCGACGAGGCGAGCATCGCCGCCCTGGCCGGACGCGGCACGGTCGCCACCCTGCTTCCCGGCACCGCCTTCAATCTCGGCAAGGGGAAGTACGCCCCGGCACGTCGCATGATCGAGGCCGGCTGCACGGTGGCGCTGGCCACCGACTTGAACCCCGGGTCCTGCCATCTGGAATCCATGGTGCTCGCCATGCAGATCGCCATCGCCCAGATGCGCCTCACCCCGGCCGAAGCCCTGAACGCATCCACCGCCAACTCGGCCTTTGCCCTCGGCCTCCACGACCGGGTGGGACGCCTGGCGCCGGGGATGCAGGCCGACCTCACCCTGGTCGACGCGCCGTCCTACCGGCACCTCGGATATCGGCTGGGGACCAACCTCGTCGTCTCCGTCGTGATCGGGGGCCGTCTCCACGCCCCTCCAGGACAGACCCGAGGCCCCCGGCGATGAGCCACTCGGATTTCGTGCACCTCCACGTGCACAGCCACTACTCGATGCTCCAGGCCACCGGCAAGATCGGCGACCTGGTGAAGGCCGCCAAGCGTCATGGCATGCCCGCCCTGGCGCTCACCGACCACGGGAACCTGTTCGGTGCCGTCGAGTTCTACAAGGAGGCGAAGAAGGCCGGGATCGTCCCCATCCTCGGTTGCGAGATGTTCGTGAGCGAGGGCTCCCGCTTCGACCAGAAGAAGGACTGGCATCGCCTCGTCCTGCTCTGCCGTGACGAACGCGGCTACCAGAACCTGATGAAGCTGGTCAGCCGTTCCTACACCGAGGGCTTCTACAAGAAGCCGCGGATCGACATGGAGCTCCTGGGCGAACTCCGCCAGGGCCTGATCGCCACCTCCTCCCTGCTCGAGGGACCCATCGCCAAGCGTCTCTCCGCGGGCCGGGCGGACGAGGCCAGGGACTGGGCCGCCCGCTACCGGGACCTGTTCGGAAAGGACCCCTCCGGCGAGCCCAATTTCTACGTAGAGGTCCAGGACCACGGGCTCCCCGAGGAGCGCATGGTCGGGCATCGCCTGGTCCAGGTCTCCCAGGAGCTCGGCATCCCCCTGGTCCTCACCAACGACGTCCATTACCTCGAGGCCGACGATGCCCTGGCACACCAGGTGCTCATGTACATCGGCCAGGGACGCCAGCTCGAGGTCCCGGAGGGGCGTGAGGTCGATCTCGCCATGGGGAGCGACCAGTTCCACTTCCGCTCCCCCGAGGAGATGCAGGCCGTCGGGAAGAGGTTTCCCGGCGCCTACGAGAACGCCCTCAAGATCGCGCGCCGCTGCCACCTGAAGCTCGAGTTCGGCGTCTCCAAGCTGCCCCGCTTCGAGGTCCCGGCCGGATCGGATCCCGACGCCTACCTGCTTCAGCTCTGCCGGGAGGCAATCCCCGCGCGCTATCCGGATGCGAGCCCCGAGCGTCTCGCCGAGATCTCCACCCGGCTCGACTTCGAGCACGGGATCATCCGCAAGATGGGCTACTCGGCCTACTTCCTGATCGTCTGGGACTTCATCCGCAAGGCCCGGGAGATGGGGATCCCCGTCGGTCCGGGCCGCGGCTCCGCCGCCGGCTCCCTGATCGCCTACCTGACCGGGATCACCAACCTCTGCCCGCTCACCTACGGCCTCTACTTCGAGCGCTTCCTCAACCCGGAGCGGGTGTCGATGCCCGACGTCGACGTCGACTTCGACTTCGAGCGACGGCAGGAGGTCATCGACTACGTCATCGCCAGGTACGGCAAGGACTGCGTCAGCCAGATCATCACCTTCGGCACGCTCTCGGCCAAGGCGGCCTTGAAGGACGTCGCCCGGGTGCTCGGCCTCCCCTTCCACGAGGCCAACGCCATCACCAAGGCGGTGCCCGAGGAGCTCTTCATCACCCTGAAGAAGGCCCTCGCCGAATCGAAGGACCTCGCCCAGTGGGCCGAGAAGTACCCCCGCCTCTTCAAGATCTCGTTGGCCCTGGAAGGCTGCTGCCGAAACGCCGGCACCCATGCCGCCGGAGTGGTGATCGCCCCGGCGCCGCTGGAAACCCTGTCCCCGATGTACTGCCGGGATGGGGACCTCGCCACCCAGTACAACATGAAGGCCATCGAGGAAGTCGGCCTCCTCAAGATGGACTTCCTCGGCCTGAAGACCCTGACGGTGATCCGCCACGCTCTCGACCTGATCCAGTCGAGCCGGGGTATGGAACTCGATCTCGACCAGATCCCGCTCGACGACCTCCGGACCTACAGCCTGCTGGCAGCCGGCGACACCCTGGGGGTGTTCCAGTTCGAGTCCTCGGGCTTCCGGGACCTGCTCCGCAGGGTCCGGCCGGGCGTCTTCGAGGACCTCATCGCCCTCCTCGCCCTCTACCGTCCCGGTCCGCTCGGCTCGGGTATGGTCGACGACTTCATCGAGACCAAACACGGCCGCAAGCCCGCCAGCTACCCGCACGAGAAGCTGGCGACCCTGCTCGAGGAGACCTACGGCGTGATGCTCTACCAGGAGCAGGTCATGGCCTGTGCCTCCATCCTGGCCGGGTACTCCCTGGGCCAGTCCGACCAGCTCCGGCGGGCGATGGGCAAGAAGAAGCCCGAGGAGATGGAGCGGCACAAGGAGATCTTCGTCACCGAAGCGGGCAAGCGCGGCGTCGACACGGAGAAGGCCGGCGAGATCTTCGGACTGATGGAGAAGTTCGCCGGGTACGGGTTCAACAAGTCCCACTCCGCCGCCTACGCCCTGGTCAGCTACCAGACCGCCTTCCTCAAGGCCAACTTCCCGACCGAGTTCCTGGCTGCGGTCCTCACCAACGAGGCCGGGGACACCGACCAGCTCGCCCACGTGTTCGAGGAGTGCCGCCGGATGGGGATCGTGGTCCGGGGTCCCGACGTCAACCGCTCGGCCCGGCAGTTCTCGGTCCACGAGGGCGAGATCCTCTTCGGACTCGAGGCCATCAAGGGAATGGGGGCGGCGGTGGTCGAGGCGATCCTCGAGGCCCGCCGCGATCATGGCTCGTTCCATGGCCTCGACGACTTCACCGCCAGGGTCGACCTCAGGATCGTGAACCGGCGTTCGATCGAGGCCCTGGTCAAGTCCGGCGCCTTCGACTCCTGCGGGCGCCCCCGCTCCCAGCTCCTGGCCTCGGTGGAGGCCGCCCTGGAACACGGGTCGGGCCTCCAGGCCCACAAGACCTCGGGCCAGGCCACCCTGCTCGACTTCTGCGCCTCCCAGGGCGGGGAGTTCGGGACCGGAGGCATCGAGTTCCCCGAGATCGCCGAGTTCCAGGAGCGGGACCTGCTCCGGCTCGAGAAGGAGGCGCTCGGCTTCTACCTCTCCGGGCACCCCCTCTACGAACATCGCAAGTGGCTCGCCAAGCTCGTGACCCACGACGTCCCGGCGATCTCCAGCCTCCCGGTGGACACGACCTTCAGGACTGCGGGTCTGGTCAAGGGACTGCGCAAGCGGACCATCAAGGCGTCGGGACGCGACATGGCGATCGCCACCCTTGAGGACCTGGTGGGATCCTCCGAGTTCGCGGTCTTCCCGGACCTCTACGACCTCTGCAGGGAAGACCTGATCGAGGACGAGATCCTCCTGGTCTCCGGTCGCCTGTCCCAGCGCCGGGGGGACGAGGAGAAGAAGATCGACCTCGAGTCGGTCGTACCCCTGGGGAAGCTCGCCGACAGCCGGAACTGGGGTCTCGAGGTGACCCTGCGCACTTCCGAGGAGAAGCTCGCCAAGGTGGGCATGGGTCGCTTGAAGAACGCCCTCCTGGGCCACCCGGGTACCCGCGGGGTCCTGCTCGAGCTCGAGGTCGGCTCGGCGGTCGCCACCATCCGCCTCGGCGACAGCTACCGGCTTGCACCCGGGACCGAGATGGTGGAGGATCTCGAGGGTCTCCTGGGAGAGGGAGCCGTCCGGATCCAGGTCCAGCCACCACCCCCTCCCGAGCGTAGATCCAAAGGCTCCGCCTCCCCGGCACCCCCACCGCCGCCCCGGCGGCAGATCAAGGCCGTCGCGGCGGATCGGGCGGGACCTCCGTCACCCGCGGAACTCGAGGAACTCGATGCGGCTTCTTGAATCCTGGCGAGCCAACTTCGCGGACGAGGCCCGACGCCTCCTCGGACATCCCGGGACAGGGCTGGATGCCGGGTCCGGACTGGCAGACGTGCTCCATCGGCACAAGGAGATCCGTGAGCGCGGCGACGCCGCCCTTGCCCACGAGGGGAGGATCCCCTCGTGGACCATGGACGAAGCTGCCGCCGCCAGGGTCTTCGACGGGCTCGATCCCGACTACCGGACGGCCCTCCGGAGGGCCCGGGACTCCATCCTCGACTTCCACGAACGCCAGCGACCCAACTCCTGGTTCACGACCGGACCCGCCGGGGAGATGTATGGCCAGTGTGTGGCTCCGCTGGGAAGCGCCGCCTTCGTGTTCTCGAAGGAGTGGAGGTTCAGCCCGACCTCCCTGATGATGTACCTGGCGCCTGCCTACGTGGCCGGAGTCGAGGACCTCTACGTCGTCTTCCCCGCCCGACCGGGCGGCCAGGCACCCGATCCGTTCGCGGTCGCCCTAGCCTGGGACTGGGGCGCCAAGGCCATCTTCGACCTCGACCCGGTCTCCGCCCTCCTCGCCTTCGCGGAGGGAACGCCGACCATTCCCAAGGTCGAGCTGGTCATCTCCAACGGCGGCGACGAACACAAGCTGGCGGCTCTCGCGGCAGGCGACCGGGTGGCGTGCAAGGTCATCACCGATTCCAACGAGGCCGCCATCCTGGCCGACATCGATGCCGATGCGAGGGTATTGGCCGTGGATCTCTTCGCCCTCTCCGAGGACCCAGACCTCACCCGGTTGGCGGTGGTCACGCCCAGCCTGGTGCTCGCCAACGAGCTCGAAGAGGAGGTGGAGCGCCTTTCCCGGACTTCTCCCCAGGGAGCCCAGGCCCGGAGGCGCCTCGATGAACTGGCGGTGGTGGTCCTGACCCGGAGCCTGGAGGAAGCCCTGGGGCTCCTCCGCAAGCACCCTCCCAAGCACCTCTCGCTCTTCGTCTCCCAACCCCTCGACCTGCTCGCCTCGGTGCCGCACGCCGGAGTCGTCTACCTGGGGCGCAACACCCCCGCAGGGATCGAGCACTTCTTCGCCTCCGCCTCCAACCTCATCCCGGCAAGCGGAGCGGTCGCCCATCGCGGCCCCCTGGGGGTGCGCGATTTCATGAAGACCTCGAGTCTGGTCCACTACAACCCGGCCAAGGTGAGGGAGATGCACGCGGTGATCGCCGATCTGGCCCGGGGAGAGGACCTCCCGTTCCACGAAGAGGCCTTCCGGATCCGGATGGCGCAGGACCAGTGACCCTGTCGCACGGGCCGCTCGCTCGGCTTGCCGGAACGGCAGGAAGCACCGCCGCTACCCGGTCGGTGCGGGCCGGGGCCATCGCGGCACTCTTCCTCACTCTCCTCGCTTCCGCGGAGGCCCAGGTGCGGGGACTCACCCCTGGACCGCAGGTCTGGCGTTGGTACCAGGGCCACTCCGAGCATGTGGTGACCTACGTGTCCGTGCGTCGCCAGGATCCCCCGACCAGCCGGGATGCCCTCGACCGGCTGGGTCTCGCCAGGGATGCGACCTCGGAGGCCGAGGCGGCCTTCCGGGAGTTCCAGGCCCGTACCGGCAGCGACCTCCGGGGAGTCGCGCTCCTGGTCACCGATCAGCTCCCTCCGGACTACCGCGACTACCGCTATCTGCCGAGTACCGGTGGGATCACGGTCCACCTCGCGCCGGACCTCGGCGAGGTGGCCGGATCCCGCCTCCCGGCGCGGGCCTGGAGACGACGCCGGATCCGGGAGCAGGTGGCGGGAGCCTTCCTCTGGCATCACCTGAACCGGGTGCGCCCCCGCTCGCCCTTCCGCCGGCTCCTGCTCCGGCGCCTCCGGCCCGCCTGGATGCTGGTAGGTCTGGCTGCCTGGATGGCCGGCGAGGCCGAACCCCATGAGGAAGCCCTCCTGAGGGCCTCCCTGGAGTCGGCTCCGCCGCGCAGCCTGTCCGATCTGGTGATGTTCGAATCCCTCGATGCCTACCGGAAGCAGGTTGCGTTCGTGCAGGCCAGGTCCTTCGCCGGATGGCTGGCGGAGCGTCACGGCCTGGCTCCCTGTCTCCGCTTCCTGGAGTTGATCCGGCGCCATCCCACCCGTACCTCCCGCGCCTTCCGCGGCGCCTTCGGCTCGCCCCTCGATTCCCAACGCAAGGAGTGGGCCTCTTCCGTGAGGTCCAAGGCCCGGGAATTCTCGCAGGCGACCGGCGATCCCGCCCCCCTCCGGCTCCTGGCTCGGCTCCCGGGATGGTCGGGCGGACACGACCCTTCCCCCGACGCGACCCACCTCGCCCTGGTGGTGAACGAGCGGGTCCCCCGCAACCGCATCCCGGACCTCATGCTGCTCCCGCGCTTCGGACCCGCCGACCTCATCCATGTTGGAGGACCACCGGTCGTCGCCCCGCCGGTGTGGATCGACGGGGAGCGCCTCCTGGCCCTGCACCAGGAGATCTCCCCTTTCGGACAGCCACGCCAACAGGTCCGGATCCACCCCATCCGGCAGGCTATGCCCCGGAACGCCGTAGGCCCCCTGGAGGCCATCGGCCAGGCAATGAGCTTCGGGCGATCGGTCCTCCTCAGGACGGTCGGGGGAACCGGGAACGTCCTGATCTCCGACCATGACCTTACGGGCCTGGGAGTATCCCCGGATCGTCTCTGGCTCTCCATCACCCGGGGCCACGGCCCGGAGTCGGAACTCCTCCTCTTTCGGCTCGGCGACCTCCTGGCCCGACCTGGCGGATCCGAAGGGAGCGAGGCCGCGTCTCCCGTCCGACGCGTCCCCCTTCCCGCCGGCTCCGTCCATCGATGGACCGAGAACCACGGCTCGATCCTGATCTCGGCAGTCGATTCCCAGGGCCAGGGGGAGATCTGGCGCCTCGACCCGGAAACAGCCGGGTTCGAGCGGCTGGTCTCCCGCCCCCGGCCGATCCGGTCCCTCTTCGGGACCCGGGAACGGATCTTCTTCACCGAGCACGGAGCCGACCTGATCGAGAGTCTGAACGAGTTCAATCCCCGCACCGGGTCGACCCGGACACTCTTCCGCGATCCGCGAGCCATCCTGGGTCCTCGCCTCGTGGAGGACGGTCATCGGGTGGTCTACACGCGATTCGAGCCGGGCGGCCTCTCGATGGTGGAACGGGAGATGCCCGAGCCGCCTACCGCGACCCTTCCGGGATCCAAAGGCCCGAACCGGGGCCCAGAGCCTGCTCCTGATGCCACCGACCTCGCCGGGGATCGCTCCCTGGCCGAGGAAGCCCGGGCCGCTCCGGCCGACCCGGAGGTCCCTTCCTATCCCGGACTGGAACGCTACCGGCCGCGCTTCAACCGGCGGCGGGACCGGCTGGTCGTCGACGACGATGCCCTGGGACTGACCATGGAGTGGCGCGACGCCTTCAACCAGCGCTCGATCTCCGCCGCCCTCTGGCGAGGCGATGCCCCTCACCAGGGCAACTGGGAGGTCCTCTACTACGACAACCGCAACCGTCCCAGCTGGTTCGCCGGCGCCTTCGACACCGACGACGAGGATCTCCTGGGGATCTTCCCGCTCTCCGACGTCTCCTCCGGCGTGAGCCAGCGGGGCGGCCTGACCGGAATCGCCTGGCAGACGACGCCGACCCAGTCCTGGAGCCTCTCCGCCGAGGCAAAGACCCTCGAGTACGACCCCGGGGTGTTCGCCGGCCGCCTTCCCGCCTTCGACCCCGACGTCCACATCCTCCGCCTCCGGTGGATCCTGAACGAGCTCTCGCTCTCCCCCGACCAGGGCCTGTCCCCCTACGGCGACCGGCTCCTGTCCCTGAGCCTCGCCCGGAGTGCATTCGGCGGGGACGCCAGGTACTGGGAGGTGCTGGGGGACTTCCGCACCTACGTTCCGCTGACCAACGGCGCCGACTCCTTCGCCACCCGCTTCGCTTTCGGTTTCCGGAACCCCGAGGTCGATCCCGCGCCGATCCCTCTCGACTTCACCCTGGGCGGGTCGGAGGACCTGCGCGGCATCCGGGACGACGCCCTCACCGGCGAGAAATTCATGATCGCCACCCTCGAGTACCGCAGGCTCCTGTCCCGGAGTTCCGGGGTGCGGCGGGGCCTCGATCGCCTCGGTCTCGGCTTCCTCTCGAGACCCTTCCGGTTCGACCAGGTCTATGCCAGCGTGTTCTTCGACATGGGAACCGCCTGGGACGACGGGTTCGGCTGGGGGCGCATGGAACGCGGGGTCGGTATCGAACTCCGCAGCCAGGGATTCCTGACGGCCTTCCGCCCGGCGAGCATCCGGCTCGGCTTCGCCCACGGGTTCGGCCCCCTCGGCGTCAACGACATCTACCTGGCGACCTCGACCTTCTTCTGATCGTTGCCATCCTGGGCATCGAATGGTTTCATGGCGCCATGTTCCGCGACAACTTCGATCGCCCCAAGGTCATCCAGGTCCTCAACAAGATCCTCGAGTCCGAACTCGCCGGCATCGTCAGGTACACCCACTACTCGTTCCTGATCTACGGCTCCAACCGGATCCCGATCGTGCAGTGGCTCCGTGCCCAGGCGAGCGAGTCGCTCCTCCACGCCCAGGAGGCCGGGGAATTGATCACCGACCTGGGCGAGCACCCCTCGCTTGCCATCGGGAAGCTGCTCGAGACCTACAATCACGACGTGATGGCGATCCTGCGCGAGTCGATGGAACACGAGCGAACCGCCCTCGGCTACTACTACGAGCTGCATGACCTCGTGAAGGACCGCTCGGTCCTGCTCGAGGAGTACGCCCGGGCCCAGATCCAGGCCGAGGAGAAGCACCTCGCCGAGGTCGACAAGATGCTCCGCAATCCCGGCGAGCTGCATCGTTGGGACGAGGCCAAGAAGGACTGAGGCCCGGCGGGGAGATCCTCACGGTCCCTGATGGTTCTGGCAGGCTCCCGGCCCGAGGTGCGCGACCACCTCCGCGGCGGTCGGTGCACCGGGGAGATGCCTCTCGAGGAACCCGGCGACCCGGTCCACCCACTCGGCCAGCCGGTCTTCGCGCAGTCCGAGATGCCGGTCCCCGGACGAGATCCATATCTCCTTCTCGCCGGGATAGCGGGCCGCCAGGGACTCGCCCTCCTCGGGCGGGATCACCTCGTCCTCCTCGCCGTGGAGGACCAGGATCGGCCGGGGAGAGAACCCCTCCAGGCTGGCCTCGGGGACGACCGCCTCGGGCGGCGTCCCCGTCAGCACCACCGAGGCGAGTCGGACTGCCAGGCGCGCCGGGAGCCCGAGTCCACCCAGGGGCTCGAGACGGCGATTCACCATGCGTCCCAGATCGCCGAATGGGCTGTCCAGGACCAGGGCCTGGACCAGAGGGTCCAGCCGGTCGGCAGCGAGGGCGGTGATGGCCGCCCCCATGCTGACCGCCACGATGGCGATCGGCCGGCCCCTGGTCTCGAGCCGGGTCCCGACCAGAGCCAGCCCGGCCAGCAGGTCCTCCGGCTCCCGCGCCCCGAAGGCGATCACCGTTCCTTCCGATTCTCCATGGGCGCTCCAGTCGAAGGCCAACACCCCGTAGCCGGCGGCTGCGAAGGGTGCCGCCGAGGGGAGCACATCCTCCCGATGGGTGCCGACCCCGTGCTGGAACACCAGCATCGGCCTCCCCGGCGCCGGCGGTGCCAGGTAGCCGCGCAACCGATACCCTCGACTGCCGGGGAATTCGACCTCGACCGCGTCGGGTGAGAGTTCCGCCGGCGTCGAGGTACGGATCGCCCGGGGCCGGAAGACGTTCCGGAATGCCAGCACCAGGCCGGTCAGGGCCGCCGCCAGCCACCAGGCGAGGACGATCCCGAGGAGCAGCTTCACCCGAGGCCCGCCTCGGCCGCGTCGGATCCTGCCTTCATACCCTCAGACCTGAGGCCTCCGCCTCCTCGGGACCGAAGCGCAGGCTCCTGCTCCGGAACAGGCCGACCTCGGTGCCGACCAGACCCGTGCCGCGGGCCAAGGCCAGGGCCCGGATCCTCCCCCCAACCAGGCCGTCGTCCTCCCCGTAGAGCTTCCGGATCCGCTCGCCGGCGGTGAGTGCGTAGAGGCCCTCGGAAGTGCCCGCCAACACCGCGCCGGAGTCCGCAGCCAAGGCATCGACCGGGGCCCCGAGCCTCAGTTGGCTGATCCACAGCCCCTCCCGGTTCAGGGAGGCCGCCGCCCCCTTGGCTCCGTCCGCGAAGCCGACCCAGAGCTGACCCGATCTCTCGTCGACCGCCATGATCCTGGCTTCCCCCGCCGGGCCCCCCGCGACCGGTCGCTCGATCGGAGGCACCCCGCGGCCGAGCCGGACCGGACCACCCGCGCCCTGGACCAGCACCCAGAGGTCGTCGAAGAGCGTGGCCAGCCCGACGATGCTTCCCCCCGGAAGACCCTCGCCGGTCCCCCAGGTCTCGACCCGCTTTCCCTGGATCCGGACCAGACGAGGCCCGAGGCCCAGGAACACGGCCGGCCCCAGGGCTGCGAGGGCTCCCACCTCACGGGCTTCGAGCCCGCCGGTCTCCAGGACCTTCGGCTCGCGGACGACCCGGTCGCCCTGCTCTTCGAGCCGGGGTGGTGCGATCCTGGCCAGGACTTCACCGGATCCGGATTCGAACCGGACGAGCAGGCTCTCCCCGTCCGCGGCCGACAGCCGGGTATCCATGCGCCAGGCGTCGGGGAGCTCGATCCCGGTCCAGATCCCGTCCGGGTTCTGATGGAAGAGGCCCCCCTGGCCCGAGAGCGCCCAGAGCGCCCCGCCCCTGGTGGCGGCGAAGCGCATCACCGAGGTAGGCACCAGGCCTGCCGAGAGCAGCGGCCGCCACCCCCGTCGGGTTCCCTCCCAGAGCCCGCGGGAGCTCGCCACCAGCGGTTCCCCACGCGGGCCTCCGAGGACCTGGACGACCTCGCCTCGCTCTCCGACCCCCTCCGGAAGTGCCCTGGGGGGCGCCGCTGGAGCGCCACCCGCCTCCTCCACCAGGCCCCCCTCGCCCACCCAGGCAAGCCCCCCCGCGGTCCGACCCGGCCTCCTCCCCGCAAGCTCGCGACCCGCACCGGGCCCGGGTCCGAAGCGGCGCAGCCGGGTACCCCCCTCCTCCCCGACCTCCTCCAGCAGACCTCCGGAGGCGCCCACGGCGAGCCCGAGGACCCTCCAGCCGGGTTCCGGACCGACCGCCTCGCGGGCCCCTCCTCGCGGATCGACCCGTACCACCCCGGCTCCGCCGATCCAGGCAGCGCCGTCCGCCCCGACGGCCAGCACCCGGAACCCAGGTCCCCCTCTCCAGATCTCGTGCCAGGGGCCGGAAGCCGAGGACCACCTGCGCAACCTGGCCTCGCCTCCGGGGCCCTCGACCAGGGCGAGGACGTCCCGCCCATGGGAGCAAAGCCCCAGGACCCGTTCCCTCGGCTCGACCGGATCGAGCCGATCCCCCTCCAGGACGTAGAGCCCTCCCGAACCCCCGACCACGACCACCACCGGCTCGGCGACGGCCAGGTGGGAGAGGCTCCGGGAACCGACCCCTCCCGCAGGTGCCACCAGTCGGCCGGTCGCCAGCTCGACCAGGCCTCCGTCCCCGACCGCCCAGACCCCACCCGTGGCGTCCACTGCGACCCGCTCCAGGGTGGCGAGGGAAGCCTCGGGGCCGAACCCCGTCTGGCTCCGGGGAGGGGCCGGACGGACCTCCGGGGACAGCCCGCCGAGCACCGAGAGCAGACCCGGGAGCAACTTTTTCTCTCCGATCTCCAACCCGGGGAGCGTGCCATGCGTCTCCTCCCATGGGGAAAGGCTCGATCCTGCGCGCCGATCGATTGGACGAGGAACTCCGTTCCGGGGACCCCAGGCGGGTCCTGGAGGCCCTGCGCTGGCTGCGGGAGCCGGAGGCAGGGCCCTTCTACCCGCGGGCCCGGGTCCTCTCCCTGCTCACCTCCGAGGCGGTCGACCCGGTCCGGGAGGCCGCCCTGGCCGTGATCCTCCGCCATGGCCAACATCCCCTCGACGAGCCGGGGATCACCGATCTCCTGACCTCCTGCGGGCTCCCCCTCTACCGGTCGGCCCTGGCCACGGTGGTCTCTTGCGCCTTCCCCTCGGCCGCCGAGGACACCCTCCGGTGGTGCCTGGAGCGCAGACCCCGGGAGAGTTTCCGACTCGCCGTCCTGTCGGTCGCGGCCAGCCTCGGACCCGAGGCGGCCCGACGGCTCGTCATCGGGCAGAAGCTCCTGTCCTGCGACGAGGCCAGGGTGGTCTCGGCGGCCCTCACCCTCCTGCATCGGACCAAGGCGGGAGGCGCCGAGAAGCTCTTCGCCAAGGCCCTTCGCCACCGCTGTCCCAGGAACCGGAGCCTGGCCCTCGAGTGGCACGCCGGTCGCTGGAACCCGGAGGAGCGCCGGCGTCAGCTCCAGTCCCACCTCGCCGACCCCCACCACCGTCCTCGATCCACCGCCGCCGTCCTGCTCTTCGGGGACGATCCCGAACTCGCCATGGACGAACTGACCCGTATGTCCAACTCCCGGGAGGCGCTCTCCCGGGCCGCAGCGGCCTGGGCACTGGCGGCGATCGGCCCCCGTCACGCCCGCTCCCGCTTCCTCCTCGCCAAGCTGACCGGGGACTCCGACACCCTGGTGGCCTCCCGTGCCCGGACCAGCCTGGAGGACCTCGATCGGGCCCGCCAGGTCTGAGATCCTCCCAGGATCCCCCCGCCTCGACTCGGGTGTCCCGTACGGCTCCTCGGCGGGATCCATGCGACCCATCGCCCGTACCAGCGCACGAAACCGCGGGTCGCCGACGCGATCTCGTGCACGACCAGGGTCCGCCGATCCCATGCCCGGGCTGGTCTACAGTCCCATGCGGGAAGGGTAGCCAGCTTGAAACAGCGAGAGGTCGAGGATCGTCTCCAAGCCGTGATGGCCCGGCTCTCCGAAGCCCGCGAGCAGGAGAAGCGGGCCCTGGACGCGGCCTGGAATTCCGAACCCAAGAGCTGCGGACGCCTGCTCGAACGCCTGACCCAAGCCCATGAGCGCTACCTCAGCTTCGCCGAGGTCGCCGAGAAGGCGCTGCCCCTGCTGCAGACCTTGGCCCGCACCGAGAGCCTGCGACGGGAGGCCGTCGAACACCTGGACCGGCTCGAGGAGCAGAGCCGGGAGTCCCGACGACTCCGGGCGGGCCTGGCCCGCTCGGAGATCGAGCGGATCTCGAGTATTCCCGAGACGGTCGGGGAACGGTTCGACCTGAGTCTCCTCTCCGAGGACCAGCTGCGGCTGATCGCGGAGGCCCGGGCCGCGCTCGGCGCCCCCACCTCAGGCCAGGGGGATGCGGTTCTCGAGACCTTCTCGCCGGGAGCCCACTCGGCGCCCGAGGCCGCCAGCACCCCTCCGGGACGCGCCATGTCGGCATCCCCCGGACCCGAGTCGGCACCGGCCCCTGCCTCGGCCCCCCGGGCGCCCGCCGAGGACGAAGCGATCCTCCTCGAAGACCTAGAGGCGGCCGGCACTCCCCGTGCCGCACCGGCTCCGTTGGCCGGCCCAGCCCACGGTCCCGGTCCGATGCCCGGCCCGACGCCGACGGCCTCGCCGGCTCCCGGCTCGTCCGATCCTGGCAAGGCCGACGTGGAGCACCAGGAGCCCCCGCCCGGCCTCAGCGACGACGACGCCCTGGATGCGATGTTCGAGGAGGCCCTGGCCGCCAACCGGGACCTTCCCGCCGAGGGAGGCCCCTTAGCCGACCTCGCCGCCGCCGAAGACGTCGAGCTCCCGGACGGCCTCCCGGACCTCCGCGGCTCCGGCCCCCCCCATCCCACCGCCCCCCCGCAGGAACCGGCTGCGCCCCGGGGCAGCGACCCGCTCGACGAGCTCCTCTCCCGCGCCGGCTTCGAGGGCTGAGACATGTCCGCCCCCCCCACCGGGCTCTCGACCATCGGGAACCTGCCCGCGGGGATGCGGATCGACCACTTCGTGCTCGGGCGGCTCCTCGGCAAGGGCGGCATGGGCGCCGTCTACCTGGCGGAGGACCAGAACCTCGGTCGCCAGGTGGCCCTCAAGTTCCTGGCACCCACCCTGCTCGAATCGCCGGGATATCTCGAGCGCTTCCAACGGGAAGCCCGGGCCGCGGCCAGGCTCTCCCATCCCGCCATCGTGGGGATCTTCCACCTCGGATCCGTCAACGGGATGCCGTACTACGCCATGGAGTACGTCGAGGGAACCCCGCTCGATTCCGTGCTCGCCCGCAAGGGCCCCCTCCCTCCCGACACCGCGCTCCGCCTGCTCCTCCAGGTAGTGGAAGGCCTTGAGGTCGCCCATCGGGCCGGGATCATCCATCGGGACCTGAAGCCGGCCAATCTGGTCCTGGCCAGGGACGGACGGGTGAAGATCCTCGACTTCGGTCTGGCCCGCACCTCCGAATCGACGAGTCTCACCCAGAGCGGCATGGTCATGGGGACGCCCGACTACATGTCCCCCGAACAAGGCCTCGGCAAGCGGGTCGACCATCGGGCCGACATCTACGCCCTGGGGGTCATCCTCTTCCAGATGATCACCGGCTCCCTTCCCTTCCGAGGGGACTCGGCGCTCGCCGTCATGATGAGCCACGTCCAGACCCCGGCCCCTCGCCTCGACTCGGTCGCGCCCGAGGCCCCGGAAGCCTTGTGCGAGCTGGTGGACCGATGCCTCTCCAAGGCCCCCGAGGACCGCTGGTCGGACTATCCGGCCCTGGCGTCGGCGCTCGCCGCGGGTCGGCGCGCCGTCCAGGGTCTGGGTCCCCTCAAGGTCACGGCCGAGCGGGCCGCCCACGCCGACACCCTCGGCCCGGCCGCCTCGGGAGGCCGCTCGCGCCCCTCCGACGCCACCCTGGCCGCGGCCGAGACGCGGATCGAGGCGACCCCCGGGGAAGGCTCGCAGGCCGTCGGTTCCGGCTCGCTCCCAGGGACGGCCCCGGCACCCGTCCGTGGCGTGACGGCCACCGCCCCCCTTCCTGCGCCGCACCCGGGCTCGCCCCCCCCGACCTCGTCCTCCGGCGCGGCCCCATCCACGCCGGTCGCAGTCGCCGCAGCCGGACCGGGAACCGCCGACGCCACCGGCCAGCCTCCGGCAGCCGTGGCCGATCCCGCACCACCCGAGGCCATCGAGACGGGCTTCCCGCCCGCCGCGGTCCTCCCCTTCGTCCACTACGGGACCTTCCTCCGCCACCCGATGCTCGCCACCCGGGGAATCCTCGCCCGCTACGACAGCACCACGGTGCCCCTGGCCAAGGTGATCGTCTCCCTGGCATGCGTCGCGAGCCTGGCCGAGCTCCTCTGTGGGCGGATTCCCAACCTGGTCGGCATGCTCGTCGGCTGGACCATCATCCTCGGAATCGCCACCGGTCCACTCTGGCTCCTCGGTCGGCTCGTCGGTCGCCCTGCGGGATGGCTCCGGATCATGCACCTCGAGGGCTGGCTGTTGGCCCCGCTCTCGGTCGTGGCGATCGTCGCGGCGATCGTCCCGCCGGTCGTCCTGTTGATCTTCCTGTTCTCGGCAGGATTGCACGTCGCGGCCGCCTGGGCCCTCGTCACCGCGCCCAAGCGCACCTAGGGAGCCTGTCGCACATCGCCGTCCTCCCCGGACGGCCACCCCTCAGCCCCCGGCCCCTCCGCCACCTGCCGGCCGGCCGAGCTCTCAGTCCGCGGTCCGGGTCGGGACCAGCTCCTGCCCGAGCAGATCCCCCGGGGGTCGGCCCCGGCCCCCACCCGTAGTCCCTCCCCGAGCCACTGCCGGCCCCCTCCGAGCCGGATCCGTGAAGGGATTCGGCAGGTAGTTCCGGTCGAAACCCCCAGGAGGCTCGAAGTGGGTCCGGAAGAGGCGTGCCGGATCCAGGAAGATCTCGCCCCGAGGCAGGTCGGTCGCCTCGTCCGACCATCCCCAGGGTGCGTTGGCGGCATTGTCGCCTCCGTGGCGACCCAGGAAGGCGTATCCCATGCGCACCCCGTGGAACAGGTCCGCCTTCCCGAAGGTGTTGCCCTTTTCCCCGACGTCGAAGCGCCTGGGCCAGAGCGTGGACTCGAGGTCCACGAGCGCATAGGGCACGTCCCGGTCGTTCCGGTTCCGGGGTACGCCCTGCCTGTCCCCCACCCGGTAGACGACGCCGTCACCGCCCCGGAAGTCCTTGCCGTCCCAGGCCTCCGCCCCGTGCCCGTGGGCCTCGAGCATCACCACCGGATGGGTATCCTCGAACCGCAGCTCGCCCGAGAGTTCGGCCCGGGCAAGGTACCGTCGATCCACCAGGTACTTCTTGAACTGGCGGTGGAAGACGGTCTCGACGGCCACCACATGGGCCCGCCCCCTGCCCTTCTCCAGGACCAGGAGCATTCCCTCGAGATCGTTCTCGTGGGCGCAGTCGGGGTATCCGATCAGCTTCCCGATCAGGCTCCCCACCGCCTCGATCCGCCGGCACCAGTCCCGGGGATGGAACCACGAGTAGCTCAGGAACACGTGCGTCCCGGTCTCCACGCCGGCCCAGTAGACGGCCGCCGCCAGGGGGAACTTCTCCATGTTCGACCAGTTGTCGTCCCCGGCCCAGTTCCCGTCGAAGTCGATCCGGGTGATGAAGTCGGCCTCGCCGGCGGTGTCTTGCCGCAGCACCGGGGCGAAGGTACGTGCCAGCCGGGCCAGGTCGGTCCCGACAGGGTCCGCCTCGACCGTCCCTGCAGCTCCCGCCAGGAGCAGTCCCGCCAGCCACGCTCGAGCGATCCGACCCATGGGTATTCCTCCGGGGAAGGCAGAAAGCAGGGACGATGCCAGCTTCCTCGGGTGCCCGGGATCGGCTCCCACAGCCGAACCTCACTGCGACTGTGCGTCCATCCGGCCGTCCGCCGGTTCCCGCATGCCCCATCCGGACGCCTCCCAGCCACGGAAATTTCCTTGCACTTCCTCACTTTCCCTCGCGGACACGATCCGGCTTCGGTACGCTGGAGCGGGCGAACAGAAGGAAGGTGCGACATGACGTTGCGGAGGAGGGTCGGGAGCCTGGCGGCTCCCCTGCTCTTGCTGGCAGCCATCCCCGTCTGGGCGGAGGGTGTTCCCGCCCCCGGAGGCCCAGGGCCCCTGGTGCTCCTGGGACTGTTCCTGGCGGGCCTCGCATGCCTGGAGGTCGAACTCTTCCTCATCCCCGGCTTCGGGGTGACCGGCGTCACCGGGATCGGACTGCTGTTGACGCACGTCGCCCTCCTCTTCCGCCGCTATCCCGGCGACGAGGGCTGGATGATCCTGGGGGTGGAGATGGTGGTCTCCCTGATCGCCACCGTGGCCGCCATGAAGGTCCTTCCCAAGACGGCCCTGGGCCGGAGCATGGTCCACTCGGCGAGGCTGGACGCCTCGGCGCCCCGGGAAGCCGATCTCGACCCCGACCTCTGGGTGGGACGGACCGGCGAGGCCGTGGGCTCGCTCCGACCCTCGGGCACGGTGCGGATCGACGACCGGGACCTCGCCGCCAGGAGCCGACGGGGCCTGGTGGCCGAGGGAAGCAAGGTCCGGGTAGTGGCGGTGGAAGGCTCGACGTTGGTGATCGAGCCGGAGAACACGAAGGAGGACGCTCGTGGGTGACCTGATCGCAACTGCTGTCGTCATCGGGATCCCGGTGATGCTGATGCTCTCGATGTTCTTCCCGGTCGGGCTCTGGCTCTCGGCCATCACCGCGGAGATCTGGATCAACCCCTTCACACTGATCGGGATGCGCTTCCGCCGGGTCGACCAGGGTGACGTGGTCCGCCCCCTGATCCGCGGCATCAAGGCCGGCCTGAACCTCGACCTCGACAAGCTCGAGGCCCACTACCTGGCCAACGGCAACGTCGACCTGGTCGTGAACGCCCTGATCTCGGCCACCAAGGCCAACATCCGACTCACCTTCGACGAGGCCGCCGCCATCGACCTGGCCGGCCGCAACGTGCTCGAGGCCGTCAAGATGTGCGTCCAGCCCAAGGTGATCAAGACCCCGATGGTCTCCGCCATGTGCAAGGACGGCATCCAGCTCCGGGCCACCGCCCTGGTGACCGTCCGGGTCAAGATCGAGAAGCTGATCGGCGGTGCCGGCGAGGACACCGTGCTCGCCCGCGTCGGCGAGGGCATCTGCACCACCATCGGTTCCGCCGACACCCACCTGGTGATCCTCGAGAACCCCGACCAGATCTCGGCCAAGATCCTGGCCAAGGGACTCGACAACAACACCGCCTTCGAGATCATCTCGATCGACATCGCGGACGTGGACGTGGGCAAGAACATCGGTGCGGAGCGGGACATCGAACGGGCCGAGGCCGACAAGCGGATCGCCGAGGCCAAGGCCTCCGAGCGCCGCTCCATGGCCCAGGCCAGGACCCAGGAGATGATCGCCTACGAACAGGAGATGAAGGCCAAGGTGGTCGAGGCCCAGGCTGCTGTGCCCATGGCGCTCGCCGAGGCGATCAAGGACGGACGCCTGGGCGCCATGGACTACTACCGGATGAAGAACCTCGAAGCCGACACCTCGATGCGGGAGAGCTTCGGGCGTGACGGTGCGCCGGCGGCCCAGGCGTCGTGACCAGGCCTCGCAAGGGAAAGTCCAGGAGGTCGCCCCCGGCCGATCGCGGTCGGCCGGGGGTGGCAGACCTGCTGGCGGACCTCGGCCGGCAGGCGGCGGCCCGTCCCCCGCGTCGGCGGGAGGCATCCCTGGAGGATGGCCTCGATCTGGAGTCCGGCCGCGGCCTCGGCGAGGGCGACAGCCTGGAGGATGGGGGCTTCGAGGAGGGGTCCGGCGGCTATCTCGCCAACGTGTCGCGGGCCAAGCAGCGTCTGTCCAACGTGGAGGCCAGGGTCCAGGGCTACCAGCAGCTGGCGGGGGCCCGCCAGGCCATCGAGGAGGCCATCGCCAGGGCCGGCGGGGGGCCGAGCATGAAAGCCGCCCTCGAGCACCTGGCCTCGCTCGAAACCCATCTCTCGCGGGACCATTGGCCCAGCGAGGGCGGTGAGTCCGTCACCCCCGGCAGGCGACGGGGCCGTTCCCATGCCCGGATGCGCGAAGCCTTCAAGGCCAGCGTGATCTTCGGTCGCCCCCGGGGCGAGGACCCCTTCCGCTCGCCCTACTGACGGCCCGCCGACCGGATCCCGAGGCGAGACCGCGTCGGCTTCAGGGCGGCAGCGTGTCCTCGGCGATCTCCAACACCGCCTCGAGCTCGTCGAGCACCGCGGCCACCTCCCGGCCGGGATCGCCCCGGCCCGCCAGGCCTTCGACCCGGGTGACCAGGGCCTCGATCCGGGCGAGTTCCGCGTCGAGCCCGACCGCGGCCGGCACCCCGTCGTCGATCCGGGCTCGCCGCCGCGCCAGCTCCCGGAACTTCTCGGGGAGGAGTTCCAGCTCCGAGGCCTCGATCGGCAGATCCTCGGGCAGCGCCGTCGCGAGGCGCTCCACCCGGACGTGCAGATCGCGATAGCGGTTCCGGAGACCCTCCGGGAGGGGCGACTTCGGACTCGGATCCACGGCTGCGGGCGGTAAGGCCTCCCTTTCCTCGGTCAGGTCCGGAAGAACGGCTTCCCCCTGGAGGTAGAGTCCCGCGACCGCCAGCCCGAACCACGCCGCGAGCGCCGACAGGAGACCGGCCAGGAGGCCCGCGCTCGTGGTCGCCAACAGGCACGCGAGCGCAGCCCCCCCAAGGGCCGCCGGCCGCGCCAGGGCCCGGAGCACGGCTTCCTGGATGCGATCGTTCCTGCTCGAGGCCACGGCGTGGAGCGCTCCCGCGACCTCGGAAGGGTACATCGGTTACGCTTTCACGGAGGAGCCTCCGTGACCCCCAGGATCCTGATCGTGGAGGACGAGCCCGAGATCCTCGGGGTCCTGGTCCAGCTGCTCTCCGACACCGCAGAAGTGGTCCCGGCACCCGATGCGGAACAAGCCCTGGCACTCCTCTCGGACCACGAGTTCGACGTCGTCCTCACCGACCTGAAGCTGCCCGGTGCCAGCGGCCTCGACCTGGCCCGTTCGGTCCGCGCCCGTCATCCCTTCACCGAGGTACTGGTCCTCACGGGCCATGCCGATCTCGAGGTGGCTCTCGAGGCGCTCCGCATCGGGGTCGCCGAGCTCCTGCAGAAGCCCGTGGGCATCCAGGAGGCCGAAGCGGCGATCCATCGCGCGATCGAGAAGCGACGCCTGTTCGAGAGCCTGGAGCGGGCCCAGACCTCGCCCGACCCTGCCCATGGCCTTGCAGCCCTGCTCGGGGAGTCGGCCGCCATGCGCCGGCTCCGGTCCGCGATCGTGCGGGTCCAGAACACCGACGCCCCGGTGCTGGTGGTGGGCGAGACGGGCACCGGGAAGGAACTGGTCGCCCGGGCCCTCCACCAGGGAGGCCACCGCAGCCGCGGTCCCTTCCTGGCGATCAACTGCGCGGCGCTGTCGGCGGAACTCCTGGAGTCGGAGCTCTTCGGTTTCGAAGGAGGCAGCTTCACCGGTGCCTCCGGGACCCGTCCGGGGCTCCTGGAGGAAGCCCGGGGCGGCACCTTCTTCCTCGACGAGATCGGCGAACTCCCCCTCGCCCTCCAGGCCAAGCTGCTCCGGGCCCTCCAGGAACGGGAAGTCCTGAGGGTCGGAGGGCGGGAACCCCGCAAGCTCGACGTGCGGATCGTGTCGGCCACCAACCGTGACCTCGGCGCCGAGGTGTCCGCGGGGCGCTTCCGTGCCGACCTCTACTTCCGGATCTCCACCTTCCCGATCCGGACTCCCCCGCTCGCCGAGATCCCCGAGGACCTCCCGCTCCTGGCCCGGCACTTCGTGTCCGAGAGCGCCAGGGTCCACGGTCTCAGGGCCGGAAGGCTCTCGGAGGATCTGCTCGTGAAGCTCTCCTCCCGGCGCTGGCCCGGCAACGTCCGGGAACTCCAGAATCTCATGTTCCGGCTGGTCCTCCTGGGCGAAGGCTCGATCTACACGGTGGCCGACCTGGAGGCCGCGGAGGCCGAGGCAGCGACCGTCCCCGCCTCCACCTGCCTCGATCCCCGCTGGGACTTCTCGGCCCTGTTCGCGGAGGGCCGGCTGCCCACCCTCGAGGACCTCGCCGAGGCCTACACGGAGCGGGTCCTCGCCTATTTCCGGGGCCGCCAGAAGGAGGCCGCCCGGGTGCTCGGGATCCACCCCGTGACCCTGAGCCGCAAGCTCTCCAGCCGGAGCCGCCGGCCCTCCTACCCGGGGCGCCTCCCCAGCTCGCCGGGCGTCCCCGGTCGCTTCCGTCCGTCCTCGTCCTACGGCCGTCGCCGGCATCAGCCTCCCGGATACCGCCCCCCGAGCCGACCCCGCTGAGGGACCTCCAAGGGTTCCCCGCCGGGGAGCCGGCTCGCGGGTCCTCCCCGCCCGCGCCCCCGGTTGACCGCTCCCCCTCCTCTCCGGCGATAGCGTTTCGCTAACCGGGCCAGCGGATTGCAGTCGGAGCGCCTGCCCGCCCTGCCCTCCGGCCCCGAGAATCGGCCTTGGAGGCCGCTTCCTGGCCGGTGCCCCGCTGGCCCGCTCCTTGCATCGGCAGGCTCCTCGATGGAGGTCGCCATGCCGAGCTCGGCCCGACGCACGCCCCGGGGGACCCTCGCCTTCGCCACCCTCCTGGTGCTCTCCCCGAGTGCCAGGTCCGGCATCCAGCCATCCACCCCGCGCCCAGGAGCCGCCAAGCCCGACGTCGGCCTGCTCCGCGACCTCCACGCCGCCACCTGGAACCGGGGAGGGGTCTGCCGCCACGCCGCGGTGGCGGTTTTCGACCGGGCCCGCGCCGCCGGTCTCCCGGCCCGGATCCGGCGGTTCCGGACTCCCACCATTCGCCATGCGATCCCGGTGGTCCGGATGCCCGACGGCCTCTGGTACGGGTTCGAGTCCTACCTCGAGGGCGATCGCTGGATCGGACGGAGCCGGGCAAGCCGCGCTCTCTCCGAGCAGCCCGGGTGGTACGAGGGCATCGCCATCCAACGTCGCCTGATCGAAGTCCTGCCTGACGTCCCCGGGACCGAGATCAAGCGCTGGCGCCAGGAGGCCCTTCCCTCCTCGCCGTCGACCCAGGCCGATCCCGACGACACCGCCAGCGCCACCTTCACCGGCGAGCGGTCCCGTCCCACTCGCCGCCTGCGGGGTCCACGCCCCCCAGATGCGCCGCCAGGAAGGCCAGCTTGTCGGCAGCCTCGGCGATCCGCTTCGCCGTAGGCTTGCCCGAACCGTGCCCGGCCTTGGTCTCGATCCGGATCAGGACCGGCGCAGGTCCGGCCTGCGCTTCCTGGAGGCGGGCTGCGAACTTGAAGCTGTGTCCCGGGACGACCCGGTCGTCGGTGTCGGCGGTCGTCACCAGGGTGGCGGGATAGCGGGTCCCCGAGCGCAGGTTGTGGTAGGGCGAGTAGGAGTGGAGCGCCCGGAACTCCTCCGGGTGGTCGGCCGACCCGTAGTCGTCGATCCAGAACCGCCCAGCCGTGAAGCGATGGTAGCGAAGCATGTCCATGACGCCGACGGCCGGGAGGCAGGCACCGAAGAGATCCGGACGCTGGGTCATGGCAGCCCCGACCAGGAGCCCGCCGTTGGATCCCCCCTCGATCGCCAGCCGGTCCGGCCGGGAGACCTTGGACGCCACCAACCAGTCCGCCACGGCCAGGAAGTCGTCGAAGACGTTCTGCTTCCGGAGCTTGGTCCCCGCCTGGTGCCATTCCTCCCCGTACTCCCCTCCGCCGCGCAGGTTGGCCACCGCCAGCACGCCTCCCATCTCCATCCAGGCCAGCCAGGTCACCGAGAAGTAGGGCGTGAGCGACACCCCGAATCCCCCGTACCCGTAGAGCAGGGTCGGGGCGGACCCGTCCCGGACCAGGCCGCGGCGGTGGGCCAGGAAGACCGGCACCCGGGTGCCGTCCCGACTGGCGACGAAATCCTGGGTCACCTGGTAGCGCTCCGGATCGAAGTCGACCTTCGACTGCTCGACCAGGGAGGTCTCCCCGGTGAGCAGGTCGAGGCGATGGATCCCGGAGGGCGAGGTGTAGTTGGTGAACGAGAAGAAGGTCTCGGTGTCCTCGCGTCGCCCGGCGAACCCCGACGCAGTCCCCAGTCCGGGCAGCGCCACCTCCCTCAGCCGGGTCCCATCCTCCCGATGGAGGCGGACCGAGCTCCGGGCATGCTCGAGATACCGGAGGACGAGGACATTGCCCACCAGGCCCGCCTCCTCCAAGGTCTCGGCTCCCTCAGGCACCAGATCGCTCCAGGCCTTCTCGGGAGGCGCGTCCAGGTCCAGTGCCACCACCTTCCCCCGGGGCGCGTCCTTGTCGGTCTCGAAGTAGAGGACGGTTCCCCGGCTGCCCACCAGCGAGTAGCCATGCCGAAACCCGGGAACGACCTCGACCGGCATCGCCAAGGGCTCCCGGAGATCCCGAACCAGCACCCGATGCTTCTTCTCGGTCCCCCTCCAGACGACCACCACCAGGTACCGGCCGTCCTCGGTCACCCGCGGGCTGAATCCCCACTCGGGATGTTCAGGGGTCCGGAGCACGACTACGTCGCGTTCCTGCGGGGTCCCTACCCGGTGGAAGCAGAGTTCCTGGTTCCGACTCGCCTCCTGGAACCGGCGCGCCTCATCGGGCTTGGGGTACCGGGAGTAGAAGAACCCTCCCCCGTCCGGCATCCACTCGGTCCGGCTGTACTTCACCCACTCCAGGCGATCGGGGAGGATCTCCCCGGTGGCGATGTCCAAGACCTGCCAGGTCTGCCAATCGGATCCGGAGCGGGTGACGCCATAGGCGAGCAGCTTCCCGTCGGGACTCGCAGCACTCCCGGCCAGAGCCACCGTCCCGTCCTCCGACCAGCGGTTCGGGTCGAGCAGGACCCGGGCGGGTCCGGAAAGCGAATCCCGGACCCACAGCACCGACTGGTTCTGCAGGCCGTCGTTGCGGGACTGCAGGTAGCGGGTCCCGGCCCGGCGGAGCACCCCGGCCTTGGGGTAATCCCACAAGCGGGTCAACCTGGAGGCGATCGGGGCCCGTCCTGGGAGACCGGCCAGGTGCGCCTCGGTCACCCGGTTCTGGGCCTCGACCCAAGCGGCCACCTCGGGCGAGGTGCGCACGTCGTCCTCGAGCCACCGGAACGGGTCCTCGACCCGGACCCCGTGGTACTCGTCGACCGCTTCCACCTTGCGGGTGACTGGGTAGGCCGCGGCCACCGGACCGGAAGCCCACCCGTTCGTCGCCGTGGAGCCGACGAGAATGCCGACCGCCCTCCCCAGCCACTGCCTCGAGACCCGAACCATCCCTAGCCTCCTGGCCATCCTCGGTACTCGTACGCCTGCGCCCACCCGGTCAGCGCTCCGGTCCCGGCGCGGCCTCGATCCTGGCTGCGCCCGAAACCGGGTCCTCCGGCAAGACCGGCGCCTCCGTCAGCATCGCCAGGTAGTTCAGGGTCGCGACCCCGACACCGAGGTCGAATCCGGCACCCGGCAACAAGATGGCGAAGAGGCCTCCCATGGAACCGAGCCCCATCAGCTGGACCCCCAGTCCTCCCGAGGAGACGAGCAGGGTGGCGATCACGCCCAGGGCCGTCAGTCCCCAGATCGCCAGCAGGTACGGCACCACCGCCATGCGGCCCGAGACCAGCCGTGAGATTGCCGGCGCCTGGATCCAGCGCCAGGCCCTCCATGGAAGGAGCAGCAGGTCCTCGATGGCGCCCTTCATGCCCGAGAGCAGGGCGGCGGGGACCCGACGGCCGAGTATCACGTGCTCCGCGACCACGTAACCCCAGAGCAGGGACGCCCCCACGTGGAGCCCTATGGCGGCCAGCTCGGCATCGAAGCTCCCTCCCCCGATCATCCGGATGCCTCGGATCACCAAAGGGGAACCCGCCGTCAGTCCGACCAGCAGGCCGGCGTGGAGGGGGATGAGGCGAACCCAGGCCCGGAGACCCTCGGAGAGTTCCCGCCACCGGTCCGGGCGATTCCCGGTCACCGAGGCGGTCCAGGCCCTGACCCGGAGCACCGACCAGGCAGGGAGGATCACGTAGAGGTAGGCAAGCGGTCCGTAGAGCACGCCGTCCCCCCAGGAGAGGAACTCCCTGGCGTTCAGCGCCTCCAGCCCCAGTCCCAGGGCCGTCACCACCAGGCCGAGCTGGACCAGCCCCAGGAGCCAGCGTCCGGGTTGGGAGACCAGGTGACCGGCGACCGCCGCCAGGGGATGGAAGCGACCCTCGGCCCGCAGGCTGGCGACCAGTTGCAGCAGTTCTCCTGCCGCCTCGTCGGCCGCGCTCTCGCCCGGCCAGGCCGGCTTCTTGCCGCCATCCCCTGGGACCGGCGACGGCGACCCGTCCGGGGTCGGAACCGGCAGCGGGGCGATGTTCGCAGACTCCTCCAGCACCATGCGACCAGGCTACCGCCCGACCGCGGGCCGCACCACCCCCCGTGCTACGTTCCACATCGGGATCGCCCGGGGATCTCCGGACCGGGCCCCCATTGCCGACCCCGACCTGGCCGGCCCCGAGAGGAACGCCCGTGGACGCTCGCCCCTCCTCGCCCCCGAAGCGATGGTCCCGGATCTCACCGGCCCTGCTCCTGGCCCTCGCTCCTCGGATCCAAGCGGCCCCCATCTCCACCCGGGTCTCCCACCTCGGGGGACGCCCGTTCCCGGCCATCGAGGCATCGGTCCGGATCTTCGCCCGCGAGCCCCTACCGGCGCTCACCCGGGACGCCTTCCGGGTCACCGAGGATGGCAAGCCGGTCTCCGCCTTCTCGGTCGAGACCGACGATCGCCCGGTCTACCTGGCGCTGGTCCTGGACCGCAGCGGCAGCATGCGCTCCGCTCTCCCCGAATTGAAGAAGGCCGCCACCCGGTTCGTCGACGCCTTCGATCCCCGCACCCATTGCCAGGTGCTCTCCTTCTCCGACCGGGTCAGCGCCGAGACCGGCTTCCGGCCCGATCCGCGCGCCGTGAAGCAGGCCATCGCCTCGCTGCGGGCGGCCGGCAACACCGCTCTCTACGACGCGGTCGGCACCGGGATCGGGAACCTCGCCGGCTATCCGGAGGGCGTCCGCCGGGTGGTCGTGGCCTTCACCGACGGCAACGACGGCAAGGCCGGATCCACCGCCCGACTCTCCCGGCTCGGTCCCCGCGACCTCGTCGACCGTTCCCGAGCCCGGGGCATCCCCGTCTTCGTGGTCGGCCTGGGCGAGGAGGTGAACCGCGAGATGCTCTCCAAGCTGGCCGGCGCCACCGGCGGCCGGGCCCTCTTCGCCACCGACACCTCCTCGCTCGCCTCGGTCTTCTCCGACGTGGCGGCCTCCCTCGAGAGCGGCTACCGGCTCCGCTACCAGAGCCCCAATCCGGCCCGCGACGGCACGACCCGCAAGGTCCAGATCACCAGCCTGGCCTCCGGGACCTCCGACCAGGGCGCGGGGACCTACCGGGCGCCTTCCGATGGTGCGACCGGCACCGACGCTGCCTGGGTCGAGGGCCGCAGTCGGTATGCCGGCGTCCTCACCCGCCTCCTCTCGCTCGAAGGCTTCTCCGTCGACGTCGAGGTCGAGGCCCCGGGTGCGGTCCGGATCGAGGGCGGCACCCTGCCCCTCTCCGGGTCCTTCGCCATCCAGTCCGCTCGCCTGGGCGGGGGAAGGCTGGGAGCGAGCGTCCGGTCGAGCGTCGAGATCGACCGGAGACCGCTGGCCGTAGCCGTCACGGCCGACGGTTCGACGGCCGAGATCGCCGTCTCGGGTCCCCGCGGCTGGGCTGCCTCGAAGATCCAGGCCGGCGGTCCCCTCGACGCCGCCAAAGTCCGCATTGCCACCGATCCCCTCCTCGAGATCTTCCCGCCGCTCTCGCTCGAGGCCAGGAGCCGGGCACGCGGGCGGGTGGAGACCGAGGTCCGCACCAGGGTTTCGGAGACCGCCGTGGTGTTCGAGGCGCCCGACACCCTGCGCTTCCTCTCCCCGGACGGCTCCGAGGCGAGCCGCATGGTCTTCGATCCCGACACCCGCCTGCCCAGCCTGCTGGTCCGGGTCGACCCTGCCACCGGGACCAGCTCCACGACCCGCTTCCTTGCCTGGCGGACCGAAGGGGCCTTCGACCTCTCGCTCCCCGAGCTCGAGGGCGCGGTACGCATTCCGGCAGGTGCGGCTCTCGATGCCGCTGCCACTGCCTTGGCAGCCGCTGGGGTCGCGGCCCGGGCCGGGGAGATCGGGGCCCTGGCGGCCCTCGACGCCGCGGCAGTGGCGGTGGACGCCTCCCTGGCTGCGGCCCGGGCCGGGACCCGGGCCGGCATCGCCGGAGCCCGGACCGGTCTGGAGGTGGCCCGGGCAGCCACGAGCACGGCCGAGGCGGCAGCCCGCACCGGACTGGCGGCCGGCTCTGTTGCCCTCGAGATGGCCGAGGCGGCCACCCGCGAGGTCTCCCGCCTGGGAGCCTGGCTGGAAGCCCTCGGCTCGGACGAGGCCCGCTCGGGCTGGTCCTCCTTCGGCACCCGGGTGGAGACGACCCTCGACGCACGCGCCTCCGAGTTCCATGCCTCTGCCCGGAACTGGAGCCGGGACCTCGACCGCAGCCTATCGGAGAGCGCCGGAGCCTGGCAGCGGGGCGAGGACGCCTTCGCCGAGGGGATGACCCGCTACGGTGAGGCGATGGACGCCGCGGCCCGGAGCCTCGACGCCGCCGCCGAGGTCCAGGGGCGGGCGATGGATCTTGCCGGCGAAGCCATGGACCAGGCCGGGGCCGGCCTGGATGCCGCCGGAGACGCCCTGGAGGCGGCGAAAAGCGCCGGGGGCGAGGTCGGGGAGGCACTCGGCAACGCCGGGAGGGCAGTCGACAATGCCGGTCGCGCCGTGGACAACGCCGGCCGGGCGCTCGACCGGGCGTTGCGCGGCCTCGGCAAGCTCGGCCGCTTCGGTGGCTCCCGCGACCAGGACGGGGACTCCGAGGACGACCGGGACGAATAGCCGGGTCGACGCCGCGGGTCCGCCAGGCCGACCGGATCCCGCACCCCGATCGACTCGACATGCGCGTTGACGCTCGCACCGGGACCGGTCTAACCTTCTCCCGTCCCGAGCTGACGTGCGGTCATGGTGGAATTGGTAGACGCGCCAGCTTGAGGGGCTGGTGGCCGAAAGGCCGTGAGAGTTCAAGTCTCTCTGACCGCACCACAGCCCACCCCTCGCCCGCCCCGCCCCCTCCAGGCCCGTCGCCACGGGGATCGGCGCCCTGGTGACCGGACCCGATGAGCCAGCGCGACCTCGTCATCCTCGGCAGTTCGAGCCAGGTCCCGACGCGCCATCGGAACCACAACGGATACCTGCTCCGGTGGGACGGCGAAGGACTCCTGTTCGATCCCGGGGAGGGCACCCAACGCCAATTCGTGTTCGCGGGGGTCCCGCCCACCGCGGTTACCCGGATCTTCGTGACCCACTTCCATGGGGACCACTCCCTGGGCCTCGCCGGCATGTTCCAGCGTCTCTCGCTGGACCGGGTCCCGGGTCCGGTCAAGGTCTACTTCCCCGCCCGGGGGCGGAAGTTCCTCGACCGACTCCGCCACGCCACCCACTACGACGACCACCTCGAGGTGGAGTACGTGCCGATCGACCAGGACGGTCTGGTGGAGACCGGGCCTCCCTTCTCGATCGAGGCCTACGCCCTCGACCACGCCATCGAGTGCTTCGGCTACCGGATCCGGGAGCCCGACGGGATGCGCTGCGACCCGGAGGCACTGGAACGCATGGGGGTGCGAGGGCCGGCCGTGGGCGAGCTCCTGCGCCAGGGAAGCCTGGAGGTCGGGGGACGCCTGGTCCGCCTGGAGGAGGTCGCCTGGGTCAAACCCGGCAGCTCGTTCGCCTTCGTGATGGACACCCGGGACTGCGCCGCGGCCCGGACACTCGCCGAGGACGTGGACCTCCTGGTGATCGAATCGACCTTCCTCGACAGCGAGGCGCGCCAGGCCGAGGAGTACGGCCACCTCACCGTCGGCCAGGCCGTGGCCATCGCCCGGGATGCCCGGGCCCGCAACCTGGTGCTGACCCACTTCAGCCAGCGCTACGGCGACATGGAGCCGTTCCGGGCGGCGACCGAGAAGGACTTTCCCGGGGCGATCCTGGCGAAGGACCTCATGAAGATCCCGTTCCCGCGTCGGGAGCCGCCGCTTCCGGCACCGTCCCCGGCTCCCTGACCGAGGACGGCTCCGGATCCGATCCTTGCAGACCCGATCAGACCGCCATGCGTACCGACCGCAGGAACTCGGCGGCTTCCTCCAGGTGGTGGCAGGCCACGAAATGCTCGTCGGCACCCTCGGGCGCGGCGTTCCGGAAGGGCGGGTCCTCGGCACTGCAGAGATCGGTCGCCACCGGGCACCGGGGATGGAACCGGCAACCGGAGGGGGCGTTGCGAGGCGAAGGGATCTCCCCGCCCAGGATCACCCGCTTGGACTTCCGCCGCGGATCGGGAGTCGGGACCGCCGACATCAGGGAGATCGTGTAGGGGTGCCTGGGGGCCCGGTACAGGTCCTCCGAGGTCGCCAGCTCCACCATCTTCCCGAGATACATCACCGCCACCCGGTCGGAGATGTGCTCCACCACCGAGAGGTCATGGGCGATGAACAGGTAGGTGAGCTTGAACTCCTTCTGGAGGTCCTTCAGGAGGTTGATGACCTGGGCCTGGATCGAGACGTCCAGGGCCGAGACCGGCTCGTCGCAGACGATCAGATCGGGTTCCACGGCCAGCGAACGGGCGATCCCGATCCGCTGGCGCTGTCCCCCCGAGAACTCATGAGGGTAGTTCAGGATCTGGTCCGGTCGCAGGCCGACCACCGACATCAGGTACTCGATCCGATCCCTCCGCTGCTTGGCATCCCCGAGCCCGTGGATGAGCAGCGGCTCCTCCAGGATCGAGAAGACCGTCATGCGAGGATTCAGGCTGGCGTAGGGGTCCTGGAAGATCATCTGCATGCGCTTTCGCATGGCGCGCATCTCGCCCGGAGGCAGGCCGACCAGGTCCTGGCCGTCGAACTGGATCCGTCCCGAGGTAGGCTCCAGCAGGCGCAGGATGACCCTACCGGTGGTCGACTTCCCGCAGCCCGATTCTCCCACCAGGCCGAGGGTCTCGCCCTTGCGCAGCTTGAAGGTGAGGCCGTCGACCGCCTTCACGTCCCCGACATGGCTCTTGAAGACGCCACCATGGACCGGGAACCACTTGCGGAGACCCTCGACCTCGAGAAGAGTTCCAGCACCCATCTCAACTGTCTCCCTTGTCGGCCCCGGACCCGGCGCCCGCTCCGGACGCCCCGGTTGCGTCCTCCGGAGCCGCGGGCTTCCCGGCTTCGGACTGCTCGCCGGCCTTCGCCGCCTTCTCCAGGGTGGAGGGAGCGGGGACGGCGAGATTCCCGGTCAGGGTGCCCGGCTTGGCATGCGGCAGCGGTCCGCCCTCCCTGGCCTCGGGAGGCAGCGGGTCCGGGCCCTTCTCGTAGAGCCAGCAGCGGGCGGAGTGCCCCTCCCCGATCGGGAACAACGGCGGCAGCTGGTTGCATTTCTCCCAGGCCTCCACGCAGCGGTTCTTGAACCGGCACCCCTGGGGGAAGTTGAAGGGTGAGGGCACGACGCCCTCGATGGTCGACAGCCTCCCGGTCTTGGTTCCCAGCCGGGGAAGGGACCCAAGCAACCCGATGGTGTAGGGGTGTCGGGGACGTTCGAAGATCCGGTACACGTCGGCTTCCTCGACTACTTTGCCGGCATACATGACGACCACCCGGTGAGC
Source organism: uncultured bacterium (assembly GCA_964403795.1). GTDB lineage: Bacteria > Muiribacteriota > UBA6191 > CAZXTJ01 > CAYOHP01 > CAYOHP01. The sequence goes on along the minus strand of CAYOHP010000027.1, from coordinate 33,661 downwards.
CGTCTCGGCCACCACGGGCAGGGAGTGGGTGATCAGCATGATGCTGGTCTCGAGTTCCTCGCGCAGCTGGTTCATCAGCTCCAGGATCTGGGCCTGGATGGTCACGTCCAGGGCGGTGGTCGGCTCGTCGGCGATGATCAGGTTCGGATCGCACGAGAGCGCCATGGCGATCATGGCCCGCTGACGCATGCCTCCCGAGAACTGGTGGGGGTAGTCGTGGACCCGCTGCTTCGCTCCCGGGATCCCCACCTTCTCGAGGAGCATGACGGTTCGCTCCTCTGCCTCCCGGTAGGAGAGCTTCATGTGGAGGCGGATCGCCTCGATGATCTGGTTCCCCACCGTGAACACGGGGTTCAAGCTGGTCATCGGCTCCTGGAAGATCATGGCGATCCGGTTCCCCCGGATCCGGCGCATCTCCGCCTCGGACTTCTGGAGCAGGTCCTCTCCCTGGAACAGGATCCGGCCCCCGGCATTTCGCCCGGGGGGGCTGGGAACCAGGCGCATGATCGAGAGCGAGGTGACCGACTTCCCGCAGCCCGACTCGCCCACGATCCCGAGGACCTCGCCCTTCCCGATCGAGAAGGAGACGTCGTCGACCGCCAGACCGACCCCGTCCTCGGTGTAGAAGTAGGTCTTCAGGGCCTGGACGTCGACAACCGGGGTCCCGGCCATCGGCTTCGCAGCGTCCTTCATCGGCACTCCCACGGGGGCCTCTCCCTCAGTCCCTGAGCTTGGGGTCGAGCGCATCCCGCAGGATGTCGCCAAAGATGTTGAGCGCCAGCACGATCAGGAACATCGCGAAGGTCGCACCGGCCAGCTGCCACCACACGCCGCGGGCCAGCTCCAGCTTGGCGTCGTTGATCATGATCCCCCAGCTCGGCTGGCCCTGGACGCCCACTCCCAGGTAGCTGAGGATGACCTCCGACTGGACCGCGTACACGAACCGGAGCGAGAAGTTGATGATCACGATGTGGAACACGTTGGGAAGGATGTGCTTGAAGATGCAGGAGAAGTCCGAGGCACCGAGCGATCGGGCCGCCACCACGTACTCCCGCTCCTTGTGCTTGATGAACTCGCCCCGGATCAGCCGGCACAGCGACACCCAGGAGGTGAGCCCCAGGGCCACGTAGACCCCGAGGATGCCCTTCCCGACCACCATGACGAAGGCCAGCAGCAGGAGCAGGCCCGGCACGCTCGCTACCGTGGAGTAGAGGAGCACGATCAACTCGTCCACCAGGCCGCCGTAGAACCCGGCGAGGGCCCCGAAGAAGGCCCCGATGGGGATGGCGATGATGCAACTGACCAGGCCGACCGACATCGCGATCCGGGTCCCGTGGATCACCCGCTTGAAGACGTCCCGGCCCAGGAAGTCGGTCCCGAAGGGGAAGTCGAACCACCCCGGGACCCGGGCCCGCTCGTCGGGATAGAGGCTGTCCGCCCCGGGACCCGCGTAGTCGCCGTCGGGGATGGTGATCTCCGACTTCCCTCCGCTGGTGGCATATGCCTGGCGCTCGGCCTCCAGCTCTTCATTGGACGGCACTGGTCCCAGTTCCAGGTACTCCCGCAGGCCGGACCGGGCGCTCGAGTCGACCAGCATCCTCAGCTTGAACAGGCGCACCACCAGATTGGTCCAGATGCTCGGCGGCCGGTACTCGCCCGCCCTGGTCTCCTGTTCCTGCCAGGTACCCCCGACCCACGCCATCCGCCGGACCCTGACCTCCTCGTTCTCTCCCGGGGCGAGTTCGCCCAGGGAGGTGAGCAGGGCGGTGACGGCATAGACGTAGATCAGGCTCATGCAGAGCATGGCAACCCGATCGCGCCGGATCCGTCGCCAGGCGTCGGCCCCCAGGCTCTGGCCCGACTTGCCCCGCTTCGGCAGCTCCCGGATGAGCACGCTGAGCAGGGGCGAGAGCATGCTCCCGGCCAGGAACACGGTCTGGACGCCGGGCGAGGTAACCGAGAGGAAGAGGACGATCCCCAGCAGGATGGCGATCGGGAGGCCGGCCCAGACCACCGGCAGCACGAAGGCGAACTGGGCACTCCCGTAGACCACCGGCCACCAGTCGGCAGCCCACACCCAACGCACCACCAGCAGGTCGCGCAGGGCGCGGAGCCGCCAGGAGGGACGGGTCCCGGCCTCCTCGGGAGGGGCCAGGACCTCTCCCTCGGCCGAGACCCGGGTGCCGTCCGCGAAGGTCCAGGTCCCCTGGGCGGCCGGATCGGACTCCCGCCCCTCGGGTCCGGTCCAGGCCGGAGGCAGTCCCTTCCAGGCGGTCAACATCCGGGCATCGGGACGCCCATTGGAGAGCCTGGAAATGGAGTCCCCGAGCAAGGCCCTCACCTCGCCCGTGGATCGCTTGCACTCCTCCAGGAAGGCCGGTGCCTTGATCCTCAGGTTTCCGAGGGCCAGGAGCACCACCAGCAGGATACGGCCCGCCATGGGGATCCCGAACCAGATGTCCGGCAGCCCCTGCCATCCGCTCCGGGTGGCCTCGGCGAAGGTGTGGTCCCGACTCACTCCTTCACCCCAGCTTCACTCTCGGGTCGACCATGGCATAGCAGACGTCGGTGATCAGGTTGAACACGATGTAGAGCAGGGCCCCCAGGAAGGTGACCGCCTTGATGACGGGGAAGTCGCTGTTGTTGATCCCGTTCACGGCCATGGACCCGAGCCCCGGGATACCGAAGAAGTTCTCCAGCAGGAGGGACCCGGTGTAGAGGAACGGGATGGCGATGATCACCGAGGTGATGATCGGGATCATGGCGTTCTTGAGGATGTGCTTGAAGAAGACCACCATCTCGGCGTTGCCCTTGGCCCGGGCGGTCCGCACATAGTCCTGGGAGACCTCGTCGAGGATGACGGTCCGGTAGAACCGGACGTCCGACCCGAGTCCGGTCACGATCCAGATGAGCCACGGCAGATAGAGGTAGTGGGCCGTGTTCAGGAGCTGGGCCGGGTCGAGCCAGCTCTCCGGGTACTCCCAGCCCTGGATCGGGAAGATGTCGTACCCGGTCCACTCGGCCAGCCGGAAGGCCAGGAAGTACTGCCCCGCCAGGATGTAGGCCAGCGAGGTGATGCTCATGCCCGCGACGGTCATCACCACGACCGTCCGGTCCAGTCGCGAACCCCGGTTGTAACAGACCAGCAGCGCCGTACAGACCGCGATCACGAGCCCCATGAGGAACGCCGGGACGGTCAGGCACAGGGACGGGATCACCCCGTTGGCCAGCATCGACGAGATGGTCTGCTTGTAGGCGAAGGAGCGACCCCAGTCGAAGGTGATCTGCTGACGGAGCTGGAACACGAACTGGTGGACCAGCGGCTGGTCGTACCCGAGTTCGTGGCGGAGCTCGGCGATCTGCGCCTTGGTGGCGTGCTTGCCGAGCATCATGTAGGTCGGGTCCCCTCCCACCACGTTGAAGAGGAGGAAGACCAGGAAGGACACCCCGAGGACCAGGGGGATCGTGTACAGGATTCGACGTACGGCGTAGGCGAACATGCGGATCCGAGGGGTGTTGGGCTCGTCCCGGAGGCCGGAGCCGCGCTACCGTATCACGGCCCCTCCCGACCCACAAGTGGCCTCAGGCACGGCTCGGGACCCGGGGGCACCTCGGACATGCGACCCCTCAAGCTCCTCGACATCCACATCTTCCGGCACCTGGTGGGTCCGTTCGTCTTCGGCCTGATCGGGGCCCTCATCATCATCGCCTTCGGGCCCCTCAACAAGGCCGTGAAGTTCCTGGTGGCGGGCACCATCCCCCCGTCCATCGTGATCGAGTGGTTCCTGTTCCGGGTCCCCGAGGACATGCAGTTCATCTTCCCGGTCGCCACCCTGATGGCCGGCCTCCTGGGCTTCGCAGGTCTGTCGCGCAACGGGGAGCTCACCGCCATGCGGGCCTCCGGGATCAGCCTGCTCCGGCTGCTCGTCCCGGTGGTCGCCTTCGGGGTCCTGGCCACCGGGGGCACCTACCTGTTCCTGAACCGGCTGGTTCCACCGGCCATGGTCCGGAGCCAGGACCTCTGGATCCGCCACTTCCGGAACACCCTCCCGCCCACCTACCAGGAGAACCTCACGCTCCGATCGGGCAACGGGCGCCTGATCTCGGTCGGCCAGGTGAACCTGAAGGACCCGATCCTGCTGCGCCTGACCGTCCGCGACTACCCCGAGGGCACCTCCGGGCCGATCCACCGGACCTCGGCCCGCCAGGCCGTCTGGGATCCGCACCGCAGGACCTGGGTCCTGGAGGACGCCCGGGTCGAGGTCCACCACCCCCCCTCGCCCCCCTGGTCCCAGGGCCGTCTGGAGACCCGTACCGCGGCCGTGATGGAGCTGCCCCTCGAGGAGGCTCCGGAGGTCTTCCAGCGGGTGGACCGCACCCCGCAGGAGCAAACTCCGGAGGAACTCCTGACCCGGATCCGCGAGCTCGAGGAGCGCGGCCTCGCCAACACCCTCGACCTCCGGGTCGAGCTCTACCTCAAGTTCTCGTTCCCCTTCTGCGTCCTGGTCTTCTCGATCCTGGGCGCCACCATGGGCATCACCAACGCCCGCAGCGGCGGATTCATGGGCTTCGGGGTCGCCCTGATCCTCACCTTCGTCTACTACGTGACCATGAGCCTCTCCGCCTCCCTCGGGAAGAGCGGGATGATCGACCCGCTGCTCTCGGCCTGGCTCCACAACCTCCTCTTCGGATCGATCGCCCTGGCCAAGGCCATGCGGGCTTCGGGAGGGTGACCGACTCCGTGGAGGCCGGGCCTCCCGGGTGTTACAGTCCGGCCGGATCCCTCGCCGGAGCAGCGGAGGCGAACCGGTACCCGTGAAGAGCAAGGCCTTGCAGGTCGCGTCGATCGCGGTCATCACCGCGGCGGCCATCCACTTCGTGCCGGTCGAGGGCCCCATCCCCTTCGCCCGCCAGCTCTTCGCGGTCTTCTTCGCGGTCCTCCAGGGGACCCTGACCTTCGTCTGGCTGTCCAAGGGAGAAGCCTCCGGCCAGCACGACGTCGCCGAGGTCCGCAACGAGGTCGCCCGGCTCATGCGGGAGAACTCCAGCCTCAAGGGGTCGGTCGAGGAACTCAAGGAAAAGTCCATGAAGAGCTCCACCACCGTCGCCAGCCTGGCCGCCATCGCCAAGATCACCGGCGCCAGCCTCGACCTCCAGAAGCTCCTGGAGAGCATCATGGAAACAGTGGGCTCGATGGGTGCCGCCCGGGCGTCGCTCTGGCTCGTGGAGGGCTCGAGCCAGGGGATGAAGCTGGCGAACTCGGTGGGGTGGCCTGACAGCGAGAAGAACACCGAGGTCCGGATCGGGGAAGGCATCGTCGGCTGGGTGGCCGAGACCGGCAACGCGGTCGACCCCGGCGCGATCCAGCGCGATCCGGCCCTGATGGACATCAAGAAGCGCAGCAAGTTCCCGAGCGTGCTCTGCGTCCCGCTGGTCAACAACCAGGAGAAGCTCGGTGCCCTGAACATCGAGACCCTCGAGAAGAAGAAGGAAGGCGCCAACCTCTCGGACGAGATGCGCCTCATCACCTTCCTGGCCAGCCTGGCGGCCATGGCGATCAAGAACGCCAAGGTTTTCGGGGTCACCAAGGAGTTCGCCGAGAAGGACGGCCTGACGAAGCTCTTCAACCACCGCTACTACCAGGATTCGATGGACCGCGAGTTGAAGCGCGCCGATCGCTACGGAGACCCGGTCTCGATCCTCCTGACGGACATCGACAAGTTCAAGAGCTTCAACGACACCTACGGCCACCAGGTGGGAGACCAGGTCTTGGCCCAGACCGCCAAGCTGCTCGCAGACCTCGCCCGGGAGAGCGACATCCCCTGCCGCTACGGCGGCGAGGAGTTCGTTCTCATCCTCCCCCAGACCGGCAAGCGCGGCGCCGCCCAGATGGCCGAGCGGCTCCGGTCGGCGGTCGAGAACGCCGTCTACAAGACCTCGAAGGGCGACCTCAGGGTGACCCTCTCGGTCGGAGTGGCGTGCTTCCCCGACGACGGCCGCGAGAAGGGTGTCCTGGTCAAGCTGGCCGACGAGGCCCTCTACCGGGCCAAGCAGGGCGGCCGGAACCGGGTCGAGCTGGCGCAGCCGGACGGAGCCTCACCACTCAAGGAGGCCCACGGCAAGGCCGCGCCCGAACCGGCTCCGGCTCCGGCGCCACCGAAGGGCGGTCTGGTCCTGAACCCCGGCCCTCCCCAGGGGACCGCTGCCTTCATCATGCCTGCCGGAGTCGAAGGCGATTCGGAAGCCCGCCTCGAGCGAGCCCAGGCTGCCGCGATCGCGAAGGCCAGGGCCCTCGCCCAGGCCGGCGACACCGAGAAGGCCCGGGAAGCAGCCGACTTGGCCCGGCGGATCGCGGCCCAGCGCACCGCCCTCCAGCAGGCGGTCGATCCCAACCTCGCCGCCAAGGCCCGGGCAGCGGCCAAGATCGCGGCCCAGCGCAAGGCCGAGGGCGAGGCCGGTAGCCAGGACCCGAGTGCCCGGGCCGCCCAGGTCCGGCGTACCGCCTCGCAAGCCGTCCCCAGCCAGGGGGACGACGGTAAACCCGAGGGTTCCTGACCCCGCCCCGTCCTCGTCTCCCGGAGTGGCACGTCCGCTCGCCGGACCGCTAGTGTCCCCCCGTGACCCGACTTCCCGTCCCGACCTCGTTGCCCCTGGTTTTCGCGCTCCTGGCTCTCGCCACCCTGCCCGGCCTGATGGAGCGGATGCGCTTCGAGAACCTCGACCGGGAGCTCCTCCTGGTGGCCGATCTGGCGAGCTTCCGGGCCCAGGCCGAGGCGGTCGGGATCCCCGAGGCAGGCCTCCTCGACCGGCTGGCCGCGGCCGGGGCCAACGCCGTGTCCGTGGCGCCCCGATCGCTCGCCGACCTGGAGGCCGATGGCCATGTCGTCCGCGTTCCGGTGGAGCCGGGAAGGACGGGATTCCGCATCCAGGGGTCCGGAGCAGCCTTCGACCTCGACGGTCCCCTGCACCAGGCGTTCGGTCTCGAACACCGGGCCGACACCAGGGTCCTCGCCGCCTCGGGTTCACTGGTGTGGGAGCTCCCCCTCCTCTACCCCAGCGGAATCCACACCCGGATCCAGGCCCGAGGTCTCCAGTCCGTGGTCCGGGTCAAGAACTCCCCGGTCCGCCGGGAGGTCCTCCCGGTCCTCGCCTCCGGGATCCCGGAGGGAGGCCTTGTCATCTTCGACGACAAGGAAGCCCTGGGCTATCCCTCCCTCCTCCGGCCGGCCGGGGAGCAGCTCTCCGCCCGGGGAGCCCGCCTGGGAGTCGTGGAGTTCGCGGGCCAGCGCGGCGTCGAGGACCTGGCCCGGATCGGACGGCTCCCCATCGTGGCGGTCCATTCGATCCCCGAGGAGGAGCTCGAGAAGTATCCCCTCTCCCGGGTCCTGCCCCGCTGGATCCGGGCGGCCGAGGAGCGGCGGGTCCGATGCCTCTACCTCCGGGCTTTCCCGGTCCACAACCTTCCCTATGACCGCGCCACCGCCCTGGAAGCCAACCTGGCCTACCTCTCGACGGTGCGGGCCCGCCTGGCAGCTGTGGGCTATCGGGTCGGCTCCCCCCTCGACCCCCAGGCCCACCTGACCGGGTCCCGATCCGGCCGGTTCCTGGGCGCCCTGGCGGCCGGCATCGCCCTGGCCTGGGTGGCAGCCTACTTCCGCATCCTCCCTCCCTTCTGGCTGCTGTTCGCGGGGGCGACCCTGGGAGTCCTGGGCGGTGTCTTGGCAGGGCTCCAGCCGAGGGGTCTGGTTCCCAACCTGCTCGCCCTCCTGGCGGGATGCACCGCCCCGGCGGCGGCCGTGCTCGACCTCCGCGAGGCCGCAGGCCGACGAGCCGGATGGGCGCGCCTGCTCCTGGGACTTGTCGGGGTGTACCTGGCGAGCGCCCTGGCCGGGATGGCGATCACCGCCCTCCTCGGCGACCCGGGGTACGTCGATCGGACCCTCGAATTCCGGGGTGTGAAGCTGGTCTACCTCGGCCCGCTGGCCCTGGTGGCCTGCTACGACCTCTGCCGCCTCGACCCCTACCGCCGACGCCCGCGCTTGGCCGAACTCGCGATCCTGGGCCTGGCCCTGGGCCTCGGCGCCGTCTACCTGATGCGCAGCGGGAACTTCTCCCCGGTCCCGGCTACCGACGCCGAACACGCCATGCGCGATTCGCTCGAGGCCAGCCTCCCCTGGCGCCCCCGCACCAAGGAGGTCCTGATCGGATACCCGGCCCTGGGTGCGCTGGTGGCGGCGGCAGCCTCTGCCGACCCGTTCTGGACCCCATGGTTGGCCCTGGCGGGTACCGTGGCCGGGGTCTCGGCCACCAACTCCTTCTGCCACCTGAAGGCATCCTTCCTCGATTCCCTGGGACGGGGTGCGGTCGGACTCCTCTTCGGCCTGCCCGGCGCCCTGCTGGGGGCCTTCCTCTACCGCCTCCTCCTGCGTCGCAAGGGTCGGCGCCGGCTCTGGGTGGTCGCCGGCTACGCCGGGTTCGGGAACTACGGGGACGAGGTCCTGGCCCGCCGCCTGGTGATGGAACTGGCGGCCCGCAAGCCCCGAGGGGTGGATCTGGCGCTGCTGATCCCCGAGCCCGCCTCCCTCCCGGAGGACCTCCCGGTCGTACCGATCCGGCGCAGGGACCCGATCGCAGTGACCGAAGCCCTGCGCCACGCCGACCTCTTCGCCACCGGACCCGGAGGCCTGGTCCAGGACCGTAGCGGTATCCTCTCCCCGCTCTACTACCTCGGCCTCCACGCCCTGGCCCGGGCCCTCTTCGTGCCGCGGACCGCCTTCCTGGGCGAGGGCTTCGGTCCGGTCTCGCGTCCCTGGCTGCGGGCCGGGCTCGAATGGTTCGCCAGGACCTCCCACCTGTGCCTGGTCCGGGACGAGGCGAGCCGGGCCCTGGCCGGACCGGACGCCGTCCTCGGCAGCGATCTCTTCTTCCTGGGGAGCCGGGGCCCGGTTCACCAGCCCGGCACGGTCCTGGGGATCTGCCTCCGTCCGCTTCCGGGGGGGCGAACCTGCTTCGCCCTCCCCCTGGCACGGGCCTTGGCCGAGAAGGCCAGGGACCGGGGTCTCACCGGAGTCCGCCTGCTCTCGGCCCATCCCGCCATGGACCGGGGTCTTCTCGACACCGTCGCCCTCCAGCTGGCCAAGGAGGGCCATGCCACCGAGGTCGCCGATCTCACCTCCGGCGGGGAGGACCAGGCCCTCGAGGGTCTGGCGGCGCTGGCCTGCATGCGCCTGCATGTATGCTTCCTGGCGGCCGATCGCCGGATCCCTCTGCTGGTCCTCCCCTACGACCCCAAGGTGGAGGCCTTCGTGGAAGCCGGCCGCTACCCCCATCGGGCCACCCCCGAGGGGGATCCGACCCAGGCCGCACAGGCCCTCTCCAGCCTCCTCCAGGCCCCGGACACAGGCCTCGAGGCCCTGGAGAAGGCCTACCTCCAGGCCGCACAGGGCGTCGACCGCTCCTCCCGGGCCCTCGACCGGCTCGCCCGGCACGCGGCTCCCGGCCTTCCCGTCGCTGCAACCTCCGTACCCGACGCTTCGTAGAAGGGGTGGGCAGCCTCAGCATTCTTCCTTAGACTGCATGCGGAGCCCCAGCGAACGAGGAGGCGTGGAATGGTCCGACCGGGTGCCAACGGCAAGCATGCCGCCCTGGTCCTGGCCCTGCTCGTCACCGGTGTGCCCTCGGCCCATGCCGGGATCATGGAGTCGGTGGGAGGGTTCTTCTCCGGTGCCATGGAGAAGATCAAGGGGCTCTTCGGAGGCGGCAAGGGCAAGGCCGACACCGGCGAGTTGGGCAAGTTCCTCGACCAGGTCGAGGCCAGCCAGCAGAAGGTCTACGAGCTCCAGAAGAACGTCATCGACACCTACAACGCCGGCGACGGTGCTGCCAGCCCCACCGATCCCGCGGTCCAGGCCAAGCTCGACGAGCTCGCCGAGGCCAGCCGAGCCAATGAGGACCTCTACCTCCAGCTCCTGAAGGCCCGCGCCGCCCTGATCGAGAAGAAGGTCGATGTCTCGTCCTTCCAGAAGCGCCTCGAGACCCTGCAGCAGAACCAGCAGCGGATCGAGGAGGGCTATCAGAAGATCCAGGACTACAACAAGGACACCGGCTTCTTCGAACCGCCGCCGGCCGCCGGGGTCGCTACCTCGCCTTCGCCCCCGCCGCTGGCCGCCAACTTCGTGGACGATCCCAGGGTCCAGCGGGCCATCGACGAGTGGCTGGGCCTGAACGGTCTGGATTCGTTCGGTCGCCAGGTGGGTGCCGGCCAGGGCGTGACCATCCGGGCCAACTACAACCCGGACACCGACAACCGGACCCGCCATCGCTACGTCTGGGAGACTTACTGGATGAAGAACGTGCGTTCGGGAGGGACCCTCCGGGACTACGTCCTCTCCCGCCTGAACGGCGCCCCGCCGGCCACCGGCGAACCGCCGGGCCAGCAGGAGCCGGGTCCGGTCACCATGTTCGAGGACCCCCTTCCCGACACCGTCCCGACCCAGGTCGCCACCGGCGAGACCGGGACCGGCGGCCCCCAGGGTACGGGAGGCGTCGAGACCGGGACCGGCACCGCCCTGGCGAGCGCGGTCCAGCCGGCCACCGCCCCCCAGTCCCCGCTGCCCTCGACCCTCAGCGAGGTCAACCGCGAGTACGCCAAGGCCGTCTCCGATCTCCAGAGCCTCCAGCGCGGCGGCAGGGGCGGTACCACCGAAGGCCGCGAGCTCCTCGAGCGGGTCAAGGCACTCCAGGTCCAGCGGAACAAGCTGATGGCGGCCGGGTCCAAGTAGGCCCGTCCCCCCCTCCAGCACAGGTTTCGCGACGAGTCCGCGTCGAACACCTCCGACACTCCCTCGGGACCGGTCCCGGTCGTCTACCCTAGCGGCGGATGGCGTCCTGTTCCGACGCGATCCCGGACGGAAGGTCCCTGGGAGTTGACGGACGGCAACGGGGGGACGGCGGGCAATTTCGCGCTCAGTCCCGAGTTCCTGGCGCGCTACCAGATCCAGGAGATCATCGGGCGCGGCGGGATGGGTGCCGTCTACCGGGCCAAGCAGACCGGGACCGGCCGGGACGTCGCCATCAAGTTCATGGCGGGCAACCTCTTCGAGGGCGACGACACCGAGGCCCGGTTCATGAACGAGGCCAAGACCCTGGCCGCACTGCAGCACCCCAATCTGGTCCAGGTCCTCGATGCCGGCAAGGACGGGGCAGTCCCCTTCATCGTCTTCGAGTTCGTCTCCGGTTCCACCGTGAAGAAGGAAGTGGAGACCCGGGGCCGGATCCCCGTCTACGAAGCCTTGAGGATCGCCCGGGACCTCTTGCAGGCGCTGCGGGCCGCCCATGAGAAAGGGGTGATCCACCGGGACATCAAGTCGGAGAACATCCTCATCGACGACCAGGGAAGGGTGAAGGTCCTGGACTTCGGCATCGCCAAGTCCGACAACACCCAGCAGACCCGCACCGGGGTGATCGTCGGCACTCCCGCCTACATGGCACCGGAACAGGCCATGAACCGGAAACTCGACGCCCGGACCGATCTCTACTCGGCCGGCGTCGTGCTCTACGAGTTGATCACCGGCCGGCTGCCCTTCGGGGACGAGAACTCGATGGTCACGATGATGGCCCACATCAACGAGCCGGTCCCCGCTCCGTCCTTCCTCTTCCCCGGCCTGCCCGGCCTGGTGGACGAGCTCCTCGCCGGGGCCGTGGCCAAGGCCCCCGAGGAGCGCTACCCCACGGCCCGGGCCTTCGAGATCGCCCTCCAGCACGCCGAGGACAAGTTGCGACGGATCGGGTACCAGGACGGGAGCTCCTCCTCCCCCGCCCAGGATCCGAGCGCTGGCATCCCGGAGACCGCTTCCGGGATCCACCGGCGCACCGGAATGACCGCCGGGGCGCCCAACGGTGCGGCCGCCGGCGGGACCACCGCCACCTCCCTCCCGGGTACTGCGGGAGCCACCCTGGGCGGCTCCGTGAGCGCCACCCGCGCCACCCACCTGGGCGGCACCGCGGCTCGCCTCGAATCCTCGGGCACCTTCGCCACCTCCCGGACCCATGCCACTGCCCTCAGCCAGGCACAGCGGACCCTGGGCGGCCCCGGCACCCTGGGCGCCACCAGCCCGACCGGCTTCGGGACCTCCTCCGCTGCCCTCCGCATCTCCCGTCCACCTCCCGGCCCGAGCCCCGGCCAGAGGGCCGGCATGGCCGCGGCCGGACTCGCCGCCCTGGTCGCAGTCGGACTCGGGGTCAGGTCCTGGCTGGGTCCGAGCACCCGGAGTGAGACCAAGACCTCAGCCGATCTCTCCAGCCTCATGGAGACCCTGGGGCGGATCGAGACCGCCCTCGATCCGGCGCGGCGCAAGCCGCTCCTCCGCTTCGACCTCCCGGAGCGGGTGCTGCCCGGGCGCGACGATCTCCGGCAGAAGGCCATCGAGGAGCTCGACCGGATCCGGACCACCATGGCCGACCTCGACCCCCTGGGTGACCAGCCCTTCCTGGCCGCCCTCTCCTCGATCGGCGTGTCGGACAGCTACTTCGTCCTGCTCGAGGATCTCGAGAAGGTCCAGCACGGCGACCTCGAAATGGTCCTCCAGGCGCTCCACCAGGGACTGGACCGGGGTTTCTTCCCGCCCGACCACCGGGTCGACGAGCTGGTAGGTCTCCTGCTCCGCCACGAGCATGCCGCCACGGGATCGCCCGCCCTCTGCCGCACCTTCTTCGACCTGCTCGGGTTCCTGGGCGGCGATCTGGCCCTGGGCCGCCTCCGCGACCTCTTGGCCCCGGGCTCCCGGGACGCGAGCAAGACCTGGATCCAGGTGGATGCCAGCCGGGCCCTGGGGATGATCTCCCGGAGCGACCGGCCCGGCCAGGCAAGGGCCGCCGAGATGCTGGTCGGATCCGCGCCGGGAGCAGAGGACGCAGCGGTGGATCTCCGGGTCGGCGACCTCCTGGACCGGGTCGACGACGCCAGCCAGGGCTTCCGCAAGCTCCCCGAGCGCCGCCCCTGACCGCCGGGCACAACCGGCCGCGCCCCGCGTCCCTGCCTACTTCATCCGCCGCCGCGGCGACTTCCCGGTCAGCCGCGTGAATGCCTGGTAGCCGATCCACCGGAAGGGCTCGGGCGGGATCGGCAGGGGATCGCGCCCCATGAACGGCAACCCGCTCCAGCGCGCCGCGTCGCCGGCCCACAGATCCCGGATCACCCGACCCGCCAGGTTCGCCATCACCACCCCGTGGCCGCTGTACCCCAGGGCGTAGAACACGTTCTTCCGCGCGCCCATGACTCCCATGGTGCAGACCCGGGTCAGGGTCAATCCCACCGGTCCGCTCCAGCGGAACGGGAACTCCACCTCCTCGAGCTGCGGCATGTAGTGGAGCAGCTTCCGGCGGACCGCGGTCGCATGCCCAGCCCGCACGCCGCGGAACGCGGTTCCGCCGCCATAGAGGTAGGAATAGGCTTCGTTCCCTCCTCCCCCGAAGATCAGCTCGCCCCGCGGCGAGAGGGCCGCGTAGGCGACCCGGCCGGAGTCGTCGGCGAACCCGTAGGCCCCCTTGAAACCCAGCCGGCGCCACTCCTCGGGCTCCCGGGGATGGGTCCCGATCACGTGCGAGTGCAGGGGCAGGACCGAGTGGGTGAAGTACCCGAGCCGGGCCGTGTAGGCATTGGTGGCGAGCACCACGGCATCGGCTTCCACGGTGCCCCCGGGAAGCTCGAGTTCCAGGACCGCCCCCTCCCGGATCGAGAGCACGGGCGACCCCTCGTGGATCCGGACCCCGCGCTCCTCGAGCAGTGGCGCCAGACCCACGAGCAGCCCCAGGCCGTCGAGCTGCCCGGCGTTGGGATCGAGCTGGGCGCCGTGCACCCCCCGGATCTCGAGACGTTCGGCCAGCTCCCGGGGCGGGAGGAAGGTGATCGGGATCCCCACCGACTGCAGGCGTTCGCACTCCCGGGCCGAGGCCTCGGCCCGTCGGGCATCGGTATAGACATCGAGGCTGCCCTCCCGGCGCCACAGCCCGGGGGCCGCCAGCCGCTCGATCATCGCCCCCAGGACCGCGATCCCCTCCATGCTGGTCCGGTAGCTCGCCTGTGCCAGCTCGAGGTCCTCGCTCTCGAGTCCCCCGATCCAGTTCAGCATCATGCCGCCGTTGCGACCGCTGGCCCCGGAGCCGATCCGGGCAGCTTCCAGGATCGTCACCTCGGTGTCGGGATGGCTCTCGGTCAGGTGGAAGGCCGTCGAGAGCCCCGTGAACCCTGCCCCCACGATCGCCACGCGGGTCCGGTGCCTCCCCGCCAGCGGCTTCCGGAGGGTCCGACGCCCGCGTGCCTTCACCCAGACGGACCGGTTCGAGTCGACCAGGGGCGGATGGAATTCTTTACCCACGACGCCCCAAGAGTACCCGCTCGCTCCCTCGGCCCTGCGCTCCCTCGGGAGCTCCCACCCGATTCGCGCCGCGGTGGTAACCTGGCCCGGTGGACGCACTCTGGCTCGATCCCTACGGCGGGCTCGCCGGCGACATGCTGCTCGGAGGTCTCGTCGACCTGGGCTTCGACCCCGGCGAACTCGACCGCCTTCCCCGCGCCCTGGGCCTGCCCGAGGCCCCCCTCCTGGACGACACGGTGGAGCGCCGGCACATGCGGGCCCGCTGGGTGCGGTACGACCTTCCGACCGAACACGAGCACCGCCACCTGGGCGAGATCCTGGAGCGCATCGCCGGCGCCCGACTCCCCCCCGATGCAGCCCGGGGCGCCTCCGACGCCTTTCGCCGCCTGGCCGAGGCCGAAGCCAGGGTCCATGGCACCGACCCCGAGGAGGTCCACTTCCACGAGGTCGGAGCCGCCGACGCCATCCTCGAGATCACCGGCGTCGCCCTGGGCCTCCACCGTCTCCACGTCGACCGGATCCTCTGCGGACCGCTGCCCACCGGCCAGGGCCCGATCCGATGCGCCCACGGCGAGATCCCCTGCCCGGCCCCGGCGGTCCTGGAACTCCTCCCCGGATACACGTGGCGGGTCGACCCCGGCCAGGGCGAGATGGTCACCCCGACCGGCGCCGCCATCCTGGCCGCCTACGGCCGTCCGCTCCCGACCGGCCTCCCGCTCACCGCCACGGCCAGTGGCTACGGCGCCGGGACCCGCAGCGCCAGCGTCCTCCGCCTCACCCGCCTCCTCGACTCCGCCGACCCGGTCCGCCGGGACCGGATCGCGGTGCTCGAGGCCCATCTCGACGACGCCCTCGGGGAGGACCTCGGCTTCCTCTCCGAGCGCCTGCTGGAACAGGGCGCCCTCGACGTCGCCCTTTCCCCTCTGACCATGAAGAAGGGCCGTCCCGGCCTCGCCCTCACCTGCCTGGCCCCCCCCGATCGCGCCGACCTCCTTGCCCGCCTGATCCTGGCCGAGTCCCCGACCCTGGGCCTGCGCGAGTCGTGGGTGGACCGCCATCTCCTCCCCCGGCGCGAGCGCGAGGTCCAGACCCGTTTCGGCCCGATCCGCCTCAAGTGGGCCGAGGGCCGACCGCTCCCCAAGCCCGAATTCGAGGACTGCGCCCGGGCCGCCCGCAGCCACGGGATCCCGCTCCAGGAGGTCCGGGCCGAGGCCCTGGCCGCCTCGGTCGAATCCTGTCCCGATCCCCATGACGACTGAATCGACCGGGGAAGGCGGCCACCGCGCGCCGCTCCTCCAGCTGGAGGCCACGATCCGCGGGTACGGCCCCACTCTGGTGGCGCTCTCGGGCGGAGTGGACTCGAGCCTCGTGGCCGCCGTCGCCTACCGGGTCCACGGAGCCCGGAGCCTGGCCGTGACCGGCGTCTCCCCGTCCCTGGCGGCCCGGGAGCATGCCCTCGCGACCGAAGTGGCGAGCCGGATCGGAATCCCCCACCGACTGCTCGACACCGACGAGGTCTCCCGGCCCGGATATCGCGCCAACCGGGGCGACCGCTGCTACCACTGCAAGAGCGAACTCTTCGACCGGCTGGTGGAACTGGCCGAACGCGAAGGTTTCTCGGCCATCGTTACCGGGGACAACCTCGACGACCTGGGAGGCCATCGGCCCGGCATGGTGGCTGCGGCCGAACACCGGATCCGCCATCCCTTGATCGAGTGCGGCCTCGGCAAGGCCGCCATCCGGGAGCTGGCGCTGGCCCTGGGCCTCCCCAACCACGCCAAGCCGGCTGCCCCCTGCCTCGCCAGCCGGGTCCCCCACGGGACTCCGGTCGACCCCCGGATCCTGGCCCGCATCGAAGCGGCCGAGGCCGGTCTCCACTCCCTGGGGTTCGACGACCTGAGGGTCCGCCATCACGGCGACCTGGCGCGACTCGAGCTCCCGGCCGAGCGCCTTGCCGAGGCCCTGGCCCGTCGCCAGGAGCTGGTCGCCGCCATCCGCGCCGCGGGCTACCTCTGGGTCTCGCTCGACCTCGAGGGCCTGGCCTCGGGCTCGCTGAACCGTGCGCTCCCCTCCGGACTGGCGGTCTAGGTGGATCCATCCAGGGTCCTCGACAGCCTGCTCTGCGGCGAGATCGATCGGGACGAGGCGCTCCGCCGGCTCTCCGCCGCCCACCTCGAGGAGACCGGCTTCGCCTGCCTGGACCACGACCGGACCCGGCGCCGGGGTTTCCCCGAGGTGATCTACGGCGAGGGCAAGACCCCGGAGCAGATCCGGGAACTCTTCTCCCGCCTGGCAGCCCGCAACCCGAACGTGCTCTCGACCCGCACCTCGCCCGAGGCCGCCGACCTGGTCCTCGCTGCCCTTCCCGAGGCCGAGTACGACCCTCTGGGGCGCACCCTCGCCCTGGTCCGTGACCCGACCCCGAAAGGGCGCGGTCCCGTCCTGGTGGTCTCCGCCGGGACCTCGGACCAGCGCGTGGCACGGGAAGCCGCCACCACGGCCCGGGTCCTGGGACAGCCGGTCTCGACCATCGAGGACGTGGGGGTCGCCGGCCTCCACCGCCTGCTCCGCCACCTCGACCGCCTGCGCGCCGCCCAGGTCCTGATCGTGGTGGCCGGCATGGAAGGGGCGCTCCCCAGCGTGGTGGCAGGCCTGGTGGACCGTCCCGTGATCGCGGTCCCGACCAGTGCCGGCTACGGGGCGGCGTTCGGCGGACTGGCGGCCCTCCTGGCCATGCTCAACTCCTGCCCTGGCGGGGTCACCGTGGTGAACATCGACAACGGATTCGGCGCCGCCTACGCGGCAGCCATGATGAACCGCGCCTGAAGGCCGGAGGGTCCAGGCCCTTCCCCAGGGCCCTCCCTCTCCCATGCCCAGGTGTATCCAGCGACCGTCTCAGAGGTCGCCGGGGTCTCCTCCGCAGGCCGACCGCGGAAGACACGGAGTGCGAGACCGGCTCTGGATGCGGGTCCCTTCCGCTGGTCCATCTGGCATGCAACCTGCTTCCCCCGGGGTGCACCCATGTCTTCCCACCTCCTCCGAACCTTCCTCGCACTCCTCCTCTGCGGTACCGGCTGGGCCTCCCCCCGCCCCTTCGCGGTCGACTACGACACCCGCGACCATCACGGGGTGGTGGTGGCCCGGAGCCCGGAAGGCGAGGGCTTCGTCCTCCATCGCCGCTTCGGTCGCATGGTCGACGAGATCGTGGACCTCGAGGTCGAAGGCCGACCCGCCTGGCTCCTCCTCTGGAAGGGCTTCCCCCACGGCACCGAGCGCTTCCCGGAGCTCTGGGTCCTCGACCCCTCCGAGCGCCTCTCGATGGTCTGGCCCCCGGACGAGGAGTTCTACTGGATCTCCCCCCGGGTGACCTGGCTCCGACCCGACCCCGAGCGCGGCGAGCGGCTCCTGGAGATCCGGCGGGCCCTCCCCGCCCACGGCCTTGTCGGCTCTCCCGCCCACCTCGTCGAACGCCTCCGCCTGGGAGGGATCCAGGGCGTGACCCTGGCGTCCAAGCAGGTCGAGACCTGGACCGGCGAACGGCAGTTACTGTCGATCGTCGAGGACTTCCTGCTCACC
Organism: uncultured bacterium; assembly: GCA_964403795.1. Lineage (GTDB taxonomy): Bacteria > Muiribacteriota > UBA6191 > CAZXTJ01 > CAYOHP01 > CAYOHP01. Next base: position 15,710 of record CAYOHP010000027.1, on the reverse strand, counting down.
GGCGAATCCGCCCGCATCCCGGAGCTGCTCGCCACCCACCGGGAGACGCAAGGAGAACTCTCCGAAGGCGCCGCCCGGCGCCTCGTCTCGATGGCCTCCCGCCAGGCGATCGCCCAGGGGATCGCCCCGAAGGATCTCGAGGCGATCGTGGCCCCGGCCCGGTCGCCCATCCAGGAGGGTTCCGATGTCGCTCGTTGACCGGATCCCCTTCGGCACGACCGTGGGGAAGGCCGCTGCCCTGTCGGCCTGCCTCCTCCTGGTCCCCGGTCGCGGCTACGCCCAGAGCACCTCGATCGGGACCCGCCCCCCGAGCATCCCTGCCCCCCTGCCCCCCAAGCCGCCGGTCCTCGCGCCTCCCCCCCTCCCGCCACCCCCGGGGATGATGCCGCCACCCAAGTCCGGTGGGAAGCTCGACCCCGCCATGCTGATCGGGATCTTCGTCGCCATCCTGATCGTCATGGCCGCGGCCAGCCAGGGGTCTGCAAACGGCGCCCCCCAGGTCGGCATGCCGCCCTGCTACGGCTGCGCCAGTTCGCTCGGATCTCCCGTACTCGCCAGTCGACCCTGGCCCGGCGCCCAGATCGGCACGACCTTCCCGACCGGAAGCACCGACCCGTTCTCCCAGATCCTCGCCACCCTCCTGGGCGCGGGGAACACCTTCCAGCCGAGGCCGGTCCTGCCACCCTGGTCCCCGGGTGGCCAGCAGACCCCGTGGTTCTCGCCTCTCCCCTCGAACTCCTCCTCCTGGCCCTCGCCGGGGAGCGGACCCGGGATCCTGGGCCAGGGAGGCACCGACCCCTTCGCCCCCGCGACCTGGAGCGGAGCATCGGTCCCCGCCCCGCTCCCCTCGACCCTCACCCCCGGAGCCGGTACCGGCGCCCTCCCCGGCCCCTTCGCCCAGGTACAGCGCCTGCTCGGCAAGCCCTACCCGGCGAGTCCCGCCGAGATCACTCCCCAGGTCGCCGACCACCTGCTCGAGGCCATGGGCTTCTACAAGTCCCGGAGCTACCTGGACCAGCACTTCATCCGCCCGGGGAAGGTCTCCGCCACCCCCATCCAGGGCGTCCGGGACCCCGCCCTCTACCGCGCCGCACTGCGGGCGATGATCGGGGGCTGGATCTTCACCCCGGGGGGGAGCGAGTCCGAGGACCTCGACGGGGTCGCCGGGAGCAGGACCAGGATCCGGGTGAGGGACGCCCTCTTCACCGAGTCCCAGCTGCTGGCCGCCGCGCTCCAACAGTCCGGGAGCATGCCCCTGGTCGACTGGAAGACCACCCGCAGCCAGTGGACCGGATGGGTGACCCAGGCGGCGGCCACCATGAACACGGAGGCGATCGGGGTGACCCTCTCCCCCGAGCAGGAGATCGGGCTGATCCGAAGCCTACTCGACCAGGAGTCGAACCAGCACCACTGGGGCGACTTCCAGCCGCTGCGCTCGAACTGCGGGGCCATCGGAGGCTCCCAGCTCATGATGGGCAACTGGAAGGAGTACTGGAGCCAGCAGAATCCCTACGAGCCCGGCAGCCACTTCCAGGCCTTCGCCATGGACATGAACAAGTGGATGACCCGCTTCATGCCGCGGGGAACCACCGGGATGCCCGCCCTGCAGCATGCCGTCGCCATGTACAACGGCGGCCCCAACCCGGGGAGCTTCGCCCGCACCAAGTACGCCCCCCAGATCATGGCGCGCTGGCAGCGCGGCACCTACCAGCGCTGACCAGGGAGCCGGGCCCCTACTCCTTGATCAGGAGCACATGGATGGCCTTCACGACCACCCGGGCCTTGTCGCCGACCTTGAGGCCCATCTCGTCGGCGCTCTCGGTGGTCATGACGCTCTGCAGCTGGGAGGCAGGGACGTCGAGCTTCACCTGGCACATGACCTTGTCCTTGGCGATCGCGGTCACGGTGCCCACGGCCTGGTTGCGCGCTCCGACCTTCATCGTCGATTCCTTCCGTCGCGCTCCACCCTAGCAGACCTCACACCGGGGGCTTGTGCAGCACCCGGAGGACCTCGTCCAGGGAAGCCTCGGCCGCTTCTTCGCCGAACCCGATCAGCTCCTTTGCCCGCCACAGCTCGCGCCAGGTCACGTCCCGGATCCTCGGCTGGATGACCACGTCGGCATTCCTCCCCTCGAACCCGGTGCGCCGCTGCTGCATCACCTCGAGCGACCGGAGGAACACGTCGAAGAGGTTGTAGGCCCCGACATCCCCGGCCGCCGCCTCGCTCTGGCGGGGATCCTGGGTGGTGTTCACCGCGATCACCAGGTCGCCTCCGAGGCCGCGCAGCGGCTCGATCGGCAAGGTGTCGTGGACCCCGCCGTCGACCAGGTAACGGTCCCCATGGGCCACCATGCGGAAGATCCCGGGGAGCGAGATCGAGGCCCGCACCGCCTCGGCCACCGGACCGGTCCGGAAGATGTGGGGCCGCCCCGCACCCAGGTCGCAGGCCTGGATCAGGAGAGGGATCTCCAGGTCCTCCAGGTCGCGGCCTTCGAAGATCCCCTCGAAGAACGCGAGCAGCCGGTCCCCCCGGATCAGCCCATCGCGCATGATCGGCCAGTTCAAGTCGGTGAGCTCGTCGAGCTTCTCCCGGGTGACCGACCCGGCGAACTCCTCCATCCGCTGGGTCCCCCAGCCCGAGGCGTACATGGACGCCACGATGGACCCCATCGAACTGGCCGACATGCAGTCGATCGGGATCCCTTCCCGCTCCAGTACCTTGAGCACACCGATGTGGGCCCATCCCAGCGCGGTCCCCGACCCCAGGCAGACCCCGACCCGGCGGCGGGTCACCCGACGGGCCAGGGAACGGGCCCGCACCATAGCCGGCTCCTCGGGCGAGAGCGCCTCGCTGGGATAGGGCATCAACCGCAGCACGCTCCGGGTCGAGGCATCCCGGAACGGCAGCACGAATCCCCGCTCCCTCCCGGTCAGGGTCCGGAACACGGCGGGATCGACGGGAGCCTTCCCCTCGGGCAGCACCAGACCGAAGGTCGTCCCCTCGCCCGGGAGCGTGGAGAGCTCCCGGAGCCGATCCGGTTCGCCCAGGTCCTCGGGGGTGACGACCGCCATCCGTTGCTCGAGCTGCTCGACCACTGCCCTCCGACCCGGCGTCAACCTCCCTGCCAGGCTCATCACCACGTAGGACGCCAGGCTCTTGGCCTCGCCCAGGAGCGCCGGGAACACGGTGGCCCCGAGCCGATCCAGCTCGTCCTCGGGGATCCCGAGCTGGACGAACGAGAGCCCCTGGTCGGCATGCAATACCCGGGATCGCAACAGCTCCGGGTCCACATCGCCCCTCGCATCGGTGAGTTCGCCGAGCGAGCGGACCAGGCCTGCGCCCCCGTCCCCGGGCCGGGGCCCGGCATAGGCGGTGTCGAGCAGCAGCACCCGGCTCCCCGCCACCTCCTCCACGGCCCTGGCCAAGGCCAGCGCCGCCAGGGTGGCGAGCGGCCCCTCCTGCGGCGCCCACACCCCGAGGAAGACGGCGGTCCGCCGCCGCCCCCGCCGCGAGGTCCAGGCCTCCAGCCGACGCCCGAGCATGCGAGCCAGCAGCAGTGCCGCCGACGGGTAGCCCGCCAGCAGGGCGTGGAAGGCCCGGTGCGGCAGGGCCATGGTGACGGTATCGATCAGGGCCTCGGCGGTCGCCCGGGACGGACCGCCCGTCAGCAGTTCCAACGACCCGTAGACGTCCCCCGGCCCCAGGAAGGCCACGATCCGGGGCGTCTCCCCGCCCTCCTGGTCCAGCAGCCGGACCCGCCCCGAGAGGACGATCAGGAGCGCCTGTTCGAGCCTCTCCCCCTGGATCGCGAGCCTACCCCCCTTGGCGAACCGGACCTCGTGGAGGTTGGCGGCCGCCTCCTCGATCATCTCCCGCGGCAGCCCCCGGAAGAGCCGCACCCGTTCCAGGGCCCGGAGGGCCCGGGATCGCTCGGCCGTGACCAGCGGGTCGTCCTCACTCGCCATCGCCCGAAAGGTAGCAGGCGGCTCCCCGACTTAGAGCCCGTGAACCTCTCCCCGGCGTCGGCCCGAGAGCGACCCAGCGCCCCGTCTGCAAGGCGATCGACGAAGCGGGCAGCGGATCCTGCCTGCGAGGAGAGCGCTGCCGCAGGCGGGGATGATGGGGCGCTCGAAGCCCGTCGGGGAGAGATTCACGGGCTCTCAGCCCCGATCCTTCCTGTCCTTGCGGGGCTCCTTCCATGCCCGGGTCGCCAGGTACCTCTCCCTCACGATTCCGAGGAAGGCCGGCAGCGCGCCCCCGGGAGCGTGGCGCGGGATCCCGACGGGCGTCCCCCAGTCCCGGCCGGCACGGATGTCGGCCCACCTCTCCTCCCCCTTGCTGTGGAAGTGCAGGAACCCCTTCCCCCCCAGGTAGAAGATTCCCGGCTTGGGCTCCCGGATCCCCTCCCAGGATCGGATCTCGACGAGGATCCCCTCCAGGTCCTCGAGCTCCTCGTACCGGCAGTGCGCCATCTCCGCCCTCCCCGGAGTCAGCCCCGGGCAACTTCCAGGACCCGTTCCATCCCGGGAGCCTCCCGCAGGTGCCGGGCGAAGAAGCCCGCCACCCTCGCCAGCCACTCCCGGGACTTGGTCTCCCGGGCCGAGACGTGACCGTCGTCGTCGCTCTCCCAGTACTCCTTGGGCCCCGGGTAGCTGGCGAAGACCCGGCGCCCCTCGTCCACCGGGATGACCCGGTCGAGGGTTCCGTGGCAGACCATGAGCGGCCTCGGTGCGAAGGCCGCCAGGTTCCGTTCCGGGACGACGCTCCCGGGGGTCGTCCCCGAGACCAGGCGACCTGCGAAGTCGATCGCCAGCTTGGCCGGGAACCGGACCGCGGGCAGGTGGGAGAGTCGGTAGGCGGTCATCCGACCCAGGCAGCCGTAGGCGCAGTCCAGGACCATCGCCCCCACCTGGGGCCCCAGGTCCGGGGCCGCCATGGCGGCGGCCGCCGCGCCCAGACTGCAGGCATAGACCCCCACGGGACGCCCCCGGGTCCCGGCATGGGTCGCGAGGAACTCGACCGCCCCGGTGAGGTCTCGATGTTCATGGGCCCCGAAATGGATCCATCGGCCCCCGGAGCGACCATGGGCCCTCCAGTCGAAGGCCAGGACCCCGTAGCCCGCAGCCGCGAACGGTCGTCCCAGGACCAGGGCCGAGTCCCTGGTCCCGCCCTGCCCGTGCTGGAGGATGAGGACCGGGGCATTCCCCCTGGGAGGTGCCAGGACCCCTTCGATCCTCATCCCGTCGGCGGTCCGGAAGGTCACCTCGAAGGCCTCGGGAGAGAGATCCATGGCCGGAGCGCTCGCCAGGGACCGTCGGCGGACCGAGGAAGCGCTCCAGAGGGCGAGGCCGATCGCGGAAGAAGCGATCCAGGCTCCTCCTGCGACGAGCATCGCACCGGCCACCAGATCCACGGGAGCCTCCGGCCCGAGAATACTCCCTTGCCAACTCCGGGACCGCTCGCTATGCTCTGCGGCTTCGCCGATCCTCGATCGAACGGCGGAGTCGAGCATCGAGGAGAAGCCACCCATGAGGCATGCCGCCCCCGCCCGCCTGAGGACCACGACCCTCCTGGTCCTGGCGCTCTCGGCCGCGACCGGAACCGCACAGGCCGGCCGCAAGGACGTGATCCTCTCCGCCTGGGACCAGGTCGCCCGAACCGGGACCGTCGTCCTGACCGCGAAGCTCGAGCGGGAGGGCTTCGGCGAGGCCGCCGAGCGGGCCCTGCGGGCCCCGGCCTATGCCCCCCTCCTCTCGCCTGACGCCCTGGTGGCCGCCCGCCTGGTCGGGGGCGACGACCTGCACGATCGCCGCTTCTGGCGCCGCGACCTCCCCGGCAAGACCCTCGAGTTCCGCCGGGGCGGAGAACTCCTCGGATCGGCCGTGACCGACGACGACGGGACCGCCACCGTTACCTGGGACGCAGGCGAGCTCGGCGACCACGCCGTCGAGGTCCGCTTCGCCGGCGATGCCGATTACGCCCCCGGCGCCGATACCCTGCTCTGCTCGGTCCGCAGCCCGGATCGCGACCTCGTGATCCTCGACATCGACCACACCCTGAGCCACACCAGCAACTGGAACGTGATCAAGGGCAAGATCGACGACCTTCCCCTGGAACACTCCCCTGCCGTGGTGCCGAAGATCCTGGCGACCCATGACGTGGTCTACGTGACCGCCCGTCCCAACAAGTTCCTCGACGTGACCAAGCGGTGGCTGGCCCATTGGGGCTTTCCCCGCCTGCCGGTCTACCTTCTCGACTGGAAGAAGTACCCCACCTACGACGAGGCCAAGTACAAGACGCAGACCCTGGCCCGCATCAAGGAGAGCTTCCCCCGCATGGTCCTGGGCATCGGAGACAAGAAGACCGACGCCATCGCCTATCGGAACCACGGCCTGCGTACCCTGATCCTCGGGGAGACGGGTGGCGTCCAGGGTGCCGAGCGGGTCGCCGACTGGCACGAGATCGACGGGATCCTCTTCGGGACCCGCGTGACCCTGTTCCGGAGGATGGCATTCGGTGCTGACGCTCCCCGCTTCTGAAGTCGACCTGCTTCTCATCGGGGGACTCCAGGGGGCGGGGAAGTCCAGCCTGGCGATCGACTGGTTCCCGGACCGTCGACGGGTCAACCGCGACGAGATCCGCTGCTTCCACAAGCAGATGACGACCCAGAAGCCCTGGCGGCCCCAGGACTGGTGCCAGGAGGTCGAGCCCCTGATCACCGAGATCGAGATGGCCGTGATCCGCCACGAGCTGCAGTCAGGGCGCCCGGTGGTGGTGGACAACACCCACATCACCACCGAACTCCGCCGGCCCTACATCGACCTGGCCCGCTCCCTGGGCAAGTCGGTCGGCTGCCTGTTCCTGGCGCCTCCGGTGGACCTCTGCCTCGATCGCAATCGCCGGCGGGAACGCTGCGTGCCCGAGGACGTGGTCCGCGCCTTCCAGTCCTCGATGACCCTGCCCCGCTCCGAAGAGGGGCTCGACTTCATCCAGATCCTCGACCAGCCGGTACCGCGTCGGTGACCGGCGATTCCCGGGGGGGCTCCCCGGAGCCCGGGAGGTTGCGCATGTCCTCGGTCCGCACTCGCCATGCCCGGCTCGCGATCCTCGTCCTGTTCCTGGGCGTCTCTCCGGACCGCCTCCTCGCATGGGGCCAGCCGGAACATGCCGTGATCGGCGAGACCATGCTCCGCCGCTACTCGGGCGAGGTTCCCGGCGAGCTCTCGGCCTCCGCCACCCGGGACGCCTACGTCTACGGCTGCTACGGCCCGGACGGCTACCTCTTCCACGGACCGGAGTACGTCCACCTCGATCGCCACTTCGGTCTCCTCCTCCTCCAGAACGCCCGCGACTCCCGCACCATGGCGTTCGCCTACGGGTGGGCCAGCCACCAGGAGCAGGACGTGTCCGGCCACGGCCGCTACATCCGCGAGAGCGGACTCACCCACCTGAAGAAGGAGATCACCCTCGGGACCCGGATCCGGTACCAGGGCGAGGGGTACGAGCGGGACGTGATCAAGGGGATGAAGGCGATCTTCGACGTGGACCAGATCCACACCTCGAGCGTCCAGTACGCCGAGCGGTTCGGGGCCCACAACCAGGTCGTGAGCCGCCGCCATGCCGAGCTGGCAGGACTGGGTTACGGCGCCTACCTCACGGCCTTGAAGGGGATCCTCTGGGCCTCCTGGTACGGCTACCTGAAGTGGAAGCCCTCGGTCTTCCCCCGCAGCGAATGGCAGCGGACGTTCGAGGAATCGGTCGTCTACACCCGGGACTGGTGCAAGGACCCCCAGTCGTTCTCGGGATCTGCAAGCGAGGCGTTGCGGGTCGGACTCTTCGACCGGTTCTCGGCCGAGGCATTCTCGCCCCGGGCCGAACCCCGCACCACCGAGCTGACGGAGAGGGACCCGGCGGCTGCCGCCCACCGGGTTCGCAATGCGGTTCAGGAGCTGATCACCGGCGACGGAGGTCCGGTGGCGGGGATCCGCACCTCCCGACCGGGCCTGGTCGCCCGTACCGTCTACCCGGCAAGCCACGGGATGCTCCGGGACGACCAGCTGGTGAGCCTGGGAGCCGAGCTGGCCAACTCCTCGGGGATCCGCATGGAGGAGAAGACCGACGGGAGCTTCTGGTCGGTCGAGCCGGTCGTCGTCGACGCCAAGGCCATGGGTCGCGACCTGCTCCGCATCCTCAAGGACCGCGGGGACATGGGGATCTTCTCGGCAGGGCACCCCGAGGGCGAGCGCGACGAGTTCTTCACCAACCTCGAGGCCTACACCGAGCGGGCCCTGGAACAGGGCAGCGAGTCCGATCTCGACGAGTGACCCCCGGCACCTCGGCGGACGCTACCAAGGGTCCAGCCGTCGCACCCACCACCCGTCGCCGAAGAGCAGGGCTCCGTCCGGGGCGAACCACAGACTGACCGGATCCGCCGCCTCGATCTTCCCGATCGGTAGCGGACCGGTTCGGGGATCCACGACCGCGAGGCCGTCCCGACATCGATAGGCGATCCGGGTGCCGTCCTGTGAGACGGTCACGGGTCCCGGGAGATAGTCCTCCGGCAGAACCGTCCAAGGCTCGCGACCCGACTCCAGCAGATGGATCCCCTGGGGGGTCGAGACCACGACCCTCCCTCCGACCACGGTCGCCCGGACGGAATTGCCTGACCCCCGCTGGGCGTCGACCTCCCGAAACGCCATTCCGGCGCCCTCCCTCGACTCGACCGCCAGCCAGTAGGCACCGCCGCGCCCCCAGACCGCGATCCGATCGGACCCACCGGCGAAATCCATCGCCATCGGCCAGATGCCGGCAACCGCCATTCCCGCCATCCGGCTCCCGGTCGCCAGGTCCAGGAGGTCGATCCGGTGGGTACCCTCCCGGACCAGGATCCGTCGTCCGTCAGGAGAGATGCGGATCTCGTCCAGACTCCGGACGTCCATGGTCGACTCCGCGACCGTAGCCAGGGTCCCTCCGTCCAGGATCCGGTACCCCGTCGTTCCGGCCGCTGCCACCAGTTCCCGGCCCGGGCTCGCACCCAGGGAGCCGAGGCCGGTGTGCCTCTGGACCGCGGTACACCGGCCGGTAGCCAGGTCCCATCGACGGAGCTCGCCGCTCTGGTCGAGGGTGAGGAGCCCCCCATCGCGCGTCACGGCCAGGGAGCCCACCCTCGACCGATGTCCGACGGGTCCCCCTCGGGCTCGTCCCGTGCCTACGTCCTGCGCCTCCGAGAAATCCCGGTTGGCGCTGGCCAGGCGCCCCCCATCCGGCGAGAGGCAACAGGTCTCGACCTCGCCGGTTCCCGGAGCCGGCTTCTGGATCTGTCGCCCGGTCCCGAGGTCGAAGAGATGAAGGCGGCTCCGGCTGGCTCCGAGCAACCGGGACCCAGTCCCGATGGAGAGCCCCCTAGAGCCGTCGAGATAGGTCTCGGTTCGTGCCAGGAGCACCAGGTCCTCGGTCCGGAAGATGCCCGCTGGAGCGACCCAGCCGGCAGCTGCCAGGGTATCCCCATCCGGCGAGAAGGCGATCCGGAAGGCATCGGCAGGTACCGCTTCCGTACATGCCAGGACCCGCGCCCGGTCGCATGCAACCGTCACGAGGGCGCGGTTCCGCCCGGAGGATACGGCTCCCAGGCGTTCTCCGCCGGGAGCGAAGACGACCCGATCCGCGGTCCAGGATGCGGGCCCTCCGACGACCGGCCGGACCTCCCGATCGTCCCAGGCCACCTCGCCTTCGCACCCGGGATCGACTTGCAGCAGCGCGATCCCGGCTCCGTCGGTGACGGCCAGGGTTCCAAGGTCGGGATCGACGGCCAGGATGGCCCTGCCGGGACAGGTCCACCGGGCCCGGATCCCTTCCCTGGGATCCAGGACATGGGCGACTCCGTCCCGGGTGCACACCGAGAACCGGGTCCCGTCCCTGCGGAAACTGCATGCGACCGGCCGCCCCTGGAGCCTGGCCGTACCCAGCAGGTCGAAGCCCTCGGCCTCCCGGACCTCGACCTTGCCGTCCCTCCCGATCTGGACCAGCCATTCCCCGGAGGGGTCGAAGGCGACCAGCTCGGGGATCTCGTCGAACCCGCTCGGGAAGCGGGGATCCCCGTAGCCGAGCCCGGCGGCACGGACCAGCTCGAAGAGACACTGGACGGCTTCGGGTACGTGGCCGGTGGCGGCGAGCAGGACCCCGATCCGGTCGATCCCCTGACGCGGCTGGCCGAGCCGACCTGCCAGGGCGACCAGTTCACCCCATCGCCCGGTGTCCGCGGGAGCGATCCTCAGGGCTCGCTCGAGGGCTGCGAACTCGCCAGCCTTCACGCCGGACCGGGACCTGCCCCGGGGGTGGGCTCAGTCCGCCGAGCCCGGGACGTCGGCCCCGGACTCCGGGGCCTCTGCCTGGATCGCGCCCGATGCCGGGACCACAGCCTCCATGCGGTACACCCGGTCATCCAGGACCGAGCCGTGCCCATCCGCCGCCACGGCCTCGCCGTAGAACCCGACCCGGGCGTTGGGGTCCTCGGGAGCCCTCCAGCGGAAGGTCCAGCTCTGCTCCCCGTCGGCGTCGACGCTCTGGAACGAGCTCTTGACGAAGGACACGCCCTTGGCGACCCGGACGTCCTGCTTGGTGTCGTTCGAGAGGATCCGGCCGGCCTGCTGGGCGCTCTGATCGACGGCGTACAGCGAGAACCCGAACTTCTTGGCCCCGGCCTGCTTGACCTTCACGGTCACGGTGTAGACGGCTCCGGGGTCGAAACCCGCGGGAAGTCCCTCGATCGTCGCCTGGCCCGGCCCCCCGAAGCTGGAGTAGCTGTCGTGGCAGGTCATGCAGGAGGCCATGCCGGCCATGCCCGGGTAGAAGTCGGGGGGATTGCTGCTGGAAGCCTGGGCGGCTCCTGCAACCATGGTCCAGAGCGCGGCCACAAGGGCGCGCCCGAAGCGCGTGCGCTTCATCCGGTCTCCTCGTTCCTTCGTGCTCGCTACTCGGAGCTGGCGCCGGGGCTCGACCTCGAGCCGGATCCACGTTCTGGATACTGGGATTGGACCGGCTCGCCGCCAGGCCGTCCCCGTGTCGCCATACCTACCTACGGACCCTCCCCCGGAAGGTTGCATGGAATCCATCGACCGGTTCCCGCCACGCCGCCAGATGCTCGGGCGTAGGCGAGAAGACGCTTGAACCGGCCGGTTCCACTGGCTACGGTTCCTCCGGAACGAGGGACGGGACCCCATGCCCGTGAAGAATCCGCCGAACCACCCCACCCGGACCGGGGGGTTTCTCGACCACTTCTTCATCCTCAAGGAGCTGGGGTCGGGGAAGATGTGCGAGGTCCACCTCGCCTTCGACGTGCGAACCCTCGATCTGGCCGCCATCAAGCGGCTCCACCCCCACCACGAGAAGGTCCAGTCCTTCCGGGGAAGACTGCAGCGCGAGGCCAGCATCCTCGGCCAGTTCAAGCACCCCCACCTGCTGGGCCTGCTGGAGGACCATGTCGAAGGCAACCCCTGCTACATCGCGGTCGAGTACCTGAGGGGCGAGCCCCTGGATGCCCGGATCCGTTCCGAGGGCGGCTCCCTCTTCGTGGCCGAGTCCTTCCGCTACCTGGGGGAGATCGCCTCCGGTCTCCATTTCGCCCACTCCAAGGGGATCATCCATCGGGATATCCGACCCGACAACGTGATGATCGACCACGCCGGCACGGCCCGCATCTTCGACTTCGGGATCGCCAAGGCGGACGACCAGATCGTCCAGACCCAGATCGGCGACGTGGGACTGATGGGGGAGTACGCATCGCCTGAGCAGATGATGGGCCGCCCCCTCACGGCCCAGTCCGACCTCTACAGCCTCGGGGCGGTCATCTACCACTGCCTCACCGGACGCAAGGTGGTGCGGGCCCGGACCGTCGAGGAGCTGATCCAGGAGATGACCCGTCCGGTCCCTCCGCCTTCGAGCATCGAGCCGGAAATCCCCAAGATCCTGGACGCGATCCTGGGAAGGCTCCTGGCCAAGGATCCGGCCCACCGGTATCCCACGGCGAAGGAACTCCTCATCGACGTCGGCAAGCTCTACGCGACCGAGAGCGAGGAGGACAAGCAGGCCCTCTTCGGGAAGGTCGAGGACGCCCACCTGGCCTGGGCGCGCCGGGCCTACGAACAGCGCGAGTTCCCACGGGTGATCGACCTCGCCTCCAAGGCCGAGAGCCTCCCTCCCCCCAAGCGGGCGGCCTTCCACAGGCTGGCCGCCCAGGCCCACTCCGCCCAGGGCAAGTCCGACCTGGCGATCCGGAGCTACGAGAAGGCCAGCGCCGCGGTGCCCGGGGACGTCAACTACGCCCTCGACTGGGTGCTGGAGCTGGTGCGCCAGGGCGAGATCCAGCTGGCCGCCAAGACCCTCTCGGAGAGACAGTTCAAGCAGAAGCCTGACCAGGTCCTGGCAGAGCAGCTGGTCGGGCTCCTGGCGGAATGGAACCATCCCGAGGTCGCCAGCCTCCGAGAGGCCGCGAGCGGATCCTCCGAGGGAGGATTCCTCGGCAAGCTGGGATCGCTCTTCGGCCGCGGCGCCAAGAAGTAGCCGCTCCGCTCCGGTGAGGACACCGGGCCCTCCGCCCGAGTCGCCACCGCCGGAGTCTCCTTCAGAGCCCCTCCCCCATGTCCCGACACCGGGCATCGATCCGCCGGGGGTTCCAGGGTGGGCCCATGACCACCTCAGGCAATGGGGCGGTTACCCAGGCCTGGAAACGAGCACGATGCCCCCCGCGATCCCCCTGCCCTCGATCCGGCACCCCCGCCTGAAGCACGCCTTCGCCGCCCTCCAACAGAGATGCCTGCGCAGGAATCTCCGGCCCGACTCGATCGAGACCTACGGGTCCCTCTGGAATCAGGTCGCGACCGAATTCGGCGCGGAGACGAGGCTCCGGTCGATCCGGACCCGTCACCTGCAGGCGTGGCTCGACGAACTTCGGACCCGACGAGCCCCGAAGACGGTCCGCCTCTACCGGACCTTCCTCGCCATGCTCTTCAACGCCGCGCTGCAGGCCGAGCTGATCTCCGGCTCGAACCCCGTGCTTCGGACGGAGCCTGTGCCCCTGGGCAAGCTCATCCCGCGCCGACGTCTCACCGAAGGCGAGATCGCCTCCCTGTTCGCGGCGCTCAGGTCCGACACCTCCGAGAGGGGCAGGCTCTGGACGACGGTGTTCGGGATCATGCTCGTCACCGGCCTTCGCATCCGCGAGGCCGTGTTGCTGCGGTGGGAGGACTTCCTCTGGGAGGAAGGCATCCTCAGCCCATCCCACCAGAAGCGTTCTTCCCTCGACGACCTGCTCCTGATCACCCCGGAACTGGCCCGGATCGTCACGCTCTGGAACGCCAGCTCGGAGCGCACCGGTCTCCTGTTCCCCCAGCTCGAGCACTTCAAGTCCAAGCGGATCTTCTGCGGGAGCGGCCTCTACTACATGAAGAAGGTCGCTGCCCGCGCCCGGCTGGATCAGGCGGACACCGTGGGCACCCACTGCCTGCGCAGGAGCTTCATCACCATCGCGGCAGGAGCCTCCCGCGGAGACCACTTGACGCTGATGCAAGTCGCTCGCCACCGTTCCCTGGCGATGACGCGCCTCTACATGCCGACGATCTCCAACGCGGTGGCGGAGGTCTCCAGGGAGGCGGCCCGTGCTGCGGGTCTCGCCATGGGACTCTCCCCTTCGAGCCTAGCTGGCCTCGAGCCGACGACCATCGCCGCCCCCCACCCACCCGGCAAGGAAAGTCTCCCCCGACCCCGGGGTCGGGATCGCCCCTCCTTCGGGACTCCCGACATGCTCACGGGTCGTCTCGCAGGCGCCTCCCTCGTCCTGTAGCCCTCCCGGAAGGCGGGGATCGAAGGCCGCCTTCCAGGGACCTCCAGCACTCGCTCCAGGTCGATATCCCTCGGAACCTGTCAACGACCTTGAGACACTCCGGGTCTGGAATTTGGGGCTCTTCCGGGTTTCGGGTAGGTTGAGCCTCAGCAGATGACTCCGGCCGGATAGAGGTCGAGCCCTCCCAGGTGGAAGTAGATCGCATTCCGGAACCGCTCGCGGCTTCGGTAGCCACGGGCGGTGTCCTTCATCCACTGGACTACCGAGTTGAGCCCCTCGGCCCGGGCGTTGGTTCTCATCTCGACTACCGCGTTGATGCCCCCCCATTAGTTGGGTACGGATCATCTGGCCCACCTTCTTCGTGGGCTCCAGCTTTTGGATCGCTAGCGCATCATCCGTTCTGAAAATCGGCTTGGCTGGTCGCGAGGTGACCGGCAAAGGAAAGGGCGAGACATAGCCGATCTCCAGGTTGCACAACCTGAAAGGAGATCAGTCCATGGCTCGCCCAGATGACGCTACCGCGATCGATCGCGTCATGACTTTGCTTGTCGAGGAAGGTTTCGACGGAATGGCCTCCGCGCTTGAGGTTCTGTTCAACGAGGCGATGAAGCTGGAGAGGGCGGGGTTTCTCCGAGCCAAGCCGTTCGAGCGAACGGAGGACCGGCGAGGTCACGCGAACGGCTTCAATGACAAGGCGATGAACACCAGGCGGGGACGGCTGCGCTTGCGCGTTCCGCAGGTCCGGGGTACCGAGGATGGGGAGGCCCTCTACCCACAGGCACTGGAGCGAGGCGCGAGGTCGGAGCGGGCACTCGAGCTCGCAGTGGCCGAGATGTACGTTCAAGGTGTCTCGACGCGACGGGTCCAGGAGATCACGGAGCGCCTGTGCGGGCTCGAGATCACCAGCGCCCAGGTCTCCCGGATCTCGGCCCAACTCGACACGGAACTCCAGGCCTGGCGATGTCGTCCCCTGGCCCGGATGGTCTACCTGACCCTGGACGCCAGGTACGAGAAGGTGCGGCACGGGGGCAGCGTGGTGCCCTGTGCCGTGCTCACGGCCATTGGCATCGACCACGAGGGCAGAAGGTCCATTCTCGGGGCCAGCGTGAGCCTCTCTGAAGCAGAGGTGCACTGGAGAGCGTTCCTCTCGTCCCTCGTCGAGAGAGGTCTATACGGCGTCCAGCTCGTCGTCAGCGACGACCACGAGGGCCTCGGCAAGGCCCGCCAGGCGGTCTTCCCGGGCGTAGCCTGGCAGCGCTGCCAAGTTCACCTTCAGAGGAATGCCACCTCCTACGTCCCCCGTAGAGAGATGCGCGCAGAGGTGGCCCAGGAACTACGCACGGTCTTTGGCGCCGGTACGAGGGACGAAGCCCTGCGTCAGCTGGACCGGATTGTGAAGGCCTACGAGAAGAAGGCCCCCAAGCTCTCCTCATGGATGCAGACGGCGATCCCAGAGGGCCTAGCCGTCTTCGAGATCCCCGCTCCCCATCGCCGTCGCCTACGGACCTCGAACTTGCACGAGTGGCTGAACAAGGAGCTGAAGCGCCGAACCCGGGTCGCCACCCTCTTCCCGAACGAGGCATCGCTCCTGCGACTCGTCAGCGCGCTCTGCAGCGAGATCTCGGAGGACTGGGAGGCATCCCGCAAGTACCTCACGACGGAGACCGAGCTCTGACTCGCTCCGATTTACAGAACGAACTTGACTCAACCCCTGGGGAGATTGAGCCTGGCCCGAAGGCCCTCTCATTGTCTTGAAGGAGCAGCTCTGAAGAGGTCCAGCTTCTCTCCTGCTCCGATCAACCCATGCGTCTATCGGTCGAACGGTCGAGGTCAGCAGCCGAGCCGTGGTTGGCGGCCCGCCTGCCTCGCAGG
>CAYOHP010000026.1:0-66424 GCA_964403795.1 uncultured bacterium | reverse complement strand
GGCATCGCCTTCCACTTCAGCCACGCCGGCTACGTCGCCCAGGTCGCCGAGGTCCTCGGGGTCCTGGGAGTCCCCGGACCGGGCAGCGACCCCGGGGTCGGGAGCGACACCAAGAAGTCCGGGGCCGCGGCCTCGGTCGACTCCGGCAGCCGGGGCACCCGGGGGAAGGCGGCCATCGAGGAGGTCTCGATCGACCTCCCCTTCCTCGGCCCGGTCCCCCTGGTCCGGCTGCTCGCCGGGCTCGGCGCCCTCTCGATCGGGGCCGGCGTCCTGTTCCTGGTGGCGGCCAACTGGAACATCCTCCCCCCCTGGGGCCGGATCGGACTCATCCAGGTGCTGATGGCGCTGGTCTACGGACTCGCCTTCGAGGGCCTGATGAAGAACGAACGGACGCCGGGGGTGGCGAGGGCCCTGGTGCTGCTGGGCTGCATGCTCTTCGGCGGCGGGATCTGGCAGATCGGCCAGACCTTCCACCAGGGCGCCCACTGGCCGGACGGCTTCCTGGCCTGGTCCTTGGGGATCGTGCCGCTGGCCTACGCGCTCCGCTCCGGATCGCTGATGGCGATGGCCATGATCACCCTCTCGGCCTGGAACCTCTTCGAACAGGTCCGACCCCACGAGGCCCTGCCCTGGCTCCCGCTCCCCGGGAACGGCAGCCTGCGCACCCTGAACCTGCTCTTCCCGCCGCTCCTGACCGCCATCGGGCTCCCGGCGATCCTCCGGTTCCCGGCGCCCCGGCTGGCATGGCTCCTGGGGCTCGGCCTCGCCTCCTGGTCGGTCATCCCGCTCACCACCCTGGGGATCGAGTCCTGGATCTCGCTGGGCCACGCGGTGGTCCCCGGGCTGGTGGCGGCCATCGCCTTCTCCCGGATCCAGCGGGCCGAGGACCGCGATCCCAGCCTCTGGCAGGGGCGGGGCGAGGACCTGGCGCTCTGGCTGCTCGTCGGTTTCGGCGCCCTGCTGGCGCTGACCCCCTTCGACCAGCTGCTGGTCCGGAGCCTGGGGTGGATCGCCTCCCGGGGCCGGGACTTCTGCGTGCTGCCGCTGGTCCTGGGGGTGGCGGGTACCGCCATCGCCGCCTGGGACTGGAGCCGGCACCGCCGGATCCGGGCCCGGGTCGTCTCCCGGACCCTGGCCCAGATCGGTCTGGCCGCCACCCTCCCGCCGCTCCTGGCGGCTGCCGGTGCCAGCCCCCTCGCCCTCTCGGTCGGCTACCAGCTGCTGACGGTGGCGATCTGCTTCGGCGCCATCCACACCGGGGTGGTGGTGGCCGACCGGCAACTCCTGTGGGGTGGCCTGCTGCCGCTCGGCGGCTGGGTGGGCTGGACCTCCCTGGGCTGGATCCAGAGCCTGGGTTCGACCGGACTCTCGCTGATCGCGGGAGGCGTGGTGATCCTGGCCGGCGCCTACAGCCTGGAGCGGCTCCGGTCCGAGGTTGCGAGCTGGGACGACCGTAACGACGACGGAATGGAGGCGGTGCGATGAACCAGGGAACGACGGGTCGTAAGGCGTTCTGGGCCGCGGTGGCCCTGCAGCTGGCGGTGGTCCAGACCGGTGCCGCCTACAAGTACTGGCAGCGGAGCAAGGGGAAGGAGGTCAAGGTCCAGACCGCCGCGGTCGACCCCCGGAGCCCGATGCGGGGCGACTACGTGGTGCTCCGCTACCCGTTCGCCGACCAGCCGGTCGAGGGCGGCCTGCCGCGACCGGAGGGCTCCGGCCCGCTGCGGCTCGGCGAGCGGGTCTGGGTGGAACTGGGGGGCGAAGGCCCGGGAGGGACGAGGGTGGCGACCCGGGTGTCCGACCGCCCCTTCCCGGCCGGGCCCCAGCTCCAGGGTCGAGCCGACCGCACCGAGTACCGGGCCGGACGCCATGTACTGGTGGTCGACTTCGGGATCGACGCCTGGTTCGTGGAGGAGGGAACCGGCAAGGACCTCGAGGACCGGGCGCGACGCGGGGCGCTGACCGCCACGCTCTCGGTGCTGCCCGACGGCCGGGCCATGCTGGTGGGGGTCGAGTAGCATGGGAGCCACCCATGAAGACCAAGTCCCGGAAGCCCCACGACCCGAGCCCCTGGAACGAGAGCGAGCGCCGGATCCTGGCGGAGCTCGACACGCCCTGGAAGATCCAGGGTTTCCTCGACGCCACGCCCTACAGCTGCGACCCGATCTACCGATCGCCGCGGCGGGTCATGGCGGACCGTCGGGCCCACTGCGTGGACGGGGCCCTGATGGCCGCCGCGGCGCTCCGGCGACTGGGCCACCGCCCGGTGGTGCTCGACCTGATGGCGGAGCGGGACGACGACCACGTGATCGCGGTCTTCCAGCGGGGCAAGCGCTACGGAGCCGTGGCCAAGTCGAACTGCACCGGGCTCCGGTTCCGGGAGCCGATCCACCGCAGCCTGCGCGAGCTGGCGATGAGCTACTTCGACGACTACTTCAACACCAAGGGGGAACGGAGCCTGCGCTCCTACTCCCTGCCGCTGGACCTCACCCGCTTCGACCGGCTCTGCTGGACCACGGAGGAAGGCGGCCTCGAGGCGATCGTCGCCGAACTCGAACGCCGGCATCACGTCCCGCTCCTGACGCCGGCCGACGTCCGCCTGCTCACCCCGACCGACGAGAGATCCTTCCGGGCGGGCTTCCTCGACTCCAACCCCGACGGGTTGTTCCAGCCTTAGTCGCGTCACCAACCCCCAGGAGCCGGTAGCGAGCGCCGGCGGGGGATCCGCTCCCGGCTCCAGCCCGCCACGGCCGACGCCAGCAGCTCCCCGACCGGGAGGCGTTCGGCCCCTGGCGCGACCTCCTGGCCCAGGAACCCGAGCGCCGCCGCCAGCACCCGGCCAGGGTCGGCGCCCTCCAGCGAGCGCGCCCCGGTCTGCTTCGAGAGCTTGGCGCCGTCGGGACCGCTGGCGACCGGCAGGTGCAGGTAGCCGACCCGGGGGAGCCCGAGGGCCCCGGCCAGCTGGATCTGGCGGCCGGTCGAGTCGAGGAGGTCGGCACCCCGCACCACCTCGGTGACCCCCTGGTCGGCGTCATCGACCACCACCGCCAGCTGGTAGGCGAAGATCCCGTCGGCCCGGAGGAGCACGAAGTCGCCGACCTCGCGCTCCACGTCCTCCAGGATCTCCCCCTGGACCGGGTCGGTGATCCGGATCGGCTTCCCGTCGGTGAGGAACCGGACGGCGCGGGCAGCCTTCCCCGCGGGGATCCCGCCGCGGCAGGTCCCGGGATAGCGGCGCGAGCCGTCGCGGGCCAGCCCGGAGTCCGCCATCTCCTTGCGGGAACAGGCGCAGTCGAAGGCCCTCCCCGAGGTCCGCAGGCGCTCCAGGGCCTCCCGGTAGAGGTCGCCGCGCAGGCTCTGGCGGACCGGCTCGCCGTCCCACTCCAGCCCGAGCCGGGCGAGCTCGCCCAGGATCGCGGCCTCGGCCCCGGGCACCGTGCGGGGCAGGTCGACGTCCTCGATCCGGACCAGCCACCGCCCGCCGGCGGCCCGGGCGTCGAGCCAGCTCCCCACCGCCGCCACCGCCGAGCCGAAGTGGAGCGGCCCGGTCGGCGAAGGGGCGAAGCGGCCCACCGGTCGGCGCTCTCCCAGGTCGTCCTCCCGGGCCGGGGAGACCTCCTCGGGCTCTGCGTCTCCCGGGCCCTTGGTAGACTCTACCGGAACCGGACGACCCGGCCGCCCGCGGTGCGGCCCGACCCGGATCGCGAGGTGGCATGACCGGTTCCTCCCAGGATCTGCCTCCCGGGCTACGGGAGCGCTACCGGGACGCCCGATTGCTCGGTGCCGGAGCCATGGGCGCGGTCTTCGAGGCCGTCGACGCATCCCGAGGCCGCACCGTGGCGATCAAGCTCATGAACGCCGGTTCCCGCGGCGACCCCATCGCCCGCTTCCGGCGCGAGGCGACCTGCCTGGCGCGGCTCGACCACCCCGGACTGGTCCGGCTCTACGACTTCGGGGAACTCGACGGCAGTCCCTACATGGTGATGCAGAGGGTCCAGGGCCGCTCGCTCGAGGAACTGCTGACCGAGCGGCCCGAGGGCGTGCTCCCGGCCCGGGAGGCGGTGGGTCTGCTGCTCGACGTGGCCGGCGCCCTGGAGGCCGTGCACGAGGCGGGGCTGGTCCACCGGGACGTGAAGCCGGCCAACCTGGTGCTGGGATCCGCCGGTCGCCTGGTGCTGGTCGACTTCGGCCTGGTCGACGACCCCACCGGTCCCCGCCTCACCCGCACCGGCGCCATCGTCGGCTCGCCCGGGTTCCTGGCCCCCGAGATCCTGGCCGGGGACGCCGCCACCCCCGCCTCGGACTTCTTCTCCTGGGGGGCCTCGCTCTTCATGGCGGTCGAAGGCCGCACTCCCTACTCCCCCGAGGCGATGATGGGCCTGGGGGCCAAGCTCTTCGAACTCGAGATCAAGTTCGAGCGCACGCCCGCCGACGCCCCGGTGGCGCGCCTGCTGCAGCAGGTCCTGGCCCACGACCCGTCCCGGCGCCCGACCTCCCGGGCGGGACTCGAGAAGGTGCTGGCGACCACCCCGCCCGGCGATCCCCTGGCCCGCTCCTCGCCCGCGCTGGTACGTCCCCGGGGCCTGCCCTCGCCGGCCGGTCACGGCTCCCCCGAGCCTGGCGTGGCAGGTTCCGGAGCCCGTGCCCGGATCGGGACCGAGGAAGTCGCCACCCCCCCGCGTCGCACCTCCCGGAGCCGCCGCCGGCGCCTGCTGACGACGCTCGGGGTGGCGGCGGCAGCCTTCCTCCTGGCCCTGGTGTGGCCTGCCTCGTGGTCGCAGCGCGACCCGGGCACCCCCCCAGACTCCGGCGGGCCCACCGGCGACCCCGGCGACGGATCGGGCCAGGTCGGCCAGGCCCGGCTGGCCACCCTGAGGAGTTCCCTCGAACCCCTGCTGGCCCGCCACCGCTCCCGGGACGGGACCCTGAAGGTGCTCGCCGGCGAGGACTGGGCGATCCATCGCGACCGGTTGCTCAAGGCCTTCTCCGAACCCGAGGAGGCGGACCGCTGGGAACAGGTCGTGAACGGTCTCGAATCGTGGGTCCGGGCCGAGTCCGGCGCGCTGCGCCCCGGCGAGGCCGATCCGGTGGAGCTGGCACTGGCCGGCGGCCTGCTCGACGAGATCGCCATGCTGCTGGTGGACCGGCGGATCGTGACGCTCGCCTCGATGCGCCGCCAGGCCGACGGCACCCTGCTCGACGTCTTCACCACCTCGTCGGACGACCTGGCCGGGCGGGCGCCGATCGCGGTGGCATGGAATCCCGTCCAGGCCGGCCGGACCGCGCTGGCCGCGGGACGTCTGCTGCACGCCTTCGTGGAGGAGACGGTGGCCCAGTCGCCCCGCAGCGGCCCCTACTGGCTGACGCTCTCCACCCTGCTCGCCAGCCAGACCTCCGAGAGCCTCACCCTGGTGGCGGGCGACCGGCTGCTGGCGACGCTCGAAGCGGCGAGCGAGGTCGACACCCTGGTGACCACCATGCTCGGCGCGTCATGGTCCCATCCGTGGCACGACGTCCACCGCGGCATGCCCTGTTCCCAACACGCCCTGCTCTCCGCCGCGTACCAGTCCGGCGAGGCCCGGATCGCCGACCGGGCGCCCCGGGGAGCCCGCCTGGCCGCGGCCCGCTCCCTCGATCTGCTGGCCGTGGTCGACGCCGGGCCCGACTGCTACCCCGACGTCACGGCCTGGGCCGACCGGGTGGAGGCCGCGATCCGCCGGTCCCGGGGCGAACTGGAAGTGGACCGCGAGTGGGTCGAGCTCGGCGGGACCGGAGCCCTGATCGCGGGCCACACCAACTTCACGCTGCGTCGTCGCGGCTTCGACCGGCTTCCCCAAGGTCGTTGGGAAGGCCTGAAGGCCTCCATCCAGACCCTGGTGATCGACTCCCGGCGCCGGTCCTCCCCATGACGCGGGGACGGGGACGATCCCTCCGCCGGTCGCCGCCTCGGCTACTCTCGGCCTCGTCATGACGCGATCTGACGCAGCACCGTGGGTGGCCCTCTCGACGCTGGTCCGGCCCGGCGGCGCGCCCCGGCTGCCTCCCCGCGTGCTCTCCGCGCTCGGCGCCCGGCTGGCCGAAGCGCACCGGGCTTCGCGGCGGGCGGACCCGCCGGTCGATCCGGTCGCTGGGGACCTCCGGGCGCGCTTCGACGCGGTGGTCGCTCCCTTCCTCCCGGAAGCCGCGGCCGAGGTCGGACGCGAGCTCCTCGGCGAGCTGGCGGACGCGTCGCGTCATGCCCTTGGCCCGGTCCGACTGGGATCGGTCGCGTCCCTCGCCGACCTGCGCACCGATCCCGCAGGCGCGGAGGTGCCGCCGCTCGACGTACCCCAGGGCGGCCCGGTCGGCGATCCTGCCCGCGACCTGGCGCATCTCGTGGATGTCCTGGGCGTCTCCTGCCTCGCTCCCTTGCTGGACGGCTACTCGGGGGTCCTCGGATCCGGGGCCTGCGGCCCGTTCGACGAGCCCGGCTCGCTGGCCGGACGGGCCCGGGCATGGGCCGACCTCCTGCCGCTGCCGGAGACGCTGCCGGTGGCGGGGCCGAAGTCCTCCCCGGCCGCCCGCAAGCTGTCCGAAGGACTGGCCAGGGCCGGGGACCGGCGGCGCTGGGACGCCAGGTACCGGGACCAGGGGGTCCTGGAGGAACCCGCCGCCAACCTGGTGGCCCTCGCCGACTTCATGCCGCGCCGCGGCACCTGCCTCGACCTGGCCGCCGGAGCCGGTCGCAACTCCCTGTGGCTGGCCCGGCGCGGCCTGGCGGTCACCGCCTGCGATCTCTCGCCGGTGGCGTTGCGGCTGGCCCGCCAGCGGGCCGGAGCCGAGGGCCTCGCCCTCGCCACCCTCGAGTGCGACCTCGAACGCGGCGAGCTGCCGGAGGGACCCTTCGCCCTGGTGGTCTGCCACCACTTCCTCGATCGCGGCGTGCTTGCCCGGATCCCCGAGATGCTCGTCCCCGGGGGCGCACTGGTCATGATCCATCCCACCACCGTGAACCTGGAGCGCCATCCCCGGCCCGGCCGTCGCTTCCTGCTGGCGCCCGGCGAGCTCGAGGGCCTGGTCGGGGATCTCGTCCCGATGACCTACGAGGAGTCATGGAAGGACGACCGCCACGAGGCCCGGGTGGTGGCCAGGCGGAACTGACCTTGCCCGCGTGGTCCTGCTACCGTGGCCTCCGGGAGGGATCCCCATGCGTGTTCGTCGCTTCAGGTCCCCGGTCGCCCTCGCCGGCCTCCTCGCCTGCGGGGCGCTCCCGGCCGCTCCGCCGCCCGAGGCGGCGATCGCCGACCTCGGTTTCCTGGCCGGGCGCTGGCGGGGCGGGAGCTGGGACGCCACCTACTCCTCGCCCGACGGAGGGATCATCCTCTCCTTCGCCAAGGACCTGAAGCCCGACGGCACCCTCGGCTTCTTCGAATTCGAGCGCATCGAGGCCCGCGACGGCGGGGTGTGGCTCACGCCTTCCCCGCGAGGCAAGCCGAGCGTCGCCTTCCGCCTGCTCTCGCTCGACCCGGCGGCGCGCCGCGCCGTGTTCGAGAACCCCGAGCACGACTTCCCCTCCCGGATCGTCTACCACCGGGACCGCGAGGACCGCCTGGTCTTCGAGCTCTCCGGCCGTCCCGGAGGCAAGCCGCAACAGGTGCGGGTGGAGCTCTCGGCGAGGGCTCCCGAGGGACCGCTCCTGGGAGGTGAGCCATGAACGTCCTGCGACGACTCCTCGCCGGTCTGGCCCCGGCGGCGTTCGCCCTCGGCCTCGCCGGGACTGCGGGAGCCCAGTGCTTCCCCCCGACCGCCGCCACCCACCGGGACCGCCTCGCCGAGGTCCTGCGTCGTCCCGGGGACTGTCCCTCCGAGGTGCTCGGGCTGCGCTCCGCCCTGGTGACCGCGGGGGCCCGGCTCGAGACCCACATGGTGGGCAACCGGGGATTCCACAATCCCGGGGAAGGCAGCTTCTCGCTCTTCGAGCGGGCGGTGTGGGACGACCCGGCCGAGCTCTTCCTGGGCCACTTCACGACTCCAGGCGAGGACGGCCTGCTGGTCCTCGACCAGACACCCCGACGCGGCGCCCTGATGGTCGAGCTCTTCGCCTGGGATCCCGGCAAGGGCCTCTACAACTTCTACGAGCTGATCGGGGACGGCACCCGAGGACGCTGGCACTACCGGGGCGACAGCGCCGACATCCGGGCCGACGTGGCGGGGCTCCATCTGCCGCGCCCGGCCGGCGCTCCCCCCTTCGGGGCGCGCTTGCGCTGTTCGGGCTGCCATCTGGCGGGTGGCCCGATCCTGAAGGAGCTGGCACCCCCGCACAACGACTGGTGGACGAGGGCCAGGCGACTTCCCCTTGGTGGACGACGTCCCGATCCGGTGCTGGCGGGGATCATGGACGCGCTCCGGGACCCCGGCGAACTCGCCGACGCGGTCCGGCTCGGGATGCGCCGCCTGGAAGCGAGCCCGGCCTCCCCCCGCAGGGGCCGGCCACTGCGGGAACGTCTCCGCCCGCTCTTCGCCCCCGAGGAGCTGAACCTCGAGAGCGACAGCGAGCCGCTGGGTACTCGACCCTTCGTCCGCATCCCGTCGAGCCTGGTGGTCGACGCCCGCCTCGGCCGCGCCGAGCTGCGAGCCGACGCCCGCCACTACGGGGAAGCCCTCGCCCGCATCGGAAGCCGCTTTCCCGAAGTGACCCCGGCCCGCCCCGACGCCGACCATGCCTGGCTCTCGCCGGTCCGGGCGGAGGCCGACCAGATCGCGGTCGAGGCCCTGATCGGGAGCGGTCTGGTCGACGAGGAGTTCGTGCTCGACGTGCTGGCGGTCGACATGGGTCGCCCGCTCTTCTCCCCGGCGCGCACCCGCCTGCTCGCCCTGGTCCCGGCCGAGGAAACCCCGGACTGGCAGGCGCTCTTCCGGTCGGCGCTGCGCAGGAGCGGCGACCCGGCCGCCCGGGAACTCC
Organism: uncultured bacterium; assembly: GCA_964403795.1. Taxonomy (GTDB): domain Bacteria; phylum Muiribacteriota; class UBA6191; order CAZXTJ01; family CAYOHP01; genus CAYOHP01. The sequence goes on along the minus strand of CAYOHP010000026.1, from coordinate 57,483 downwards.
TCGTCAATCTCGAGGACCCGGCCCGCGACCGCGAGTTCCACCGGACCGCGGCCCGGGCCCGCCTCCGTCGCTGCGCCCGAGGCCTCGGCACCGCCCCCGGGGTGCTCTCGACCCTGCGCCTGCTGGTGGCGAGGCGTCGGGAAGTGGTCGCCAGCGAGATCTCGCAGAACCCCCGGGGCCAGATCCTGGAACCCGGCTTCCGGGTGATCTTCCCGGAGACCGACGATCCCGGCGCCGAGGAGCCCGACTGCCCCTGCGGACCGTGAGAGACCGGGTCCTCGGTAGGACTCCCCCTGTTCTATCCTGAGGACCTCGCCGCACCCGCCGCCCTGCGAGCCCGTCCCCGATCGAGGAGGTAGCCCCCGGTGTCCAAGGTCGTCCTGGTCCAGTTCCCGCCGGCCTTCGGGCTGCCCAATGCCAGTCCCTTCTGCGTCAAGCTCGAGGCCTGGATGCGCCTCCAGGAGATCGAGTACGAGGTCCGCAACGAGTCGAACCCGGCCCGCGGCCCCAAGGGCAAGATCCCGTTCATCGAGCATGAGGGGCAGGCGATCGGCGATTCGTCGCTGATCCTCGAGTACCTGAAGCACGTCTTCGGCAAGGACCCGGACGCCCACCTGACCCCCCGGGAGCGGGCCGACGCCCTTGCCTGGCAGCGGGTCTGCGACGACCACCTCTACTGGGTGATCGTCTACTCGCGTTGGCTCGACCCGACCGGGTGGGCCCGCATGAAGCGGGCCTTCGAGCGGCTCCCGATCCCGCTGCGCTGGTTCGTCCCCATGCTCGCCCGGCGCAAGGTGCGAGGCCAGCTCCACGCCCAGGGCCTCGGGCGCCACAGCCCCGAGGAGATCTACCGGATGGGCAGCGACGATATCGAGGCGCTCGCGGCCCGGGTCGAGGGCGAGGGCTTCCTCTACGGCGAAGACCCGGTCACGGCCGACACCGTGGTCTTCAGTACCGTGATCAACGTGATCTGGACGCCCATCGAGAACCCGATGGTCGGGCGGGCCCGTGCCCTGCCTTCCCTCGACGCCTACTGCCGACGGATGTGGGAACGCTGCTTCCCCCACCTCGAGCTGCCGGCGGTCGCCCGGGGTTCGCAGCCCTCCGCCTGATCAGCGCCTCAGGCCCGGCGGTGCGTGGCGGGCGTGCTCCGAGAGCGGCATGGCGCTCCGCACCCGACCGATCTCGGCGCGGTCGAGCTCGACCGTGAGGATCCCGGGCTCGCGGTCCAGGCTGCCGAGCACCCGGCCCCAGGGATCCACCGCCATCGAGTGGCCCCAGGTCTCGCGCCCGTCGGGGTGCTTGCCTCCCTGCGCCGGGGCCAGGACGAAGCACTGGGTCTCGACGGCCCGGGCCCGGAGCAGCAGCTCCCAGTGGGCCTCCCCGGTCGCCCGGGTGAAGGCCGCGGGCACCACCAGCATCTCGGCGCCGAGGGAGCGAAGGCGCGTGAACAGGCCCGGGAACCTGAGGTCGTAGCAGATCGTGGCACCCACCCTTCCCAGCGGCGTCTCGACCACCACCTCGCGATCGCCGGGGGCGAAGGCGTCGGATTCCCGGTAGCGATGGGACCTGCCGTCCCGGTCGCCGGCCACCTCGACGTCGAAGAGGTGGAGCTTCCGGTAGTGGGCCCGCAGGCGCCCCGAGTCGTCGAAGACCAGGCTGGTGGCCCCCAGTCGCCCATCCTCGCTCCGGACCGGGAACGACCCCACCCACAGCCAGACCGAATGCCGACGGGCCAGTCCCGCGAGCTCCACCTGGACCGGACCCTGCCCGAGCTCCTCGGCGGCAGCCCGGTAGTCCTCGGTGCTGCCGAGGACCAGGGCGTTCTCGGGGGTGACGACCAGGCCGACCTCGGGACCGCGGATCCCCCGCAGCAGCCCGGAGAGCGCCTCGAGATTGGCGCCCGGATCCGGACCCGAGTTCATCTGCACCAGCGTGACGCGACCCGTGGCCGACCCCTCTCGCGGGAGCAGCGTAGCCCACCTGCTAGGTCGCGCCGCGCCGGGCGCCTACTCTGGGCATCCATGACACGTCCCGCCCTGGCCCTTGCCCTGCTGCTGGTTCTCTTCCCCCACCGCGCTGTCGCCGAGGTGGCGCTCGGCGATTTCGTCCCGGAGCATCCCCTGGTCCCGGTCGATCCCCGCACCGTGTCGTCCGAACGGGGGGAAGGCGGGGAGCTCGTGCCCGGGCTGGCGCGGGTCTACCGCTTCCGCGGCGACGACGACCGCAGCGAGGCCTGGATGCCGCAGGGGCTCACCGGACTCAGGGTCGGCGATTCCCAGGGCGAGCGGCGACTCATGCTGGTGAGCTGGTACTCCAAGCGGGACTCGGCCCGGGTCTCGCTGGTCGAGGTCGGACCGGGCCGGCCCCGGGCCTATTCCCACGCCCTGCTCCTGGATCCCGACGCCCGGGGCGGGTGGCGTCCCAACGGGACCCACGCGGGAGGCCTGGCGGCGCTGGGCGATCGCCTGTACGTCACCGAGACCGGCCACGGAGTGCGGGTCTACGACCTGGCGCGGCTCCGGGAGGAGGGTGACCTGCCGGCCCTGGGGGCGGCCTCGGATCTCCTCGCCACCCATGGGTGCCGGTACGCGTTGCTGCGGCTCCCGGATCCGGAGGGCAGGATCGGTCTCGCCGACCGGCTGCGGGAGGCAGGTGTGGACAAGCCGCGCTTCTCGTTCTCTTCGCTGTGGCGGGGCCCGGATGGCGACCGTCTGTTGACCGGCGCCTATGCCGGCGGCTACGACCGCGACTACTGGGTGGACCGCGCCGTGCACCTCTGGAAGCCGGAGCCCGGCGGTTCCATGACCCTCGAAGGCCACTGGAAGAACGGCGCCGACGGGTTCCGGATCCTGGGCCGGCCCGAGGGCGACGGCCTCCCGGACCTCATGCAGGGTGCCTCCCTGGTCGGGCACGAGGGAGTCCGATACCTTCTTGCGAGCCGCTCCGGCTCCCCGGCCAGTCTCCGGATGTACCGGCTCGCCGCCGACCCGGATCGCTGGACCGAGGTGGGACGTCGGCCCTGGCCCTACGGCACCGAGGGCCTCCACGTGTCGATCTCGGGGAATCTCTGGGGCCTGACCGAGCACCCCGGACACCGCTATCTCTTCCACGGCCGGATCGGGCCGTTGGTCACCGGCATGCTCGCCGGCAACCGCTGATCGCAAGACCGCCCGAGCGGACCCGCCGGTTCCTCACGCCCCCGCGGGATACCGGTAGAAGCCCTCGCCCGACTTCTTCCCGAGCTTGCCCGCCCGGACCAGCCTGCGGAGGATCTGGGGCGGGTGGAAGGCGTCGCTGCCGAGCTCCCGGTGCAGGTATTCGGCGATCGCCAGGCGCACGTCGAGCCCCACCAGGTCGGTGAGCCGGAGCGGTCCCATGGGGTGCTTGTAGCCGAGCTCCATGGCGCGATCGATGTCCTCGGCGCTGGCCACCCCCTGCTCGAGCATGCGCATCGCCTCGAGACCGAGGACCAGCCCGAGGCGGCTCGAGGCGAAGCCCGGCGAGTCCTGGACCACGATCAGCTCGCGCTCCAGGGCGATCCCGACCTGACGGGCCGTCTCCAGGGTTGCCGGGGAGGTGGTCTCGGCCCGCACGATCTCGAGGAGCTTCACGATATGAGGCGGATTGAAGAAGTGCATACCCACGACCGCATCGGGTCGGGGCGCGGCCGCCGCGATCTCGGTCACCGACAGCGACGAGGTGTTGGTGGCGAACGCCATGTGGGGCGGAGCCGCCGCGAAGGAGCGGACGACCAGTTCGCGTTTCAGGTCGAGGCGCTCGGGAACCGCCTCGATCACCAGATCGGCGTCGCCGACGGCATCCTCGAGCCGGGTGCTGCCGGAAAGTCCGGCCAAGGTGCGGTCGCGGGTCTCGACGCTCACCTTTCCCTTGGCGACGCCCTTGTCGAGGTTGTCCCGGATCTTGGCCCGGCCCCGCTCCAGGGCCGCCTCGTCGACGTCGAAGAGCCGGGTCGCGAACCCGGCAGCGGCTGCGATCTGGGCGATCCCATGGCCCATGGTCCCGGCGCCCAACACCGCGATCCTGGCGATCCCGTGGCTCATCGGTCCTCCCGGTTTACGGACCGGGCCCACGGTATCACCGCCGGCCTCCCCTGCGACCGACCCGTCAGAGTCCGCCGAGGTCGTCGTCGTCCAGGTCCCCGCCGGGATCCTCACCGGAGACCGAGCCAGGTCCCGGCCCCGGATCCTCGAGGTCGTCCCCCAGTTCGTCCCCGAGGTCTCCGTCCCCGCTCCCGGCCGGACGGGGAGGCGGGTCCCCGGGTCCGATCGGGTCGGGATCCTCCGCCTCGACGCCCCCGGGGAGACCGACCGAGGCCAGGCCGGGATGCTCCCGCTCGATCCGGTCCCGCAGGTAGACCTGCAAGGCGAGCGAGCTGCGGGATCCCGGGTGGAGCCTGTCGGTGCCCATCCGGTCCACCAGGCAGCGATCGATCGCTTCCTCGAGGGTCGTCCACTCGCCCATCCCGCCGGATGGCTTCGGATATCGGGCCGTCACTCCTGCGAGCGCCTCGGGGCCCGCATGGCAGCTGGCGCAGCTCTTCCGGACCCGACCCAGGCCGGCCTCGTGGAAGAGCCGGCGTCCCCGCTCGAAGTACCTCCGTACCAGCATGCGCTGGCCTCCCGGAGAGTGCGGACCCCACTCCTTGGGGACCACCAGGGCGGGGTCGCGACCGAAGCGGTAGCCCCGATCCCGGGCCTCCTCCCCCCTCTCGGTGAGTCCGGTCCTCCCCCGGGGATCCTGGTGGCAGGCCAGGCAGGCCTGCTTCTGCTGATAGGCCAGGAAGCCGGTGGCCCATGCCCCCGGGCCGACCATCGCCATGACCATCGAGGCCAGGAAGACGCGCCACACCTGCATGCCATGGTCATCGGCCGGGGCGCAGCCCGCCCGGAGCCGGGAGCCCGTGTACCCTCTCGGGGTGGGAGTGCGCCTCGCCCATCGACTGGAAGCTGCCTGGCGCCGGGCGATCCGGCCCGGGGCCGGCCATCCGGCCTTCCCCCTGCTGGTCGTCCTCTCCTGGATCTACCGGCTGCTCTCGGCAGTGAAGCGCGGCTTCTTCTGGCGTCTGCCGGGGACCTCCACCCGGGTCGATGCCCTGGTGGTCTCGGTCGGCAACCTCTCGATCGGCGGCACCGGCAAGACGCCCCTGGCCGCCATGGTCGCCGAGACGTTCGCGTCCCGGGAGCTCCCCACCGTCATCCTGTGCCGGGGCTACGGAGCGTCTCCCCGGTCGTCCGTGGCCCTGGCCGGGAGCGGCGGACGCCCGCTCCTCCCGGCACGGGAGATCGGCGACGAGGGACAGCTCCTGATCGAGCAGGCACCCCACGCCGATCTGGTGGTCGCCAAGCGTCGGGCCCTGGGAGCCCGGTTCGCGGTCGAGGACCGGAAGGCGATGGTGGTGGTGCTGGACGACGGACTCCAGTACTGGCGGCTGGAGCGGGATGCCGACCTGGTGGCGATCGATGCCGCCGATCCCTGGGGGAACGGCTGGATCTTCCCGGCGGGCCCCCTGCGGGAACCGCCCGAGTCCCTGGCCCGGGCCCACGCGGTCTTCCTGAAGACCGACGACGACGGACCGGTCACCGTCCCCCCCGAAGTGGAGCGCTTCGCCTCGGGGCGCCCGCTTTATGCCATGCACTACCGGCCCAGGGCCTGGCGCCGATTCGTGGGAGGCCAGGAGCTCCCGCCCACGGCCCTGGCCGGACGGCTGGCCTCGGCGGCGACCGGGATCGCCCAGCCCGAACCGTTCTTCGCCCGGGCCGAGGCCCTCTCCGGGCATCGTCTGGTGCGGCGCGCCTTCCCGGACCACCACCGGTTCTCGCTCGACGACCTGGAGGGGCTCCCGACCCCGATCGCCATGACCGAGAAGGACGGGAAGAACCTGCCCCCCGGACCGCTCCCGGAGATCTGGCTCCTCCGGGTCGAACTCGAGATCCGCCCGCTGGCGGGGAGTCCCGGGTTCGAGGAGATGCTGACCCGACTGCTCGACCTGCGCGGCGCGGGCTGAGGAACGCCATCGAGGGCTTCGGTCCCCGAGGACCGCCTTCGGGTCACCACACCGAGGTCGGGTAGCCCGTCCCGATCAGCCCGCCTGGAGGCCTGCCAGAGGCGGACCCGAGACCTGCTGCAACGCCGCCCACACCTGCACCGTCGGCGAAGGGTGTCCGATCACCTGGATCCCGAGGGCCCGGATCGTGATCGCCCGCACCCCGGGCGGCAGCAGCCCGCCCGAGACCCTGAGCGCCATCCCGACCCGACCCTTCTCCCCGCTCCCCGACTGCAGGGGCGGCAGTACCCGGAAGGGGAAGCGCGCTCCGGCCGTGCTCCCGATCGCCTCCAGTTCGAGGAGGATCGAGGGGTTCCAGTCCTGCAACGCCAGCACCAGCACGAGGTCTCCCTCGAAGCCGGCCAGCTCGAAGGACACCTGGTCGGGGGCTCCCTCGGACCGACGTCCCCCGAGCGCGCTCCGTCCCATCAGTCCGAGGATCTCGGGTGCCCCCTCCTCGGGATCCCGGAAGCGGGTCCCGAAGTGGTCCATGACGCGAAGCCGCGGGTCGAGGGCCACCGGCTTCCCCTCCTGGTCCGCCTGCCGTCGGTCGCGCCGGGCGACCACCAGGGAGCGGCCGCCGGTACCGAGCTCGAGCCTGGCCCGTTCCACCCGTTCGGCCACCGGGACGCCCTGGCTCCCGTCGAGGGACGCCTCCCGCCTCGATCCCATGGCCGGCCGGGCGACCTCCAGCAAGGCGCCCCTCACCGCCTCCCCGATGCCGCTCTCCACGCCCTCGGCCCGCCCGGTGGAGAGCAGCATCCCGGTCCTGATCAGCCGCGACAACGGCTCCCAGGCCTCGCGATCCACTCCCCGCGCCAGGAGCCGGGGGACCAGCTCGGCGAACTCCCGGGTACGGCGCGAGAAAGCCTCGCCACCCTGCACCCAGAGGCGTCCGGCCAGGCCGCGCTCGGTGCCGTCGGGCAAGGCCAGGGCCTGGCGGACGAAGGGATCCTCCTCGGCCGCGTCCGCCAGCCTCCGGAGCGCCAGCACCATGGGATCGGGGCCTGCCGGTACCGGCGCGACCGTGGCCGGTGTCGGCTCCGGGTCGGTGGGGATCGGGCGCTCGGACGCGGGACCGGCGCGCCAGCCTGCCGCCAGGGCCAGCCCGATCGCCACCACCCCGGCCGCAGCCGAGAGCCGGCGCACCGCCCGGCCCCGTCCCTCGCTACGGACCGGGGAGGAGAGCCCAGCGGAACCGAGCGCCTTGCGGGCCCCGGTGGTGCGCCCGCCCCCGGAGCGGATCACACCCAGGCGACGTCGGATCTCGTCCACGTCCCCCAGGCGCCGCGCCGGATCGGGGGCGAGCATGGCGGCGAGCAGCCCGTCGAGCCCCGCCGGCCCCTCGACCCCCTTCCCGGCCAGGTCCGGGACCGGCGCCGTCCGTTTCTGGAGCAGGACCGCAGTGAAGTTCGTCATCGCCCAGGGGAAGGTCCCCGTGGCCATCCACCAGGTGAGCAAGGCGGCCGCGTACGTATCCCAGTGGGTCGAGGGCTTGGCCCCCTCCATCTGCTCGGGGGCCATGTAGATCCCGGTGCCGACCACCGCACCGGTCCGGGTGAAACCCTCCCCGGTGAGTTCCCGGGACAACCCCAGATCGGTGAGGACCGCGCCGCCCGACTCGTCCAGCAGGACGTTCTCGGGCTTCAGGTCCCGGTGGACCACGCCCGCGCCGTGGAGGATCCCGAGACCTTCGAGGATCTGGTCCAGGAGCCGGAGGGCCTCGGTGGCCGGGAGCCTTCCCCCCGCCGCCTTCACCCTCTCGGCCAGGCTGCCGCCGGCCAGGAAGCGCATCACGATGTAGGGCGTGTCCTCGGCCACACCGTGGTCGAAGACGGGGACGATCCGCGGGCTCTGGACCTTGGCCATGAGCCGGGCCTCGCGGTCGAAGCGGCCTCGCCACTCGGGATCCTGCGACAGGCGCGGGTCCATGAGCTTGATCGCCACGGTCCGGCGCAGCTCTTCGTCGCTGGCCAGGACCACCCGTCCGCAGGCCCCCTTGCCGAGGACCCGCACCGGGCGGTAGCGCTTCCCCAGGGGGGACGGCAGCCCAGCATCCTCCATGTCGGAGCGCCTCCCGGCGGAACTCTACTCGGTGATCAGCTCGTCGACCTCGACCTCGAGCATGGCCTCGCGCTCGCCCAACAGCTTCAGGTCCACCTTGCGGACCCAGAGGCTGCGATCCAGCCGCTCCAGCTCGCCCAGCGCCGCCATCACCTGCTGGAGGTCGAGCCGGTCGAGCCTCAGGTAGGCCGAGTCCTTGGCCCGGCTCCGGCCTTCCCGGTCCCGCTTCACCGGGATGGTATGCATCTGGACCATGCGGTCCTTGAGGCCGCCGGCCTGCAGTCTCGCCTCCAGCTTGGCGACCAGCAGGACCCCGGGGCTCGCCTGGCGGAGCAGGGGCTCCACCTCCTCCTGCATCCCGGCCAGGCGGCGGGCCGCCAGGAGGCGGGTCCGGGCCGCGGCCAGTGTTCCGGCAGCGACCTCTGCCCTCTCCGCCAGCGGCGAGTGGATCCCGAGGTACCAGGCCACCGCCATCGCGAAGACGAGCAGCAGCCGTACCGTGGAGGGAGCGAGGTTCACCGGAAGCCCTCCTCGCGGATCCTCGCCAGCAGGACGAAAGTGCTCGTTCCCTTCCCGGTCCCCATGCCGGAGCCCGAACCGGTGGAGCGCTGGTCCTCGAACCGCACCTCGTGGAACCCGGGATGGGCGACCAGGGCACGTTCCAGCTCCTGGACCTGCACGAAGCTCTCGGACCGGCCCTCGATCCTCAGGTCCGAGCCCTCGATCAGGAGCCGGGAGAGCCGCAACTCGCCGGCCAGCGGCATGGAGTCCGTGATGCCATCGAGGATCGCCAGGGGCGATCGCCCCGCCCCGCGCAGCGCGTCCAGCAGTTCGGTGAGCTTGCGGGTCTCGCCGTCGAGGTCCACCTGCGGACCCCGGCCGGCCTTGGCCAGGACCTCCTCGGTCTGACGACCCAGGCCCTCGGCCTCGGTCTCCAAGGCATAGGCCCGGAGCCAGAGTCGACCGGAGGCACCCGCCGCGGCCAGCAGCAGGGCGAGGCCCAGGATGCCGGCCGCCCAAGGGTCCTGCCACACCGGCAGCCTCCGCCGGGGACCGAGCTCGAGCCCGATCCGACCGCGCTCGGCAGCCACCAGTGCGAGGCCCAGGGCGGTGGCGAAGCGCTCGGGACACGGGAGTCCCCGGTTGGCCAGTTCCCGCACCGGCAGGACCTCGACCTTCCAGGGGAGCCGCTCGGCGAGCACCGTGGTGAGGAGCCGGATCCGGGCCCCGCCACCCGAGACCAGGATCCTCCCCGGCTCGCCGGCGGGATCCTGCACCACCCCCAGGAGGGTGCGCTGGATCTCCGCGGCCAGCCCTTCGAATACCTGGAGGAGGGCGCGCTGCGCGGTCTCGGGAGCCGGTCGACGCGGGGAGTCCCCGAAGGCCTCGAGCAAGGCCCGACCGGCCGCCTCCGCCTCGACCCCGAGGTGGGGTCCCACCGCCTCCGCCATCCTGGCCGTGCCCAGCTTGAGCGACCGGGACGCCAGGATCCCCTCGGGCCCTATCAGCTCGATGCTGGTCTTCTGCTCGCCCACGTCCACCAGCAGGACCCGGGGCAGCTCCCGGGTCGGCCCCAGGCCCGCGGCCAACAGGGCTTCGAGCGCCCCGACCGAATCGAGCTGGCACCCGGCATCGGACTGGAGTCCCACGGCCGCCAGGCGTTCCTCGATCATCTCCCTCGGGACCGCGTGGATCGGTACCTTGAACCTGCCCCGCCCGTCCCCCACGGCCGGGAGGTGCCCGACTCGCACCTTGGCGAGCTCGACAGGGAGGACCTCCTCGGCCGCGAAGGGAGCCGCCGCCTCGATCTTGGCAGGATCCGAGAAGGGGAACTCCAGGGTGCGGAACAAGCTCCTCGAACGATCCAGGCCGACGCAGCAGGCCTGTGCCGGGTCGACCAGGCCCCGCTGCGCTTCGGCGACGGCTTCGGGGATGGTACGCCCGGCGAGCGGGACCTCGACGGTGTCGACGACCTTCCACCCGGTCCAGCCGGAGTCGACCAGCACCGCCTTGACGGTCGAGGATCCGATGTCCAGGCCCAGGGCTCTCACCGCGTCATGCCTTCCGCTGTTCCACGATCACCTGGCGCCCGTCAGGGAGCCTCCGGACCACCCGGACCAGGCGGAGCCGGGAGCCGCCCCGGACCGGCACGCTCGCCACCAGGCGGAAGAAGTCGCTGCGGACGTCCACCCAGCCGGCGGCCGCAGCCGCGGCCGAGGGATCGACGGCCTCCAGGACCGCCAGGACCTCGTTGCGGTTCCGGTAGGGTCGGTGGCGCTCCAGGCGGTCCAGGAGCTCCTCCCTGACCGGGCTCTCGAAGATCCCGGGCACGGCCGAGAGGACCACCCGCGAGGCGGCGTTGACCGAGATCCGCGGCGTGACGCCATGGACCGTGACCAGGTCTAGGAGCGCGACTTCCACCGGGGGACCTCCCTCCCTGACCATCGGAGCGGACGAGGGCTTCCGCCAGACCCCCGACCAGCCGCGCACCAGGGCGAGCTCCTCGACACTCTGCAGGGCCCCGTTCCTCGGCAGGTAGCCGACCGGGTCCCGGTCCTCGTAGAAGCCGCTCTCGGCTCCCTCGGCCCGGATCTCCCCGTCGGGGTCGCGCCAGTCCTCCAGGCCCGAGATCATCCCGAGGACCCGGGCTTCAGGTCGGGGTCCCAGCGTTCCCTCGGTCTCCCCGGTTCCTCCGCCGACCACCTGCACCAGGCGGGCGAGGTTCTCGCCGGGGACCCGGTTCAGGTTCATCCGGCTGCCCTCGTCCTCGACTTCGAGCACCACCGCCTCGCCGTCGATCCGGGCTTCCCGCGCCGGCTCCCCCGCCAGCTCCATCCAGGCCTCCTCGATCTCGGAGAGCTGGATCGTCTGGTCGTCGGCGGTCCGGGGCGGGGCCCCATCGGCACCGCGCCGGGGGAACCAGGAATAGGGCCGGTCGTCCCGGGCCATGAGCACCCCGGCCACCTCCAGGGCGCAAAGCGCCACCGCCTCGGCCCGGACCCGGTCGAGTTCGCTCCGGCCCAGGCGCCAGTCGTCCAGGCTCGAGCGGTGCAGGGCGGAGGCCACGGCAGCCAGGACCGCCATGGCTCCGAGCACGAAGAGCAGCGCCACGCCTTCCCGCCGCCGGTACGGGTTCATTGGATCGTCACGTCCCTCCGCACCGGGATCGGGACGATCATGGCGAACGGCTCCTTGCCGAACCCTCCCGGTCGCTCCCGACGGACCATGGCACGCAGCCGCACCGCCCGGGGAAGGTCGAGGGTCCTCCTGAGCGACCACTCCTCCTTCCATTCGTGGCCGTCGTGGTAGGCGAGCTCCAGATCGGTGAGGCCCTCCAGGCGTTCGACATAGCGTCCCCGGGACTCCGAGGGATCCTTCTGCAGCCATCCCAGCGGCAGGACCTCGAGGAAGACGCCGTCCCCGTCCTCTCCCAAGTGCAGGGTGGCCAGGCGTCCCGCCAGCAGCTCCCCGGGATCGACCCCGTCGAGACCGTCGCCTGGGCCCTCGCCCCGCGACCCCGTCCCGTCCCCCAGGAAACCCTGGGCCCGCAGGGCCGCCCTCCCCTCCCGGGAGACCAGGAAGTCCCGGGTCGAGAAGCGCAGATCCTCCCCGTCGCCGCGGAAGTCGGCATCCTCGTGGAGTCCCCGGTAGGGTGATGCCCCCGCGATCGCCGCCTCCAGCCTGCGAGCCAGGCGGATCAGGCGACGGTCATGGTCGAACCCGGTCTCGGCCGCCCGGGCCAGCTTCCGGGTCTGGACCAGTACCTGCTGGGTGGCGACCAGCAGGGCCACGAGCATGGAGGCGGCCAGCAGCACCTCGATCAGGGTGAGGCCTCGTCGATCCCCCCGCGTCCTCCGGATCATGGCCTGGTCCGGACTGCCGGGCGGCGCAGGGAGAATTCGATCCGGTCCTTCCCGTCCGCCGACTCCACCGTGACGAGGACCTTGCGGAGGTCGGCGCCGAGCTCGATCTCGGCGACCCGAAGCGGCGCGTCCTCGATCGCGACCCGCCAGTGGTGCCCCGGCGACTCGTCGAACCGGCCCGAGCTCTCGACATCCCCGAGGTCGTCGACGAGGTGTACCTCGGCCAGCTTGGTGTCGGCGAGGCGGGCGAGTTCTGCGGAGCGGCGGGCCTGCATGACGCGCCGGGCCCCGACCTCCACCGCCCCCGCCACGGCCACCAGGACGGCACCCATGACCCCGGTGGCGAGCAGGATCTCGAGGAGCGTGAAGCCGCGCCGGGCACGCCCGGGGACGGCGGCCACCTCAGAATCCCTTCATGTTGTTCATCTCGAAGATCGGGAGGAGGACCCCGGCCACCACGAAGCTCACCGCCACCGCCATCACCAGGATGAGGGCGGGCTCGAGCAGCGCCAGCAGCGTCTCCATGGCGGCCTCGACCTCCTCGTCGTAGCCGCGACTCAGGCGCTCCAAGGTCTCCGAGAGGCGGCCCGCACGCTGCCCGGCGGCCACCATGTCGACCACCAGAGGGGGGAACCAGCCCGAGGACCGGAGGGGATCGGCCAGCGAAGCTCCCTTCGAGACCTCGGTCCGGGCGTTCTCCAGGGCCATCCTCAAGTGCATGTTGCCGACCACGTCGCGAACGATCTCGAGGGCCCTGAGAACCGGCACGCCGGCCGAGAGCAGTACCCCGAGCAGGCGGGCGAATCGGGCCATGGCCATCTTCTGCACCAGGTCCCCGAGGACCGGCGCGGTGAGCGCCACCCGGTCCCACACCTCCCGACCCCGCACCGTACCCAGGGCCATCCGACCGGCCGCCGTCGCCAGCCCTCCCAGGATCGGGAGGGTCCACCACCAGCCCAGCAGGAACTCGCCGAGCGCCATCAGGATCCTGGTCAGGAGCGGGAGCTCGCGGCCCCCGGAGCGGAGCAGGTCGGCCATGGTGGGGACCACCCACGCCACCAGGAAGCAGACCATGACCACGCCCACCACGGTCATCACCGCCGGGTAGGCGACCGCGGCGGTGAACTTGTCCTTCACCCGGCTGCGGACCTCGAGGTAGGACGCCAGCTCGGAGAGCACGGTCTCGAGCGCCGCCCCGGTCTCGCCGGCCCGGACCATCTGCACGTAGAGCTCCGGGAAGACGTCCGAGTGGGTCTCCATCGCCTGGGAGAGGCGGGAGCCGTCCCGGACCCGGCTGCGGACATCGTCCATCACCTGCTGCAGGCGAGGGTGTCCCGACTGGCGGACCAGGGTGTCGAGGGCGTCCACCACCGGGAAGCCGGCCCCGAGCAGGGTACCCAGGAGCCGGGTAGTGGCGGCCAGGTCCCGGTCCCGGACTCCCCGGGCCGCGAACCAGGAGGGTCCGCCCCCGTCGCTCCTCAGGTCGGTCGGGAACAGGCCCTGGTCGCGGACCCTGGCCCGCGCCGACGCTTCGTCGGGCGCGTGGAGGACCCCGGTGACCGGTGTGCCCCGGGCGTCGAACGCCGCGTACCGGAAGGCGGGCATCTCGGGTAAGTCTAGCGCCGGTGGGGACGGCCGCGGCCGGAGGCGGTCCGGGCCGGGGTCTCGTCGGGGAGGTCGGCGGCGACCTTGACCAGCAGGCGGGCCGCGGCATCCCGGAGCCAGGGATCGGCGGTCCGGCTGCGCAGCACCCGCACCGCCGCGGCTCCCAGGTCGGAGCGGGCCGGCAGCCCCAGGGGGACCGGGGGGAACTGGAGCCCGGGAGGATCCACCCGATCGAAGTCTTCGCCCAGCAGGTCCTCGACGGCCCCGGCATCCAGGTCCGGATCCCTGGCCGACGGCCCCCGCGTCATGGGCTCGTCGCGGGTCCGGAGCCGTACCGGCGGAGTGGCACGGGACGGGCGCTCACGGTGGGGGAGGCGAGCCGCGGCGGACCGGTGCGACTCGCGGTCCGGGAGGAATCCCTCGGCATCGTCCTCGTCCTCGTCCTCGTCCTCGTCGTACCCGGGATCGCGGGCCTCGTCGGCCGCACCGGGACCGGAACCGGCCTTGCGGCGCTCCAGGACCAGCCCGAGGATCAGGGGCAGGGTCGCGAAGGGGTAGACGACCAGCAGCCAGGCGAGGCCGGCCGACACGAGTCCCCGGCTCCCGTTCAACAGTTCCAACATACCCCTGGTATCGGCAGGCGGCTTTTGTGCGATTAGGGTCCAGGCGACCGGGCCGGGGCCGAGGCTTCACTCGATGCGGAAGCTCATGTCCACCGGCTGGCCGCCCCGGAGCATCTTCACCTGGACGGAGGGCTCGGTCTTGAAGCTGTTGTAGAGGAGGAAGGCGTCCTTCACGGTCTGGACCGGCTTGCCGTTGACCTCCTGGATGATGTCCCCGTTCCTGGCCCCGAGCTGGTCCACGAACGACCCGGGCCGGATCCGCGACAGCTTGAATCCGGCGGGCCGGCCGTTCTGGAAGAACGGCTGGACGCTCAACTGGGTGATCAGGAACCCGAGGTTCTTGAGCTTGTCGTCGACCTCGGTCCGGCTCAGGGTCTGGGCCTCGCCCGAGGGCGGCGGGGGGGGCGGTCCGTCCTCGCCGGCAGCACCCGGGTCGGCCGACTCGACCACCGCGGCCACCGGCTCGCTCCTCGGCAGGGCGCCCTCGTGGTCCACCTCCAGGACGTGCCGCTTCTCCCCGTCCTGGAGGACCACCTGGTTGCGTCGGACCTCGGCGACCCTCACCCCGGTCCACTCGTTGCCGAGCCAGGGGCCGAGGTCGGTCCCGATGTGCACGACCTGCTCCTCGCCCTTCTTCAGGTCCCGGAGCATGGCGAAGCCCAGGCTCCCGCCGAACAGGGTGCCCACCAGGCGGACCGGCGGCGGCTTGCGCTCCGGGACCGGGGGCGGCGGCGGCGCCAGCGCCGCCACCGGGGCCGTGGGCACCGCCGGGGGCGGGGCCGGCGGGGGATGGACCCGGACGATGCGGAAGGGGTTGCGTCGCGAGAAGGCCCCGGTGTCCCTGCCGGCTCCGCCGGCAGGCGCCGCCCGGGAGGGGCCAGGCGAGGCGGCCGGTCCGTCGGGACCCGGCTCGGGATCGGCCCCGCCCCCGCCCAGGAAGAGGGCCGCCCCCAGGACGAAGACCCCCAGGAGGAAAGCGGCCAGCCGGGCCTGGTGGCGCGGACTCATCTCGGCCCGCCCGCGGTCTCCACCAGGGCGGCCCCGCTGGCGGTGGTGCGGGCGACCTCCTCCAGGGTGGTCATGCCGCGCTCGACCTTGAGGATCCCGTCCTCCCTGAGGGTGCGCATCCCTCCCCGCTCCACCGCCGCCTGCTTGATCGAGCCCGAGGGCGCCCGGGAATTCACCAGTTCGCGGATCCCGTCGTCGACCTCGAGGAGCTCGAAGATCCCGATCCGGCCCGAGTAGCCGGTCCGTCGGCACTCGTCGCACCCGCCGCCCCGCCAGGTGGTGGGGCTGGTGATCCCGTACTGCCCGGCCACCGCGGCCGAGACCGGCTCCTCGATCCGGCAGGCCGGGCAGATCTGGCGGACCAGCCGCTGGGCCAGCACCCCGAGCACGCTGGAAGCGATCAGGTAGGGCTCCACCCCCATCTCGACCAACCGGGTGAAGCCGCCGGCGGCGTCGTTGGTGTGGAGGGTCGAGAACACCAGATGACCGGTGAGCGAGGCCTGGACCGCGATCTCGGCGGTCTCCCGGTCCCGGATCTCGCCGATCATCACGATGTCGGGGTCCTGGCGCAGGATCGAGCGCAGGCCCTCGGCGAAGGTCAGCCCGATCGAAGGCTTGACCTGGACCTGCCCGACCCCCGGGATCTCGTTCTCGATCGGATCCTCGACGGTGATGATGTTGACCTCGGTGCTGGCGAGCCGCGACAGGGCGGCGTACAGGGTGGTGCTCTTGCCCGATCCGGTGGGCCCGGTCACCAGCAGGATCCCGTGGGGGCTGTCGATCAGCCGGGCGAAGCTCCTCTGGTGGTCGCCCTCGAAACCGAGCTCGGGCAGGCCGAACACCCGGCTCGACTTGTCGAGGATCCTCATCACCACCCGCTCCCCGTAGGCGGTGGGCAAGGTCGAGACCCGGATGTCGAGCTTGCGGGGCCCCACCGTGATCGGGATGCGCCCGTCCTGCGGGAGCCGGCTCTCGGCGATGTCCATGCCGGCGAGGATCTTGATCCGGGACACGATCAGCGGCTGGAGCTTCTTGGGGGGGCTGGCCGACTCGTAGAGGATGCCGTCGATCCGGTAGCGGACCGTGATCTCCTTCTCGAACGGCTCCACATGCACGTCCGAGGCCCGCGCCTTGATGGCGTCGAAGAGGATGCTCCGCACCAGCTGGACGACCGGAGACTTCTGGCCCACGTCCAGCAGGTTCTCGGCGGACTCCACCACCTCGACGCTGCCCTCGACGTTCTCGGGCATCTCCTCGAGTACCCGGGAGGTGTGGTCCTTGGTGGCCTCGATGTACTGGCTGAGCGCGGTCTCCAGGGACGAGGGCGGCACCACCACCGGCCGGATCTCCCGGTCGAGGAGCACCCGGAGATCGTCGAGCGGTCCCAGCTCCAGGGGATCGGAGGTGGCGACCAGCACGGTGCCGTGGTCGGCCCTGAGCGGGAGGACCTTGGCCCGCTGGCAGAAGTCGACCGGCACCTTCCTCAGGAGCTCGGGATCGAGGGTGGTGCTGACCGGACCGGACAGGTGGTCGAGTCCCAGCCGCTCGGCGAGCGCCTGCCAGATCCGGCCCTCGTCGATCGTTCCGGTGGCGACCAGATGTCCCGGGAGCGCCTCCAGCGAAGCCACCCGTTCCCGGGCGGCCCGCAACCGGCCCTCGTCGAGGAGGCCGGAATCGAGCAGGATGCGGTCCCACGGCGTCGCCATCCCGCCTCCGATCTCCCGGGCCCCGACCCGAAGGTTAGCCCAGGCGCTCCCCCGACCCGTCCGGACGACCGCTTCACGGGTGCCGGACCTCGACCCCCGCCTGCCGTCGCCTCGCCCTCACCCCTCGCCGGGCAGGGTCCCGTCCTCCTCCAGGGAGCCGTCCCCGGTCCCGTCCACGACCTCGTCCCGCTGGACCCCGCGGTTCCCGTTCCCGGAACCCCTCGTCGGGGCCTCCAGCGCCAGGCGCCGATCGGGCCGGTCCCGGTCGGCCGCCTCTTCCTCGCGATGCTTGGCCCTGAGCCTGGCCAGGAGTTCCGAGGTGCGGGGCCGGAGGCCGTCCCCGGCGCCACCCGGGCCGGAACCGGAGCCCACGCCCGAGCCGACCCCCAAGCCCGTGCCCGAGTCGACCCCGGAGCCGGACCCCCGGCTCGCTCCCGGCCCGACACCCGACCCGTTCCCGGTGCCGGCCCCCGACCCGACCGGCTCGCCGGACCCGGTCATGGTCGTCCCGCCGCTCCCGTCCGATGCCGCGTAATGGCCGAGGGTCCGCCCTTCCCGGAACACCTTGCGGATCTCGGACTCGTTCGACGACTGCGACCGGTCGATCTCCCGCGACAGGTCGTTGCGGGCCCGGGCGGTGATGGCCCTCGCCTCGCGCTCGCCCCGGATCACGTGCGGGGTGAGGAAGATGAGCAGGTTGGTCTTCCGCTTCTGGGTAGTGCGGTTACGGAACAGCTTGCCGATCCCCGGGAGGTCCCCGAGCAGGGGCATCTTGCTGTGGGTCCGCTGCTCGTCCTCGCTGATCAGCCCGCCGATCACGGTGGTCTCGCCGTTCTTCACGTGGATGTTGGACTCGACCTGCCGGTTCGAGATCACCGGGGTCTGGAGCGCCCCCAGTACGTCCCCGGTGCGGGCGCTGATCTTCTGGGTGACCTTCAGCACCACATGGTCGTTCTTGGTGATCCGCGGGGTGACGTCCAGGATCACCCCGAGCTCCTCGGTATTGAAGCTTGTGATGGTGTTCAAGCCCGCGTTGGCCCCGCTCACGAAGCTGGCCGGGAGCTGGATCTTCTCGCCCACCGTGATCTTGGCCGGCTCGTTGTCGCTGGTCATGAGCACCGGCGCCGAGAGGATGTTGGCGTGCGAGGAGGTCTCGAAGAACCTCGCCAGGGTGGCGATCTTGGAGAGCTCCCCGAAGTCGCCCCCGGCCGCGGCCGCGGCGTCGAAGGTGCGACCGTGGATCAAGCCCACGTTCAGCCCGTTGGCCACCCCGGCCTGGGAGAGGAAGCTCTCGACGATGTCGTTGTTGCCCACCGCGAAGGGCCGGTTCACGCTCGAGGAACTCTCGTTCAGGAAGCTGAAGTCGATGCCCCGACCCCGGGCCCAGTCGTAGTCGACCTCGGCGATCAGGACCTCGACCAGCACCTGGGGCTTCACCACGTCGAGTTCCCGCACCACCGCCTCGATCGCCTGGAACAGGTCCCGGGGTGCGGTGATCACCAGCGAGTTGGTGTTGGCGTCGGCGACGATCTTCACCTCTTCCGACCGCTCGCCGCCGCCCGTCGCCCCCGCCGCCTTCCCCGCCCCGCCCGCCCCGCCGGGACGTGCCTGGGCCACGAAGTCGATCTTCCCGAGGATCTCGGCCACCTTCTCGGCCTCGGCGAACTCCATCCGGTAGACCCGGACCCGCGATCCCTCGGCTCCCGCCACGTCGCGATCGAGCTTGCGGACCAGCGCCACGACCGCCGCGGCCAGGTTGGGGGAACCCGAGCGGAGCAGCAGGGAACGGGTGCGCTCGTCGGGGACCAGCGCGAACCCCGGTCCCCCGGTGGCGCCCGGGCTCTCGAACGCCGCCTTCACCTTGTCGACCACGACCTGAGGGTCGGCGTGCTCGAGCGTCAGGAACTGGACCGCCGGACCCGAGGCCGGATCGGCGTCGAGCTGGGCCACCAGGTCCCGGACCTTGGCGAGGTCGCGCGAGGTGGCCACCGCGATGACCAGGTTCTGCAGAGGGTCGGCGAGCAGGACGGGTCGGGTCACGGTCTCCTGCTTGGTGGGCGGGACCAGCTTCTCCGCCTCCTCGCCCTTCAGGATCTCGCCGACGCTCTTCACCAGGTCCTCGGCCTTCCGGAACCGCACCGGGATCAACTCCACCACCTTGCCCCGCACCGGCACGTCGATCTCGGCGATCACCCGCCGGATCCGTTCCAGGTTCCGCATGGTCTCGGTCAGCACCAGCTTGTTGGTGCCGGGATGGGCGATCACCGCCGAGCCGTTGGAGAGCAGGGAGGCGATGGCGGTCTTCACTTCCTCCACCGGGGAGTGCTGGATCTCCAGCACCTCGGTCACGGTCCGGTCCTGGGCCAGCTTGGCGTCCGGGAGGTCGGGCGGCGAGAGGTGGAGCGGGACGTCCTCCTTCAACATGGCGGCCTTGGGGACCACCTGCTTGAACGATCCCGAGTCGATCACCGTGAAGCCGCGGGCCTCGAGGATGGCTTCGAGGAAGACCACCGCCTCCGAAATCGGGATCGGGTTGGGTCCGATCACCGTGATCTTGGAGGCGATCGCCGGATCCATGAAGTAGTTGGTCCGGGACTTCTCGGCCAGGAACCGGAGGATGGTCTTGACGTCGACCTCCTTGAAGTCGACGTTCACGAGCTCTTCGTCGGTGGGGGGAAGGCCGGTAGCCGCCGGTTTGGCTGCCGTCCCACCGCGCTCGCCCCCGGTGGCCGCGGCCCGAGCCGCATCCCGGGCCGCGGCGGCGCGGTCCCTGGCCGCCCGGGCCCGGGCCCTGGCTGCCGCCTCCTCCTCGGGGGTGAGGCGACCGTCCCCGGTCCCGCCGCTTCCTCCCGCTTGCGCCAGCAGCTTGCCCCGGGCCTGCCCGCCGGCGAACAGCGCGTCCTGGAGCTCGGCCTCCGCCGCCAGGTCTGCGGCAGGACGGGGCGCCGGCCGCGGCACCGCAGTCTCGATCCCGGGGATGCCCTCGGGGGTGACCGGCGGCAGCGGGCGTCCCGCCTGGCGGGCCGAGGCCGCCAACGCCGAAGCCCCGCTCCCACTCCCGGTCACGAGCGCGGGAGGCGACACCCGCCCGGTAGTGGGATCC
The DNA here is from genome assembly GCA_964403795.1 of uncultured bacterium. Taxonomy (GTDB): domain Bacteria; phylum Muiribacteriota; class UBA6191; order CAZXTJ01; family CAYOHP01; genus CAYOHP01. The sequence continues at coordinate 37,444 of CAYOHP010000026.1, read as the reverse complement.
AGGACCGGTCCGGGTGCAGCCCGGGGGACGCTGTCGGGGAGCCCGACCGCCAGCCGTCCCGTGCCCCCTCCCATGCGCCGCCGGATCCGTTCCAGGTCCCGCTCGCGGGCGGCCTCGATGGCCTCGGCCAGCGGGGGAGCCGCCTGCGCCCGGGGGGCACCCGCCAGCGATCCGAAGCCGCAGACCAGGGCTGCCCCGAAGAGCCAGCCCCGACCCCCGCCCGCCAGGCGCGGGCCTGCACCGACCGGGAGGCGTTGCCTCGGCGGGGCTCCAGGGACTTGGTTCGGGTCGAGCTGCATGCAGGCGCGGTGGATCGGGAAGACCGATCCCCCTTCGGACCATCGACCGCCAGGGAACCTTCCCGAAGCCGAGGGGCGGAACCGGTCGCCGGCGAGACCTCGCGGGCGAGCTGCAGGCTTACTGGCCCGGCAGCTGGATCTTCTTGCCGGTGAGCTTCTCGAGGCTCTCGGCGGCAGTCTCCCGGACCCGCAAGTCGGGGTCCCGGAGCACGCCCTCCAGGGCCGCGACGGCCCGGTCGTCCCCCAGGAGTCCCAGGGCCCAGGCGGTATAGCGGCGGACCTCGGGATCGGGATCCGAGAGCTTGGCGATCTTGGCGCCGACCGGGTCCTGCTCCTCGACCACCAGGGTCTTCACTTCCCCCTCCCGGACCCCCAGCGCCTCCAGCGCCGCGGCCCGGGAATCGAAGAAGCGGATGAGGTCCGTCATCCGGGTGATCTTGAAGACCTGGAACACGTCCTCCCGCTCGGGCCGGACCGCCACCAGGCGCGCCCCGGTGGACTTCAGCTGGTTGAAGACCTTGGCGACCAGGCCCACCGCCATGGACCCGAAGTAGGTGATCCCGGAGAGGTCGAGGACGGCCGCCTGGCAGCCGTCCCCCAGCAGCCGGTCCCAGACCGCGACGAACTCGCGCTGGTTCACGAACGTGATATTCTCGACCACCCGGACCACCGTGACGGTGCCGTTTTTCTCGACCGAGAAGCTCATGCGGACTCCACGGCCCCACCGTAACCCAGCCGGGACGCGCTCGCAACGCAGGAGGAGGCAGCCTTGATCGGCCAAGCCCCCGGCCGCTCCCCCTCCGTGTTCCCGCCCCCTCCCCCGGACCGGCGGGCTCTCACCCGGGCCCTGTGCCTGGCCTCGCTCGCCCACCTCCCGGTGGCGCTCCTGCTGGCCTTCGGCCCGTCGATCCCGTCCGGATCGCGGCCGGCCGCCTTCCTCGGATTCGCGGCGGCCGCCTCGCTGGTGGTGCTCGGCCATGCCTGGGCCCGGGCGAGCCGGGCGGGCGGGCTCTCGGGCGCGGCCCCCGGCCTGCTCACCGCGGCCGCCACCCTGGGGATGGTCGCTGCGGCCGACCCCGGGCTGACACCCCGCCTGCTGGCGGTCCCGGCCAACCTGGCCGCGCTCGCCGGGTTCGCCCTGCTGGCGCTCCGCTCCCACCGGGTCCGCTGCCTGCCGGCCTGGAGCCTGGCGGCCGGCCTTCCCTACCTGGCCTCGGCCCTGTGGCTGACCACCGGCACGGCCCCCGGGGAAACGAGCCGGTTCCTGGCCACCCTGGTCGCGGCCCTCGCCTGGTGGTGCCTGCTGGCAGGCGCCAACCACCGCGACCCGTCCGGGTAGCCGGACTTCAGGCGTCCCCTCGGTCGCGGCCGAGACGCTCCAGCAGGTCGCCGGGACCCTTCTCCTCGATCTCGCGCAGGAGTTCGAGGGCTTCCTCGCCGGGGACCCCCAGCTCGGCGAGCAGCTCCTCCAGGAGCGCCTCCTCCTTGGGACTCAGGCGGGCCGGGTCGCTCGCCTTCTTGTGGAGCAGGTAGCTGGCGCCCACGATGGCCGTGATGCGGCGCTTCTGCTTCAGCTCGTCGTCGTCCTTGTAGTAGCTGTCCACCAGGGACGAGGAGATGCTGTCCAAGGTTCCTCCCGGTGGCGCCAGGGTACCATCCGCAGGCGACCCGCCCCCGGGATCCCGATCCCGGCAGGCACCCATGCCGGACCCACCGTGAGCCAGCTGCCCCGCCTGGAGGACGCCTACATCGTCGAGGCCGAGATCGGCCGCGGCGCCTTCGGCGCGGTCCACCGGGGCCGGGACCGCGCCACCGGCGCCCCGGTGGCCATCAAGATCGGCCTGGGAGCCACCGAGGAGGACACCCGGGAACGGACCGAGCGGGAGGCCCGGCTCCTCCTCCGCATCTCGCATCCCCGGGTGGCCGCCTTCCTCGGCTGCTTCGACGCCGGCAAGGGATCCCTGGCCCTGGTCTTCGAGTACATCGACGGGCTCCCGCTGCGCGACGTCATGGAGCCCCCTGGCTCCGACCCGGCCGCCGGGCTGGCCTGGTGCCGCGACGTGGCCGACGGCCTCGATGCGATCCACGCCGCCGGCCTGGTCCACCGGGACCTGAAGCCCGAGAACGTGATGATCGACCGGGCCGGGCGGGCCAAGCTGATCGACTTCGGCCTGACCCGCACCGAGGTCACCGGCGCCACCGTGACCCGCGAGGGGACCCTGCTCGGGACCCCCGCCTACATGGCCCCCGAACAGCTCCGGGGCGAACGGGTCTCGGCCCGCAGCGACCTCTACGCGCTCGCCTGCATGGTCTACGAGGCGCTCACCGGCGACCCACCCTTCCTCGGGACTCCGCTCGAGATGGCCCACGCCCACATGCTGAGGCCGAGTCCCGCCCCGACCTCGCGCAATCCGCGTCTGCCTGCCGCCCTCGACGCCTGGGCTGCCCGGGCCCTCGCCAAGGATCCCTCGGAGCGTCCCCCCGACGGGGCCGCGCTGGTGGCGGAACTCTCCTCGGCACTGGGAAGGCCGTTACGGGACGATCGCACCAAGACCCTGTACCTGGACCGCTCGACCGCGACCCGGGCCCCTTCGGCTCCGGGCCTGGGTCCCGGACCCGAGCCTCCGGGACGTCTCCGACCGCGGGTGCCCCTCCCCGCGATCGCCTCCACGCTGCTGGCTGTCCTGCTCGCCGTCGCCGGATGGGTCCGCTCCCGGCCCCCTCCCGAGCCCGTTCCCTCCGTCCCCGAGGTACCGGGCCCGAGCGAGCCGATGGATCCCGGATCGGCGATCTGGACGCTCCGCAGCGACGAGCTGGGACTCTGGTTCCCCCCTCCCGCGGAGCCTCCCGACCGGGTCCGATTCGTTCGCCATGTGGCCCAGGCCGACGGTTCCCAGGCGCGCGACGAGTTCACCCCGGTCGAGGCCTCCGACGGGGACGGCCGCTGGTTCCGGGTTCCCCGGGCGGCCCGCACCAGCGAGGACGACCGGCTGGCTCCCGACCTGAGCGCGCTCCTCGAGGACGGTGACGGCCACCTCCGCGAGGGCGGTCCCCGCCTCTGCGGCACCCTGACCACCGCGGCCAGCCGCCAGTTCGACGACGACGGGTCCCCGACCAGACCCCGGTCCGGCCCCCTCCGCCTCGACCGGAGCGGCGACATCTTCCTCGCCGACCAACGCGGCAACCTGATCCGCATGGCCACGGCTCCGCCGGCCCGCATCGGGGTGGTGGAGGATTCCCGGGAACTGGTGAAGGGCGCTTCCGGCGTCCTGGGACTGGTCGGGATCACCGCGGGCACGGCCGCGGCCATCGTGGTCCACCATGGCAAGGGGCTGAACCGGGTGGCACTCCACGCCATGGACCGGACCGCCGGAGGTGTGGGCGCCCGGCTGGGCGAGGCGGTCGAGCCGATCCCCACACCGGAGGGGTCTCACTTCTTCCTGGGTTGGCCCCCGCTCCCGGTCCCGGGCGAGTCGACCTGGGTCCTGCCGCTGGGCGGAGTGGGAGCCGCGGCCCTGGTCGCCGGGTCCGGCCGGCCGGTCCCCGTGGTGGTCCCGGTGCGGCCCGGCCCGGAGGAGTGGTTCCCGGTGCCCTATCCCCCGGTCCGGGTCGCCGGCGGCCTGCTCGTCGGGCACCTGGCGGCGCGTTCCGAACGGGTCCGGATCTCGGGGGTCGACCCGGCCTCCGGGGCTCCCGCCTGGAGCTTCGAGCTCGATCCCTACCCCCAATCGCCTCCGGTCGCATGGCGGGACGGCCTGGCCCTGGTGCATGAGGGTCGGCTGGTGTTCCTCCCGGCTGCCGCCCTGCGATCCCCCGATCCTCTCGCCCATCCGCTCTCCCGGATCGAGCCGGCCGTGACCGACCGGAGTCGTCACCCCGACTCCGAGTACCCGACCGCATGGCCCGTCCCCTTCGGGGATGGGCTCGACGTCCTCTACCTCCCCCGCCGGGAACGCCTCTCCGAGCGGCATCTCCGAGGCGCTTCCCTACCTCCCGAACCTCTCCTCTGGATCCGCCGGGATCCCTCCGGCGAGGGCTACCGGGATCCGGTGGTGATCGACTTCGGGACCGGGACCGACATCACCAACCGGTACTCGGGCCTCCGTCCCCCGCTCCTGCTCGAGGGGGGACGACTGATGATCCTGGCCCTCTACACCGATGCCAACCAGACGGAGTTCCTGGCCCTCGACATGGCCAATCAGCGGGTGATCGCCGCCACCCGCCTGCCTCTGGTCCCGACCGGTCCGCGCACCACCCCCGAGCCGCCCCGGGTGGTCCTGGGGCCCTGGGCCGAGCCCAGGCTCCATCGGGGCGTCCCCTCGGGCTGGCGGATCCTGGCGGTGGACCAGCGGGGGGGCCTGCACGCCTGGGATCTCCCGGTCTCCGCGACTGTCCCGGGAACCCCGGAGGGTGTACGGTTTTCCCAGTAGCAGCGAGGCCCCGCCGGGAGCCTCCGGGAGTCGATGCTCGACCTCAACGACAAGGACTTCCTGAAGTCCCTCCGGGTCCTCCGGATCATGTGCCGCCGGTTCTTCCGCGGCCAGCAGATGGGGGTGCGTCGCAGCGCCCAGAAAGGGTCCTCGCTCGAGTTCTCCGACTTCCGGGAGTACAACGCGGGGGACGACCTCCGGTTCATCGACTGGAACCTCTACGCCCGCCTCGACCGCCTGTTCGTGAAGCTCTACCACGACGAACAGTCGCTCAACGTGTACGTGCTGGTCGACGCCTCCCGGAGCATGACCTTCGGCAGCCCGCCCAAGTTCGACTATGCCCGCAAGGTGGCGGCCGCCATCGCCTACATCGCCTGCAACAACGAGGACACGGTCCGGCTCTTCACCTTCGGGAGCGAGGGCCTGGGCGAACGCTCGCCTCCCGGCTCGCGGGGCTCCCAGGTACCCCGCATGTTCCGCTTCCTCGAGAAGACCGGGGCCGACGGGGGATCGGCCCTGGCCCGGGCCGTGGATGCCTTCTCGGTCGAGCACCGCAAGCCCGGCGTGGTCTACGTGGTCTCCGACCTGTTCCTGGAGGACGCCCACGAGGCGGCGCTGCGCAAGCTCCGCCACTCCCGCCACGAGGTGAACCTGATCCACCTGCTCGACGAGGAGGAGGTCCACCCGGGCTACGCCGGCCTCTGGAAGCTGCAGGACTCGGAGACCGGGGCCATCCGGGAGATCTTCGTGGACCGGGGGATCACCGAGACCTACCGGGAAGTCCTCGAGGAGTGGTGCAGCGGGCTCGAGGTCTTCGCCCGCACCCAGGGGATGTCCTACTTCCGGACCACCACCCGCGCCCCGTTCGAGAACCTGCTCCTCAGGTTCTTCGGGGCGCGATGACGAACCGGACCACCGCGTGACCGGGCTTCCCTTCCTCGGTTTCGGGAGTCCGCTGTGGGGACTGGCGGTGGCCCCGGCGGTGCTGGGGCTGGTGGCCCTCTACACGGTCCGCACCCAACCCCGGCACCGGGTGCTCGCCTCCACCCGTATCTGGGAGGCGGTGCTCGCCCGCAAGCGGCCCAACTCCTTCCTGTCGCGCTACCGGCACAGCCTCTTCTTCCTGCTCCAGCTCCTGGTGCTCCTGCTGATCGGCGCCGCCCTGCTCCGGCCCCGGCTCCGGTCCGACACCTCCGGCGACGTGATCGTGGTGGTCGACGTCTCGGCCTCCATGGCGGCTCTCGACGGTCGGATGGATGCGGCCCGGGACAAGGCCAAGGAGCTGATCGACGCCCTCGACGACACCGCCCGGGGCATGGTCGTGGCCGCCGGTCCGGCCCTGGTCCCGCTCGGGGACTGGAGCCAGGACAAGGGGGAGCTCCGGGCCCGGGTCGGGGACCTCGCCCCGCTCCCGGGCGGCGCCCGACCCTCCGGGGAACTCCTCTCCCTGCTGGCCCGGCTGAAGACCGCCGACACCGGGATCATCCACCTGGTCACCGACGGCATGGGACCGGAGGACCTGGCCGGAGGGGTGCCGGGAGCCCGGATCATGCTCCATCCGGTCGGCGAGACCCGGGACAACGTCGGGATCACCCGCCTGGACGTCCGTCCCGACCGGGGCGGGTACCAGGTGGCGGCCCTGGTGCGGAACTTCTCGTCGCTGGCTGCCGAGGTGGAGGTGGAACTCCTCGCCGGGACGCCGTCGACCCAGCGGGAGACGGTCCCGCCGGGAGGTCGCGAGCGCCTCGTCCTGTTCCATGACGCGGTCCCCAAGGACGGGGTGCTCGGTGCCCGGGTAAGGGTCACCGGCAGCAAGCCCGGGACCCTCGCCACCGATCGCCTCGCCTCCGACGACACGGCCTGGGCCGCTCCTCGAAGGGGCGCGGTGCGCGCCCTGGTGATCTCGCCGAAGGGCGAGGACCTGGAGCGGGCCCTCAAGCTCACCAGTGCGGTCGAGGTGACCCGGATCGAGCCCGCCGCCTTCCCCGCTTTCCGGCCCAAGCTCGACGCCTTCGATCTGGTCGTCTCCGACGGGTTCACCGGCGACGGGATCGAGGAGCGTCCCCTGCTCCTGTTCCACGGGGAGGGCGTGAGTCGCTTCTCCACAGGCCGGAACATGAGCGACCCCTCCATGGTCGGCTCCGATTCGACCCATCCCCTGATGCGTTTCCTGGCGATCCGGGAGGTCGGGATCGACGGGGCCAGGGTGCTCGACCGCTTCGAGGGGGCGAAGAGCGTGCTGCAAGCCGCCGAGGGGCCGCTGATCGCGGTCCACGAGGGCACCGCGGCCCGCAAGGTGATCACCGCCTTCTCGCTGGCCGAGACCGACCTGGCGCGCCGGGTCGCCTTCCCCATCCTGCTCACCAACGCGGTCCGGTGGCTGCTCGAGGACGATTCCAAGTTGAAGGGCCAGTTCCGGGTCCACCAGCCGGTCCGCCTGCCCGGGGACCGACGGGCGGTCGTCACCCCTCCCGAGGGCCCGCCCCGGATCCATGAGGCCTCGGGCCCGGGACCCCGGATCCTGGACGAGTTCCGGTCGCTGGGCGTATGGCGGATCCAGCTCCCGCCCGACGTGGCCGTCCCCTATCCCGTGAACCTCCTCGACCCGGCCGAGTCCGATCTGGCTCCCCGGGCCACCGCCACCGTCGAGGTCGGCGAGTCGGGGACCACCGGCCCGGGAAGCGGGACGGAGTCGCCTTGGCGACTCCTGCTCCTGGCGGCGGGCGTCGTGATGCTCGTCGAGTGGCTCCTGCTGGCGACCCGGGGAGGGGCCTCGTGACGCTGCGCTTCGGATCCCCGGAGAACGCCGTCCTGCTGGCCGTGCTCCCGGTGCTGGCACTGGTCTGGTGGAAGAGTCCGGTCTACGTCTCTCCTCGCGCCCGGGTCCGGGTCTTCGCGCTGCGCGTCCTCTCGGTCCTGTTCCTGGTCCTGGCGCTGGTCGACCCGCGCCTGCCCCGCACCGAGAAGGGCACCGGGCGCGGTCTTGCGGTGGTCCTGGACGTCTCGGATTCGATCGGACCCGAGACCGCCCGACGCACCGCGGCGGCCCTCTGGGAGCATCTCCCCGCCTGGCGGCAGGCGGCAGGGCCCGGGGCCAGGTTCCACCTCGGCATGCTCGGCAGCTCGGTGCTGGCGGTCCCCGAGAACGCCATCGCCCAGGCACGCCCGGGGACCTCGGCGGACCCGCTGAATGCCGAGATCGACCGGCGACGCCAAGGACCGGGGAAGCGTTCGACCAACCTGGCCGACGCCCTCTCCTTCGCCCGGGACGCCTTCCCTCCCTCGGTAGCGGCCCGACTGGTGCTGGTCACCGACGGGCGGACCACCCGGGGCGACCTGGAACCGGAGCTCATGGCAACCAAGCTCCGGGGGATCCGGATCCACCCCGTGGCCTTGTCGCCCGACAAGGTCGACCCCCTCTACGTGGAGAGCCTGCAGGCCCCGGCTCAGGTCTTCGTGGGAGACGAGTTCACGGTGGGCGCCCGGATCGCCTCCGCCAACGCCGGCTCGGTCAACCTGACGCTCCGGCGCGACGGGACGGTGGTCGAGAAGAAGCTGGTGACGGTGAAGCCGGGCATCACCACCTGGACCACCCGACTGCCGGCCGACTCCGCCGGGGCGATCCCGCTCGAACTGTCGGTGGACGCCATCGACGTGGCCGACCTCCACCCCGAGAACAACGTCCATTCGGCCTTCGTCCGCTGCCGCCAGATCCCCAAGATCCTGGTCGCCTCGGCCGATCCCCGGACCCCACTCGCTCTCGTGGAGGCCCTCTCCAGGGCCAACCTCCAGGTGGAGCGCAAGGGCTTCCGCGAGCTGGGGAACAACGAGGGACTGCTCGACCCCTACGCCGCCCTGGTGATCGACGCCCCGGGACCCCAGGACCTCGATGCCGGACAGCAGGAGGCGATCCGGCGCTACGTGATGCGCAAGGGGGGAGGCCTGCTGGTCTCGGGTGCCAAGAGTTCGCTCGCCAAGGGAACCTGGCTCCGGGAGACCCTGGAGGAGGCGCTCCCCGTCCACCTCGTGCCCCGCGCCGAGGCCTCGCCCTTCGCGCTCTACCTCCTGCTCGACAGCTCAGGCTCGATGGCCGGCGCCCCGATCGCCCAGGTCAAGTTCGCGGCCAAGCGCCTGATCTCGCTGATGTCGGGACGCTTCCTGGGGGTGATCCACTTCGACACCAGCCCCCATACCGCGGTCCGCCTCCAGCAGGTCGGCGCCAACCGGCTCGAGGTGCAGACCGACATCGACGCCATCCAGGCCAACGGCGGCACCGCCTTCGGCTCGTCGATGCAGAAGGCCTACGACGAACTCATGGCCCTGGGGACGAGCCAGAACCACGTCCTCCTGCTCTCGGACGGGCAACCCTCGGACGCCTTCCTGGTGAAGTCCATGTACGCCAAGTTCAACCAGGCCGGGATCAAGGTCTCGACCGTCGGGATCGGTCAGCAGGTGAACCAGGGCCTGCTCCAGGAGATCGCGGTGCGCTGCGGCGGCAAGTACTACGACGTCCAGGACCTGAGCCAGGTGGTGACGATCTTCGAGGACGAGGTCGAACGGCTCATCGGTCCCCCCTTCGAGGAATCCACCTTCAAGCCCAAGGCGGTGCCCAACCACTTCCTGGTCAAGGACACCCGCCCGGGGGACCTTCCCCCGCTCCACGGCTACCTCGGCACCACCTTGAAGAAGGGCGCCGACGCCGCCCTGGTGAACGACTTCGGGGATCCGATCCTGGCGACCTGGCAGTACGGACTCGGCAAGGCCGCGGTGTGGACCGCCGACATGCATGGACCCTGGAGCCGGGACTGGCGCGCCTGGACCTCGGGCTTCGCCCCCTTCTTCGAAGCCGTGATCAAGGCACTGGTGCGCTCGGAGGTCTCGGACTTCAAGCTGAGCATCCACGTCCTGGGCCGGGAGGCCCGGGTGGTGGTGGACGCCATCGACAAGGAAGGCCGCTTCCTGAACGGCGAGCGCCTCACGGTCGTGGTCCGGCCACCCGAGGGCAGCGCCGAGCGCTTCGCCCTGCGCCAGGTGGAGGAGGGCCGCTACGAGGGATCGTTCCCGGTGGAGGTCCGGGGCTTCTACGAGGCGACCCTGCTCCGCTCCGACGGCGGCCTCGACGAGCGCCTGAACGACGGAGGGGTGGCGGTGGGATCGGACCCCGAGTACCACCCCGGCCCGGTCGACGCGGTCACCCTGGAGCGCCTGGCCGCCACCACCGGCGGACGGGTGCTGTCCGACCTCTCCGAGGTGGCCTCCCTGCTGGAGCTCGAGGAGGCCAACGCCCGCGAGGAAGTGACCCCGCTCTGGCCGGGCCTGGCGGCGCTGGCCCTCCTGCTCTTCTTCGCCGAGGTCGCCTACCGGCGCCTGGGCAAGGTGCACGTCACCCACCTCGAGGACCTCGAGGGCGGCGGCGGCGACGCCACCTACCGCAGGATCGCCGAGAACTACCTGCGCATGGCCGAGGACCATGACCAGAAGGGCGAGAAGGGCGCGGCCCAGCAGTGCTACCTGAAGGCGCGCTCCTACTTCCTCAAGGCCGAGAACGAGGACCAGGCCTCCAAGATGTGGGAGAAGTACCGGAGGCTGGACCGGAACGCATGAGGACCTTCGGCTCGCTGGCCGTGGCCATGGCCACGGCCATGGCCCTGGCGCTGCTGGCAGCGAACGGATCCCCGGGCCTCGCCTCAGGGGAACCCGACCCCCCTCCCGGCGACTCCCGTCCCGACCCGGAGGCCGAGGCGATGTTCCATCGCACCCGGGGCTGGGTGGGAGGGGACGGGATCTACTCGATCGAACTCGGCCCCGACGCCGCCGGGCAGACCCTGTGGGTCTTCGGGGATACCTTCGTCGGGGAGGTCAGGGATGGGCGGCGGGTCGGCTGCACCATGGTGAACAACACCTGGGCGATGCAAACCCCCGGTCCTCTGGCGGCACCTCGGCTCGAGTACGGGACCCCGGGCGCGGCGGCCGGCAGCCCCCGCTCCTGGATCGCTCCGCCTCCGGGGACACCCGGCTGGTTCTGGCCGCTGCACGGTGCCTGGACGGGAACCGACCTGGTCCTCTTCCTGGTCCGGGTCGAGGCCACCGGCGAGGGCGGAGCCTTCGGTTTCGCCGCCCGGGAGAGCTGGATGGCGAAGGTACCCGGAGGCCGCGGGGATCCCTCCACCTGGGAACCGGAGCCGGTCCCCCTGCCCTTCCCCCGCTCCCTGGGCCGGGGACGGATCGCCTGGGGCTCGGCGGTGCTCGTCGATCGCGGCTGGCTCTGGATCTACGGCACCGAGGAGGATCCGACCTCGCCGGTGCCGGGCCAGGGGCTGGTCCTGGCCCGGGTTCCCCGCCGGGCCGCCACGGACTTCGCTTCCTGGCGCTTCCTCTCGGGCGGCCGCTTCGTGGCGGCGCCGGAGCGCCTCGACCGGGTGCTCGAGGGTGCCGCCACCGAGCTGACGGTCTCCCGGATCCCGGGCCTTCCCGGCTACACCCTGGTCCAGAGCGAGGGCGGCCTGTCGCCGCGGATCGAACTCCGGAGGGCCCGGAGGCCGGAAGGCCCCTGGTCACCGCCTCACATGGTGACGGGCTGCGACCTCATGCAACCGGGCTCGGACCGGCTCTGCTACGCGGCCAAGGCCCATCCCGGCCTTTCCGATCCCGAGCGGGGCGTGCTCGTCACCTACGCCACCAACTCGACGTCCTGGGATGCGCTGATGGAGGACGCCAGCCTCTACTTCCCGCGGGCGGTGCGGGTCCCCTTGGCAGCCTTCCCCCCCATGCCTTGATCGTGCTCCTGGACCGCGGGAGGACGCTGCCGCAGCGCCTCCAGGCACCGGACCAGCCGGGCCCGGAGGCTGGGATCCGACAGGCTCACGTCGACCAGCTCCAGGGCCGCCCCGCTCTCCCTCCCGGTTCCCGCCACCGCGGTCCGGTAGGCACGCCGGTATCCTTCCCGGTCCCGGGTCAGGATCCCGACGACCTGGCATGCGATCTCGGTCCGGGAGGCGAGTTCCGCCGCCCCGATCTCGGCGGGACGGCGCGGCAGCCAGGTCTCCAGGAACCGTAGCAGGGGCTCCCGGTGGGAAGGCTCGTGGATCCGATCGAGCAGCTCGAGGACCGGATGCTCGCCCCCCAGGCCCGGCCCCCGGACCGAGAGGAAGCGGAGCAGGGGATCGATCCCGAGGGTCCCCGGCTCCTCCCGACCCTCTCCGGGCTCGGTCGGATCCCGGGCCTCCGGTCCACGCAACGATGCCTCGTCCCCGTTGCCGGTGAGGGACCGCTCCAGGGCGTCCCTGAGTCCCCGGTCCGAAGTGTCCCTCAGGCAGGCCACCAGGGCGGCCCGCGCCCCGGGCCTCCGCTCCCGGAGCGCGGCCGCCAGCAGGCGCAGGTGGTCCCCCGCACGCAGGCTGCCGATCCGCCGCACCAGCCGCTTGCGCTCCCGCTCCGGCAAGGACTCGAGCAGTCCCGCGACCTCGCCGAGCCGGGCGTCCTGGATCCGGGACCGGGCGTTCTCCATCTCCTCCCGCACCCGGGCATCGGGCTCGGTCGCCTGGGCGCGCTCCAGTCCGGCCAGGCCCTCCGCCAGGCGCGCCCGTCCCAACGCCAGGGCGGCTTCCCGTCGCACCTCGTGGTCCGGGTCGGAGAGGGCCGCCACCAGCGGCCGGTACAGGGAGCGGAGCCCCAGGCTCCCGAGCACCTCGATCGAGGCCCTGCGGACCGACGGATCGGGATCGAGACCGGAGCGGGCCAGGATCCGCGAGGCGCGCCCCAGGCACTCGGGATCCGTGGCCACCCGGAGCAGCGCGCCGGCGACCGGGATCCGCGCCCGCGGCCCGAACCCGCGCCCGGGGGCCAGACAGGCCTCCAGGGCCGGGGCCAGGCCAGGGTCCCCCAGGGCGCCCGCAGCCCGGGCGGCCCGGGCCACCAGACGTTCGTGGCCGCTCTCCAGCCACCGCTCCACCAGGCCCGAGGCCACCGGACCCGGAAGGTGGGCAGTCACCAGGATCTGCAAGGCCTTCCCCGCGGTGCGCGGCCCCCGGCGCACCAGCTCCTCCACCAGGAAGGGTGCCAGCGGCCGTCCCTGGGCCTCGATCAGGGCGGCCTCCAGGGCGGAGGTGAGTCCCTCCCGGCCCGAGGCCAGGAGCGCCTCTCCCACCCCGCTGCCGCCCAGGTAGGCGCGGGCGTCCCGGGCCAGGTCCCGGCGTCGATCCTGGTCGGAAGCGGAACGGGTCGAGGCCATGAGCGTCCGCAGGTAGCCGCGATCGATGCCCACCGTGGCCGCCGCCGCGGTCAGTCCCGCAGCCAGCATGCCCAGGTAGACCCACGGGAGCGGAGGGGGCGTGACCGCCAGCATGGCGAGGCCCGAGACCACGAATCCCAGCGACATCGAGGCGCTCGCCACCAGCGACCGCACCCCGAGTCCCAACGACGGAGGGACCGCGTTCAGGAGGATCAGGGAGGCCGGGGAGTGCACCACCCGCACCGCCACCCTCTGGGTGAACCGGACCAGGGCGGCCACGTGGAACCCGGGATGGAGCCAGCCCGCAAGTCCCAGTCCCGCCATGGCGAGGGGGTAGATCGCCAGGCTGGCGCCCACCGTGAGGCGGCCGGAGAGCCAGCCGGTCAGGAGCAGCTGGAGCACCACCGAGACCAGGCTCGCGACCACCCCGAAGGTACCGAAGAAGGCCGCCAGCTGTTCCTCGATGGGGTATCGCTCGGGCGCCATGGCGGCCAGCGGGTAGTCGGCGGCTCCCGAGAGGACCCCGGTCGCGAACGAGACCACCGCGAACCGGACCAGCATGGGATTGCTCCGGATCTCGGCGAGGACTTGCGAAGGCGCCACCGGGGCCGGGCCACCGGTCGCAGGCATGGCGTCGGAGCCCTCCTCATGCCGACGGGCCGCCATCCTGGTCCGCGCCAGGCACGGCAGGACCAGGGCATTGAGGATCGCGGCCAGGATCAGCAGGCGACCGATCGAGCGCCACCCCATCGGATCCATCGCCAGGCTGGCCCCGGCCAGGCGACCCAGGGTCCCGGCTCCCGAGATACCGGCCGTGAGGCGACGCCCGAGCCGCACCGAGACCCGGCTGGAGAGCCAGGCCCAGAACTCCATCTCCACCACGATGGAGTAGAGCCAGGCGAGCACGTAGGCGATCAGGATGGCGAACTCCTGCTTGGCTCCGGGGGCGAGCGCCAGGACCAGGAGGCCGAGCGAGGCCCCGGGGATCCAGAGGCCCAGGCTGCGGCCCGAGCCGGCCCGTCTTCCCCGGATCCCGATCGCCAGGAAGAGTCCCAGGGTGAGCACGTTCAGGATCACGTAGACCAGCGGGATCGAGGCGACCCCGACCCGGCCGAGGAAGCGACCCGTCAGGGCCAGGACCGAGAGGGTGCTGCCTGCCTGGAGCAGGGCGAAGGCGAGGCCCGACCAGCCCAGGACCTGGCGATCCCGGTCCTCGGCCCCGAGCGCCCGGAGCCAGAGCGAGGACCCACCCCGCGGCATCGGCACCTTCTCCCGGCCCGTCCGCGGGCCTGGCTCAGGGTATCAGGGAGCCACGGCCAGCGAGGCCGGCCAGACCAGGCGGGGACGCTCCCGGGCCGGGAGCTCCCCCAGCTGGTCCAGGGCCAGGCGGGCACAGGCCAGCCGCTCGTCGGGGGTCTGGTCGGGATCGAGGACCCGGACCGTGAGGCGACCCAGGCGCCCCAGCGCGTCGCCCGCCACGCCGTCCAGGAGCTCCAGGGCCAGGGGGCGGGTCTCGGAACCGGACAGGGCACCCCGGCAGAGCTCCACGTCCGGGCCGGGGGAGAGCCGGCCGAGCAGGTCGAGGATCCGATTCCGGCTGCGGTCGAGGGCCCAGGTCCGGGCCTCGGACCAGGCCTCGGGCGAGGCGATCGCCACCTCCAGGGAGTGGACCTGGCGGGAGAGTTCCCAGCCGAGTTCGATGCGTCCCTCGGCTTCGGAGAGGGTGGGGATGCCGGCCACGGGAAGCGGAGCCCCGGCAGGAGCGGGCGTGGCCCGTGCCGCCAGGAGGGTTTCCCGGATCCTGCCGAGGTATTCGCTCCGGGCGGACCGGGCGATCCCGAGCCAGCCGGCAGCCACCACCACGATGGAGAAACCCAGCCACGGGAGCGGATCCCGGCTCGCCCACCCCACGGCCAGGATGAGCAGGCCGGCCAGGCAGCGGAAGAAGCGGAAGCAGAACATGTCGACGAACGCCTTGACCTTGTACTTCACCTCGCGGGAGGTGGGCAGGTACAGGAGCTCCCGGGAGGCCCGGTCGATCGAGTAGTCCAGGGCCCCGTTGGCGAGCTTGAGCAGGCAGCCGGCCAGGAACGCCGGGAACAGGGCGAAGGCCGTCCCGGTCACCAGGGTGGCGAGCGGCATGGCGGCCAGGGCCGGCCCCAGGCCGAGGTTGCGGTGGACCCACCGGGTGACCACCAGCTGCACCAGCAGGCTGGTGGTGTTGAGGCAGACGAAGAACTTCCCGAAGAAGGCGGTCCTCGCATCCTTGAGCGGATAGGCCGCCTCGGCGATCTGGGAGAAGGAGAAGTCCACCAGGGTCGAGATCATCTGCAGCGAGAAGATGATCCCCACGATGCGCAGCAGGTAGCGGTCGGTGAGCAGCAGGCCCAGGCCGCCCTTGGCGTCCTCGAAGCCTTCCTTCTCGTTGGTGTCGGCCTCGACCGCCTCGGTCCGGCGGTCCGGGCTGGGACGGTCGAGGACCACGCTCAGGGTCGCTCCCAGCACCGCGCACACGAAGCACAGGGCGGCGGCCACGAAGAGCAGCTGCTCGGTCCCCAGCCGCTCCGCCAGGATGCCGGTGATCAGGCTCCCCATCAGGCCGCCGGCGATGGCCCCGGCCCCGATGAAGCCGTACATGCGGCGGGCCTGGCGGGCATCCAGGACTTCGGAACAGAAGCTCCAGAACTGGGTCACGCCCATCACCGAGTAGACCGCCGAGAAGAAGTAGAAGAGCGCCGAGGCCACCACGCCCTGGGCCGCGAAGCCGTACCAGAAGGCGATCATCCCGGTCCCCAGCAGGCACCAGGTGGTGGCGATCACCTGGGTCCGCCCCAGGCGATCCAGGAGCCGGAAGTAGAGCCACACCGCGACCCCCACGAAGAGGGCGGTCCCGATGTAGGCCCAGGGGAGGTTGGCGGCTCCCAGGTGGTCCAGGAACAGGCTGTTCCGGACCGGCTTCACGATCATGTAGGAGGTGATGACCAGGAAGTTCAGCGCGAACAGCGAGAGGGCCGCACCGGCCTCCTCGGGCCTGGCCCCGGAGACCATCGCCACCCACCGACGCCAGGCCCCAGCTTCCCTGACCACGGTTCCCGCTTTCCCGATCGCCCGGCGGACGTTTGCCCGTCCGGGACGGCGGGAGTCTAGGGGGCGCATGCGCTTCGTCAAGCGGGTCACCGCCGGGCGGCGTCCTCCTGGAGATCGCGCTGCCAGGGATTGACGTCGCTCGCAGCCTTCCTATCCTGCACGGCGGAGGAGCAGGCAGAAGCCATGCGCACGCGTCTCCCGCGGAGCTGGACCCGGACCCTGGCGGCCGCACTGGCCGCGGTCCTGCTCTGCCAGACGACCACCCCCGCACTCCATGCGGCACCGGTCCCGACCCTCGAGCCGCTGCTGACCTCCACCTCGAGCACGCCGGCATCGGACCCGGGATCCACCGCCACTCCCCCCGAGACCGGGAAGTCGGAAGTCAACCTGGGTCGGGTACTGCTCGGGTTCGCGATCACCACCGCCACCAAGTACGCCCTGGGCGGGACCGGCCCGGCCCGGCTCCTCCCCTACCTGAACGGTCTGGGACCGGCCATGGCGGTCCCGTCGCTCATCGGGCTGGGGATGATCGAGGCGGCGGTCTCGATCGTCCTCTTCAACAAGATCGCCGGCATCAAGCAC
The DNA here is from genome assembly GCA_964403795.1 of uncultured bacterium. Lineage (GTDB taxonomy): Bacteria > Muiribacteriota > UBA6191 > CAZXTJ01 > CAYOHP01 > CAYOHP01. The sequence continues at coordinate 20,816 of CAYOHP010000026.1, read as the reverse complement.
GACGACCGCCAGGTCATGGCGTTCCTGCTCGCCGCCGGGGTGAGCGCCCTGGCGACTCCCCTGCTGGTTGGGACCTTGGGCCCCCTGGGAGCGACCCTGGTGTCGAACGCCGGCCGACTCCTGCTCTACAACCTGATCGCCCGCCGCGAGGGCGAGGCCCTCACCCTGGGCATCTCGGCCCTCTCGCTCACCCTCCTGGAACCCGACCGGGAGAAGGCCGCGGCCCCGGCCCGGGCCAGCGTGGCCCGCGCCGGTTCCCTGGCCCCTGCCGCCCCGGGCACCTCCGGCGCTCCCGCCGCCCCCGGACCCCGCGCCTCCCTGGAGCCGGCCACCGGCACCCTCGAGGAACTGGCCCGGGAGGTGCGCGACTCCTATCGCGAAGTGGTGTCGAGCCCCGACCCGGTCAAGGAGTCGGCCTGGCAGGGCTACGTCCGGGCCCGCACCGGCCTCGACCAGGCGATCCAGGCCCACCGACCCTGAGGCCCGACGGGCTCGAAGCGCCTCCTCAGGCGCCGCGGGTCTCGGGCTCCCGGAGGACCGCCACCAGGGGCGGGTCCAACCCGAGGGCCTCCAGGGCCTTGCGGGCGGCCAGGCGAACCGAACCGTCGGCGTCGTTCTCGGCCCGGCGCAGAGCGACCTTGGCCTCGCCGCGGCCCAGCCGGCCCAGGGCGTAGCAGGCATTCCACCGGACCGAGACGTCGGCGTCCCGGGTGGCCTCGCACAGGGCCGAGATCTCCTGGCAGGCCGGTCCCAGGTCGGCCAGGGCCACCGCCGAGGCGGCCCGGACCATCGGCTCGGGATCTCCCCTCAGGGATCGGGAGAGGAGCTCGAAGCCGTGGGGGTGGCCGCTCCCCGGGAGAGCTGCCATGGCCTTCGCCCGCAGGGCCGGCTCGGGATCGAGGACGCCGGCATCGAAGGGGACGGCTCCCGGAGCCAGCGCGTCGGGTCGGATCGGCTCGCGGTGGAGCCGGACGACCGCGCCGCCGGATTCGCCGGACGGGACGGGAGCCGACTCGGAGCGGGCCGCGCGGGCCCGGGCCTCCCCGGGTTCGGGGAACCGGATCAGCCGCCCGGACCGGCTCCCTGCCTCCCGGGCGACGGCCTTGCGCCTTCCCCCGACCAGAGGTGCGACAGGGTCCTCGGCTTCGGCCTCGAGCCCGGCCACCCGTCCCAGGAAGTAGCGGTGCAGGGGTTCCAGGACCTCCTCGCCGCCGTGGCGCAGGAGCAGGTCGGCGATCCGGTCCTTGGCCTCGGTGGCAGGCCCCTCGAGCCGGGGTACCAGACGGCGGGCGAGCACCCGGGGCGGGTAGTTCGGCAGGCTGGCCAGTGCCCGGTCCCGGCGGCGGGCATCCGGGGACTCGAGGTCCTTCACCAGGGAGTCGAGCAGGTGGGTCGGGTTGCCCGCCTCGAGGTTCGGTACGGTCCCGGAGGCGTCGACCAGGGCCGGGACCAGGACGCCTGCCGGCTCGCCCCGGTCGCGGGCCAGGGCCGCGAGTTCTTCACCGTAGGCGAGCAGGGCGCCGGCGAGCACCAGGGAGAGAGCGACGAGGAAGATACCCACGCTCCCCGGATCGGCTCGTGGGGCGTTCGGCCTTACCCCCCTCGCCACGACCCCGGATCTGCTCCTGGAGCCGAAAAGCCCGCCGATGGGACAGGCTTGCCGGGGCTCCGGGCGGGAATCGTCCGGGCGGCCAGGAGCACGCTCCGGTACACGTCCGCGGTCCGCTCCACCCAGGGACCGAGCGCGAACTCCCGGCAGGCCCGGCCGGCCGCCCTGCGGGCCCGCTCCCGCAGGACCGCGATCCCCTCCCCCATCTCCCGCAGCGCCTCGGCCCATCTCCCGGGGTCGCGACCCGCCACCCGCAGGCAACCGGGCGCCCCCTCGGGGACCACCTCCCGGAGGCCGTCGACGTCCGCCGCCAACACCGGGACCCCTCGCATGCGGGCCTCGGCCGCCACCAGCGAGAACGCCTCCCGCCGGCTCGGCACCATGACCACGTCGGCCGCCGCCAGGGCGGATCCCGCCGGCGACCAGACCGGCTCCAGCCAGAGCCTCCCCGCCAGGTCGGGCTGGCGGGCCAGGGCCTCGAGCCCGCTCCCCGTCACGTCGTTCCCCATCACCACCAGGCGCCACTCCGGCCCCAGGCGGCGCACCGCCTCGACTGCCAGGTCGATCCCCTTGTTGGGGTGGTGGCTGGCCAGCACCAGGGCGATCCGGTCCCTCGGCCCGGGAGCCACCCGGGACCGGAACTCCCGGATCCGCTCGACGGGCACCGGCTCGGGTTCGGGCAGGGCATTCCGGACCACCGTGATCGGGTGCACCCCCTGCGGGAGGAGATGGTCCCGGACCGCGGCCGAGACCGCGATCACCCGATCGGCACCCCGGTAGTAGCTTCCCCGCGTCATCCCGTGGGCGGTCGCCACCCAGGGGCGTCCCGAGATCCACCCCGCGATCCGCGTCATGAGGGCTGCCCGGTTCATGTGGGCATGGATCAGGTCGAAGCCGGTCGCCAGCCAGGCGAGACGGATCGGCGTGATCGAGTCGATCCCGTCCCCGAAGGCCATGGGGAAGGCCGTCAGCCCGCTCGCCCGGAAGCGCTCGGCGAGTTCCCCGGGCCGCAGGGCCGCCGCCACCTCGAAGCGCCCGGAACGCTGCAAGCCCTCGGCGAGGTGGAGGGCGTGGACCTCGGCGCCTCCCATTCGCCCCGAGCTGATGGCGAGGAGGATCCTGGGGCGACCCGGCCTTCCTGCGCTTCCGGGGTCAGCGTCCCCCTCCCGCACCCGGGAGCTGCGCACCGTCCTCATGTCAGGGAGGCCGCCGCCAGGTAGACGGAACGGGCCGAGGCCAGATCCTCGAGGATCGCCGCCTCGGTCTCCGCCGAGGCAGTGCCGCTGGCATCGAGGAAGGCCCGGGCCCTCTCCCCCATGGCGGCCCGCTCCCCGGGATCCTCGAGCAGGCGCCACACCGCGTCCTGGATACCGGTCGCGTCATGGCAGCGGACGAAGGCGCGGGCGGTCTCGAAGGCGACCACGTCGGATTCGAAGTTGCGCCACCCCGGCCCCCCGAGGATGGGGAGTCCATGCCAGGCCGCCTCCAGGAAGTTGTGTCCCCCGCCGGGGGCGAACCCGCCACCCACATAGGCGAGGTCGGCGAATCCATAGAGTCCGGAGAGGAGACCCATGGCGTCCACCACCACGACCTCGGTGGCGGCCAGGCGGGAGGGATCCGCCAGCAGCGACGACCAGGACTCGGCACTCCGCCCCGCCGACCGCGCCAGGGCGAGCACCTCCTCGCTGCGCCGCGGATTGCGCGGCACCAGCACCAGGCGCGGCGCCCGACCCGGGCAGGCCTTGAGCGCCTCGAGCAGGTGGGCCTCCTCGGGGGCATGGGTCGATCCCGCCACCAGGACCAGCCGAGCGTCCTCGGGCAGGCGCTCGGCCAGCACCCGGGAATCCGGGGGCAGCGGAGGCGGCTCGCCCAGCTCGTACTTGGTGTTCCCGACCACCCGCACCCGGTCGCCGGGCAAGCCCATCTCCACCAACCGGTCCCGATCCTGGGTGCCCTGGACGAAGGCCAGCCGGAGCGCATCCAGGGCGGGGGCGCCGAGCACCCTCAAGCTCCGCCAGGTCCGCGCCATGGAGGTCGAGATCCGGCCGTTGACGAGGTAGCAGGGGACTTCCCTCTCGCGCAGCCCCAGCAGGAGGTTCGGCCAGAGGTCGGTCTCGCTGACCAGGAAGGCCCGGGGCCGCACGTGCTCGATCAAGCGGTCCAGCGCCGCCGGCACGTCCAGCGGAAGGAACGAGGTCGCCTGGAAGCCGACCCCGTAGCGACCGGCCACCGATTCGGCATCGGAGATGGTGGTGGTGAGGAAGAAGCTCATCCCCCGCCGGGCGAGCCGGGCCAGGAGCGGCATCACGGCCACCGTCTCCCCGACCGAGACCGCATGGACCCAGATCGGGAGCTGGGGATTCCCGCCCCGCGACATGGACCTGCCTCCGCCGCCCAGGTACTCGCCCAGCCTCCCCCGGCTGTCGGGCCTCGTCATCCAGTAGCCGAACACGAAGGGGAAGGCCGGGAGGTAGAGGCCCGTGTAGGCGAGGCGGGCCAGGCGCGCCAGCGGCCCCAGCTCCGCCTTGCTCATGGCCCGGAGGAGGAGTTCCCGACCTCCGGCGGCACCAGGCGGGCCACCTCGGGGATCCCCGGCACCCCTGCCTCCTCCAGCACCATCCTGGCCACCCGCCGGGCCGCACCGGGTTCACCGAGTAACGACCGGATCCTCCGCAGTTCCTCCACCACGCCCTCCCGGTAGGCGGGCTCGTCGAGGTAGCGGGCCACCTGGCGCACCACCTCCTCGACGGTGAAGCGACCCTGGATGCGCTCCGGGACGATTTCCCGGTCGGCCAGGATGTTGGGGAGCCCGATGTAGCGGGGGAACCGCTTGTAGAAGAGGTTGGCGAGGATCTCGGTCAGGCGGGAGACCCGGTAGACGATGACCATGGGCTTGAGCAGGTAGGCGGCCTCGATGGTGGCGGTCCCCGACCCCACCACCAGGGCGTCGGAGGCCGACATCACCAGCTGGCTCCTGCCCTCGACGACCTGGATCGGGAGACCGGAGTTGCGTGCCTGGCCGAGGATGCCCTCGATCTTCTGCTCCAGGAAGTCCTGACGCAGCTCGGGTCTGGGGAGCAGGAATCGCATGTCGGGGTACCGGAGGACCAATTCGGCGGCCACCTCGAGCAGGTCCGGGGTGTGGGTCCGGATCTCCTGGAGCCGGCTCCCCGGGAGGATCCCCACCATGCGGGCATCCTGGGGCACGCCCAGGATCCGGCGAGCCTCCCGACGGTCCGGGACGCTCGCCATCATGTCGAGCAGGGGATGGCCCACGAACTCGACGTTGGCACCGGCCGTGGCGTAGAGATCGTAGGTGGTGGGCAGCGGGGCCGCCACCCGGCCGATCTGGTGGGCGCTCTCGGCCACCGCCGCCGGATTGGTGGTGTGCTTCCCGGGGGGGAAGAAGTAGACCGTGGGGATGTCGAGGTCCCGGGCGTAGCGGGTGAGCGCCATGTTGAACCCGGGATAGTCGAGCAGCACCACCACGTCGGGTCGCTTGCGCAGGATCCACTGCTTGAGTTCGAGGTAGATCCACAGGAGCTGGGGACGCTTCAGGGCCTCGACCAGCCCCACGGCACCCCACGAGCTGCAGTCGTAGAGGAGCTCGACGCCCTCGTCCCGCATCTGGGAGCAGCCCACCCCGAAGAGTTCGACCCCGGGCGAGAGCTCCCGGAGGGCGCGGGCCACCTGGGCGCCGTAGATGTTCCCCGAGAACTCCCCGGTCACGATCATGATCCGGGGGGGGCGATAGCGGTAGACGTCGTGGGATCCTGCGCTCATCCGGCCGCTCCTGCCCGGGCGGGACCGGAGTCGAGCTGCTGGCGCTGCAGTCGCGCATACTCGCCGCCCCGTTCCAGCAGCGCCTCGTGGGTCCCCCGCTCCACGATCCGGCCCTTCGACATGACCAGGATCTGGTCGGCCTTCTGGATGGTGGAGAGGCGGTGGGCGATCACGAAGGTGGTGCGGGAACGCATCAGGCGCTCGAGGGCCTCCTGCACCAGGCGCTCCGACTCGGTGTCCAGGGACGAAGTGGCCTCGTCGAGGATCAGGATGCGGGGATCGGTGAGCAGGGCCCGGGCGATCGCGATCCTCTGCTTCTGGCCTCCCGAGAGCCGGACGCCCCGCTCCCCTGTCTGGGTGTCGTAGCCGGCATCGAGGGAGCGGATGAACTCGTCGGCGTTGGCGTCGACCGCAGCCGCCCGGATCGCGTCCTCGGAGGCGTCCTCGACCCCGAAGGCGATGTTCTCCCGGATGCTCCCCGAGAACAGGACCGCGTCCTGGGGCACGATGCCGAACATCCTCCGCAGATCCTCCAGGGGATACTCCCGGGTGGGGATGCCGTCGATCTCCACCTGGCCCTCGACCGGATCGTAGAACCGGGGCAGGAGCTTGAGAAGGGTGGATTTCCCGGCGCCCGAGGACCCGACCAGGGCCACCACCTCGCCCGGCTTGGCCTCGAGATCGATGCCTTCCAGGATGGGCGCCTCGGAATCCGACTGGTAGCGGAACCCGACCCCTCGCACCCGGACCCGTCCCTGCCGATCGGCGGGCGCGGGCAGTCGCGGGTTCTCCGGGGAGACGATCGGGACCGGTTCGTCGAGGAGGTCGAGGATCCGGTCGGCGTGGGCCTTGGTCACGTTCAGGACGTTGTTCACGTCCGAGAGCTTGCGCATCGGTTCGAAGAGCAGCCCCAAGGCAGCGATGAAGGCCAGCATGTCGCCGGGGGTCATGGTCCGGGCCACCACCTCCCCGGCTCCCGACCAGATCACCCACCCCAGGCCGAGCGAGACGATCAGCTCGACCAGCGGCGTGGAGAGCGCCTGGTACTTGGCGGAGCGGTCCTGGAGCGCCTTGTTCTCGCCGTTGATGGCCTCGAACCGGCGGGACATGCGCTCCTCGACCGAGAACCCGTGGATCTCGTGGATCCCCACGATGCTCTCCTGGAGGAAGGCGGCCACGTCCCCCGTCTGCCGGGCCGAGAGCTGCCCGAGGTGGCGGAGCTTCTTGGCCAGCCGGGTGGCGAACACCGCCACCAGGGGGATCACGAAGAAGGTGCGGAGCGCCAGCCCTGCGTTCAGCCAGAGCAGGAGTGCCACGCCGGCCGCCACGTGGGAGGCGTCCTTGATCGCGTGATAGAAGATGTTGGTGTTGTTCTGGACCGCGGCCACGTCGTAGGTGAAGCGGTTCAGGATCTGGCCGGTGCGTTCCGACTCGAAGTAGGTCATCGGGAGCCGGACCAGGTGGGCGTAGAGCCGCTTGCGCACGCTCCAGGCGAACCACGATCCGAGCAGGAAGGTGGTGTGCCGGGCGATGAAGCTGGTGATGCCCTTGCCGGCGTAGATCACCACCAGGATCCCCGTCACCACATGCAGGTGTTCGGTCCTGGCCGGCAGGATCACGTCGTCGAAGAGGAGCTTCAGGACGACCGCGTTCCCCTGGGTGAAGAAGGCGGTGAGCGCCGAGGCCCAGGCCGCGATCACGAAGCCCGGGTAGAGCCCCTTCAGGAATCCCATGCACCGCGACCAGGTGACCCAAGGGGTGCGGACTGTCGCCTGGCTCACGCCTCGTCCTCGTCGCGGTCGTCCTCGCCCGAGGAATCGACGTCCTTCGGCTTGCGGACCAGACCGGCCCGCAGGGCGCGCAGCGAGATCCCTTCCGTAGAGACGTCGGGGCTCGCGGCAGGCCCATCGGTGCGGCCCCTGCGACCCCGGTCGACCGGCCCGCGTCGTTCGAGCTGGCGCCGGTCCAGGGCCCGGCGATCGTCGGCGCGCCGCTCCAGCTCGGCCTCGTCCATCATCGAGATGTCGAGGCTCTCGCTCAGGTCCCTCCGGACCGGCTCGCCCCGCCGGTCGTCCTGGCGCCGGTCGGCCGCGGGCGGCGCCCTGCGGGCCGAGATCCTCCCTCCCTGGCCGCGGATCTCCGAGAGGTCGACCTCCCGGATCTCCGAGTCCTCGGTGAGGATCGAGGCCACCTCGGTGAAGATGTCGGTCTTCAGGAGCTTGCCGGGGCCGCGGGAGGTCATGACGATGCTCCCCAGGGGCGGCAGGCCCCGGAGCGACACCTCGTAGAAGGGTTGCTCGTAGATCAGGCAGCACTTCAGGCGGCCACAGACCCCGGAGATGTTGGTGGGGTTCAGGGACAGGTGCTGGTCCTTGGCCATGCGCACCGTGACCGGGAAGAAGTCCCGCATCCAGGTGGTGCAGCAGAGCTCGCGGCCGCAGACGCCGACGCCGCCCAGGATCCTCGCTTCGTCGCGGACCCCGATCTGCCGGAGCTCGATGCGGGTGCGGAACACCGCCGCCAGCTCCGTCACCAGCTCCCGGAAGTCCACCCGGTGGGGCGCCTTGAAGTAGAAGAGGATCCGGCTGTGGTCGAAGAGGTAGTGGACCCGGACCAGCCGCATGGGCAGACCCAGCTGCTCGACCTTCTTGTCCCCGATCCGGATCGCCTGGGCCTCCCGGACCCGGTTCTGCTCCTCGCGCTCGTGGTCGTCCTCGACGGCCGGGCGCAGCATCTTGCGGACGAAAGGCTCCACCTCGAGGTCGGCGGCCACCTTCTCCTTGGGGACCAGTTCCCGGACCTTGGCGATCTCCTTGCCCCTCCGGGTGCGGACCACGACCCAGTCCCCGGTGGCCACCTCGAACCCGTAGAGGGGTGCGTAGTGGAGCTGGCTCAGGTAGCGGAATTCCAGGCCTGCCAGATGCGCCATGGGTCAGCCCGCCGTCCTCTCGCCGAGTCGCTCCCGGATCGAGGCGAAAGCCCGACGCGCCGCGTTTCCTCCGGCGTCGGATCCCCTCGCCGTCTCGCCTGTCGACCGAGGCGCGGACCCCGCCGCGGCACCTGCCGCAGCCTGGGCCGGTCGGGGCGAGCCGATGGCGGCCAGGTCGAGGAACAGCGACTCCAGCAACAGCTGGGCATTCTGTTGGGCGAGGTCGAGCCCGGCCCGCCGGACCCTCCGCACCCGGGACAGCAGGAGGGGCTCCACCTGCCGGCCCAGCACCTCGAGGTCCGGGTAGGCGGCCTGCAGTCCGCCCTCGGTGCCCGCCCGGACCCGGAGCGCCAGGGTTCCCGCCAGGGCCAGGCCGTGCAGCAGGTGCTCCAGGGACCGGGTGGTCGCCTGGCGGGCGAAGGCCTTCTGGCTGGCCTCGGCCTTGTTCCCGGCCAGCAGGGCCGGTCGTTCCAGTTGCGGGTGGCGGTACCCGTCCCCGTGGAGGTCCCTGGCCGCGGCCACGATCGCCTTGGCCCGCGCCGCCGCCACCTCGTCGACCCGGTCCAACGCCCGGTGCAACCAGTCGGCCCTGGCCAGCGGCCCGGCCTCCAGGGTCATCGCCTCCAGCATCGCCACCAGAGTCTGCTCGGCGGCCCGGGAGGAGAGGGCGGCGGGTCGGGGATCGGCCAGCAGCTGGCGATCGGAAGCCGCCTCCAGGGCCTCGCCCCAGACCCGGGCCAGATCGCAAAGGCCGGTGCCCGGCGGGACCGGATCGCCGAGTCCCCGGGAGAGGTCGTCCAGGACTCCCGGCGCGGCACCGGAGACGAGCAGGATCCCCCGGAGCCGGGCGGGCTCGCCGGCCAGGCCCAGCCGTTCCGCCAGCTCCCCGCCCGAAGGCAGCTCGAGGCGCAGCGCCCGGGACCGGGACCTGAGCGTCGGCAGCACCTGCTCGGCGTCCTCGGTGACGAGCACGAAGACGGTGCGGGGCGGGGGCTCTTCCAGCACCTTGAGGAGGGTGTTGCCCGACTCCTCGTTCAAGCGGTCGGCGCAGAGGATCCCGAAGATCCGGAAACGCCCTCCCGGTACCCGTTCGTCGATCCGGTCGATCACGTCGGCCCGCACCTGGTCGATCTTGACGACGGCACCATCGGGTTCCAGCCAGACCACCCCGGGGTGGCAGCCCTGGTCGATCTGGTGGCAGTCCGGGCACTGCCCGCATGCGACGCCCCCGGTCGGGACCGCCGGGCATTGCAGGGTCCGGACCCAGAGCTCGGTCAGGAGCCGGGCGGCACCCAGGTCCCGGCACTCGAGCACATTGGCATGGACCGGACGGCGCGCCGCGGCCTCTCCCCTCAAGGTCTCGAAGAGCGGAGAGGCCGCCAGGAGATCGGCGAACGAGGCCATCCGGTTCCCATCGCCCCGGCGCACCGTACCAGAGCGGCGGACAAGCCTTCAATCGGCCTCCGGGACCGGTTCCGGAGGCTCCGGTCTGCTAGATTCGAGGGGTCCATGGAGAGGTGGCTGAGCGGTCGAAAGCGGCGGACTTGAAATCCGTTGAGGGCAACCTCCCAGGGTTCGAATCCCTGCCTCTCCGTAGACGGTACGGGGGATCCCCCCCGCACCGGCGCGGCTAGTCTCCCCGCCGGGCCAGCTTCAGGAATCCGGCGAGAGCGAGAGCGAGGCCGGCGGGGACCGCCAAGGCCGCGGCCGCGAGCAGCGTGACCGAAGCCCGCTGCTCCTCCCAGAGCTGGCCTGCGAAGCGGATCCCGAACACCGCCATCAGGGCACCGCCCAGCACCATGGCTCCCGAGACCACGATCACCCTCAGCAGGTCCGGACGGGGTGCCTCGGCATCCCCCGCGGGCTTGGCATCGGGGATCCTGGCAGCCCCCGGGCGGGTGGGGGGTCGCGGCACCGGCGTCCCCGGCATCTGCAGGTCGATCCCCAGCCTCCCGATCCCGGATCGGGTCAGGGGATCGCCTTCCCCCCATTCCCCGCCGGCGTCCTTCCCCCCGCCCATGCTCCGACCCGGGTCGAGTTTGATGTCGGTCTTCACGGATCTCGCCGACTCGTCGATGGTCACCGCCAGCTGGCGCAGGGTGGAGTCGACCCGCATCATCGAGACACCCAGCGACTCCGAGAACTTCCCCAGGATCTCCCGCTCGTCGGCATCCAGCCGCCCCTTGGCCTGGGCCAGGGCGCAGGCCTTCTTGAACACCACCTTGGGGTCGAGGTCCTCCTCGCCCGCGAGCTTCCCCTCGTCGGACTCCTGCTTGGCCAGGCGGGCGAAACCCCGGGACTCCTCGGGGGTGAGCTGCAGGGCAGCTGCGAACTTCCCCAGGAACGCCTTCTCGGCGGCACTCAGGGTCCCGTTGCGGAAGGCATCCCGGCACGCCAGCAGGAAGAGGTTCTGACGATTCAGGCGCGGTGGCCCGTCCTTGGGCTCGCCCTCGAGGCGGGCCCATGGCAGGTCGAAATCGGGTTTCTCGCCGGCCATCCGGCTCCTCCCGCGCCTCCCCGCTTCCCAGCGTGCACCACCCGGACCCGGCACCGACAGCGCCCGTAGCGCCGACCATGACGCCGCCCGGTACACTGCTTCCCGTGCGAATCGACTGCGACTCCTGCGGGGCCTCCATCCCGGCCGGCGACCTCGAACTGACGACCATGCTGGCCAAGTGCCGCGGCTGCGACTCGGTCTTCGAGTTCGCCTCCCGCATGGGCCGGGCAGCCCCCGACGCGACCCAGGGCCCGGCCGGTCCCCGGGCCGAAGTCCCGCTTCCCGAAGGCATCTCGCTCCGCACCACCGAAAAGGGCCTGGCGATCGAGCGGCGCTGGTGGTCCCCGGCGGTGATCCCCATGCTCGGGTTCACCCTCTTCTGGGACGGCTTCATGGTGGTCTGGTACGCGATCGCCATCACCCAGCGCCAGTGGATGATGGCGATCTTCGGGACCTTCCACGGCCTGATCGGCCTGGGCCTCCTCTACGGCTGCCTGTTGGGTCTGGTGCAACGCACCCGGGTCAAGGTCGAGGGCGGCGAGCTGGTCGTGGAGCACTACCCACTGCCCTACCAGGCATCGACCTCGTGGCCGGCCGGCCGGCTCGAGCAGCTCTACGTGAAGCGGGCCGAAGTCAGCAACGACTCGGCTGCGACCTACGAACTGCATGCCATCCTCTCGGACCGGAGCCACGTGAAGATCCTCGACGGACTCCAGGAATCGGCCCAGGCCCTCTTCCTCGAGCAGCGCATCGAGAGCCTCCTGGGGATCACCGATCGACCGGTCCGGGGCGAGCTGGAACGCTTCGACACCCCGGTCCTGCCGGCTGGCGGTCGGGCCTCGCTCCCGGACCGACTGGCGATCCTCTCGTTGCCCCGCTCCGCCACCCCGTCCCGAGGCTCGCCGGGAACCCGCACCGCATCCCCGGAAGCGGTCGATGCGGCGGGTCCGGCGGTCTCGGTCTCCCCGGTCGCCTCCCAGGGGATCCCGCGCTGCCCGGTCTGCGGCGACGCCATCCTGGGCGCCGAGAAGGTCTGCGACCTGTGCGAGACCCGTCACCACCCCGAGTGCTGGGAGTACGGGGACGGCTGCAGCACCTTCGGCTGCCGACGTTCGGCCACCCGCCGCTGACCCCCTCCGCGGCCTGGCGACGAGGTCCGCAAGGCGGCCCGGCCGTCAGCGCGCCTTGCGCCGACCCTTGCCCCGCACCCGCGTCCGGGTCCCCCGGGGTCCGGCCCCCCGGGCGGTCACCAGAGCCACCCACTGCTCGCCCTGGAAGCCCTCGTGGAGGCGTTCCAGGATCCCCTGGGCCGTCACCATGTCGGAGCGGCTCACGCTCGCCGGGAGGCCGGCCAGGAGGACCCTCTCCCGGTCCCCCATCTCGGAGAGGACCCGCTCGCCGGCGGGGGTGAGGCGGACCAGCCGGCTCTTCTTGTGGGCCGGATTCTCGACCAGCTCGACGAGGCCCTCCCGGGAGAGGGAGTCGACCACGACCTGGACGTGCTGCCGGGACACCGAACGGAGCCTCGCCAGCTCGGGAACCGTCTTCTCGCCCTCGGTCTTCAGGTCCCGGAGGATGCCGCGCCGGCCCGAGGACAGGCTGCCCTCGCCGTGGACCTCCTGCACCGCCAGCTTCAGCCGGTGGTAGAGGACCCGGACCGCCTCGAACAGCTCGACCATGGAGTCGATCCTGTCGTCCCGGATGGCCCACCTCCTCGGACCGGAAGGGTACCAGAGCCCGGGAGGCATCCTGCCCACCGGGAGCCTCGGCTAGACTCGTGACCACGGAGGGTGGAGCATCCCATGGCGAAGTCGGGCACCAGTGGCAGCGCGGTCGAGTCCCGCCCTCCCCTCCTTCCCCCCGACCAGCCCGAGCGACGGGTCTACGTCAACGCCTCGCTGCGCCTCGATTCGATCGGGGCGGTGGGCTTCGACATGGACTACACCCTGGCCGCCTACAGCTTCACCGAACTCGAGTCGCTGGCCTTCGGTCTCGCCATCGACTCGTTGGCGGTCTCGGGCTATCCCGAGGCGGTCCGGGCCGTGAGCTACCGCCCCGTCCACTCGATCCGCGGCCTGGTGGTCGACAAGGACTACGGCAACGTCCTCAAGATGGACCGCTACCACCACGTCTCGATCGCCCGGCACGGGGCCTGGGAACTCGACGACGAGGAGAAGCGACTCCTCTACACCAACCGTCGCATCGACATCGGTACCGACCGGTTCGTCAGCGTGGACACCCTCTTCTCGCTGCCCGACGTCGACCTCTACTGCCAGCTGGTGGTGCTCCGGGACGCCGATCCGGACATGTTCGGGGGCCGCACCTACCGGAACCTCTGGGACGACGTGCGGGCCGCGGTCGACCTCTGCCACCGCGACGGGCGTCTGAAACGGGGCGTCTCCCGGGACCTGCCGCGCTTCCTCGAGCCCGACCCCGAGCTGGCACCCGCCCTCTCGGCGCTGCGGGCCCAGGGCAAGAAGCTCTTCCTCCTCACCAACTCGGAGCACGAGTTCACCGACACGGTGATGTCCCACCTGCTCGGCGACGGCAAGGACGGAGCGACCCACTGGTGCGGGTACTTCGACGACGTGGTGGTCGAAGCCTCCAAGCCCCGCTACTTCCAGGAGGACCCTCCTCCCCGGGTGGCCGCCCGCATCCAGCTGCCTGGCGGCGGGGAGCGCACCATCTACGCCGGGGGCGGTGTCGCCGACCTGCATGCGCGCCTCGGCTGCCGGGGCGACTCGGTGCTCTTCGTGGGGGACCACATCTACGGCGACGTGATCCGCTCCAAGAAGGACGAGTTCTGGCGCACCGTGATGATCGTGCCCGAGCTCGAGGGCGAACTGGCCTCGATGCAGCGGAGCCGGCGACTGGTGAAGCGCTTCCTACGCCTGGTCGACCACCTCGACGAGGTCGACTGCCAGCTCGCCACCCTGGTCTCCCGCCGGGAGTGCCTGAGGTCCGAGGGCCGACCCGAGAGCTTCCCGGAGATCCGACGGTTGACCCGGGCCCTCGAGACCGCCGAGGCGAAGAGCCGCAAGCTCCAGGAGCAGATCCTCGAAACCGAGACCCGGATCGACCGCTCGGTCCATCCCGAGTGGGGTGCGCTCATGAGCGATGGCGGCGAGGTCTCCCGATTCGGCCAGCAGGTCCAGGCCTATGCCGACCTCTACACCTCGCGGGTCACCAACCTGGCGCGCTACCCGGCGGGAAAGTTCTTCCAGTCGCCCTGGGACGTGCTCCCCCACCACCGCATCCTGTGAGAGCCTGAGGGGGACGACCCCGGGCCGCCGCGGACCGCCTACCTCCCGCCGTCTCGGTCCCGGGATTCGAGTTCCACCGCCAGCCGACGCAACCTCCAGGTGGCGGCCCGGGCCCGCTCCGCCATGGCGGCTCCGCTCCAGGGCGGGAACTCGGCCCGCGGGTCGTAGCAGGCGAGCAGGGTCAGGAACTGGTCGAGTTCCTCGTCGGGCGGGACCCACCGGTCGAAGGCGGCCCGGATCTCGGTCACGAAGGCCGGGGAACGGTCGGTGCCGTCGATGAAGCACTCGAGCATCGACGCCAGGCTCTCGAGGCGGTTCGGGTCCACCCTGGCCTCAGGAGACCCAGAGCTCGCGGACGCCGGCCACCACCATCTGCACCCCGACCGCCATCACCAGGATCCCGAAGAGCCGGGTCATCAAGCGGAGCCCGAAGTCCCCGAGCACCCGGTACCAACCCCGGGCGAAGCAGAAGGTCACGAAGGTGAAGACCCCGGTGACCGCCACCGCCACCGCGATCCCCGGGAGCCCGACGCCCTCCCGGGCCGTCAGGGTGATGGTGGTGGTGATGGCTCCCGGACCGGCCACCATGGGGATCGAGAGCGGGACGTAGATGCTGAGGTCGTCGTCCGACCGTTTCTTGGCGACCTCGGCCTCGTCCTCCGAGAAGTCCGAGGGTGCGATGTCCCCCTGGACCATGCTGAAGGCCGAGAGGGTGACCAGCAGGCCGCCGGCGGCCCGCAGGCCCGCAACGGTGACCCCGAAGACGTCCAGGATCCGGGTACCCAGCACCGCCGCGCCGCCCAGGCAGAGGCAGACCGCCATCGTGGCGTGCAGGGCATCCCGACGGTGCCGTTCGGTATCGTCAGGCCGCCGGGAGGACAGGTAGACGGGCAACACCGCCAGCGGATCGGCGATGGCGGCCAGGGCCGCGGCGGCGGCGAGCACGGCCTCGGTCTGCACGGGAGTCCTCCTCGGGCCCCGGACTCTACCTCGGAGCGGGACCTGCGGGTGCCGACCCGAAATCGTCCCGCACCGTCTCGAGGTCGGGATCGGAGTAGTAGTCCCCCGGCGAGATCCCCGGCAGGCCCTGGGGCACCTGGCCCTGGAAGAAGCGGACCCAGAACTCCCACGCCTCGGGGCCACCCGCGGTGAAGTCCATCGGGGAGAGCGCCACCGGGACTCGGCCCGGGCCGTCGGCCAACGCCCGGTACACGAGCTCGCTGCAATAGTAGGAGTCGTTGTCCATCCGGTAGGCCCGGTCGTAGGGCTTGCCGAGCAGGGCCCGGGCGGCGGCCAGGACCTCGGCCCGGGCCACCTCGGGCAAGGCGACCCGCCGCACCGCCATCTCCCCGGTCCCCAGTTCCAGGAACCGCTCCAGGGGATCCTCCCGCACCTTCCCCCAGGCGTGGACCACCGAGACGCGCCCGCTCCCATGGACCGCGGCCAGCCCGATGTGGCTGACCGGGGATCCGGTGGTGCCCGAGATGGCGCTCCCGGCGGCGCCCTTCAGGGCCACCAGCACCAGGTCCCCGTCCCGCCACTCGCCGGACTCGGCCCGGAGCGCCCCGGCCCCCAGCACCAGCCCGAGCAGCAACCCGGGAGCGATCCTCCCGGCGCGTCCAACCGCCGCCACCCGCCGACGACGAACCCGGGACACCTCCATGGCCCGGCCACACTAGCCATGCCGGACCCATCCGGGAAGCCCCCCCACGCTACGCTCGCGGCATGGCCCACCCGCGGGAGAGCCCGGTCCCGGTCCCGGCGCCCCCGACGCCGCCGGCCGTCCCCTCGCGACGGAGCCCCTCGCTCCTCCCCACGCTGTTCACCGCCCTCTCCCCCTCGCTGCTCGGACCCAGGGTCCGGGCCGGCTGGCTCTCCGGCCTGGCCGTCGGCCTCTCCATGGTCGGAGTCCTCCACGTTTCCCATTTCCCGCTCCTGGCCTGGCAGCTCTGCTACCTCGTGGGGATCGCCCTCTCCCTGGGAGGCCTCTCGGCCCCGATCCTGGTGACGGCCGCCCTGGCCTCGCGCTTCACCGGCCTCGGCATGCCGCTGATCGCCGCCTTCAGCCTCCTCGGCGCCGCTTACGGAGCGCTGGTCCTCCCGGTCCTCTACCTCGCTCCCTACGCCCTGACCGCCACCGTCCTGGCGGGCGTCCTGCTCGGGGCCTGGTGCGGGATGGGAGCCGGGATCGGAGCCTCCTACGCCCATGCCCACCGGGCCCGGTTCCCCACCATGGTCCTGGCCACCTCGGCCTCGACCCTGGCCTTCCTGTCCCTGGGGTTCCTCTCCTCGCTGCTGCCGGGCCTGGCGCTCGGTCTCGGCTACTCCCTGCTCCCGGAGGGGCAAGGCGAGCACCTCTACCGGGCGCTGACCGTGGCAGGGAACCTCGGGATGGGCGGCATGGCCTGCCTCGCGGCCATGGCCTCGATCGTGGGCGCCGCGATCCTCGGCGGGGAAACGCGAGCCCTGCCTTCCCCCACCGCCGACCCCGAGCGCTCGGGGAACCAGCTGCCGGCGGGGACCGCGTGAGCGACCTCGCGTCCTCGCTGTTCCCGGCCTCGCTCAAGTCGCGCTTCCGACCGCTGGCGATCGTGGGTCGAGGAGCCAGCGGCACCGTGTTCCGGGCCTACGATCCGGAACTCGACCGCGAGCTCGCCGTCAAGGTGGTGCCGCTGCCGTTCGAGGACGTCCGGGCCCGGTTCCGGCGCGAGGCGGAGGCCCTCTCCCGCCTCCGCCACCCGCACATCGTCACCGTCTACCAATACGGCGAGGCCGACGGGGTGCCCTGGCTGGCGATGGAATTCCTCTCGGGGCACTCGCTGGCGGGCAAGCACCCCATGCCCGGGGATCCCCTGGTCCCCATGCTGCAGATCGCCGACGCCCTCGAGGCGATCCACGCCGCGGGCCTGGTCCACCGGGACGTCAAGCCCTCGAACCTGATGGTCCTCCCCGACGGTCGCGCCGTGCTCGTCGACTTCGGGCTGGCCCTGGTCCGCAACCGCACCGAGCTGACCGCCACCGGCACGGTGGTGGGCACCCCTGCGTATCTGGCACCCGAGGTGCTCCGGGGCGACCCCGCTACCCCCGCCTCCGACTGGTACGCCTGGGGGATCTCGCTCTACCGCCTGCTGGAAGGCGAGGAGCCCTTCCCGGCGCGCCAGGCCATGATGGCCGCCCTGGCCGGCGAGATCCTCCCCATCCGCTTCCGCCGCATCCCCGAGGGCTCGGCCCGGGCCCGCCTGATCCGCCGCTGCACCGACCCGGACCCCGGCGAACGCCCGCTCACCCGTCCCGAGTTCGACGGGATCCTGGAGCAGGGCGACCGCGAGGAGGAGTCCGGCTCCCGGATCTCCACCACCCCGGTCTCGGTGGCCTCGTCCCCGGGTTCGCCCCGGGCCCGGGGTTCGAGCCCGCCGTCGCGCCCCTCGCCCTCCGCAGATGCCCAGGCCTCCGACTCCCGGGGCGCGGCGGCCCGCTCCGGTCCGGCCTTCCCGCTCGGAGCCTCCGACTCGGGCCCGCTCGCCAACTCGGGTCTCGGACCCCGCCCTCCTCCCCGGAGCCTGGCGGCCACCATGGCCAAGGCCTGGACCGCGGCCGCCCTCTCCGCCGGGATCCTGCTGCTCCTGTTCCTGCCCCCGGCCGAGCCCGCGGCCGGCCCCGCCATGCCTGCCCCGCCTCCTTCCTCCGCCCCGCCCCGCCCCTCCGAGGTCCCCACCCGCGACCCGGTGCTCGGCCTCGAGCGCGACCCGACCCTGGCACCGCTACCCCGCAATCCCCAGGGGTACCCTCGCTACCGGAACCTGAAGGACGGTTCGGTCCTGGTGCTGGTCCCGGCCGGGGAGTTCGTCAGCCACAGTACGGAGCACCCGCCCCGCCCCAGCGGTCGGAGTCTCTCGCTCCCGGCCTTCCTGCTGGCCGAGACCGAGACCACCCACGCGCAATGGGAGCGCTTCCTGGACGAGACCGGCTACCCGCCGCCTCCCCACTGGGAAGTGAAGAAGAAGTTCCCCGAGCACCCGGTCGCCAGCGTCACCTGGGACGACGCCCTCGCCTACTGCGACTGGGCCGGCCTCCGCCTCCCCGGCGCCCTCGAGTGGGAGAAGGCCGCGGCCGGTCCCTCGGGTCGCCCCTTCCCATGGGGGGCCCGGGAGCCGGCCGCCGACCTGGCCGTGTACCGACGGCTCCGCTCCGACGAGCCGACCCTGATGTTCGACGAACGCATGCCGGTGGCCGGGCTTCCCGCCGGGGTGAGTCCCTACGGCCTCTTCGACATGGCGGGCAACGTCGACGAGTGGTGCGCCGAGGGTTGGCTCGGGGAAGGCTCTCCGCCCGCCGACCAGGAGGACCTCCGGATTTCCCGGGGAGGGTCCTGGGCCTCGGAAGGCGAGCGACTGGCCTGCTGGTGGTACCGGCGTTTCAAGCGGAGTTCGCGCGACTACATCATCGGGTTCCGGACGGCCCGCTCGTTGTGAGCGACGGGAAGCCGGAGCCGCTCGAAGGTCCCTGCGGCGAGTCGACCGATCCCGGCGAATCCCGCACCTTCGTCGCCACCTTCGCGGCCATCGTCTCCCTCGGGCTCGCCGCCCTGGTCGCCTTCACGGTGGCGGTCGATCCCCGCGCCGACTTCGGCACCGGCTGGCTCCCGCCCCTGGTGGTGGCCCACCGCGACCTCCGGGTCCGGGGCCTGGCCACTCCCTTCGGTCCCCCACCCGGGATCGTGGTGCTGGGGTCCTCCCGGGCCTGGAAGGTCGAGCCCCCCGAGGTCGAGAAGCGTTTCGGCGCACCCGCCTTCGTGGCCGCCGTCGACGACGCCCGGGCCGAGGACCACCTGGCCCTCGCCCGCCACCTCCTGCTCGATCGCAAGCCTCCCCCGCGCCTCCTCCTGCTGCAGCTCGACCCTCCGGTCTTCCATCCCACCCTGGCGGCCTCGACCCAGCTGCTCCGCCATCCCGTCCTCTCCCGCCACCTCCCCGCCGACATCCCGGTGGCCGACCACCTCGCCCGCTGGCTCGACGCCCCCTCGCTGCCGGTCCTGACCGAAGGACTGCGCTCGCTCCGCCTGGCCGCCACCGGGTACCCGACCCCCGACGTGCGGGTGGGCCCCGACGGCTTCGTCAGCTACCAGCTCCGGGAGCGCGAGCTCGCCGAGGGTCGCTTCGACCTCGACCACCACATCGACGAGACGATCCACCACTTCCGCCGCATCTACGCCGGCTTCGACCGGCTCTCGGCCCGCCGCCTCGCCTACCTCGACGCGCTCCTGGAGCTGGCCGCCGCCAAGGGCACCCGGGTGGCGATCTGGATCCCTCCGGTGCACCCGCACTTCGAGGCCGCCCTCGCGGCGCTGCCCGCCTACCCCGCCCGCGACCGGGAGGCTGCCGAAGCCATCGCCGCGAGCGCGGCCCGCCACCGCGTCCCCTTCCTCGACGCCCGCCGCTTCGAGAGCTTCGGGGGCGACCCGGCGCTCTACTACGACGGCATCCACGTGCGCGAGGAGAACGACCGCCGCATCCTCGACGCCCTGCTCGCCAAGGAGCCTTCCCTCGCTCTTCCCTAGCTACGTCTTCCTGTTCGCCTTCCTGCCGGCGGTGCTGGCCGCCTGGTACCTCGCGCCCATGGGAACGCGAGCGCGCCTCATCGCCCTCACCCTGGCGAGCTACCTCTTCTACGGATGGTGGGACTGGCGCTTCACCGGCCTGATGCTGGTCTCCACCGTGATCGACTACCTCGCGGGACACCGGATCCACACCGCCCCCGACCCGGCCACCCGCCGCCTTTGGCTGCTCGTCTCGGTGGGCGCCAACCTCGGCCTGCTCGGCTTCTTCAAGTACACCGGCTTCGCGGCCCGCACCGCCAATGCCCTGCTGGCGGCGGCCGGCGCAGGCGCCGGATCCGGGGGCCTGCTCCCGGTCCCCGAGATCGTGCTCCCGGTCGGGATCTCCTTCTACACCTTCCAGACCATGAGCTACTCGCTCGACATCTACCGGGGCCATGCGAGGCCGACCGAGGGCTTCTGGCAGTTCGCGGCCTTCGTCTCGCTCTTCCCCCAGCTGATCGCGGGACCCATCGTCCGCTACCAGGACCTCGACGACCAGCTCCGCGACCTGCATGGGAGGATCGACTGGCCCGGCTTCCGCCTGGGCCTCCAGATGCTGGTGGTCGGCCTCGCCAAGAAGCTCATGCTGGCCGACCCGCTGGGCCGCTGGGTCGACGGCCTGTTGGCCATGCCCGCCGCCCTCGACCCGATGACGACCTGGCTCGTCATGCTCGGCTACGCCTTCCAGATCTACTTCGACTTCTCCGGCTACTCCGACATGGCGGTGGGCCTGGGCCGCATGCTCGGCTTCCGCTTCCCCCGGAACTTCGACTCCCCCTACCGGGCCGTCGACATCTCCGACTTCTGGCGCCGCTGGCACATCACGCTCTCGACCTGGCTGCGGTCCTACGTCTTTCTGCCGCTCGGCGGGTCCAAGGGGCCTCCTTGGCGCGCCCACCTCAACACGATGATCACGCTGCTGCTCATCGGCCTGTGGGATGTGAATCCTGTCGCGGTCTACCCAGGGTGCGCCGCCGCCAGTGGTCTGAAACAGGTCAATCGTGCGCAGGATACCATCCCCGTCCGTATCGACATCCGCGTTGGCCGGGTTGCCCTGCCGCATCAGGATGACGTTGGTGGCGAGATCATACAGGAAGGCGACTGCCGAGCCGGTACTGTTGCCTGCCACTGCCGGGTTC
>CAYOHP010000025.1:0-67188 GCA_964403795.1 uncultured bacterium | reverse complement strand
ACGGTTCTGTGGGAGCCGGGGGCGGGCAACCGCCCCCGGCTACCCGACAAGCCCGCCGCGAGCGAGCCCCTTGCGGGCGAGCTGCAGGCTGACTCAGGTCGGGTGACGCGGAACCGCCCTGCCCGGGGCAGGGCGGCCGAGCGGCTGGTCCGGGAGCTGCTACCGTAGCCGCGACCCCAGGTCGACCAGGATCCGGGGCGCGTCGATCTCGACGCCCGGGACCTTCAGGACCTTGGCGAGGGCCGCGAACACCACCCGGAGCGGGACCGGGACGATCCCGGCCTTCACCTTCTCCAGCTCGACGACCAGGGTGAGGGGTTCGGGCACCAGCGCCAGCTTGCCCTCGGCCGAGAAGGTCGTGAGCTTCTTGCCGGTGAAGACGAAGCGTCCGTCGCGGCACGAGACCGTGAGGTTCTTCAAGGTCGGGGCGACTCCTCCCGAATCGAGCTTGGCGATCCGGAAGTCGCTCTCGGCGAAGAGCGCCTCGGCGACGGAACTCACCGGCCGGGTCACCAGGTCGCCTCCCTCCGGGAAGCGCCCCGCGAGCGAGAAGCCCTCGATGGTGATCCCCCGCTCCGGGGTCATCCGGGCGACCCTGAGATCGATCCGCCCGTTCTCGATCCTGACCTCGAGGCCCTCGAGGTCTCGTCCCGCGGCATCGACGGCCACCGGGGCGGCCGGGACCGCATGCAGGGAGTGGAAGCGGGCTACCCGCGAGAGCTCACGGGCCGGAAGGGGCGCGGCGGACAGCAGGGCCAGCACGAGGAACAGCGAGCGCGCCCGACCCCGGGTACGCGACGAGGAATCCAGCGACATGGTTCGACTCTTTCCTGCGAGCGGCGATCGTTGTCTTTGGGCGCATCCTAGGGAGGACCCCGGGGTCGTCAAGCGGGTCTTGCCGGGGCCGCCTCGGCAAAGCCGTTGAGAGCCCCATGGCATTCCCCCTCCGAAGGGAGGCATCCATGACCCGCATCACCCCCAACCGCTTCCCGATCGCCCCCATGGACCGGCGCATGGCGATCCCGACCTGGATCTGCCTGGCGGTTCCCGTGGTCCTGGGCTGGGTCTCCCTCGGTCGGCACGGACACCAGGGGGGAGTGCTTGCCACCGTGGCCCTGGGGGTGGCCGCCCTCTACCTGGCGATCTGGCTCTGGATGCGGCCTACCGGCTTCGTCCTCGGGTCGGACTCGCTCCGGATCGAGTGGCCGGCCCGGACCTGGACGCTGCCCTGGAGGCGGGTCACCCACGTCGAACTCCTCCCCACCGCGACCCTGCGGGCCCGCCTGGGCACCGCCATGCGGATCGGCGTGGGGGGACTCTGGGGCGGCTTCGGCCTGCTCTGGACCCGCCGCCTCGGGATGCTCACGATGTACATCACCCGCTGCGACGGCCTCGTGCTCCTCGAGCTCGAGGGCGACCGCCCGCTGCTCCTCACCCCCGAGGATCCCGAGGGCTTCGTGGCGGCGGTGGTCGCCGCAGGGCACTGCTCCTAGTCCGGACAATCGACCTGTCGCCGGATCGGGCGGACGAGCCGCGCCGGCATCACCCGTGCCCTCGAGTTCAGGGACGAGGGATCGGGTGCCTCCGGTACATCGGGCGTGGCTTCCGGGCCCCGGAAGGGCCAGGCGAGTTCCTTCGGGGTCGGGCAGCGGGCCCGGATGTAGGCGAACACGGCGAACATGGTGATCCAGATGGCACCGGACGAGATCGCGACCTGGACCGCGACGAGCGCGGCCTGGGCGCGGAAGTCGTTGCCGAGGATCTGTTGCGGCAGGCCCGCCCCCGCTACGAAGGCGACCCCGAAGGTGGTGGCCATCTCGAACAGGACCCATCCGACGATGCAGAGCGCCACGAGGAGCATTCGGAGCGGTCGGTTCCGGATCGCCGACATGACCGCCCGCCAGGCAAGGGGACTGGACGATGAGAAGAGACCTCGCTCGAGAATGCAGAGGGCGGCGAATGCCGAGGCTGCTACCAGTCCGAGACCTGCCAGGGGCTGGAGGATCGCCGGGATCACGGGGTCCGCCGAGGACTCGACCAGGCCTTCGCTCAAGGGGTTCACGGCAAGCCCGGCACCGATCTGGCATCCGAGCAGGGAGAGACCCATCAGGAGATTGAACGGCGTCTCCTCGGATTGGGCCCTGCGTACCTCCCGGCACTTCTCCACCTTGGATGCCCAGTCCTGTGCATCGCCGCGCAGCAGGAAGTCGAGGGCCACGAAACGCAGCTGGAAGAGCGACCACAGGGCGAGGAGACCGAGGTAGCCGATCCCGCGACTCCCGGCCTCCATCCCCAGCGTTACGAGGGCGATCAGGGGAGACGAGGCGACGAGCAGGACGAGCACGCTCAGGAGAGGCCTCCAGCGCGTCTGCACGAGGGACCAGGCGACATCGATCGGCACCGTCCACGACCATTCGGCAGGGGCGCCGTAGATCTCGATCAGTCGGGGCTCGATCTCACCGGTCCAGCTGTCGGCGGTCTTCCCGGCGCTCTCATCCCACTCCTGCTGGGGCTGCAGGACGGCCGGAGTCAGCCCTTGGATCCCGGTTCCCCCTTGGACTCCCGGCTCGGCGGTACCGCCCTCTCCGGTCGGAGTCCGTGCTCCCCCGCGGTCGGGATCCTGGCTCTGGGCCTTCCCCTGGGATCGCGGCCGCGTCGCCAGACCGAGGGAGCCCGCGATCGCGGCACAGGCCAGGAGTCCGATCCACCAGGGATTGAAGGCCCCACCCCGGGTACCCTCGCCGATTCCCATGCCGAGCGGACCACCCACCCCGGCGCTGGCGATGGCTGCCGAGATCATCACCAGTACGGCTCCCCAGGATGCCAGGACCGGTCCGAGGCAGGCCTGGAGCAGGAGGGGCCGATGACGGAGGATGGCGATCAGGAACGCCGCCACCGAGCCGAAGCAGAGGCTTGCGAGGCTCCCCAGGAGCATGGCCAGGGTCCCCTGGAAGAGCGGAGACTCGCGCAGGCTGTCGTAGGCCGCCACGACGTTCGACGGCGAGAGGCCGAGGAGCGACAGGATCAGGCTGGCGCAGGCGATGCCCTTGCGCTGGTCCCGCTCGGTCATCCGGGGCAACGAGGCGAGCCCCAGGTCTGCGGCCTCCCGGAAGCTCCCGCTCCGAGCCAGGAGGATCAGGGTTCGCTGGAGGACGTGGAACCGCTGGGTCGGGTCGAAGGTCCGATCCAGGGCCATTCGCAGCGGTTCGGCCGCCTCGGGGTAGCGCTGGTGGTCGAAGTAGAAGCAGCCCAGTCGATGGAGCGCCTCGTTCCAGGTGGGGTCCTCCGAAACCGCGGCCTGCAGCCAGCTCTCGGCGCGGGGATCCCCGGCTTCCCGGGCCAGGAGGCCGAGGGCCACCAGGCGGTCGGGGCCGATCGAGTTCCCGGAGCCCGTGGAGAGCAGATTCGCCAGGAGATGGTCCGGACGGACCCCGGCCTCGGTCACGGTCTGGATCCACTCGTAGGGCATCGGCGAGTCGGGAAAGCGCCGGGTCGCCTCCGTGAGACCCTCGAGCAGGGTCTCCTTCGAGGTCGGCTTCAGATGGTTGGAGTGGATCCAGAGCGAGCGGGTCCAGGTCCAGGCAGCCAGATCCCCGGCAACCTCCTGGTAGCGCCGCAGCGCCTGGCGACAGGCCTCGACCTCTCCCCGCTTGCCCAGCTCCGAAGCGAGGAAGAAGAGGATCTCGGGCTGTCGACTCCCTGCCGCACGGTCCCGGATCCTCTCCCAGGTCGCGGGGTCTTCGGCCGCAGAGGCGAGATGCTGTTGGTACCGGTCCTCCTCGGGCCGGCCCGCGAGCTGGGCTTCTGCCAGGAGGTACCGCTTCCAGGGATCGGGCTCGTCTTCGAGCAGCTCCTCCCGGATCGACTCGGTTCCCATCCCCATGGCCTCGGCCTGGGCCAGGAGGTCCCGCCGCCCGGGGCCGCGAGCGGCGCACAGGGCAGTGTGCAATGCACGGGCCGCGTCCTGTTTTGCGTCCGGGATCCTCACCCGCTCCGCGGGCCATCCCGAGGTGAGTTCCCGCCATTTCCCGGTCCGCACCAGCCCCGTATGGAGAGCCGCGAGCGCTTCCGGATTCCCTGGGTCGGATTCCAAGGCGCGGGTGGCCAGCTCGAGAGACCGGAAGGCCGTCCAAGGTGTCCAGGAGAGTTCTCGGGCACGCAGGAGCAGGAGTTCCCTGTCGGCCGCGGCCTCGGGGGCCAGATGTCCCGTGGTGTCGATGCGGAAGGCGGTGGCTCCCAGGTGCGCCGCAGGGGCGGTCATGGCGCGAGAGAACCGGTTGTAACGAGTCTCGAACCTGTACCGATACAGACCTGGGGCCGACGGGCGGGGTACTCGGACGGTCAGCTGTCCATCCACTCCCGGGCGGAGGCGATGACGTCGTCCCTGCCATCCGTCGAAGTCGCCGGTCACCCAGACGGGGACCTCCGTCCTGCCTTCGGGCCTGGTCCGGAAGACCAGGTGGTCTCCGTCCTCGACAACCGAGTGAAGACCTGCCCCACTCTCGAGCATCTCCTCGATGGAGCGCGTCACCCAGGCGGACGCCTCGGGCGTCGGCGATCGGCGGATCCTCGCGAGCGCCTCCTCATAGCGGCCACCCGCAGCGAGGTTGCTGATCTGCAAGTGGAGCGCAGCGAGGTTCCCCGGGTTCCGGGCGAGCAGTTCCTCGACCCTTCGCGTTCCCTCTCGGACCTCCTCGGGTGAGGGGGGCGAAGCGGGATCGGAGTCGTGGACGAGATGGCGCGCCACACCCAGACGGTAGGTATCCCCGAGCCACGAGGAAGCAAGGAGAGGTTCGAATCCGGGCAGGACCTCCAGCTCGCGAGCGAGACGGAGGAGAAGGCGCCGCACCGGGACCGGGGGGTCCGGCTCGTTCGTCAAGGCAGCGTCGTCGGGAACATAGAGGCTGCCGAGCCAAACGGCGATCGCTACCTGGGCTCGCGGATGATGGCGCCCTGCCGCCAGGGCGGCCTCCACGGCAGCTACGGCCTTGCTCCGATGCGCCAGGGCCTCATGGATCCTGGCTCGCTCGAGGTGGAAACTGGTCTCGTCCGGCGGCAGGGGTACGACCGCTTCGAGAGCGAGCAAGCTCTCCTCCAGCGACCTCGAAGTCTCTTCCTCGTCGCCCTCCCAGGACTCGAGCCGGTGCCGGGCCATCGCCAACCGGACCCAGGGCGAGTCCGGCGCCGCCCCTGCCTCCGCCGCCAGGGCGGCAGCGGGATCCGCGGTCGCCAGGGCGAGGAGCGAGCGGAAACACGCTCCCTGCGGACCGCTCGCGGAGTTCCGCCACTCCGCCAGGAGGGCTTCGCGTTCGGGATCCCCCGGCACTCTGCGGAGCCTCTCCACCTCGTAGCTCCAGGCGGGTCTCGGATCTCCGGGCGAGTCGGTTCCCGCGGCCTCCGGATCGGGCGAGGGCGCCGCCCTTCCTGCGATGGGCACCGTGGAAATCGCCAGGAGCGTGAGGACCAGGACCTGGATTCGCAGGAAACGCAAGGTTACCCCCGGGGTTCTCGCCGCCGCGGACCGTTCTGCGCAACGGTAGCCTTCCGGGTGTTTCCGCCAAAGCGAAGGTGCGAATTGATGGAACCGGAACCACTCCAGGGCCCGCTGGCCCCGGCGACGCGTGCTCCCCTCGCCGGGATACTCTGTCGCCGACCGTAAACCCGCCCGGAATGGAGGCCAGCATGAGCAAGGAACTGGAGGCCCTCCTCGAGGGGCGCACGCCCCAGGTCGTCCGCCTGGCCCGCGGCGCGGTGGCCCTGATCCGGGAAGCCATGCCCGACGCGGTCGAGCTGGTCTGGCCGAAGCAGAACATCGCCAGCTACGGCGTCGGACCGAAGAAGATGTCCGAGCACTTCTGCTACGTCGGCCTCTTCAAGGCCCACGTGAACCTCGGGTTCTACTACGGCGCCGACCTCCCGGACCCTGGTGGGCTCCTGGAGGGGACCGGCAAGGCGCTCCGCCACGTGAAGCTCGAGGATCCGGACATGCTCGGGAACGCGGCCCTGCGGAAGCTGGTCGTGGCCGCCGCCGCGCACCTGCCCAAGCTGCGGAAGTGATCCGGACGGCTCCCGGTCCGGCGGTGCCTACTGCCCTCGGTCGCCCCCGGCCACCAGCAGCGCGCTGGCGGCCCCTCCCCAGGAGAGGCCGTCCACCAACGCCGAGCCCGGGGGCAAGCGTCCCGTCTCCCAGCCCCGGAGGATGCTGGCCACCGCCAGCGCACCGGCCACCCCGAAGGTCTCGCCCAGGGCGCGCTTGGGCGTGATCCGGACCAGCTCGTCCACTCCCCCGGAGAGCGCCGAATCCCAGCCGGCGGCGATCGCCCGGTCGTAGCCGGCGAGCCCCTGGGTGCCGAGGCACGCGATCCGCAGATCGGGTGCCCCGTCGGCCCGGGCGAGCGCCAGTCCGAGAGCCCGGGAGAGCGCCTTGCCCTCGGGATCCGATCCGCCGGTCGACGGGCTGCCCGAGGCCTGGCCGTAGGTCAGGATGCGACCCCGGATCCGGGCGTCCCGGGCCCGGGCCATCTCCTCGGCCTCCAGGATCAGGAAGCAGGCGCCTTCCGAGGGAGCCAGGCCACCCGCCCCGACCGGGATCCCGGCCGCGCCCAGGGCCTCGGCCAGGGTCGGGAACCAGCGCTCGAATCCGCCCGCGGCCACCAGGTCGGCCCTCCCGGCCCGGATCATGCGGGTGCCCGCCAGGATCGCCTCGAGCGAAGCGGAGAGCCCGGAGGCCAGCGCCAGCACCGGCCCCTGCAGGCCGAGCGAGATGGCCACGTGGCCGGCCGCCACGTTGTGGGCGGTGTTGGGGAAGTGGACCGGATTCACGGCGTCGGGTCCGGCGGTGAGCATCTCCCGATGGAAGGCCTCGCAGGCCTCCAGCCCGCCGAACATGGTGCCGGTGACGAGCCCCGAACGCTGCGGTACGGGCGGCTTCTCGAGGCCGGTCGAACGCAGCGCCAGCATGGCCGCGTAGGAGGCATAGCGCCCGGCCATGTCCATCTTCTTGATCCGCTTGGTGCTGTCCGGGAAGTAGCGCTTGTAGTCGAGCTCGGCGATGGTGGCCACGACCGGACCGGGGTCCTCGGCGAAGACCGCGTCCAGGATCGACGGGTCCTCGCCCCGGGGATGCACGAGACCGATGCCCGTGACCACGACCTGCCTCACGGCGCCTGCTCCCCGCTCCGGTCCCAGCGCCGCAGCACCACCGAAGCGTTCGAGCCGGCGAAGCCCGAGGAGGTGTTCAGCGCCACCTCCACCGGCCCGGCGAGCCGCTCGGTCACGATCCGCACCGGGGCCGCCAGCCCCGGGTCGAGCTCGTTGTGGTGGGGCGTGGGGGGCACGAAGCCGTGTTCGATCGCCAGCACGCAGGCCACCGTGTCGATCGAGCCGGCCGATCCCATGGTGTGGCCGGTCACCGGCCTCAGGCTGGTGGCCGGGACCTCCCGGACCCGCTCGCCGAAGATCCGGCCCATGGCGGCGGCCTCCATGCCGTCGGCGTACATGGTCCCGGTCCCGTGCAGGGAGACGAAGTCGACGTCCTCGGGCGTGACCCCGGCGTCGGCGAGCGCCATCGAGATCGAGCGGAAGGCCCCGCCGCCCTCCCGGCACGGCGCCGTGATGTGGACCGCGTCCCCGGCCGCGCCGTAGCCGGCGAGCTCGACCAGGGCCCGGCCACCACGGCGCCTCAGGCTGGCTTCGCTCTCGACCACCAGGAAGGCGGCGGCCTCCCCGAGCAGCATCCCGGTGCGGTGCGAATCGAAGGGACGGCAGCGCTCGCTGGTGAGGGCCCACAGGGTGGCGAACCCGCAGAAGTTGAAGCGGTGCAGGGTGTCCACCCCGCCGGCCACCACCACCTCGGCCTCGCCCGCCCGCACCATGTCGAGGGCGATCCCCAGCGCGTTCGTGCCCGAGACGCAGGCGTTGGAGATGGTGGTGCGCGGACCGTCGAGCCCGAGGCTCCAGGCGACCTTGTCCGTGGTCGCGTGCAGGGCCGCCTGGACCAGGTCAGACCGTCGTCCCCGCCTTCCCCCGAGCCTCGCCTCGTGCCAGCGCTGGGCCGATTCGGCGGCCCCGAGCGAGGTCCCGAGCACCAGGGCCGAGCCGGCCGGGAAGCGGCCCGGCGCGAAACCGGCCTGGGAAGCGGCCTCCCGGGCGGCGACCTCCGACCAGCGGATGGCCCGGTCCCACGGACCTCGGGTGTCCCGGTAGGCCGGGTCCCGGGCGACGGCCCCGATGCGGGCCTGCTGGGCAGGGGCGATCAGCTCGGGGACGGAGGAGTCCCCAGGCAGCCCGGCCTCGATGGCACGCCGGAACTCCGGGACCCCGATCCCGGCGGCGCTGACCAGGCCCATACCCGTGATGGCGACGCGCATGCGGGGGAGCTTACCAACTCCGAGGGCCGGGACGCAGGCAGGGCTACGCCCGAGCCCCGTCCCACTGGAGCTCGAGCTTGCGGCGCAGGTCGGTGACCCAGTCCCGGAAGCGGTGCAGGGTGTCCTCGAGGCTCGGCTTCTTGCCGAGCTCCCGGTTCAGTTCCTCCTGTAGATAGAGGAAGCGGCGGTCGTCCATCGGGACCTCCCGCTCCTGGTTTCGGTGGAGCCGGCAGATGGGGGAAGGCCGAAAGCCGCGGCCCAAGACGGCGACTTGTACCGCCCCGGCGGCGTCGTCCCCCTGGCGCAGGAGCGCCGCAGGGACCCGAGGGTCCCCGCGGCGCATCGTTGCCCGGGATCGGCGTCAGCGCCCGGTGCCGGTGCCTCCGCTCGAGCTGCCGGAGCCGGTCCCGCTCCCGGACCCGGAGCCGCTCCCCGAGCCGGTGCCGCCGATGTCGCTCCAGGGATCGTCGAACCCGCCGGAGCCGGTGCCGCTCCCGGAACCGCTTCCCGAGCCGGACCCGCTCGACCCTCCGGACCCCGAGCCGCTCGATCCACTGCCCGACCCGGAGCCGCTGCCGGAGCTGCCCGACCCCGACCCCGAGCCCGAGCCCGAGCCCGACCCCGACCCGGAACCCGACCCGCTGCCGGAGTTCCAGGACCGGGGGGTGCGGGTCCGGCCGTTCCCGGTGCCGTAGCGGCGGTCGCTGCCGTACCCGTAGCCGTCGCCGGTCCCGTAGGACGAACCCCAGCCGTAGTCGTAGCCGCCGCCCGAGGAACTCGAGACGTTGCTGCCGTACTTGGCATCCCGGGCGCCCCGGAAGTAGGCGTGGACCAGGCGTCGCAAGACCTCGTCATGCAGCTCCCGGGGCAAGGCCTGGAAGACCTGGAGGTCGAAGTAGTACTGCCAGAGGCCCCGGTCGAGCCCGAAGGGATCGGGGGCGAAGCTCCCCGACCAGCCGTTGCCGGTGCCGGTCGAGCCGGGGGACCATCCCACCAGGAACTCGAGCACCGGTCGGTTCCCGTCCCGGTAGCGGACCGCCGACTCGACCATCGAGCGGATCGCCCCGTCCGAGGCCCGGGCCGCGCCCCCGAGCCGCTCGTGGTAGGTGCGCAGCGCGCCGTTGGCCTCCGACGAGAGCCGGTTCCAGTCGGCCTCGTTCGCCCAGTCGAGCTTCTTCCACGGCAGCCAGCCCCAGAAGCCGGGGTCCTCGACCTGGGGGCGGTAGCCGGCGGCCGCGGTCACGGTGCCGGCGGCCCGCTCATGCAGGGAGGGTAGCTCCCCCATCATGCGCTCGAAGGTGGCGACGTCGGTGCCCATCCCTCCCAGCTTCTTCACGTACAGCTGCCAGATGTACTGGGGGACGTTCCAGTCGAACCACACGTCCCGGTCCCACGAGTCGAAGAGGGTGATGGTCCAGCGCAGGCTTTCCGCCGAGTGGCCCGAGTAGGCGAGCGGCGGGTAGAAGCCCTTCATCCAATCCCGGTAGCCGCGCTCGTACTCGATGTAGATGCGCCGGTTCAGGTCGTCGATCAGGCGGATCGGCAGGAACCCGAGCATCTCGGCCTGATCGAGGTTGCCCTTCCTGCCGATCGATCCGGGCACGTCGAGATGCTTGTCGCCCTTCTTGGGGAGCTCGACCCGTACCGCCTCGGCCTGGCGGCGGACCTCGTCCCAGCGCTCCAGGCCGGCATTCAGGTCGGTGCGGAGGCGGGTCCCTTCGTCGCGGACCCTGCCCAGGTCGGCACCGGTCTGGGCGGGAGAGGGGAAG
This sequence comes from uncultured bacterium, assembly GCA_964403795.1. Classification (GTDB taxonomy): domain Bacteria; phylum Muiribacteriota; class UBA6191; order CAZXTJ01; family CAYOHP01; genus CAYOHP01. The sequence goes on along the minus strand of CAYOHP010000025.1, from coordinate 57,050 downwards.
GCCGGGAGCAGCGCCATCCCGAGGGCGAGGAGGGCGCGGCGGGGCGCGCCGGAAGAGGCGTATCGCATGGGGGAGTTCCTTCGGCAATCGAATCGGGATCCGGGATCCCGGGATGGGGAACCCCACGCAGGCGTCGTGCCAAGAGCCTCGGGCAATGGATTTCACCCCCGCCGGGGCGTGCCCCACCCGTCCGGTCGGTCGCTCCGGTCACGCCCGGACGCCCGCCTGCCCGGACCCCCGGACGCGACGAGCCGGGAAGGGTCTCGACCCTCCCCGGCTCGCCGGCGATCCGTCTTGGACCTCAGTCCACCCGGTCCTCGTACAGGTCGAGGAAGTTCGCCTCGCGGGCGCCGGTCCCGAGCTTCTCGGTGTCGAGCACCAGGTCCGCGGTCTGGTGGGTCACGGAGAGCTTGGCGCCCTGGAAGAGTTCGATCCACTTCGACCAGAGGAACGACTTGGTCTTCCCGAAGGCGAGGGGATTGGCACCCTCGGCGACGAAGTAGGCCCGCTTCTTGGCGGCGTCGACCTTCACGGTCGCCGGCAGCCGGTAGTAGGCCATGTCCCGGTCGCACTTCCACTCGGAGACCGGGCGGCAGATGACCTGGCCGTTGGCCCCCACGTGGCACTCCTGCTTCCACTCCCAGCGGCAATTCCCCTCGGCCTCGACCCACACGTAGGCGAAGTCGTCGTTGTACGACACGCCGGTGGCGATCAGGCGGAACGCCGGCGGGGTCGGGAACCCCTCGCGCTCCCCGGGGACTACGACGGTCTCGGCCCGGAGGCCTCCGACCAGGAGGCCCAGCGACAGCAGGGCCATGGACGCGAGCTTACGCACCATCTCTCGACTCCTCCCAACGCGTTCTCTGCTTCCCACTTCATTCTTCTTGTTCGTGTGGGGGGGACCGCCGACACGCGACGGTCCTTCTCGATGGCCCGGGACCCTAGCACGCGACCTTCCCGGCTGACCACCCGCATGCCCCGTGGCGGGAGGCCCCGGCCGGCAGCGCGTTCAGCGGCTCCTGGCCGGCGCGGTCTCCTTCTCGGGACCCTCGCCCAGGAGCGCCAGGGCGGCCAGGTCCCAGACCAGGATCGAGCCGTCCTCGGCCCCGGTGGCGAGCAGGCGCTCGTCCCGGGAGAGGGCCAGGGCCGAGAGCGAGCCGCCGCCGTGCGAGACGCTCCGGAACTCCCGGGTCGCCCCGAAGCGGGCCAGCTGCACCCGGTCCCAGGCCCGGAAGGCCACCAGGCGGGACCGCCAGGCGACCCGGAGCTCGCTGGGCGTGCCGAGGCTCGCCACCCTGGCCAGGGGGCCGAGCCGCTTGGGCCCCGCCACCGTCCACTGGTCGGCCAGCACGCCGTCGTTCTGGTGGAGCAGGGCCAGCCGATCGCCCCCGGGCGAGAGGTCGAGATCCGCGATCCAACGTGCCGCCGCGGGCCCGGCCCGGGGGGTCGGGCGCTCCCCCTCGAACACGAGGGCGCGCTGCGAGCCTTCCCGCACCGCTACGACCTTGCCGGCATGGTCGGAGGCGAGCCTGCCCCCGGTGTCGGAGAGCTTGCGGAGGCTCCGGACCTCGACCTCGGGGCCGAGGCCCACGTCCAGCAGTTCCGCGCCCCAGGTGAGGACCAGGGCGCGATCCGCACCCGGCCGGAGCACCAGGTCGGCGACCCGGGGGAGCTCCTGGCTCCAGGCGACCTCCAGCCCGGGCAGACCGAGGCGCACCAGGCCGGCGTTCCGGGCGGCGTAGACCGAGGGGCCGCGGGGATCCACGCAGAGGCGGGACAGCCCCGGCCCTGCCCGGGCGCTGCCGGCGATCGTCCAGGTGCGGGTGTCCCAGGCGATCACCGTCCCGGCGTCGGCCGAGACCAGCCAGCGTCCCTCCGGGTCGAAGGCCAGGTCCTCGATCTGCCGGCCGTGACCCAGGATCGGCTCCGGGTCGTCGGCTTCGGACGGGCTCCTCGGGAGGACCCGGGTGGAGAGCAGCACGCCCTGGCGCACCAGGGCATGGAGCCGACCCTCGTGGAACTCGAGGGACTCGACCCGACCCGGGATGCGGAAGCCGGGGGTCAGGTCCCGGCCGTCATCGGCAGCGAGGCGCTGGATGAGGGACTCCACCCCGAGGCTCCCGGCACCCGAAGGCACCTCGACCGCCACCGCCAGCGTCCGGCCGTCCGGCTCCGGGGCCAGGGCCAGGACCCGTTCGCCGGGGAGTTTGCGGGTCCAGTTCCCGCCCTTGACCGTCACCCGCAACCAGGCCGAGACCGAGCCGTGGTCCCCTCCGACGTAGAGGCGGGAGCCGTCGGGAGCGAAGGCCAGGGTCCCGGCCCCGGTCCAGGTCCGACCGAGCTCCTTGATGCTCCGGGTGGCGAGGTCGACCAGCCGGATCCGCCCCTGGTCGTCGGAGAGGGCCAGGGTGTCGCCCCGGGGCGCGAAGACGGCCTGGGAGGGGCGGGCCGGCGCGGTCGGCACCGTCCAGGTGACGAGTGGCTGGCCCAGGCTGGCGATGGTGAAGGGACCTTGCCGGGCCGCGGCCGCCAGATGGCTCGCGCCCGGGGAGAGGGTGAGCACCTCGGGAGGGTCGAGGCAGACGGTGAGGACCAGGCGGAACTCCTCGCCCGGCTTCCACTCGTCGTCCTCGTTGGACTGGGCCTTGGGGCCGGCCAGCGGGACGGTCGCCACCCGCCGCCCGGTGGCGAGTTCGAAGACCTCGGCGGAGGTGATCTCGCAGCCCCGGTCGGTCCGGGCCAGGTACTTCCCGGTCGGATCGAAGGCGAGGAGCGAGACGGTCGCGGCCGGAATCGGCATGCTCCCGGAACCGACGCCCCCCTCGCCCACCGGTTGCCGGCGGCTGGCCGACCAGAGCACCGCCCGCCGGTCCGATGCCTCGAAGGCGATCCGGTCGGCCGGGACGGACCAGGCCGCGGGGGCATAGGGATCGGAGGCCCGGAGCGGCGAGCTCGTGAGCCGGGCCAGGGCCCCGGCGGGACCGTCGGGAGCCTCGACCTGCAGGTCCCCGGGACCGGCGGCGCCTGCCGCGGTCGCGAGCGTCGCCAGGACCAGGGCCAGCCCCGACCTCGCCGGGAGCGACCGCGTCCCGACCCGGTCGTGGCGCACGATGTCCATGCCCCTCCTCCGGTCGCCGGACCGAGGGTAGCCCGCAGGGCCCCGTCCTCCATCCCGGCGAGCCTCGGCGGGTGCCTTGAACAGCCGGGAGCGCTCGCCTACTCTCGGCCCATGGAACTCGCAGGCAAGACGGTGCTGATCACCGGCGGGTGCGGGCTGATCGGCTCGACCATCCTGGACCTCCTGGTACGCCGCGAGGGCGTCTCCGAGGTCCGGGTGATCGACAACCTCACCCGGGGAACCCTCCTGAACATCGAGGATGCCCGCCAGCGCGCCCGGGTCGAGCTGGTGCGGGCCGACATCCGGGACAAGGCTGCCATCCGCCCCGTCTTCGACGGCGTCGACGTGGTCTTCCACCAGGCGGCCATCCGGATCACCGCCTGCGCCGAGCAGTGGCGGGAATGCCACGACGTCCTGGTCACCGGCACCTTCAACGTGGTCGAGGCGGCGGTCGAGGCCAAGGTGCGGCGCCTGGTGGCGGCCAGCTCGGCCTCGGTCTACGGCATGGCCGACGAGTTCCCCACCCGCGAGAGCCACCACCTCTACAACAACCGCACCTGGTACGGGGCCGCCAAGATCGCCAACGAGGCGCTCTACCGGTCGTTCCACGAGATGACCGGGCTCTCCTACGTGGCGCTGCGCTACTTCAACGTCTACGGGCCCCGCATGGACGTCTTCGGCAAGTACACCGAGGTCCTGATCCGCTGGCTCGACTGCCTCGATTCGGGTACCCGGCCCAAGATCTTCGGGGACGGTTCCCAGACCATGGACTTCGTCTACAGCGAGGACGTGGCCCGCGCCAACGTGCTGGCCGCCCGGAGCGAGATCTCCGACCGGGTCTTCAACGTGGCCTCGGGGACCGAGACCAGCCTGCTCGAGCTGTTGCGACGCCTGCTGGCGGTGACCGGGCGGACCGATCTCGAACCCGAGTTCCTCCCGGAGCGGGCCGTCAACCCGGTGCCGCGGCGCCTGGCCTCGACCGATCAGGCCCGGGAACTCCTCGGTTTCGAGGCGGAGATCGACCTCGACGAAGGCCTGCGGCGCCTGGTCGAGTGGCGCCGGGAGGCGATCCGCAGACGGGAGCTCGGACACTATGATCCCCATCACCAGACCGCTCCTGGGGCCTGAGGAGAGCGCGGCCGCCACCGCCGTGATCGAGAGCGGGTGGCTCACCCAGGGTCCCCGGGTCGCCGAGTTCGAGGGTGTCGTGGCCGAGGCCTGCGGGGTGGCGCATGCGGTGGCGGTCTCGAACTGCACCACGGCCCTCCACCTCGCCATGGTGGTCCTCGGGATCGGGCCCGGCGACGAGGTGATCGTCCCCTCGATGTCGTTCCTGGCCACCGCCAACGCGGTGCGCCATGCGGGTGCCGTCCCGGTCTTCGCCGACGTGGACCGTCGCACCTTCAACCTCGACCCCGACGCGGTCGAGAGCGTGATCACCCCGAAGACCCGGGCGATCCTGGTGGTCCACCAGATCGGCCTGCCCGCCGATCTCGACCGCTTCCGCGAGCTGGCGGGGCGCCGGGGTCTCTTGCTGGTCGAGGACGCGGCCTGCGCCCTGGGGAGCGGCTATCGGGGCCGTCCCATCGGGGGAGGTTCTCCCCTGGTCTGCTTCTCCTTCCATCCCCGCAAGGTCATCAGCACGGGGGAAGGCGGCATGCTGACGACCGACGACGCCGAGCTGGCGGCCCGGCTGCGGCGCATGCGCCAGCACGGGATGACGGTCCCCGACACCGTCCGCCATGGGGCCAAGCGCCTGGTGATCGAGCGCTACGAGGGAGTGGGCTACAACTACCGGATGACCGACGTGCAGGCCGCCATCGGGATCGAGCAGATGAAGCGGCTCCCCGGGATCGTCTCCCGTCGCCGGCAGGTGGCGGCCCGCTACCACGCGGCCCTGGCCGGACACCCGTGGCTGACGACGCCCCACGTCCCGGAGTGGGCCGAACCGAACTACCAGTCCTACGCCCTCACCCTGAAGGCGGGCGCGCCCCGGACCCGGGACGAGGTGATCCAGGCGCTCCTGGATGCGGGGGTGGCGAGCAAGCCGGGGATCATGCTCGCCCACCGCGAGGAGGCCTATCGCGAACATGCCGCCCGAGCCTCGCTTCCCGAGAGCGAGGCGGCCCATGACCACTCGTTCCTGGTCCCGATCTTCCCGCAGATGAGCGAGGCCGAGCAGGACCAGGTGGTCTCGGTCCTCTACCGGGCCTTCGGGCTCGGCTGCGAGGCCTGCGCTTCGTGAACTGGCTCGTCTTCGGGGCCGGTGCCCAGGGGAGGATCACGGTCGAGCTGCTGGCGGCGGCCGCGCCCGGGGCCGGGAGGATCCTCCTCGATGACGACCCGGTCCGCCGGGGCACCCGGGTCCAGGGCGTCGAGGTCCATGGCCGCGACTGGCTGGCGGGGAACCTCGATCCCGGGTGCGATCTGGGGGTGGTGGCGCTGGGGCGCAATCCGACGCGGCTGGCGGTGGCCGCGGAGCTGTCGGCGTCGGGACTCCGATTCGGCGTGGTGCGTCATCCCTCGGCGGTGGTCCTCGAGTCGGCGAGCCTCGGGGAGGGGACGGTGGTGTTCCCGGGAGCCGTGGTCCAGAGCCAGGCCCGGGTCGGGCCCCACGGCCTGATCAACACCGGCGCCATCGTCGAGCACGACTGCGTGCTGGAGGAGGGCGTCTCGGTCTCGCCGGGAGCGAGGATGGCCGGGCGGGTCACGATCGGGGCGGGGGCCTTCCTCGGGGTGGGGGCGGTCCTGGCGCCCCGGGTGAAGGTCGGCGCCGGCTCCATCGTGGGCGCCGGATCGGTGGTGGTGGCGGACCTCCCGCCCGGTGTGCTCGCCTACGGGGTCCCGGCACGGGTGATCCGTCCGGTGGACCCGGAACGCGATTGGCCGCGTCTCCTGTGACTCGGAGCGGCCCCAGGGAGTCTCCATGAGCCTGTTCGAGGACCACATCCCGTTGCTCCGACCCTGGGTCGGTCCGGAGGAAGTCGAAGCTGCCGGCAAGGCCATCCTCTCGGGGTGGTTGAGCCAAGGGCCGGTGGTGGCCGAGTTCGAGACCAAGGTGCGGGACCTGATCGGGGCTGCCCACGCGGTGGCCACCAACTCGGCGACCTCGGCCCTGCACCTCTCGCTCCTGGTGAGCGGGATCGGCCCCGGCGACGAGGTGATCGTGCCGGCTTCGACCTGCATGGCCACGGCCAACGCCATCGTCCACGCCGGGGCCACCCCGGTCTTCGCCGACATCGAACCGCGGACCTACAACCTCTGCCCGGCCTCCACCGAGGCGGCCGTCACACCCCGCACCCGGGCCATCATGGTGGTGCACCAGATCGGGCTCCCGGCCCGGATCGCCGATTTCGAGGCCCTGGCCGCCCGCCGCGACCTGTTGGTCCTGGAGGATGCCGCCACCGCCTTCGGGGCCACCTATCGGGGCCAGTACCTGGGGGCCCGCGGCAACCCCACCTGCTACAGCTTCCACCCCCGCAAGATGATCACCACGGGGGAAGGCGGCATGCTGATGCTCGCTTCCGCCGAGGCCGCCGAGCGGGCCCGCTCGCTCCGGGCCACCGGGGCGTCGATCTCCGACCTCGACCGCCACAAGGCGAAGGGCGTGCTGCAGCAGGTCTATCACGAGGCCGGCTTCAACTACCGGCTCACCGACATCCAGGCCGCCATCGGGCTGGTCCAGCTCGGGCGCCTCCCCGAGATGCTGCGGGCCCGTCGCGACCAGGCCCGGATCTACGGCGAGCTCCTGGGGCGGTTCGACGAGGTCGAGTGCCCGCTGGTCCCCGACGACACCGAGCACTGCTTCTCGTCGTACTGCATCCGGATCCGGCCGGGCGCCCGTCGCACCCGGGACCAGGTGCTCGAGGCCGTGGCGGCCGAGGGAGTCTCCTGCCGGCGCGGCATCCAGCCGCTCTACCGGGAGCCCTACTTCGAGGCCCGGCTGCCCGGGATGGTGTTGCCGGTCACCGAGGACGTGGCCGCCACGACCATGTTCCTGCCCATCTTCCCGGGCTTGACCGGGGACCAGCAGCGCCGGGTCGCGGAGGCCCTGGGGAGAGCCCTGGCATGAAGGACCGGGAGCCGCCGGACGGCGGCGACGCCGTGGAGCTCACGGTGGTGCTCCCCGGGTACAACGAGGCCGAGGCGCTCGAGGATTCGGTGGCGGCCTACCTCGAGGCCCTGCCCCGGGTCGGGATCCCCGACTTCGAGCTGGTCCTGGTGGACGACGCCTCCACCGATGCCACCGGGGCGATCGCCGACCGCCTGGCGGCCGCCGACCCCGGCCGGATCCGGGTGCTCCACCATCCCGAGAACCGCGGCCAGGTGGCCGCCATCCTGAACGGGTTCGGGATGGCCCGGGGTCGCTTCGTGACCCACAACGGCATCGACCTGCCCTTCGACCCCGGGGACTCCCTGGCACCGCTGGAGCGGCTGCGGGCGGGTGCCGACCTGGTGGTGGTGGAGCGGCTCGACCGCACCTCCTACGGTTGGACCCGCTGGGCCATGAGCTGGGTCAACATCCTGTTGAACCGGGTGCTCTTCCGGTCGCCGTTCCTGGACCACAACTTCGTGCAGTTCTACCGGCGCGACCTGCTGGCCCGCCTGCCGGTGCGCTCCCGAGGGGTGAGCACGGTGACCCTGGAACTCATCGTCCGGGCGGTCCGGGGCGGCTACCGGGTCGAGCGGGAGACCGCCGAGTACGGCGAACGGCGGGCGGGTCGCAGCACCATCACCTGGAAGAAGGCCTTCCACGCCTTCCGCGAGACCCTGCGCCTGTGGTCGATCCTGCGGGGCAAGTAGCCGAGCCTACCGAGGGTTCGCGGCGCGTCCGGTGGCGGGTCCGTCGAGCTCGAACCGGGCCACCACCGGGAAGTGGTCGGACTCCTGCTCGGTGAGCGCCACGACCTCGACCGAGCGGAGCCGGGGGACCAGCGACGGGGAGGCCAGCACGTAGTCGGTGCGGTAGTCGATGTGCACGCCGCCCCGGTCGCGGGGCGCGGTCACCCATGCGGCCGGGGGCGCGGAGCCGGCCCGCAGGCAGTCCACGAAGCCGGCTCCCTCGAGTGCCGCCATGACCTCGAAGCGGGGAGGATCGCCGTACTTGGTGGTGCCGGCCCGGCGCAGGAGGTCGGCGAGATCCTCGGGATAGGGATCGCGCCGCGACAGGCTGTTCAGGTCCCCGAGCAGCAGGCAGGGACGCGAGGCCAGTTCTCCCTCGCCGAAGCGGTCGAGCAGATAGCGGGCCTCCACCAGGCGGCGGTCCTCGTCGTGGGCATCGAAGTGGGTGCCGAGGACCTTGAGGCGGGTCCCGCCCGCCGCCACCTCGAGCTCCAGCAGGGCGTGTCCGACCTCGGGGGCTTCCACGTGGTCGCGGGCCGCCTCGATGGGGAACCGGGAGAAGCCGGCCACGTGGTACCGGTGCCCGCTGCCGCGGGGTCGGGCCCGTCCCAGGACCACGTGCCGGGCTTCGTCGGGGACGTCCATGGCCTCTGCCAGTGCCGAGAGACGCGGGTCCCGCGGCGACCAGTCCATGCACTCCTGCAGCACCAGCAGGTCGGGACGTACCCGGGCCACCACCCGGCAGATCCCGGCGAAGCGGGTCTCGTCGCCGCCGCCGAAGAGCACGTTGAACGTCATGGCGGTGAAACGCAGGGGGGCCTCCCCGGCGGAGTATCGCACGGCCGATCGGGGTCGGTCGGCGATCCCGCACCGGGGAGGCCCGGGGCTCCGGGAGGCCCCGCTCGCCGGTTCAGGGCCCCAGGGCGGCGAGTCGCTCCTGGGCCAGATCGTGGCCCTGCTCGGCGGCCTTCCGCAGCCAGAGGCGAGCCGCGGCCGGATCGGACTCCCCGCCCCGCCCCTCGGCCAGGAAGGTCCCGAGCTTGTACTGGCCGGCCGCCAGTCCGTGTTCGGCGGCCCGACGGAACCAGTTCCGTGCCTCCCGAGGATCGGCCTCGATCCCCGAGCCGATCTCGTAGGCCAGGCCCAGGTTGTACTCGGCGGTGGCTTCGCCCGCCTCGGCGGCCCGGCGCACCCAGCGCACCGACTCGGCGAGGTCCCGATCGACCCCGTCGCCCTCGACGTACAGGGCGCTCAGGTTGTTCTGGGCCAGCGGGCTCCCGGCCTCGGCCGCCTTCAGGTACCAGGCGACCGCCCCGTACCGGTCCCGTACCGACTCCGGCCCCTCCGCCAGGAAGACGGCCAGGTTCAGCTGGGCCGCAGCCACACCCCGCTCGGCCGCCCGTCGGACCCAGGCCACCGCCTGTTCGAAGCTCTTCTCGACTCCGAGTCCATTGGCGTAGAGGACCCCGAGTTCGTTCTGGGCCGGGGCGAACCCGGCCACGGCAGACTTGCGATACCACTCCGCGGCCTCGCGGGCACGCCCGGCGCGCATCGCCCTGTTCCCCTCCCGGTACCAGCCGAGCGGCGTGCTGTCGTAGCCCCCGACCTTCGGCTCCTCGACCTCGGCGTGCTCGCCGAGCCACGACCCCTGTCCCGGGAGCCGTACCAGGAACCGCGGCTTCCTGGGAGCCTCCGGGGAGGGGACGGGGGCCACTCCCCACCACAGCGAGATCCCCAGCACCAGGGCCGCCGCCATGGGAAGGCCGAGAGCGAGCCCCCGGGCCGGGCCGGCGAGAGCCTTACCGGCTCCCGCGACCCGACGGGCCTCGGCTGTCCGGGCCATCGCTGCCCGGGCCGCGAGCCCCGCCGCCAGGCGATCGAGGAGGTCCCCGCCGGGCGCATCAGGGGCCAGCCCGCCCCGCATCCCCGGTCGCTCCAGGAGGTCGGCCAGGTCGTCCGACAGATCCTCGCACCCTGCGCCCTCCAGGGATCGGACCAGCTCCTCGGGCGGCATCCGTTGCAGCCATCCGGCGAGCTCCTGCGAGAACTCCGCCACCGCGGCGGGATCGAGCACGTCCCGGGAGGCCTCGACCTGAACCCGGTACCGGTCCATCAGCTCGGCGATGCCCGTGAGGACGTCGCTGCGGGATTCACTCATGACTTCCTCCATCCTCGACGGACCAGATCCGCGACAGTCGGGCCCGGAGCAGGTCGCGGGCGCGCTTCACCAGGGACTTCACGGTTCCCTCCGGGCGGCCCATGCGGGCGGCCGCTTCGGAGTAGGAGTGCCGGGACACCAGATCCAGGGCCTCTCCCATGGCGGGGGACTCTCCCCTCAACCGGGCCAGTTCGACGTCCAGGGCCCTCCGGAGCTCGGCCGCCATCGCCCTCCGCTCCGGTCCCTGCTCGGGATCGGCGGGGGCGGCGAATGCGTCGGAGGCCCGGTCGCGTCCCGGATCGGCGGGATCCCGGATCCCGGCGGCGAGGGTCCGGATCGTGTCCTGGACCCGCCACCACAGCCAGCTCCGGGAGGGGACCGGGGCGTCCCCCAGCACCTTCGGGTCCTCGAAGACCCTGCCGGCGAAGGCTGCCAGGACGTCCCCGGGATCGAGGCGCGCTTCCAGGCCCTGGGCCTTGAGCCGGGATCGGATCCGGGGGGCCAGCCAGGCCTGTTCCCGGGTCAGCCAGTGGAGGAAGGCGACCCAGTCGGATTCCCGGGCCGAACGTCCGGGGGCGTGGTTGCGCACCGCCGCGAGGAACGCGACCGGATCGCTCCTGCCCTCCTCCCCGGTGTCCACCCGACCCCTCCTCCTGCCTTGGACCGCGCACCCGTCCAGCGGCGGGGGGAGAGGCCGGATGGCACGCACCCCCGTCCCCTCCCCATGGCTCTCCAGCGTGCCTTGCATCGACTGGGACCTCCGAAGTCATCGGATCGGTTGCACGAGCTGCAGGCCCATCACAGCGTCTGCCCCGCCCAGCGCCGGTGGCGCCAGGCCGAACGGGTACCCGGGGTCTTCCGGGGCAGGGCCTCGGCCCGCAGTCCGGCGAGGTCGGCACGGAGCGCCTCGCCCGAGCGGGCCAGATGTTCGCAGCGGGCCGAGAGGTTGCCGAGCTCCTCGGCCATCCGGATCAGGGTCTCCTGGGTCTCCCCCAGCGCCGAGGCGGGCACGCCGGTCGCTCCCGCCACGCCGGCGGCGAGCTTCCGGCTCTCCTCCAGCAGTCGGGCCACCACCACCGCCATCTGGTAGCGGTTGACCAGCTTCTCGCCCGAGAAGCGGCCGTCGTAGCCCTGGAGGATGCCGTGGGCGACCGAGGAATCGATGGCGCCCCTTGCCCAGTGGGTGGAGGGGACGTCCGAGAAGCGGACGGGTTGGGCGGGAGCGGATCCGGCTCCGGCCAGCAGGCCGGCCAGGAGCGCGATACGGGTGGAGCGGACAGGCATCGAGGGACCTCCTTGGGGATCCCGGTTCGGGATCCTCTGCCCGGGTCACGCAGGGAAAGGGAGGGAGGGTTGCAGGAATCCTCGCACCTCCTTGGCACCTGGATCGCACCTCGGCGGGGGTATCCTGGGGAAGGAGGCGACCATGCTGGGTCAGGCGGTGCGTCCTGCTGCCCGGGCCGGTCTCTTCTACCCGCGCCAGGCCGCCCAGTGCCGGGAACTCGTCGACCAGTGCCTGGGCTCCTCCGAGGTGCCGGAGCGTCCCCCGGGCTTCGAACCGGTGGCGGCCATCGTCCCCCATGCCGGCTGGGTCTATTCGGGGCGGATCGCCGCCGGTGCCCTGCGGTCCCTGGCGGCACGGAGCGCACCGGTACGCACGGTCGTGCTGTTCGGGGCCGTGCACGTGCCCGGAGTGGGAGCTGCGACGGTCTCCCCGGCCAAGGCCTGGGAGACCCCGCTCGGGCTGGTACCCGTCGACCAGGAGGCGGCTCGCCGGGTCGGGACCCTGCTCGGCTCCGGGGAGGCGGCGCACCGCGGCGAGCACTCGCTCGAGGTCCAGGTCCCCTTCCTCCAGGTCCTGTTCCCCGAGGCCGAGATCCTCCCGATCGCGGTGCCTCCCGACGAGGACGCCGCCTCGGTGGGCGCGGCGGTCGCCGAGGCCCTCGCCGACCTCGGGGACGGCGTGGTCTACGTGGGCTCCACCGACATGACCCACTACGGGCCGCGCTTCGGCTTCTCCGACCATGGGCTCGGCGCCCAGGGGTTGCGCTGGGTGAAGCAGGACAACGACGCCCGCATGCTCCGCCTCATGGAGACGATGAAGGAGCACGAGGTGGTGGCCGAGGCCCAGGCCAGCTGGAACGCCTGCGGAGCCGGGGCGATCGCCGCCACCCTGGCCGCGGCCCGCGCCCGGGGCGCCACCCGCGGCCACCGCACCGGCTACACCACCAGCGCCGACGTGATGGGAGAGTCCCGCCCCGACGACTTCGTGGGCTACGCCGGCTTCGCGTACTGAAGCGATCAGCCGCCCGAGAGGGCGCAGATCACGTGCACTGCGGTCCCGGTCGGGACCGGAGTGGCGAGGTCATGGGCCTGCCGCCCTCCCACGAAGAGCTTGATGTGGGTCCTCACCCGCTCCTGCTCGTCGAGGATGCGGAACCGGAAGCCGGGGTAGGCGATCTCCAGTGCCGCCAGCACTCCCGCCAGATCGCTGCCCCCGACCTCCACCGGGGTCCGTCCCGCGGTGTACGACTGCAACGGGGTGGGGATGTGGACGAGCGGCATGATCAGCCCGTCTTCGCCACCACCACGCTGTAGACGTGGGGGAGGTGGCCGGCGATCTGCTTCCAGCTCGACCCCTGGTCGATGCTGGCCCAGATCTCGCCGCTGGTGGTGCCGAAGTAGAGACCCACGGGATCCCTGCCGTCGGCGTCGAAGGCCTGGCGCTTGACGGTGTGCCAGGCGTTCCTGGCGGGAAGGCCCTTGTCCTGGCGCTTCCAGGACTTGCCCGCGTCCCGCGTCATGAACACCGCCGGCCGGCCGCCGACGCTGGTCCGGGGCCACACCGTACTGCCGTCCATGGGAACCACCCAGGCGGTGTCGGGATCGCGGGGGTGGACCACGATCGGGAAACCGATGTCGCCGACCTCCCTCGGCATGTTGTCGCCGATCCTCACCCAGGTGTCCGAGGGCCGGTCGCAGCGGTAGATCCCGCAGTGGTTCTGCTGGTAGAGACGGTCCGGGGCCGCCGGGTGGAGGACCATGCAGTGCGGATCCTGGCCGAAGGCCGGGTACTTGTCCTCGGGCATGAAGTCGGCGAGGACCCCCTTGTTGAAAGGCTTCCAATCGGCACCCTGGTCGAGCGACTCGAAGGTCCCTCCCCCCGACATCGAGAGGTACATATGGCGCTTGTCGCGGGGGTCGATCACGATCGAGTGGAGCATGGGGCCGTCGGGCGTGCCGTCCTGGTCGCCCCCGCACCAGGCCTTGCGGTCCGGGTGTTCGTTGAAGCCCTTCACCCCGGTCCAGGTCTCACCCGCGTCCTCGGAACGGAAGAGTCCCTGGGGAGACGTGCCCGCGTACCAGACCCCGGGCTCGCTCGCATGTCCGGGCGTGAGCCAGAAGTTGTGGCCGACGACCCGGCCCTTCTGGCCTTCGGGAGCCTTGGGGAAGGCCGGGGGCTGCCTGGATTCGACCCAGGTCCGGCCCCCGTCCAGGGACCTCTGGAGGGTGGGTCCCAGGTGCCCGGTGCGGGCCGCCACCAGCAGGGTCTTCCCATCCCTCGGATCGAGGACGGCGTGGTGGACGATCTGGCCGAAGAAGTGCACGCCGTCGAGCTTCCAGGTGGTCCGGGCCCGGTCGCTGCGGTAGACGAAGAGGCCCTTCCGGGTACCCACGAGCAGGGTGATCGGCGGGCCCCCGGCCGGCTTGGACCTGGCCTTGGTGGAGGCCTTGGCCTTGGGCTTGGCCTTGGCCCTGGTGGGGGCCTTGGACTTGGCCTTGGTCTTGGCCTTGGCGGGTACCTTGGCCCGGCTGGCGCCCTTCTTCCCCTTGGTGCTGCGCTGGCTCGCCATCGAGATCGACCTCCCGGTCGGTGACCGGGCTCACAGTATCGGAAACCCGCCTCCTTGTCGCGGGGAAGGAGGGTGGAGGTGCCCCGGCTACAGTGGGGTCCAGCCGAGGAGGAGCCATGGACCCGCTTCCCGGATCGCTCTCCGCTGCCGCCCGTGCCCACGTCGAGCAGAACGACCGCTACGGAGCCCACAACTACCACCCCCTACCCGTGGTGATCACCCGGGGGGAGGGGGTCTGGCTCGAGGACGTGGACGGGAAGCGCTACCTGGACTGCCTCTCGGCCTACTCGGCCGTGAACCAGGGGCACTGCCATCCCCGCCTGCTGGAGGCGCTGACCCGGCAGGCGGCCCGTCTGACCCTCACCTCGCGGGCCTTCCACAACGACCGGCTCGGACCCTTCGTCGAGAAGCTGGCTCGGCTCGCCGGGATGGCCCGGGTGCTGCCCATGAACTCCGGGGCCGAGGCCGTCGAGACCGCGGTGAAGACCGCCCGCAAGTGGGGCTACACGGTCAAGGGCGTCCCCCAGGACCAGGCCCGGATCGTGGTGTTCACCGAGAACTTCCACGGACGGACCACCACCATCGTCAGTTTCTCGACCGATCCGGTGGCCCGGGCCGACTACGGCCCCTTCACCCCCGGTTTCGACGTGGTGCCCTACGGCGACCTCCCGGCGGTCGAGGCGGCGCTCACGCCGGAGACGGTGGCGATCCTGGTGGAGCCGATCCAGGGCGAGGCGGGGATCGTGGTGCCGCCTGCCGGGTTCCTCCCGGGACTGCGCGATCTGGCCACCCAGCACGAGGTGCTCCTGATCGCCGACGAGATCCAGACCGGTCTGGGGCGCACCGGTCGCATGTTCGCCTGCGAGCACGAGGGCGTGACGCCGGATCTCTACACCCTGGGGAAGGCGCTGGGCGGGGGCTTCTATCCGGTCTCGGCGGTGGTGGCGCGGGAAGGCGTGCTCGACGTGTTCCGCCCCGGTCAGCACGGCTCGACCTTCGGAGGGAATCCCCTTGCCTGTGCCCTGGCATGCGAGGCCCTCGACATCCTGATCGAGGAGGATCTCCCGGGGCGGGCCGCCAGGCAGGGCGCCCGGCTCATGCAAGGTCTCCGGGACCTGGGACCGGAGAAGATCGCCGAGGTGCGCGGGCGCGGTCTCCTGATCGGGGTGGTGGTCCGTCGGGAGGCCGGCAAGGCGCGCCCCTACTGCGAGGCGCTCATGCGGGAGGGCCTGCTCTGCAAGGACACCCACGAACAGGTGATCCGCCTGGCGCCGCCGCTGGTGATCTCCGACGACGAGGTCGACTGGGCACTCGAGCGTTTCGCCCGGGTGCTGGGCTGAACCTGCCGGAGGTAGGGCGAGGTCCCGGGACAGGTAGGAGAAGCCTCAGGCCGCCGGATCTTCCACCAGCCGCAACCGCGAGTCGCGGCGGCGGGTCGCCCCGGACTCGGACTTCGCCTCCAGCTCCTCGACCCGACGCCAGCGCGGCACCTCGTCGCCGCTGCCGATCCGGTAGTTCTTCCGGGCCCCCTGGCAGGACGCCCAGGGACTGTCTCCGGACCGAGGGGGCGCGGCCAGCGCGAACCGTGCCTGGACCACCCATCGGGTGATCATGGGGAGGAAGGACTTGCCTCCCTGGACCAGGAGGTCGAGGCACCCGTCGTCGCTCTCGTCGCGGGGGGACCACTCCTCGCCCCTGCTGTCGCGTCGCAGCAGGAACTGGCGGGCCTGGGGCGAGGGATGGCTCGGAGCGGCCTGCCCCATGGCGACCTGGAGGCGGAGCCGGAAGTCCGGGGACTCGGGGCCCGGGAGGACCTTCGGTCCTTCGCAGAGGAAGCGGGTCAGTTCGGTCGAGAGCCTCGCAGGCGACTCCAGGTGGGCGCGGCACAAGGACGAGATCCCCGCCATGCAGGAGAGGTAGGCCTCGAGGGCCGCGGCCAGGGGCTCCTTGCCGACCGCCCTGGCCGCGCACTGGTCGGCCCTGAGTTCCTCCAGACGGTCCGACTCCACCAGGAAGTGCTCGATCCACGGGAAGCAGGCCCGGGTCCAGAGGCAGAGCGGGTTCACCCAGCGGTGCAGGCGGCTCCCCCTCGATCTCTGTTGGAACGCCTCGGCCAGGGCCACGGCCCCGAACCGCACCGCCTTCAGGAGATCGGGATCCCGGGAGAGATGGCCCAGCTCGTGGGCCAGGATGGCCTCCAGCTGGTCCCGGGTCAGGGCCCGCATGGGGAGGACGCCGAGGTAGAGCACCGGGGTCCAGGTGACGCCCCAACTCAGGAACCCGGATTCGATCTGGGGATACCAGCCGGCCGCGAACACCTCGGGAGAGAGGACGACCACCGAGGGTACCGGGGCTCCGATCCGGCTGGCGATCCTCTCCAGGGTCGCCTCCAGGTGCGCCCCCAGGGAAAGGCAGGGGACGAGCGGCGCGGTGTCGTAGACCAGGTCCGGCTCCCCGATCGAGGTGATCAGCGGGCCTTGCCTGTAGACCGCCTCGCGGTGGGTGAGGAGCGCACCCAGACCGAGGAGGACGGCGGCGAACAGGATCGGCCCGCCCAGCCAGTGCGCCACGACCAGGGGGACGAAGGGCGCCGCCACCAGGCCGAGGGTATAGACCATCGCCAGGACCGTCCCCCGGACCTCCCGGCGCTCCAACCCTTCGACCAGGGCGTGCTCCTCCCCGGTCCGCTCGCACCCGTGGGAAGGAACCCGCTTCCAGTCGTGCACGCCCGGCCTCCTCGGCGGGAAGACGCCGGCAGGACGGGAGGGGTTCAAACTCCCCGGGGACCTCGGGATCCACCTCGGGCTTCGGTCCGGGCCGGCCCCTACTCGTTGTAGGAGCGGCGCCGGTTCTCCTCGAGCGAGTAGATCCGGAGCGAGTTGTCGGCGATGTAGATCTGGACCTTCACGCTCCGCGAGTTGCCGGCCTTGTCGGTGGCGGTGGCCTGCACATACGCCTCGCCCAGGCTGCCGCGCAGCGCGGTGGGGCGGTTGGGGTTCCGGAACAGGTGGATCAGGCTCTCGCCCCGGGCCCCGAAACTGCGCCCGTCGTTGGCCCCGGTGGGGTTGTCGACCAGCTGGAACTCGATCGTGTCGATGCCGCTCCCCGCTCCCTCGACCCAGCCGTTGACGTTGTCCCAGGCGTTGGCGAAGAACTCGACCCGGGTGTCCTCGTCGATCCAGAGGCCCGAGTAGTCTCCGCCGTTCCCGGCCACGTTGGCGCAGGAGGGGAAGAAGTCGCTCATGTAGCCTGCGATCTGGTTCTGGAAGCCGCCGTCCTGGCCGTTGCGGTTCCAGTCGGTGCTCCCGGCATAGGGCGCGATCGCCAGGTTCTCGTCGTCGGGCGAGCCGCCCTGGCCCGAGGAATACGCCACCAGGAACTCGTCGTTCTGGTCGGCGTCGCCGGCGAAGTTCTCGCCGAAGTAGTACCACTTGTCGTACTTGGTGTCGTGGGCAAGGATCACCACCGAGGGCGGGAGGCGGTCGACCACGTTCCAGGTCGGGACGCCGACCAGCTTCCAGCCGGCGCATTCGCCGCAGCTGGCGGCCAGCGAGGCGCCGTCCACCCCGGCCACCGTCCCGCCGGGATGGGGAACGGTGCCTCCGCCCGTCACATAGCCTTCCTGGATCTCCTCCGCCCAGTCCTGCAGCTCCGCGAAGGTGGCGGCATCGGGGGGGGGGGCGGCCGGTCGGGCGCCGTTTAGGTTCTCCTCGATCTGGTAGACCACCTTGAAGGGGCGGTCCACCCAGTCGGTCCAGTTGTCGCCCGCCACCGCTCCGACCGCGTAGTGGGTGCCCATGGGTTCGGTCAGGTTGAAGGAGGGGAACTGCACCCTGAGCCCGGCCGGCTTGCCCCCGATCGCGACCGGGGTCGCCCCCGAGGCCGTGACCTCGCCGAGCGGGACCCAGCGGAGCTCGTGGCCCTTGCTCCCGGCATGGCAGTCGTCGCCCATCGAACCGTGGGCGGTGTCGTCGTGGCGGATGCCTTCGTAGCGGGTGCCGGGTCCCCCTTCCCAGTGGGAGCGCTCGTAGAGCGCCCAGGCCCGGGCCGTGTAGTCGGAGGCGTTGCCGTAGGGATTGTTGTCGTAGAGCTCGATCTCGATGGAATCGCCGGGCGGAGGTCCGCCGCTCTGGGCCTCGGCGAGCTGGGTCGACGAGACGACCTTGGCACCGAGCGGGGCGGTCACGTCCCGGACCGCGATGAGGCACAGGGCGGGATGGCCGTCGGGTCCGTTGGTCCGGAGCGAGGTCGGGTTCGACTGCTTCACGATCGTCCCGGCGAACCGCACCGAGACGTTGCCGATCGAGTTGCACGGGGGCGGCGAGGTGGTGGTGTCGAGCTGGCAGGCCGGGGCGCTGATGGTCACCCACTGGTTGAACTGCCAGGGGAGCGCGGCCTCGGCGTAGACGGCGTAGAAGGGCCCGTTGGCTCCCGAGTCGCCGAGCGGCAGGGTGGGGGTGTCGAAGGTCACGGTGATCGGCGTGCCCACCGGGGTCTCGCGCTCGCCGGGAGTGACCGAGACGTTGTGGCCGACGTTGTCGGTGAACAGGTTCCCGTAGTCGGTGTCCACATCTCCGGTCGACGGCAGGATCTTCCAGAAGATCCGCATGTCGTCGGGCATGGGCTTGAAGGTTCCCGAGATGGAGGGAGTCCCGACCTGCACCCCGGAGGGCGGGCTGCTCACCGCCTGGCCGATCCGGGCCAGGGTGCTGATGAAGTCGGCGATGGTCGAACCGCCGTTGTTGTTGCCCATCACGGGGTCGGTGATCGTGAAGGAGAAGTTGGACTCGTACTTTGTCCCGGGGCCGGTGAGGAACTCGATGATCCCCATCATCCCGGCCGCAGGACCTCCGCCGCCGCGGAAGAAGACCTCCTCGATCTTGAAGTTCCCCCCGTAGTTGTTGGCGCCGTCGATCACCGATCCCCAGTCCACCGCGTCGCAGCTCCCCGCCCCTCCGTCCACGGCCTGGGCGTCGAGGGTGAGGCTGGTGCCCTCGTCGACCACCACCTTGGTGACGCCCAGCGAGCAGTCTTCCTCCAGCACGTCGCCGCCCTGGGGCTTGATCTGCACCGAGGGGTCGGCGGAGATGTCGCACGCCCGGAGCCCCGGCGCCAAGGCCGCGACCATGACCGCACCCGACAACCAGGCCGCCCGCGTCCAGTGGCTCACGCCCCGCCTCCCGTTCCCGAGCCGGCTGCCGCCCTCAGGGCGCCCGCTCCTTGCGCACCTCGGCGGTCTTCACGACCTCCTCGATGCGGTTCTCGACCGCTCCGTCCGCGTTCAGGAATCCGTCCTGGACGGTTCCCTCGGCGGTCAGGGTCACCACGTGCAACCAGTCGCCGTAATCGCCGTCCCGCACCGCGTTCAGGACCTTCCCGCTCTTGATCTTCCCGCTCCAGGTTCCGGTGGGGCTGACCCCCAGTGGCAGCGCGTCGGTCCCCACGTCCGAGAGGAACGCCTGGAGCGGACCGTCGTTGCCGCCCCGGGAGGCCTCGCTGGCCTCGTAGCCTTCGTTGGGAAGCACCCGGAACTTGAGGAGCGCCACCTGGATGGCGCCCTGGGCGACATAGTGGGCCTTCAGGGCCTGGAAGCTGGCCCGGCTCTGGCGCTTGACCCCGGTGCGGGAGGTGGCCACCGCAATGATGACGATGACCACCAGCACGCAGAACCCCCCGGCAAGGGGGATGGCCAGGCCGCGTCGGCACCTCGGGGTCGAACCCCGGGGCGGGCGCTGGCCGCCTTCCCAGGCCCTCACAGGCGGGCCCTCCGGGTCACCAGGGTCTGGGTCCGGCGCGGGTCGGCCAGGGTGTCGTCGCGGGGGCCCTTCCACTGGAAGGTCACGATCACGTCCTTGACCCAGCCCTGGTCGCGGAACTTGGCGTCCAGGGTGCTGAGCGGGGCCGACTCCTCCCCGGTTCCGACCGGGTACTTGAACTCGAAGTCGCCGAGGTCGACGACTTCGGCCGACCACTGGATGGTGGTGCCGTCGATCTCGACCGTCTCGCCCAGCCCGCTCGCCAGGTCGTCGAAGGGGATCTCGTCGAGGATCCGGTTCATGACCTTGCCGGCGTAGGCGGCGGCCGAGGCCTCGGCCTTGAGGTTCGCTTGCTGGCGGGCCGAACTCACGAAGTACCAGCCGATGGGCACCAGGGCGGCGGCCAGGATCCCGGTCCCCATCAGGATCTCGACCAGCGAGACGCCCCGGGTCCGGCGGCCGCGTCGAGGCGTGCCCGGATCGGGCGGGGGACGCGTCATGGATCGACCGGACGTACCGCTCTGCACCGCAGGGACCGCTTCCGCCGCGAGGGGCTCGCCCTCGCAGTCGAGCGTAGCACCCTCCCTGGACATGAACCGTCTACTCGGGGTGGGGATAGCACCAAGGCGAGGGGCGGTCTACGACCCCGACTCGGCGGCACGGACCGCCAGCGGCTCGTAGTAGGTGTCGCCCCGGCAGACCCCGCAGGTGTCCGGCTCGCCCGGGGGCCGGAGGAAGGGCTCGCCGCACTTCAGGCACGGGACCGAGGGGTAGAGCGGGAGCTTCTTCGGGAGGCCCACCCTCACCCTTTCGAAGCCGAGCGCCCCGCGACCGATGCGACGGAACTCGTCGACCACCTTGAGCCCGCTCTGCTTGCGGTACTCCATGTCGGTCAACACCAGCGGGTCGCGGGTCCGGGTGTGGAAAGCCCACAACTCGGGATAGAGCGCCTTGTCGATCCGGGCGAGGTCGAGGAAGACCCGTACCCCCTCGCCGGTGTCCCGGTCGTAGAGGGTGAAGGCGTAGCGACCGAGGTCGTCGCGCAGCCTGAGGTACTTGTTCCCGAGGGTGCAGCCGGTCATGACCTGGATGCAGTCGGTGAGGCAGACCCGGGTCTCGGAGACCGCATGCAGCTTGCCGGCAGGCTCGCCGATCAGCTCCATGGCGTACTCGACCATGTAGCAGCCGATGATGATCCCGGGTGCCTTGGCGAAGCAGCCGTGGAAGTCGGCGACCCGGCGGACGTAGTTGTCGAGCGTGTCGTCCAGCTTCATGGGGAGCCCGCTTCCAGCGTAGCACCCCCGGGCCCGGATCGAATCCATGCGAGCGTGCGGTCCCGGTCGCGGGAAGGCGGCAGCGTCTCCAGGAGGATCCGCAGCTGTCGCTCGATCTCCGGCCCCTTCTCGAGAGCGCCGACCAGGGAGGAGCGCCCGTCCTTGGCGGGGACTCTCCGGAGCAGCATCAGGACCTCCCGGATCCGGGGCGAAGGTCCGAGCGGCGGGAAGGCATCGGCCGGCAGGATGCGGGCCCACCAGGTCAGGGCGACCAGGGAGTCCCAGACCACGAAGCCGACCCCCGCCAGGGGCTCGTCGGCCTGGACCCGGGTCCATTCCTTGAGGTATCCGACCGGTGCCGCCAGGGGCGCTCCTGCGCTCCGGCCCAGGGCCTCGAACGACTGGGCCCGCCAGTTGCGGAGGCCGGCGTCCAGCGTCCAGTCGGGCCGGGGCCGGCCGCCGCCCCGGACGCCTTCGTGGAGGACCTGGGTGAAGGGGCGGTCCGCCATGGGGCCCGGGTGGCCGGCGAGATCGGCGGGGAGGGCCTCCGCCAGCCGGGCCAGGGCCACCTGGAGGCGGGCCGAGTAGTCGAGGCGCTCGAGGCGATGGATGGCCTCGGCGCTGGCCACCAGACGGTCCATGCGATCCACTACGGCCCGGGCGAGGTGGGCCGCCCGGGATCGTTCGGAACCCCCGGGACTGCGGAGCTGGCGCCAGACCTCGGACTCGAGGCGGGCCAGCAGGATGCCCGCGTCATGGTGCTCCTCGATCTCGGTCCCCGCCGGAGCGATCGACCCGAACCACCAGGCGCGCAGTCGGCCCCCGCTCCCGCCGGGTCGGAGCCGCACCGGGCGCCCCCGGGCACGGACGGCGGCGGCCGGCCAGCGCACCGCGATCCGGGAGAACTCCCGGTCCTCGCCCGCCGGGAACCCGGGGGCCAGCTCGACCGTCCCGCCGCGCTCGGTCTCCACCTGGACCTTGCCGGCGTCGCCCTGGTGGAGCTCGACCTCCAGGTAGAGGTCCTCGTCGGGGTGGCGCGACTCGGGGAGGACCAGGCCGTCGGGCGGCCAACCGGTAGGGGTCGCCCCGAACCACTCCACCGGGACCTCGAGGGGTGCCAGGGCTCGGCCCAGTTCGAACCGGTCGGGGATCCCCGGCTCGGGGGAAGCGATCGGCAGGACCTCGCCGGTCCTGAGGCGCAGCTCCCGCGGCGGTTCCTCGAGGAGCCGGGGCTGGTCGTCGGCGAGCGGGGCCACCGGCACCGCCAGCTCCGCCTCGACGCCCCCTGCGAGGACCAGCACCCGCTCGGTGGCGGGCTCCACCCGGGGGCGGGGACGCCAGGGACCGGGGTCGGGAGCATCCGGCTCGACACGCCTGCGGAATCCTCCCGGGGCCGACTCGAACCCGTGCGGGACGAGGGTGGGGACGACCGAGGAGGAGCCGCCGGGGACGAGGGTGGCGAGGCCGGCGAACAGCGCCAGCAGGATCGCGACCCTCAGTCCGTGGGCGCGGGTGCGGGTGCCGGGATGCGGGTCGGCCATCGGCTCCAGGGTACCCTCGGCTCCCGGATGCCCCCCGACGACATGGATTCCCCTGGCTCGTCCGAGGATGCGTCGCCGCGCCGGGAGAGCGCAGGGGGCGCGGTCACCGGCGTGCCCGGCCCCGACCGGGGAGCGACCTGGCATCCCTGGCTGTTCCGGACCGCGGCCGTGGCGGTCCTGGCCGCCTTCCTCGCGACCGGTTCTGGACCTCCCAGGATGCGGCTCGAGGTCCGGGGGAACCAGCTCGCCATCGAGGTCTCGGGCGTCCCGGAAGGGACCCGTCCCGTGGTCCTCCGGGACGGCGTGGAGCAGGAGGTCGACAGGGCCGGAGGGGCTCGCTCCCGCTGGCTGCTCGACGGCTTGCCCGAGCAACCCGGTGCGGGAGTGCGGGTGGAGATCGGGGGCCGGGTCGTCGCACTGCCTCGGGTGGTGGCCGAGGGTGCCTTCGCCAGGGTGGTGGGACCGGCTGCGGGTCGCAATCTCGAGTTCGAGGTGGCCCGTCCCTCGACCGTCTTCTGGGAGGGAGCGCCCGAACACCGCTGGTTCCTGGCGACCGGGCGGGCGGTGCTGCCGGCGCCTCCCCGGGGGAGGGGGTCCTGGCGCCTGGTGCGGGAGGAAGACGGCCTACGCCAGATCCTCGACCTCGACCAGGCGCGCCTCGAACGCACCTGGGCCGACGACGTCGTGGCGGTGAACCATCCCGCCCGCGAGCTCCCGGGTGGGGTGATGCCGGAGGCCGGGCTGGCGCGCCTCCTGGTCCCCGAGGGACCGCTGGACCGCTACCTGGCCTGGGAAGTCGACCTGCTCGCCCGGATCGAGGAGCCGCGGGTCTACCGTCGCGTCTGGAACCGGTTCCACTTCTGGAGGACCCTGCGGCGGGTCGCCGGGCTCGACCCCGGCCGGGATCCTGCCGAAGGGCCGCGCTCCGAGCGTCGCCGCGGCTTCGAACGCCGGGCCGACGCCATCGCCTGCCCGGTGAGCGCCGAGCCGCCCTTCCAGTTCGGGCTGATCGACATCATGGTCCAGGAGGGCGAGTTCCTCCTGCCCGGGGGCAAGGGGCCGCCGACCTACCTGCGCTGGCCGCTCTCGCTCCCGGGAGGCGGGGACTGGCTCCGCATGGGCATCCGCCTGGCCGATCACCGACCGCGCATCTGGTACCAGCTCGCCGAGCTGGAGGTGGGCGGGCGGGGCTTCCGGGTCGACTTCGCGCCCGCCCCGGTGGCGGCCCAGGAACAAGGCGAGTGGCTGGTGTGGTGGGTCCCCGAGGCGGTGGCCCCTCCACCCGGGACCTGGGTGGTGCTCCACGCCGGAAGCGAGGATCCCGCCTACCCGCCCGAGCCGGTCTCGGCGGTGGAGGCCTGGGTCGACCGGGTCGAGCGGTGACGCATCGGGCGTCGGACCCCGGTCACGGTCGCTCCGGCTCGAGGCAGCCGGTCACCTCGGGAGGGCGCTCCGCCCACGATCCCGGGGCTGCCCACACCAGGCGGGCCTCGCAGGTCCGCCGCTGAGGGCCGCCCTCGATCCGGAACCGGAGGCCGTCCGCCTCCTCGTCCTTCCCGGATCGGACCAGCGAGATCGACCCGCCTTCGGGAGTCGGGAGCGTCAGGGTCCAGCGGGGAGCCTTCCCCTCGCCGGCGACGGCTTCCAGGACGATCGCCTGGTGAGGAGTCCGCAGCACCTCGAGGTCGGGTGACCCGGCACCGGACGAGGTGGCCAGGCGGCTCCACCCGGGCCGACCGGGAACCGGGCCCTCCATGAAGCGGAAAGTCGGGTCGTCCGGCCCCTGCCTGCCCGCATGGGTCCCGGAGGCCCCGTGGCGTGCGGGCGCGGCCTCGATCGCGCCGGATCCCGATCGCAGCGCCAGGATCCCGCGCACACCCAGAGCCGCCGCCATGAGCAGCAGGGCCTCGACCAGCGCCAGTCCCCATTCCCTCCCCTGGCGCGCCCGACGGGCCGGGGTCGGGACCAGCGACGAGGGGATCCGGAATCCGGCCGAGCGCACCAGCGGCCCGGACACCGGGGACGGAGCCCTGCCGGGTCCGGAGAGCGGACCCGAGGTCTCGAGCAGCCCGGAACCGCTCTTCTCGAGGAGGGAGTACTCGGCGGTCTCCTCGTCGCCGGTCGGGGCCTTCGCTTCCAGGGATCGCATCCCGGTGCGGGTACCCCTCGGGACCACCGATGCGAATTCCTCCGCCGCCTCCCGGCAGGAACCCGGACGGCGCTCGGGACGGGTGGCGAGGCAGCGGGCGATCAGGGCCCGCAGGTTCGCCGGCTCCACCGCCTCGAGCTCCTGGGTGGGTGGCCCCGGGAGCGGCTGGAACGCGAACCGCCTCCCCACCGCCATCTCGAGCAGGGTGACGCCCAGGGCGAACAGGTCGGAGCGGGGCGAGTAGTCGCCGCCCGCCATCAGCTCGGGGGCCAGGTATCCGGGGGTCCCGACCAGCGTCCCGGTGCGGGTCATCCGGTTGGAGCTCGTCGAGCGGGCCAGACCCAGGTCCGAGAGGTGCACCGCACCCCGGGCGTCGAGCAGCACGTTGGCGCACTTCACGTCGCGGTGCAGGGCTCCCGCCTGGTGCAGGGCGTGGAGGGCCCCGGCCAGCCGTTCCCCGGCCTCCGCGATCGTCCGCCCGTCGGGACGCTTGGCCGGATCGAGCCGGGCGGTGAGGCTCCCGCCTTCCATGTAGGCCAGCGCCAGGTACGGCGGCGTGTGCTCGATGCGGGCGTCGAGCAGGGGTACCAGCGCCTCGTGGCGCACCTCGGCCATGACCTGGGCTTCCTGGGCGAACCGGGCCAGGGTCTCGTCGTCCTGGTGCGAGAGATCGAGGACCTTCAGGGCCACCACCCGGCCCAGGCGCTCGTCCCTGGCCAGGTACACGACCCCCATGCCGCCCCGGCCCAGGGTCTTCAGGACCTGGTAACGGGCGATCTCGGAAGTCGGCATCCGACCCTTCCCGGAGGTACGCTCCGGCCGTGGCTCCCGAAGGTAGCATCCCGACCGCCGCGCTGGTGGTCGTCGGCAACGAGGTGTTGTCCGCCAAGGTGCGGGACGAGAACACCCCCTTCCTGCTCGACCGGCTGCGTCGGCTCGGGGTCCGCGCCGTCAAGGTCACGGTGGTCCCCGACGAGCGCGAGGTCCTGGTCGCCACGTATCGCGAGGCCGTCCGCTCGGCCACCTGGGTGTTCTCGACCGGGGGCGTCGGTCCCACCCACGACGACGTGACCATGGGTGCGGTGGCCGAGGCCTTCGGACGGCCGATCCGGATCGATCCCGAGCTGGAGCGCCTGATCCGGGAGCACTTCGGCGCCTCCGTCAACGAACACCATCTGAAGATGGCGGCCCTGCCCGAAGGCGCGGAGCTCGAATGGGGCAAGGGCCTGCGCCTGCCGGTGGTGCGGATCGAGAACCTCTGGATCTTCCCCGGCAGTCCGGGCCTGGTGCGCTCCAAGTTCCTCGGGATCGAGGAGCGCTTCCGCCAGGCCCCCTTCTTCCTGCGGCGCCTCCAGTTGGACGTCGACGAGCCCGAGATCGCGGGCCTGCTGGCCGAGGCCGAAGCCAGCGAGGCCGGGATCTCGATCGGTTCCTATCCCGTCCACGGGCTCTTCGACCACAAGGTCGAGGTCACCGTCGAGGGCAAGGATGAGGCCGCGGTGCTCCGGGTGACGGGACGGATCCGCTCCGGCCTCCCCGAGGGGGTGCTGCTGCGTGAGCTCTGAGGGCCCGGGGTTCTCCGACCTGCGTCGCGGCTGGGCCCGCGGGCCGCTCCGCCGCCCCAGCGCCAGCCTGGGCGGACTGCCGCTTCCCGATGCCATCCTGGTGGTCCTGGTCCTCTCCCTCGGGCAACTCTGGAGCCATGCCTTGGCCCGGCGCCGGGCCGCCGAGACCGCGGTGCTGTTCCACGAAGCGGTCGTCCTCCCCTGGGCCCGCGCCTTCGAGGTCCACCTCCGGTCCGCCGAGTCGTTCCTGCGGGAACGGGTGGGGGGCGATCGCACCGCCCGGGAGCGTTGGCAGGGCCTGGCGTCGGGACGCGAGCACCTCTTGCGGGTGGCCGGACGCGCCCCGGCGTCCACCCCGGGGGCCCGCCGCATCCAGGGTGCCCTGGCGGGCCTGGGCGCGTTGCCCTTCCCGGAGGACGGCGATCTCGAAGCCGAGCTTGCCTATGTCCAGGGCCTCTGGCGCCTGGGCAACGAAGTCTCCGAGGGGTGGAAGGCCTGGAGCGACGAGCTCACGCGGGTCCTGGGTGTCCGGATCTCCGGTCCACCCCCGGAACCCGGACGCGACCGGCCCTGATGCGCCCCGATCTGGCGCCGCCGCTCGGTGCCGCCTTGCTCCTCGTCGCCGTCCACCTGGCCCTCGCCGCCGTCGACCTGGGCGTGCCGCGCCCCGACGGCGCCGACACCGCGTTCCGGCAGCTCCTGGCGGCGACTTCGGGATGGGCTCCCGCGGCCTTGCCGCGCCTGGCCGCGGCTCCCTGGGTCCATGGCGATCGGGTGCACCTGTTCTCGAACCTGGCAGGCCTGGCGCTGCTCGGCCCCGGGGTGGTGCGGGTGCTCGGCGCCCTCGGAGGGTGGGCCGCCCTCACCGCGGGATGCCTCGCCGGGGTCGTGCTGGCGGCGGCCACCGGGGCCGAGAGCCTGGGGACCAGCGGCGGCATCTTCGCCCTGGCCGGGGTCCTCGTCTCCGCCGGCCCAGGACGGTACGAGCGGTCGCTGGGAGGCGGGTGGCTGGCCCTGGGACTGCTCGGCGGTGTGGGCGACCCGCAGGTCGACGGCGGAGCCCACCTCCTGGGTGCCCTGCTGGGCTTGGGGTTGGGTACGGGCGCGGGTCGCGAGCGCTTCCGACCGAATCGGGCTGTGGCCGCCATGATGGCCCTCTGGTGGGGCGCGGGCCTGGCCTGGGTGGCGTCGCGGGCCGAGGCTTGCGCGGCGCGGGTGCGCGCCCATGGGGCCGAGTTGGGCGCGCTCGCGACCGCCGGTCGGGCGCTCCGGGCCCAGGTGGCGTGGGCCGCCTCCCGACGCGGCGCGGTCGACGCCTATCTGGAGGCGAGCCGTACCGGGCGTCCCGGGACCGACCTGGCCGTGGGCCTGGTGGCGTCCCTGGGGCCACCCGGGGATCTCGCCCCGGCTCCGGAGGCGAGGGGAAGCGGCGATGCCGGGATCGCTTCCCGGGTGTCGCGGCTGCATCCCGGGGACCCGCCGCCGGGCTTCGACGACCCCGGGGCCCTCCCTCCCATGGAGCGCTCTCGGGAGGCGGATTGGCGCGCGCTCCTGGCCTTCCTCGATACCGAGGACCGACGTCTGGCCGGAGCCGGCGAGGAACTCCTGGACTGGTCCCGGGACCTGCGCCGTCGCATGGCGGTCAGCCGTGCCCCCCCTTGAGGAAGGCGGTCCGGTCCTTCTCGGCGGTGGCCAGCGGTCCCAGGGACCGGAAGTAGCGCATGGCCGCTTCCTGCACCCGGTCGGGGTCCTCTTCCTGGAAGAGCGCCGAGCGGAAGGCCCGGGCGCCCGGGAAGCCGAACGAGTACCACATCCCGAATTTCTTGAGCTGGAGCAGGGTGTGGCGGGGCGAGGAGTGGGCGTCGAGCAGGGCACGGTGCTCGGCCAGCAGGTCCACGAAGTCGCCGGCCGTGGGGGCCCGCGTCATGCGGCCCAGGGCCTGGAGGAAGAGCCACGGGTCGCGCAAGAGCCCGCGACCGACCATGACGGCCCGGCACCGGGTCATGGCGAGCCGGCGCCGGATCTCGTCGGGATCGACCAGGTCGCCGTTCCCGATCACCGGGATCCTCACCGCGCCCGCCACCCGCTCGATCAGGTCCCAGTCGGCCCGACCGGAGTAGCCCTGGGCCCGGGTCCTGCCGTGGATCGCGATCCAGGCCACCCCGGCCGCCTCGGCCGCCTGAGCCACCTCGAGCACGTTGATGCTGGCGTCGTCCCAGCCGGTCCTGACCTTGATGGTGAGCGGCACCTGCATGCCGCGAACCAGGCGTTCCAGGGTCGCCTGCAGTCGACAAGGGTCGCGCGTCATGGCCGCGCCCGCGCCCTTGCCCGCCACCTTGGGCACCGGGCATCCCATGTTCAGGTCCACGAAGTCGACCTTGAGCTCGGCCTGGCAGATGTGGATGGCGGCCTCCAGGATCGCGGGGTCGGACCCGAAGAGCTGGACCGCGAACGGCCGCTCGTCCTCCCGGAAGGCGACCATCTCCAGGGTCTTCCGTCCCCGGCGGACCAGGCCGTCGGCGCTCACCAGTTCCGTGATCGAGACCGCCGAGCCGCGCCGGCGCATCAGGGTGCGGAAGGCGACGTCCGTGATCCCGGCCATGGGAGCGAGGAGCATGGGACTGTCGAGACGGATCGGGAGCAGGCTGGCCATGATTGGTGCGGATTCTCGGGGCGTGCGGACGCATGCTAGCCTTTTCCGGGGGTCCACCCGGGGGGACCGGGGCAGGTGCCGGGTCGGGTCCTCGCGACTGGGGTCTTCGTGGCGAAGGACTTCTACGACCTCCTGGGCATCCCGCCGACCGCGTCTCCCGAGGAGATCAAGGCCGCCTACCGGCGTCGGGCCATGGATCACCATCCCGACCGGACCCACGATCGGCAGACCCTCGACCGCAAGCTGTCGGACCACCAGATCCGCATGCTCAACGAGGCCTACTCGGTCCTCTCCAAGCCCCCCCGGCGCGAGCTCTACGACGAGGCCCGCAAGAGCGGCATCTCCTTCGACGAGCTGGAGGCGGCGCGTCGGCCCGAATCCGATGCCGAGCGGGAGGCGCGGGAGGCCGCCGAGGAGCACTTCAAGGCGGCCTCGGCGGCCGCGGTCCTCCGCACCGTGGAGGCGATCCGCAAGCTCGATCCCGCGGTGAACTGGAGGGACGACCCGGCCCGGGACCCGTACTTCGATGCGGCCCTGATCGGCACCCGCGGGCCGGCGTTCTTCCGGGTGACCATGAAACTGTTCGAGAGCCTGGGCCCACCGGATCTCCCCGGGATCAGCCAGTACGCCGAGGCGGTCATGGCCCAGGTCCAGCCCAGCCTGATCCGCCAGCAGCACGCCTATCTCCTCGTGGCTCGGGGCATCCCGGATCGTCGGGCGGTGTACGGGGCGGTCGACGCCTTCAACCGGGCCGCCTGGCACCAGGCCCGTCCCCGGGCACCCCGGGCCTTCATCGCCTTCGGGGCGGTCCAGGACGACGTGGTGGTGGCTCCCTCGGTCTCGGAGCCCGAGCCGGCGCTCACCCGGTTGAAGCTGGGGCTCGCCCCGTTCTTCCAGTTCTGAACGCCTGGGAACCTCAGGTCCGGTGCGCCTCGGCCGTCGTCCGGCGACAGGAATGGGCTTGAATCCGGTCCTCGCGTGCGATTTACTCGCGGGAACCCGTGGCGAACGTCGATCCGTCGAGGTGCCTGACCGGTAGGCCGCGAGGCCGATTCCGGTGGTCGCTGGTCCTCCTCCTGGCTTGCCTGGGCGCCTCTTCGGATCGTGCCCTGGCCGAGGCGGTGGCAGGGTCGGCGGCCGGAATGGTCGTCGGGGAGGCCCGCGGTGCCGGCGTCGGCCGGGAACCCGAGGCCGCCGCGGTACCGGATCGCGAACCGGAACCCGACCCGCCGGGTCCGGTCGCGGCCGACCCGGCTCCCGTGGCTCGCGGCAGGGTCAGGGTGGCGACCTTCAACGTCGGATGGTTCTCGGGGTTCGCCGACACGGGATTCGTGCCCCGGTCCGACCAGGACCTGCAACGGGTGGCCCGGGTCGTCCGCGGTACCCACGCCCACCTGGTCTGCTTCCAGGAGGTGATCGACGCCGAGGCCCTGGCCCGGGTCTCTCGCGAGATGGGCGAGCTGGCCCGGACTCCCGGGAGGTACGACTACCGGCTCGCCGACGGGACGCCGCTCCACTGGTCGGGCGAGAGGGTGGCGGACCAGGGGATCGGCGTGGTCTACGACCGGGAGGTCCTCAGGGTCACGGCGGTCCCCGACCTCGAGGGACTCGACGCCACGGTCTTCACCCGGCTCCCCCGGCTGCTGTCCGTGGAGGTGGTCGAGGGGAAGTTCGGCTTCGACGTGGTGACCGTCCACCTGAAGTCCGGGGTGCTCCGGGAGAGGGATTCGAAGATCCGCGAGAAGGAGGTCTCGGAGCTG
This sequence comes from uncultured bacterium, assembly GCA_964403795.1. Lineage (GTDB taxonomy): Bacteria > Muiribacteriota > UBA6191 > CAZXTJ01 > CAYOHP01 > CAYOHP01. The sequence goes on along the minus strand of CAYOHP010000025.1, from coordinate 26,380 downwards.
GCCCGATGGATCGAAGCCCGGGTGGGGGCGAAGGGAGCCGGGTCACGGGACCTGGTGCTCCTGGGGGACTTCAACGCCCCCAGGGACCACGACTCCCTGCTCGCCCTCGACGAGCTCGCCGACCGGGGACTCCTGGTCCCGATCGACGACCATCTGCCCCCCGGATCGGCCACCCACATCCCCTGGGAGGTCTCGCTGGACCGGGCCTTCGTCTCGACTCCGCTCTGGAAGAAGTCGGGCATCCCCGGGGGGGCCTCGGTCTACCGCTTCGACGACTTCATGGCCGGGAGCCACCAGGTCGTGGACTTCTGCATCCGGGCCCGCCAGCGGATCCGCAGCCCGGAGCTCCGCTGCGACTGTCCCCCGTCCGCTCCCCCGTCCGCTCCCCCGTCCGCTCCCCCGTCCGCTCCCCCGTCCGAGGCCGGGGCCCGCGGGCCGGAGCCTCGCAGCGGCTCTCCCGACGAGGACGACGACGAGGCCGGCGCGCTCCCGGGTGTGGGCCGCTGCGAACCCGAGGCCGCCTATTGGGTCCGGGCCCCGGAGTACGTGCGGATCAGCGACCACCGTCCGCTCTTCCTCGATCTGGATGTTCCCGGGAATCCGGCGCGTCGGAAGCCCGGGCCTCCGGTCCGCCGCTCCCCCCCACGTCGTCGGTCTCCCGGTCGCTGAGCCGGGACCGGGCCAGCCAGTCGATCGCCCGCGCCAGGAAGCGCAGGTTGCCCGGGGCCGCATCGAGGCGATCGTTGCGGGCCAGGCTCCGGCTGCCGACCACGACCAGGCGCTGCTCGCCCGCACGGCTCCGCGAGCGTCCGTCGTTCGACCCGAGGCGGCTCGAGACGGCCACCGCCAGACTGGTCGGGGGAAGGAGGTCCATCCCGTCGAGGGCGCCGGGACCCCGCCCGGGTCGGGTCTCGCCCCAGGTCGCGTGGTTGCCTTCGAGCAGGGTGCGCACGTCGCTCGTGACCTGGGCCCAGGGGGAGTACTCGAGCACCATCGCCTCGTCGAGTTCGACCTGTTCACCGGCCTCGAGCAGGGAGTCGGTGATGTGGTGCCGGTTGGCGAACGGACGGAGCGGGCGGGAGGAGTCGGGAGGGCCTTCCGGCTCCTCGGCGCGGTTCTCCAGGAGGAGAAGGCCCCTCTTCAGGAGCAGCGACGCCAGGGTCCGGTCCGGAGGCTCCGGTCCCAGGAGGAGCAGGGCCGCTCCGCCCCGTGAGAGCCCGAGGGCCACCTGCTCCCGGACGGCAGGCGGGATGCCGGTGCACCCGACCAGCACCATGATCGATCCGGGGGGATCATGGGGATCGGGCCGGGCAGGCAACCGTCGGACCGTGAAGCCGGCCGCGGCCAGCAGGCCGGCCAGCCTGGAGTGGCCCGCGGGTCCGGGGTCGGCGAGGCCGTCGGTCCCCTGCCCGGCGAGCCAGACCTCGGCGACGGGGGCTTCGGCCTCGAGGCTGGCATCGATGGCATCCAGGAGCGCGGTGGCCAGCCGGGGAGGCGCCTCCGGGTCCTCGCCTTCCGGGTAGAGGTCGTGGACCGCGACCTCGATCCGTCGGCACGGCCCCTGGACGACCAGGGCGTCGTCCGGCAGGTGGGGATGCGAGTCGGTACCGAGGATCTCGGTCTCCAGGCGCGGGAGTGCCTCCTTCAGCGCACGGATCAGGTCGCGGACCCGCAGGTAGCGCTCCTCGGAGCGGAAGTCCCCGCGGGAGGAGCGGGATCCCGGAGCCCGGAGGGTCACCCGGAACGGGACCTCGCGACCCTTGAGCATGGCCAGCCGTCGACGGTCCGCGGGGCCGAGGGGACTGGGGGAAGGAAGCAGGATCGCGACGACCCTGCGGGATGCGGGGGCGAGCAACGCGGCCGCGTTGACCTCGAGATCGATGAGGTCCTCGGGGGCATGGTCCCCTGCCTGGGAGATCCGACCCAGGAGGTAGGCGTCGAGCCGCGAGGGTCGGTTCGGGGGGGGCCTCGGGAGCGACTCCGGTTCGAGAGGGAAGAAGCGCTCCGGGAAGCGGAACCAGTTGGTCGCCCGGAGCACGGCCCCCTCCCGGAAGGGTCCGGCTCCTGGGCCCAGGCGCAGGTCGTCGACCAGGCTGGGGCGACCGATCGGGCTCAAGCAACGCCAGGGAGCGTGGTGCGGCGGCGAGGAAGGATCGCTCCAGGGCCCCGGTGCCGGGACGATCGCGACCCCGGGCTGGAACACGCAGACCTCTCCTGCCGGAAGGCGGGATCCGAGCCGGGTGCCCGATTCGATCCGGGTGGCGGCTCGGAACCTGCGGACCAGCTCCCGGGGCGAGGCCGCCGGCCAGTCGAGCTCGTCGAGGGGCGAGCGTCCGGCATGGCCGGGGGACGGGGCGCCGAGGAGCGCCACCAGGATCGCCAGCGGGACACGGGCGAGCCTCAGGCTCACGAGGGTGGCGGGATCCGGGTGTCGGTGGGGAGCGGGCGGGCCATGGGCACGACCCGAGGGTAGCCCGGTTCGGGTCCCGCTCCCTCCCGGGAGCCGGGTCCCAGTGCGATGGGCTCCCGGGCCGGGATACCCTGGACCCTGCATGTCCGCCGACCCCGACGAGCTACTGGTGGAGGGCGCGAGGAAGGGTTCTCCCGACCGCTTCGATGCCCTCGTCGACCGGTACCAGCGGGTGCTCTTCCGCTTCTTCGTAGGGCATCGCATGGATCCCGACACCGCCGCCGACCTGGTGCAGGAGACCCTGCTCAGGACCTATCGATCGCTGGAGAGGTTCGACGCCGGGAGGTCGACCTTCAAGACCTGGCTCTTCACGATCGCCTTCAACCTCCTGCGGGACCGGGCCCGTCGCCAGAAGGTCCGGGTCCGGGAGATGGAGCGACTGGAACGGGAGGAGGCCCATGCCGGCGCGGTTCCCGATCCCCATGACCAGGTGGAGGCCAGGGACCAGGTGCTCCGGCTGCTCGAGGCCGTCGACGAGGAGAGCCGTTCGCTCCTGGTGCTGCGCTTCCTGAACGACCTCCCCTACTCCGAGATCGCGGCGGTGACCGGGCTGGCGGAGCCCACCATCCGCAGCAAGGTCCACCGCGCCCTGAAGCGCATCCAGGGGACGGCGGGCGCCACGGCCTGATCCCGGGACCGGTCCCGCGATCCGGTCGGGATCCTCCGCTACACTCGACCGACGTGGACTCCGGCCAGGACGGGCTCGGTCGCTACCGGATGATGAGGCTCCTGGGCGAGGGAGCGATGGGGCGCGTCGTCCTGGCGGTCGACGAGTCCCTGGGCCGGGAGGTCGCACTCAAGACCATCCCCCCCCACCTGATCGAGAAGGGCTCGATCCTGGCGCGCTTCCAGCGGGAGGCCCAGATCCAAGGTAGCCTCGAACACCCGCATGTGGTGCGGGTCTACGATTGCCGGCTCGACGTCGCCCAGCCGTTCCTGGTGATGGAGTACGTCGACGGTTCCGACCTCGATCGGATCCTGGCGGCCGAGCGTCGCCTGTCGGTGGACCGGGTGGTGCGCTTGATCCGGGAGATCGGTTCGGCGCTGGACGCCTTGCACGAGGCCGGCGTCCTGCACCGCGACATCAAGCCTTCCAACATCATGGTGCGGCGGGCCGACGGCAGCCACCTGCTCATGGATCTGGGTCTGGCTGCGTCCCAAGGGGCCACCGCCCTCACCCGGACCGGGCAGGTGCTGGGGACACCCCGCTACTTCCCCCCCGAGCTCATGTCGGGGGGAGACTGGTCGGAGCGGGCTGACCTGTTCCAGCTGGGGGCGGTCGCCTTCCAGGCGCTCACGGGGGAGTTCCTGATCCCGGGCAAGACCTTCACCGAGATCATGGCCGCGTCCCTGGCGGGGCGGTACACGGAGTTCCCGTCGGACCTCGACGTCCCGGTCGTCCTGGCCGAGGCCATCCGGCGGGTGACGGCCACCGACCCCGAGGCCAGGTTCGCCAGCGGGGCCGAGTTCGGAGAGGCCGTGCTGGCGGCCTTGGGCGAGAGCCGCGACTTGGCGATCCCGGTGCTCCCGCCTCCGGTCCCGCCGCCTCCCGCGGGCAGGACCCCGTCGTCGCGCGCCTGGGATCGCTCGGCGATGTTCCCTGCCCTCGGCGAGACCGGTTCCGGATTCGCTCCGGGTGGACCGGGATTGGGAGCGCGGCTCGTGGCCAGCCTGGCGACGGTGATCGCGCTGCTGGCGATGGCCTGGTTGCTGACCGGGACCCGGGAGCCTCTCCAGGTCCGTTGGGAGGTCTTCGGCGACGCCGTCCGCGTCTCCTTCGAGGCCCGCCGTTCCCAGGACCTGCGCCTGGAGGTCGAAGGCAGGCCGGTGGAGGTCGAGCACATCCCGGACCTGGAGGGGGAGCGGGAGGCGCTGGCGTTCCGCGGGCTCCCTTCCGAACGGGAGGTCGGCGTCAAGCTCTGCTGGCCGGGCGGCGAGAGTCCGGTGATCCGCCTCCAGGCCCAGCCGCCGGCGGTGCTCCCCGGGGTCTCGCTCCTCCCCGAGGGACGCCTGGGGATCGTGGCCGACCGGCCGGTCGAGGTCTGGTGGGCCGGCGGGACGGGAGAGCCCTTCGAGCTCGAGCGGGGCCTGAACCGGGTGGTGCCCCCGGCCGTCGGTCCGCCTCGCCTCTCCTGGAGGGAAGGAGGCATCGGGTTCCATGCCTTCGGGACCTGGGAGGACCTGTTCCGGGCCGACGTCGAGAAGCTCATCGATCTCTCCCGGGGCATGGGCCTTCCCGACACGCCGCGCATCAGCCACTTCTCCGAGTTCACCGCCACCCAGGGCCCCGAGGTCGTGGCCGCCTGGGAGCGGTTGTCGTCCTGGCTCCCCCGGATCCTGGACTCGAAGCTCCCGGTGGCGCTGCGTCGGGAGCTCCTCCGGGAACTCGAGCGTTGGATCCGGGGCGCCCAGGTCCTCCGCTACGTGTCGGGCGAGAAGGCCCAGATCCGGATCCCCGAGTTCCGTTCGGGTTCGCGGTCCTGGGAGCGTCCGCCCTGGCCGGCGGCCGACTCGGTCGAGGTCGACCTGGTCCTCCCCGACGGTTCCCGGATGCCCTCCAACGGCGTCGAGATCGGGTCGAAGGTTCCCGACGAGGCGCACCGGGAGAACCGGGATCTGCCTCGCCACCTGGAGTTCCGGTGGCCCTCCGAGGTGCCTTCCGGCGCCACTCGCCTGGCGCTGCTGGTCGAGGTCTGGAGGCTGGGACAGGGCACCCAGCTCCGGTTCGAGGCAGTGGAGGAGCCCGAGCCCAGGTTCACCGCCTTCGCCTGGCACCCCCGGTTCCGCATCCCCGCCATGGAACGTTTCGAGGGGTGGATGGCGCTCGTGTTCCCGTCCGACCTGGCCCCGGAGAGCGGGAGCCGCGTGCGGGTGGAGCTCGAGACCTTCTTCATCGAGAACGAGACCAAGGCAGGGGTCCGGCGGGTGGCGGTGGCCTGGAACCGCGATCCCTGATCAAGCCCGGGCCGGGACCGCGCACTCCGGCGAGCCGGCCTCGAGGAGTTCCTGGTCGGGACACTCCGCTTCCCAGGCCTCGAGCACCCGGGCGAGGCGCCGGGCCCAGCTGCGGGGACCCGGGTCGCGCACCCCGCTGCCGCACTTGAGGAACACCGGCGCGGCGGCGGCCACCAGATCGGCGAGTTCCGGGAGCCGATCCGGACCGCCGGCTTCGGGCCCGTCGTCGAGATGGACGTCCAGCGGCAGCTCCACGGCGCGACGCAGCGAGGCCAGCATCCCGGGGGTCAGGTCGTTGACGGGGTTCAGGCTGTCGGCTCCCAGACCCGCGAGGATCCGGGCGTGTCCGGGATTGGCGCAACCCAGGGCGATGCTCGCCTTGAGGCGGACCTCTGCGGGGATCAACCCCCGGGAACGGAGCTCGGCCAGGGCAGCCAGCAGGCCTTCGTCGTAGACCAGGAGGCCGCGGATGCCCAGCTCGATGCTGCGCAGGGCGTCCTCGAGTCCGAAGGCGAGCTGGTCGGTGCCCCGGAGCCGGCAGGCGATCCGGCCTCCGTGCTGGCTGGCGGCGTAGCTCGACCCGCCGCGTCCGGCCCGGGGGGTGATCGAGGCGACCAGGCCGATCCCCCGCTCGGCCGCGCAGGACACCATGGCCCGGATCTCCGCTTCCGGGAGGGCTCCCAGACCGCGGGTCTCGATCACCCGACTGGGCCCCGGGATCCCGAGACGGTCGCACTCGTCGAGCAATGCCTCGAGGGTCGCCGGCCCGTCCACTCCCGGGATCTCGATCCCCGCCGCCGAGCCGTCCTGGAACCGGGTCATCGAGGCGGGGCAGGGATAGGGGTCATCCCCCGGAAGTCCCAGCTCGGCGAGGAGCGTCCGGGACCGTTCCGAGCTCCTCACTTACCGCTCTTGGCGGCGCTCCGCCGGATCATGTCGATGCGGGGCTGCGAGACCCCGGTGCCCCCGGCGGCTCCGTCGAGCACGAAGAGCGTGCCGTCGGGCCCCAGGGTCAGATCCCGGGGCTGGACGAATCCGGCCGCCGGACCCGGGATGGGGGACGCATAGCGGACCGAGGGCACGCCGTCGGGATTGCCACCCGCCACCACTTCGACGTTGCGGTTCTCCCCGGTCCAGCTCTTCGGGTCGACCCAGCGCTCGATCCGGTTCTCGACCGCCACCAGGAGACTGCCGTCCGCCAGCACCGCGTACTCGATCGGTGGGTTCTGGAGGATGAGCTGGGGAGGACCCTCGCCCGAGTGCCAGGAGTACAGGCGGTCGCCGACGGAGAAGTACAGCCCTCCGTCGGCGCCGAAGTGCAGGTTCTCGAAGCCGTTCCCGGTGCCGACGAAGGTCTTCATCAGGCGGCGGTAGGGCTGCTCGATCGGGGTCAGGGCGAAGAGGAAGAGGGCGCGCAGGCGTCCGTCGATCTCGACCCTTCCCAGGATCTCGGGGCCGCTGGCCTCCCCCGAATACTCGTCGAAGTAGACCCGGCCCGCGGCGTCCACCTCGATCTGTTCGAGGGCGCCCGGCTTGGCGGCCAGGGCTTCGTCCCCGTCCTGCCATGCCACCCGCGCCTCCCGGGTGCCGAGCACCCGGCGCACGGTGCCGTCCTTGTCGATCCGGTGGATCGAGGCGCTCCCCTGCCGGAAGTAGACGATCCCGTCGCGGTCCACCCTGGGGCTGGCGGGATCCATCAGGCACTCCAGTGCCTTCTTGCCGTCCTCCGGCTCGCCGAGCCTCCCGGTCCCGGCGATCCACTCGGCCTTCCCGGTCTTGGGGTCGATCCGGAAGATCCGGTAGGAGGCGGTGCCGTAGAGCTGGCCGTCCAGGCCGGCGTGGAGGTCCCAGGCCTCTCCCAGGTCGAGCGGCGGGCCTGCCGGCGGCTCCGGGCCCTTCACCACCAGCTGCTGCACCTGGAATTCGTTGGTCCCGAAGCGGGCGGCCAGGTCGCGCAATCCGGCACCCTCCGCAGGGGTGCCGGTCCCGGCGCCTCCCGGCAGGCTCTGGAGCAGGGCCAGCCCCAGGCCGGCGGCCAGCAGGAAGACGCCCACCCGGAAGGCGTGGCCGCGCATGTTGGCGATCGAGAGCGAGTCGCGGGAGGGGTCCCGACGATTCCGGCGCTTGCGTTTCCCCGGCCTCGGGACCCTGGGGGGAGGGGCTTCCTCGGCGGCTCGCGAAGCCATGGGGGACCGGGTGGAGGTCCGGGTCGGGGACGAGGTCCCGGGCGACGAGGTCGTCGGGACCGGGACCGGGATCGGTTCGTCCACCGAGCGGATGGCGTCCTCGATCGCCTCTTCGGCGGTCCGGGAGGCCTTGCGCACGGTGGGCCCGGGCGCGGTAGGCGATGGCACCCGATCCGCCGGCTCGTCAGGATCCTCGGGATCCTCGGTGTCCTCGGTCGGCGCCAGGACCGGCACCGGAGGCGGCACCTCGGTCGGGTCGGGCTCCAGCACGTCGACGTCGGGATCCATGGCAGCGGCCGCGGCCACCAGCCTGGCCCGGGTCCCGGAGTCGAGGACCTGGATGGCGGAGTCGCCGGCCCCCGCCGGGGATCCCGGTGACCACCCCTTGCTGCGCAGCCGGTCCACGACCTTCTGGTGGTCGCGGTCGGTGAGTCCGATGGTGGCGCGCAGGCCGCGGAGGTACTTGTCCTCCTTGGGGGACAGCTCGGCGTCGTCGGAGAAGGCGTAGCGCAAGGCCCGGGCGTAGCACTGGCGGGCGGAGAAGTCGCGCAGCGTCCCGATCCGGCCGGAGCGGTACTTCTCCTGGGCCAGGTCGAGGATCTCCATGGCCCGCTGGTTCTTCAGACGGAGGTACCGGCGGAAGGCCTCCAGCATGGCCGAGTCGGCCTTGCTGAACTCGCCGTCCCTCCACGCCTCCTCGGCCAGGATCTGGAAGATCCCGGTCCGCCGGAGGGGTTTGCCCTTCTCGTAGTGGTCGATCGCCATGGGTTCGCCCGCCATCGTGCCAGAATCGAACCCCCGTTTCGTAGGGGGAGCTACTCCGCGTCCGCCCCCAGGCGCCCCTCCCGCCAGAGGCGGTGCATCCCGAGGGCCGCGATCCCGGCACCGGAGAGCAGGGAGGGGAGTTCGGCGCGCTCGTACTCGGTGTGCGCCCCGCTCCCGGTCACGCCCAGGGAGTCGATGCAGGGAACGCCCAGCGCCGCCACCAGGTTCTGGTCGCTCCCCCCGGAGCTGTGGGCCGAGCCGGTGGGGTGCCCCAGGTCCCGGGCGGCCTGCTGGAAGATCCCGGCCAGCTGCCGGATCGCTTGGGTCTCCGGGAACGGGGGGCGGTGGAGCAGCAGTTCGAACTCGGTCCGGGTGGCCCGGTCGAGCCTCGGGTTCCTGACCCAGGGCGTGGAGAGGATCGCCTCGACCTCCCGGACCAGCCGGTCGCCGGCTTCCCGGGTGGGGAACCGGAGGTCGAGCTCCCCGGTGGCCAGGTCCGAGACCTGGTTGCGCTTGAATCCTCCCGCCACCGGGGCGACGTTCACGATCACGCCCCGGGAGGGGTCGTTCAGGGCCAGCAGGCGGAGCATCTTCTCGGCCAGCTCCTGGTTGGCGTCGACCGCCACCTGCCGGGAGGCGATGTGGGCCGCCATCCCCGAGATCCGGAACTTGCCCTGTCCCAGGCCTCCCCGGGAGGTGGTGAGCTGTCCCCGGGCATTGCCCTCGAAGACCAGGCCGGCCATGGCACCGCGGGCCTCCGCCTCGATCACCGGTCGCGAACTCAGCGATCCGGTCTCCTCGTCGCCGTTGACCACGATCGAGAAGGCCCGGCCCGCCAGGGCCCCGGCGTCCTCCAGGGCGCGGAGGGCATGGATCAGGACCACCAGGCCGCCCTTCATGTCCCGCACCCCCGGGCCGATGGCGGTGTCCTCCTCGCGCCGGAAGCTCTGGAAGGCGTGGTCGGATTCGAAGATGGTGTCGGCGTGCCCGACCAGTACCAGCCGGGGTCCTTTCCCGGCCCGACGGAAGACCCGGTGAGGTCCTCCCGCAGGGTCCCTGGGGATCCGGACCACCTCGAGGCCGAGCGGGGCCAGTTCGGTCTCGACCCGGTCCAGCACGGCTGCGATTCCTGGACCGTTCCCGCTCCCGGAGTTCTGGTCCACCAGGGCCGAGAGCAGTCCGATCATCCCGGGGTACCGCTCCGAGAGCAGGGCGAGGATCCGGGTCTCCACCGGGTCGGACCGGGTACCCGGGGCCACCCGCGTGGCCGGCTGGGTCGGACGCGCCGGAGGCGTCGGGTCGGCCCAGGTCGTCGAGCTCAGGGCGAGCAGGCCTGCCCAGAGAAGGGCCGGCATGAGGGCGGAGCGCGGCATCGCGAGCAAGTTACCACGACGCGGGTCTCAGGCCGGGCGGAAGCGCAGCAGGACCCGATGCTGGGGATCGTCGGGGGACATCCGGTAGGGCGGCCGGGTCACCAGGCGGGTGGTCGACGGGTCGACCCCCAGCCCGGCGTGGGGGAGAGCCCGGTCGGAAACGAACAGTTCGAGCTCCAGCCACCGACCCGGGGGTTCGTCGGGCAGGGGAGGAGCCAGGCCGCTGGCGTTGCGACGCTGGGGGGTCCCGCCCCGGCACAGGACGGTCGCCGACCAGTTCCCTCCCGCCTCGTCGACATGCAGCTCCACGATCTCCTCGGCCACGTCTTCCGTGAGGCGCTCCAGGACGGTGGCGACGGCCCGTTCCAGTCCCAGCGGCCAGGGGACGCCTTCGACCACGGGCAGGTGGACCAGGATCCGGGAGAGGGTGGCCCGGATGCAGACCAGGCGGATCCCGCCGTCGGGATCGAGTCCTGGAGGAGTGGTGTCGTCGGGCACCGGCGGACTCGCCAGGAAGCCATGGCGGGCGAAGGCCTCCGCCAGCGAGTGGGTGATCCGGTCCATGAGCCTTCCCGGTCCCGCGGCCGCGGCAGGGGCGTAGACGTGCAGGACCCGGGTAGGGGGAAGGACGGCCGGGAGGGTCGCCCGGCGGAGGGTACGGATCCGCTCCAGCAGGAGGACGTCCACCGAGGGATGGCGCATCGCCCGGTAGAGGACGTTGGGGTCCGAGGCCTCGATCGCCAGCTCCAGGGTCCTCCGGCCGGCATCGGGTCGATCCAGGATCGAGAGGATCCGTTCCGGGGGACCGTCCTCCAGGCAGCGGGCGAGGAGCGCGGTCGGGAAGTCGGGCGACTGCAGGGCCTGGTGGCGTACCTCCGGGTCGTCCGAATCGAGGAGGAGTTCCCGGATCGAAAGCGGGGTGCCCGGGAGCCGGGCGAGCCGGGCGAGCAGGTCGGCGGGGAGGGGCGAGGCCACCAGGGAGCGCCAGGCCGCATCCCCGGGAGGGATCCCCAGGCGCGCCAGCGCGTGGGGCTCGGCGTAGACCCTGGGTGCGGTTTCCGGCGCAGCCATCAGACGGTCCCGGTCGGGGCCGACGCAGCGCCAGATCTCGGGCCGGAGCGCGGGGATCCGCTCCAGGATCCAGGGTTCCTCAGGGGCCAGGGAGACCTCCCGGACCACGTCGGCGGGATGATCGGCCAGGGCGCGGACCCTGCGGACCAGGGCTTCGATCTCGCGGCCGGGGACCCGGACCCGGAACGAGCGCGCCCGATGGGCCGCTCCCAGGCGATCGGAGCACTCGAAGACGGTGCTGCAGGTGCGACAGCACCAGATCCCGAACCCGGCTCCCTCGAGGGGGCCCAGGGAGGCGCCCGGGGTGCTGGTCCAGAGCGGATCGACCCGGCCGGTGGTCTCCTTGCGGCAAGCCGGGCACAGGGGGAGCGGCGGGGCCTGGAGTCCCTCGGGTCGGAGCGCGGCCTCGACCAGGCCGATCGCATCCAGGCGGATCCCGGAGGGGAGCGCATCCAGGAGCGGGGCGAGTCGTTCCGCGAGTCCGTCGAGCCGTTCCAGGCGAGGGTCGGGATCGCAGGCGAGGCGGCGCCGGGCGTCCCCCTCCAGCCCCAGGGCCTTGCCGAGGAAATCCAGGGCCACCGCACCCCGCGCCTCGAGATCGAGTTCGTGGCGGGAGCCCGGCTTGAAAAGGCGGGCCAGCACCCGGAACTCCGCGGCAGCCTCCGGGCGGCCTCCCCCGGGATCCTCCTTCATGGCGGGTTCGCCTCCTCGACGTGGGCACCCTTGATGACTTCGATCCCGGCGCGCCCCTTCTTGTAGACGACCGCCTGGACGGCCACGACCTTCCCGGGACGGGGCGGGTTCTTCAGGTCCTCGGGGAACCGGAAGGCGAGTCGGGAGCCGCCCTCGAAGGCCAGCACGAGGCGGCGGGCGGAGACCTCCTGGACGACGCCCTGCCAGGTCCCCTTCTGGCCGGCAGCCGGCTGGCTGTTCAGGTCGACCCGACCTTCGGTGACCCGGATCGGCACCGTGGTTCCCAGGCGGCTCGTGCCGCCCGGCGCGACTTCGGCAGGCGGCGTGGCCGGGCGGGGCGGCGGCCTCGGCGTCGAGGTCGCCCAGGTCCAGAGGGCGATCACGCCCAGGAATCCGGCGATCCCTCCCGCGACCCGTCGCAGTTTCTCCGGCGAGAGGGGGTCCTCATCGGGCTTCCGGGCGATCGCGAAGGCGGCGGTCGCGGCCGGCTTGCGCATCAAGGCGCTGGTCTCGAAGGGAGCGTCGGGATCCTCCTCCTCGTCGCCCTCGGGTGGGCCCGGGGCCGGGGCCGCGGGAGCCACGGTCGCAGGGGGTGTCGCAGGGACCGCGGTGGGAGCCGTCGCAGGTGCCGTCGGAGTCGGGACGACCTCGGCCACCAGGTTGGCGAGCAGGTCCACCGATTCCCCTGAGCCGGTTCCGGGCTGGGCGGCCGGAGGCGATGCAGGGGGAGGGGAAGGCTGGGAGGGAGGAGGCCGGACCGGCAGCGGGGCCTTGAGGACCCCGGAGGCGTCTCCGCTGGGCGCCGCCCGATGACGGGCGGCCTGGAACTCCCTGGCCTTCTCGAGGATCTCGGGCTCGGGACAGGGATCCCGGGTCCGGACCGCGGCCAGCGCCTTCTCCGCCAGGGCGGAGAGAGCCCCGAGCCGGGACTTGGCGAGGTAGAGGAGGACCCCGGAGGAAGCCGACGTGCCCTTGGCCCCGAGGACCTCCACGGCCCGGGCCACCAGCTCGGGGTCCTTCTCGAGGACCAGCAGGCCGAGGAGCGCGGCCTCCGCCTCGGGATGGTCGAGCTGGGCCGCCAGGAAACAGCCCGAGGCCCGCATCCATTCGTCCCCGCTGGCGAGCATCCCGCGTACCCGCTCCCAGGCGACCTCGGGCTGGGACGGGAACAGGGCCAGGATCGCGTTGGCGCGGATCCGGTTGTCCTCCGAGTCGATCCGCGACGCCGCGGCCAGGGCTGCGGTCTCCGGCTCGGCCCGGTGGAGGGCATGGAGGGCATTGGCGGCCACCCTGGGACTGGGGTGGTCGAGCAGGGCCGCGGCCTCTTCGGCGGCCGACTCGCCACCGATGTTCCCCAGGACCGCGATCAGGGTGGCCAGGATCCAGGGGTCCTTCTCGGGCCGGTTGATGGCCGCCACCAGCAGGGCGTTGGCGGTGGCCGCCGGCAGTCGGGAGGCGGCGCCGGCGGCGGCGAAGCGGGTTTCCGGGTCCCGGTCGGCCAGACCGGCCTGGATCCTCGCCGGCTCGGGCGGAGTGCCGAAATCCACGGTCGGTAGGTGGGAAGGCAGGGCTCGGAGGGCCCGGTCGGCGTGGAACCGCACCCGCGGCGAACGGTGCTCGGCGCAGTAGCGGCGGAGCAGTGCCACCACCTCGGCTTCGGGAGCGAGGGCGGACAGCGCGCGCAGGGTGGGGGCCATCCCGGCGTAGCTGGGAAGCCTCTCCAGGATCTCCTCGGCGGCCCGTTCGAAGGGCACGGCGCCGGCTGCCATGGGCGCGGACCTCATTTCCAACCCAAGAGTGGACTCCGGGCGGTTCCCGACCAAGTCGGCCGGGCCCCTCCGGTCACCCCGGACCTCAAGGATCCTGGCGCCCTGCCGCGACCCGGGTCTCGATCCCCGCGAGCAGCAGCTCCCGCAGCCGGAGTGTTTCCTGGACGAGCGCCTCGAGCCGGACCGCGGTGGACTCGCCGCTACCGCGCCGGCGCAGCTCGGCAGTCCCGTCCCGGAGGCTCCGGTTCCCCACGGTCACCCGGATCGGGATCCCCACCAGGTCGGCGTCCGCGAACTTCTCGCCGGGGCTGGCGGTGCGGTCGTCGTAGAGGACCTCGAGGCCGGCCGCGACCAGTTCCTCGTAGATGCGGTCGGCGGCCTCCCGGCAGGCGTCGTCCTTGCCCGGGAGGGAGACCAGGTGCACCTCGTAGGGTGCGAGCGTGATCGGCCAGCACAGCCCGGCTTCGTCCCGGTGGAGTTCGGCGGCGGTCCCGACCAGCCGGCCCGGTCCGATCCCGTAGCAGCCCATCACCAGGGGATGGTGGCGGCCTTCCCGGTCCCGGAAGGTGGCACCCATCGCCTCCGAGTAGCGGGTCCCCAGCTTGAAGATGTTGCCGACCTCTATGCCCCGCTCCAGCCGGAGCGGTCCCCCGCAACGTTCGCAGGGATCGCCCTCCTGCACCGAGACGAGATCCGCGACCAGTTCCGGCGCGGTGTCGAAGTCGCGCCCGAAGCACAGGTTCCGGAGGTGGAAGTCCACCCGGTTGGCGCCTCCGACCAGGTTGGGGGTTCCGGCGACCAGCCGGTCGACCGCCACCAGCACCGGTCCCCGCAGGCCCACCGGACTGGCGAAGCCGGGCTCGGCACCGGCAGCGCGGATCTCCTCCTCGGTGGCGGGCCGGAGCTGGCGGGCACCGACCCGGTTGGCGAGCTTGGTCTCGTTGACCTCCTCGTCGCCGCGCACCAGGGCGAAGACCAGCATCCCGTCCTCCCGGGCGAAGAAGACGGCCTTGGCGGTCCGCGCTTCGGGAACCCCCAGGAACTTCGCCACCTCGGCGATGGTGCGGCACCCCGGGGTCTCCACCGGCTCGCAAGGGAGCGGATCCTCGGTCGAGGGTGCAGGACGTCGGGCGGAAGCCACCTGGCGATTGGCGGCATATCCGCAACCGGCACACAGCACCAGGGTGTCCTCCCCGATCGGGGTGATCGCCATGAATTCGTGGGCCTGGCTGCCGCCCATCATCCCGGTGTCGGAGCGCACCGCCACGGCGTCGACCCCTGCCCTCCGGAAGGCCTCGTGATAGGCGTCGTACATCCGGAGGTAGAAGGCGTCCAGGCATCCCTCGTCGGCGTGGAAGGAGTAGGCGTCCTTCATGGCGAACTCCCGTACCCGGATCAGGCCGGCGCGCGCCCGGGGCTCGTCCCGGAACTTCACGTGGATCTGGTAGAGGCAGACCGGGAGTTCCCGGTAGGACCGGATCCGCCCGCGCACGAGGTCGGTGACCGCCTCCTCGTGCGTCATCGCCAGGCAGAGGGGGGTCCCTCGCCGGTCCTCGAGACGGACCATCTCGGGGCCCACCGAATCCCAGCGTCCCGAGCGCTTCCACAGCTCGGCCGGCTGGACCAGGGGCATCTGGACCTCCTGGCAGCCCCGCTCGTCCATGGCCCGGCGCAGGATGGCCTCGACCTTGGCGAACACCCTGCGCCCCAACGGCAGCAGGCTGACCAGGCCCGAGCCCATGGTCTGGATGTAGCCGGCCCGGACCAGCAGCCGGTGGCCGGCGGTGTCGGCGTCGCTGGGGTCTTCCCTGAGGGTCGGCACGAAGGCCCGGGACATGCGCATGGTGGTTCGGTCCCTTACCGTAGCAAGAGTTCGTCGAGCCGGGCGATCGTCTGGGGGATCCGCGGGAAGAGCGGTTCCGGCTGGTACTCGCGTCCCTGGAGCCGGAGACGGATCGCCTCCAGGTCCGCCCGGGAGAAGGGATCCGGGCTCCCGGCCCTGGACAGTTGCCGGACCGTGATCTCAAGCAACCGGGCCGAGTGCATGGGGTGGAGACGGGACCACCGGTCCCGGCCCAGGCTCCAGACCTGGTGCAAGCCCGCCCGATCGTCGGCGTCGGCGAGACAGAGGGCGAGGTTCACCCAGGCGGAACCTTCGAGGTGGGCCCCGGCGGGAGTCCGGGCCGAAGTCTCGAGTGCCGCTCTCCAGTATCCGGCCAGCTCGAGATCGGTTTCCGGGCGCTCCGCGGACCAGGCCCGCATGATGCTGCGCCGCTCCTTGGCCCACCACGCCCGGAGCACCCGATCGGCCAGGGTACCGGTGCCGGGTCCGAACAGGATCCCGGGGTCGAGGGCGGTGGCCGGGTGGAACCGGAGGCCCGAGATCCGGTTGTCGAGCGCCATCACCAGCCAGAGCCCCAGCTCCCCGGTCTCGGGCTCGTCCCGGACCGCCCGAGCGAGTTCGCAGACCATGCGCAGGTAGCCCTCGGTCCCTGACCGCAGCCAGTCCGAGGCCTCGAGTCTCAGGGCCAGCTTGCCGTGGGCGAGCGTGACCACCCCGTTCAGGGTGTTCTCGCCGCGCTCGAGGAAGAAGGGCCCGAGCTGGGTCTGCTCCAACAGGGCGATCCCCCGCGGATCCTCCTTGAGACCCCGGGTCAGCACCTCCGCCTGCCGGATCAGATCGGCCAGGGAGGCGAGCGCCGCGGCGGTCCACCCCTTCACCCGGGCCGGGATCACCAGGTCGTCGTTCCAGAACCCTCCCGGCAGGCCGGGGAAGGCGCACTCCGGAACCGGCCGGGCATCCAGGAAGGGTCCCAGCGGACGGAACAGGCCGAGCCCCGCGTAGCGCTCGTCCACCACCGGGAGGGCCTTGACGAGGCCGGGATCCAGGGACTCGGCACGGCCTCCGCCGGCCAGCCATCGGTAGACGCCGGCGAGTCGGGGGAGGTGGGCGAGGGTCGCGGCGAAGCGGGCGGGATCCGGGTCGAGGAGTTCCCGGGCGCCTGGCCCGGGTCGCTCGGTGGGAGGGATGCGACCTTCGGCGTCCACCCAGCGCCCCTCGGCCCCGGCCAGCTCTTCCAGCAGCAGCCGGGGGAGTCCGGGCCCCGGCCCGCCGTCCCGGACCTCGTGCCCCCTGTCGCCCGGGTCGGATCCGGAGGACGGAGGGTCCCCGGGCGTCGCCGGGGAGGACGGGGGGCTCTCTCCCTGCGCGGCCCTGGTCGCGCCGGATCCGGCCATGGGCGGCTCCCTCCGGCTCCCGGTCGCCAGCGCCAGCCCGATCGCCAGCACCGCGACCAGGACCGGTCCCCCGGCGGACCGGCTCCTAGCGACCGGGCCACGACCCGGTTCGACCCCGGGTCCTATCGGGCTGACCTTCCACGTGATCGCGGTCTCGACGTCGTGGGAGACCTCGTCGCACTGCGGGGCGCTCGCCAGGGCGGACAGGACTTCCGAAGCGTTCCCCGGACGCCGCGAGGGATCGGCGTCCAGGCAGGCCCGGACCACCGCGCCGGCCGGGCTGCCATCGAGCCTCGGGTGCGAGCCCTGGGGACCCCGGAGGGCGGGGTGCCGGGTGACCATCAGCTCGTGGGCCTCGAAGGGGGGACGTCCCTCCAGCAGCCAGAAAAGGGTGACGCCCCAGGCGTACCAGTCGGAGGCGGTCGTCTGGGGCTTGCCCTCAAGGACCTCGGGAGCCAGGAACAGGAGGGTCCCGACCACCGCACCGGTCCCGGTGATGCGGGTCGCCTCCCGGTCGGTCGCCAGGCCCAGGTCCAGGATCAGCGTCCGCCCCTCCCGGGTGCGGAAGAGATTGGCGGGCTTCAGGTCCCGGTGCAGCAACCCCTGGTCATGGATCGCCTGGAGGCCGAGGGCGACCTGGCGCATAGCCTCGATCGCGGCCTCGGGGCCGAGGCTCGGACCCGCCTCGTCCAGGCCCATGCCCTCGAGCAGCTCGGTCACCAGGAAGGGACCCTCGGGCGTGTCCCCGGCCTCGAACAGGCGGAGCACGTTGGGATGCTCCACCCGGCAAAGGAGTTGGGCCTCCCGCAGGAACCGCTTGTGCACTCCCGGATCCCGGGGCGCCAGCATCAGCTTGATCGCCACCCGACGGCGGAGTTCCGTGTCGGTGGCTGCCACCACCTTTCCCATGGCGCCCCGCCCCAGGAGGCGCTCCGCCCGGTAGCGTCGGGTCAGCTCGGCGGGGAGCGCGAGCTCCGGATCCTTCCCGCGTGCCCCGTCCCCGGCACCGCTCTCGTCCACCCGGGCCTCCTCGACCCGAGCATTGTGGACCGCAGGGGAGCCGGCGCGCCCTCCCGCGGCGCGCCGGGCTCCCGCGGGAACGACCCGCTACGCCGCCGTAGGAGGCGCTGGGGCATCGGCCGGGGGAGGCGGCACCGCGGGATCGGAGGCCGGCGCGGAGGGCGGCGGCGCAGGCGGGGGGATGGCGCCGGGATCGGGAGCGGGAGGCGCACCCCCGGCGGGCGCGTCGGATCCCGGGAGTCCCTGGGAGGGATCGGAGGCCGGACCGGTGGCATCGGTGGGCGGTGCACCGCTGGCGGCCGCGGCCCCGGTCACCGAGCTCGCCAGGTTGGCGCCGGCCGTGACCGTCTGCAGGGCGCTGTTGGTAGGGTCGGCGGGAGGGGTTGCCTGGCTGCCGGCGGCGCCCGCGCCCGGGCCCGAGGTGTTGGCCGCTGCCAGGCTCTGGGACGCGGCGGAACAGGCGGCGCCCACCGCGGCCAGGACCTGGGCCACCACCTGGGGCGAGCACCCGGTCCCGAATCCGAGGGACAGGGTCGAGACCGCCAGCAGCGAAGCGCGAAGGCGCGAGCGCGGGCGGCGGCGAAGGGCGAAGGGGCGATCCATGGGAGTCTCCAATCCGGTCGGGCCGTGACGGCGTGCCCACGGAGCGCAAGGCCGGTGCCAGCGGCCGTCGATCGGCCTCGCGCGGTCGGGTGGGTAGCCTCGACCACAGCGCGGTGGAGACCGCCGGCTACACTCTTCGGGGAGGCGCGGTGGCGGGAGCGGGTTCCGACCGGGGTCCGGGCACCGTGATCGGTCCCTACCGGCTCGTCCGGGTCCTGGGCCGGGGCGGGCTCGGCGAGGTCCACGAGGCGATCGGTCCGGGCGGGGCCAGGGTCGCCCTGAAGCTCCTGCTCGAACTCGACCTCCGCTCCCGCTCCCGGTTCGTCCGCGAGATCGAGGCGGGGCGAAGCCTCGACCATCCGGGCCTGGTCCGCATCCTCGACCAGGGTGAGGTCGACGGCATCCCCTGGCTCGCCATGGAGCTCGTCTCGGGTCGCACCCTCCATGCCGCGGTCGAGGCCCAGGGAGGGAAGCTCGCTCCCCGCCTGGTCGTGACCCTGGCCGAGCGCCTGGCCGAGCCGCTGGACCACCTCCATGACCAGGGGCTCCTGCACCGCGACCTCAAGCCCGAGAACCTGATGATCGACGAGCAGGGTCGCCTCAAGGTCATGGACCTGGGGATGATCCGCGATCCCGACCGGACCGCTGTCACCGCCACCGGGGCCACCGTCGGGACCATCTTCTACATGTCCCCCGAGCAGCTCCTGGGGAAGGCCGGGAGCCGCACCTCGGACCTGTTCGCGGTAGGCCTGATCCTCTACCAGTGCCTGACGGGCCGACGCGCCTTCTACGGTCCCTCCACCCCCGACATGCCTTCCTACATGCGTCGCCTCCTCGAGGGGGACCCCGATCCCTGGGATCCGGAGCGCATCGGCGGGCCGCTCGACCGCTTCTTCTCGAAGGCCCTGGCCCGGGACCCCGACGACCGGCCGCAGTCGGCGGCCGGCCTGGCCCGCGCCTTCGCCCGGGCCGTCGAGAGCGAGTTCGCGCCTCGGTCCGGTGCCGGGCAACCCGGGCACGGGGACGAGGACACCGAGGACCTGGAGGTCGCCGGCGAGAGCGCCACCCAGGTCCTGCCCGAGGCGCCGGCGAGAATCTCGGCCAGTGGCCCGGTCCGCCGGATCGGGTCCAGCCAGTCGATCCCGACCTCGTCGTCGGCCCCGCGGGTGGCGGCCGCGCTCCTCCTCTGCCTGGTAGCCGCGGCAGGCTACCGGCTCATCGCCGGGCGTCCCGGGGAGCCCGTGCTGGTGACGGCCTCCACCGGGATCGCCCTCGAGGGGGGTCCCAGGCTCCTGTTGGTACGCACCGATCGGCCGGTCCGCTTGGCGTCGGCCGACGGTCGTGCCGCGGCCGGTTTCGCGGAGGACCGGATCCATGTGCTGGCGCTGCCCTCGACGCCGGGGGCCTCGGTGGCCGATCTCCGCGATCCATGGGGGAGGAGCGTCCTGGTCCGGGAGCTCGAGGGTGTCCCCTGGAAGCGGCCCGTCTGGCGGCCCGACCCCTCGGACGGCACACCGGCCTTCTCGGTGGCCGGCGAGGACGAGTGGGGCGAGGTGGAGCTGCCCACCGGCTTCTGGCAGGGCATGACGGTTCCCCGTCCGGCGGAGGAGGCCCGTCGCCTGGTCGAGGAGGTGGCACCCGTCGAGCTCGAGGAACTCCTCCGCGCTTCCTGGTCCGAGGCCGAGCCGACCCGGTCCCTGGCGGGGATCGTCGCCGAGCTCCGGCTGTCCGACCGGCTCTCCTCGCTGCGACGCGTGATCGAGCGGCGACTGGCGCATGGCGGGGAGGAGGCCGACCTGGCGGAGTGGTTGGCGGCGGTGGGCAACCTCCGCCTGCTGGAGGCCGCCCTGGTCCGTCAGGGCGAGGAGCCGGGGTACTCGCTCGACGCCCTGGGGATCGCCGAGTGGGCCTTCCACCAGACCACCTACACGCTGCGTCCGACCGAGCGTCCCGGGCTCGACGTCCTCCCCATGAACGAGGACCACTTCCGCCTGGACGCTCCGGTCACCTCCGGGGGCGGGCTGGTGGACCAGCCGGAGATGTTCTTCGTGAAGCCGTTCGGGACCCGGGTCCTCGAGCTCGAGGACGGCGACCAGGCGGGACCCTGGTGGCTGGAGCTCTACATCACCGCGGTCGAGCGGTTCCTGCCCTGGGCGTTCGCGGTGGGGACGGTGAACGGCAAGGGGCCGTTCCTGGTCTGCGAGTCGCCCCGGGTCGAGCTCCAGGAACTCCGGCGCATCGAGGGCAAGAGCGGCGGCGGTCTCCACCGCTGCTACCGGATCCGGCTCCCCCCCGGGGTGGTCGGCAAGGTGAACCGGATCGAGCTCCGGTTCGTGCCCTACCTGTGGCCGACCAACCGGGCCAACGACACCGTGACCCTCCAGGCGATCGGGCTCTCCCGATCCGCCCGTCCCTACCCCCAGCCGTGACCATCCCCGATCCGGCCGCACCCGGCAAGGCGGTGGAGTACCCTCCCTCGCGATGAGTTGGGACCGTCGCTGTCCGCGCTGCGGCAGCACGTTGATGGAGCGCCGGCAGGGAGTCCGCACCTGCGTGGCCTGCGACCAGGACTTCGCCTTCGACGGGAGCCGGCTCACGCCCCTGGGAGCCGAGGCGGGGCGGGACCCCGGTGCCGATCGGGCCGAGCCGCGCAGGAAGCCGAAGGCCCGCCGCAAGCCGGCCGGCATCCGCTTCGTGGAACCCGAGGAGATCCCCTTCGAGGAGTGCGTCGCCGAGTACCACGAGGTCTTCGCGGCCGAGGCCCGGTCCGATCCCGGACGGATCGCGGCCGCTCTGGTCGAGGCGGACCGGCCCGGCCTGGCGGCGGGTTTCCTGCTGGAGACGCTGATCGAGGCCGAGGAACGGTCGGTGCTCTTCCCGGACGAGGCCCCCGACCTCGAGGCCCTCGCAGGGCGCTTCGAGGCCAGCCTGGAGGCCGTGGGCCGGAGCGTGGCCGGGGCCCTGCGCAAGGACCGGAGGATCCGGAGCCGGCGGGTGGAGCTGGCCAGGGGTCGGGTGGGCGCCGAGCCCGAGCGCCGGGCACCGTTTCGCGCTGCCATCGGCCGCGATCTGGGTCGCCTGCTCGGGGTCCGCGACTTCGCCACCACCAACCTGCCGGCCGAGCGGGCCCTGCCGCTGGAGGCGGCCAGCTATCGGCTGGTAGAGGCCGGCGAGCACCGGATCGGGCCTCCCGGGGGGCCCTTCCGCCGGCTGCGCCTGGATCCCTTCCACGTGCGGACCGAGCCGGTCACGGTGGAGGCCTTCGCGGCCTTCATGGAACGGACCGGCTATCCGCCTCCACCGCTCTGGGCCTGGCGCGGCCTGGACCGTCCCGGGGCACCCGTGGTCGGCGTCACCTGGGAGGATGCGGCCGCCTATGCCTCCCATCTCGGTGGCCGGCTCCCCACCGAGGCCGAGTGGGTGGCCGCCCGGGGGGTCGAGGCGATCGCCGGATTCCCGCCCGGCATGGTCTGGGAGATCCTGCTCGACGACGCCGGGGATCCCGGTGGCCCCTTCGGACCCCAGGGCGTGATCCTGCTCGGGGACGACCATCCCAAGTGCCTGCGCTCCCCCGAGCGGGGACGCCGTCAGTTGCAGGCGGGGTCCTGGCGGGCGGATACCGGCTTCCGGGTGGTCCTGGATCCTCGTCTCGCCTGAGTCGCATGGTGCTCGACCGGCTCGGGTCCGACCCGGATCCTGCCGATGTCCCTGGTGGTGGGCCGACGTCCGCGGCGCGCCCGCTTTGTGAGCGCCCGCACTCCGGCTACCGTCGGATCGGGGACAGGAGGCGCGAGGATGCGGCGGTTCCGGCTTGCGATGGCGGCGATGGTGCTGGGTCTGGGATTCGGCGGGGGCGGGACGGTGTCGGCCTCGAGCCACCGGGAAGCTCCCTTCATCACCGAGCACCCCAAGACCGACGGCACCGACTTCTACATGTTCCGGAGCTATGAGACCGGCATCGGGGGGAGCTTCGTGACCCTGATCGCCAACTACGTCCCGCTCCAGGATCCCTACGGCGGCCCCAACTACTTCTTCCTGGATCCCGAGGCCCTCTACGAGATCCACGTGGACAACAACCACGATGCGGTGGAGGACCTGACCTTCCAGTTCCGCTTCACCAACACCTTCAAGAACACCCAGCTGAACATCGGCGGCACCAACGTCTCGATCCCGCTCATCAACTTCGGGGCCATCGGACCGGGCGTGGCCGACACCGCCAACCTGAACGTCACCGAGAGCTACACCCTGAAGCTCATCCGGGGCGACCGGCGCACCGGCACGGTCCAGACCATCACCAACGCCAACACCGGGGCCAGCACCTTCGTGAAGCCGGTCGACAACATCGGCAACAAGTCGTTCGCGAACTACGCCGGTTACTCCAACGCGCATATCTTCCCGATCACCATCCCGGGCTGCGCCGGCAACGGCCGGGTCTTCGTGGGCCAGCGCCAGGAGCCGTTCTACGTGAACCTGGGCGAGACCTTCGACCTGGTGAACATCGCCGCCCCGGTGGGAGAGGCCAACGCCAACGCCGAGGTGAACACCATCCAGACCAAGAACGTGACCTCCCTGGCTCTCGAGATCCCCACCGACTGCCTGCTCTCGGGCGATCCGGTGATCGGGGGCTGGACCACCGCCAGCCTGCGCCAGGGGCGGGTGATCAACCCGGCCCCGAGCTTCGCGGCGGGCAAGACCGCCACCGTCGAGGGCGGGGCCTGGACCCAGGTCTCCCGGCTGGGGAACCCGCTGGTCAACGAGGTGGTGATCGGGATCGTCGACAAGGACCGCTTCAACCATGCCGAGCCCAAGGACGACGGCCAGTTCCTGACCTACGTGACCAACCCGACCCTGCCGGCGCTGCTGAAGGTGCTCTTCCCGGCGCTTCCCGATCCGGCCGCCACCCCCCGTACCGACCTGGTCGAGATCTTCCTCACGGGCAAGAACTACGGGCCGGTGACCAACCGCCCCACGTCCGCCTCGGCGGTGCCCTGCGAGGTCCTCCGCCTGAACACCTCGACGCCGCCCACGGCCCGAGGGGCCCAGAACGCGCTCGGAGTGGCGGGAGGGGATGTCGCCGGGTTCCCCAACGGGAGACGGCCGGGCGACGACGTGGTGGATGTGGCCTTGCGGGCGGCCTACGGATTGCTGGCCAGCCCGGCCGTGGCGGTGGACTTCGTCGACGGGGTCCGTCGCGCCGCCACCGACTACCCGGATGCCTTCCCCTACCTCAACACCGCCCTGCCGGGCTCTCCCGGGAACTGAGGAGGCCGCCATGCTGCGACGTCGCTTGCTGGCGGTCCTCCTGGCTCTCGCTTCGCTCGGGGTCGCGGCCTGCGGGGGGGGTGGCTCCGGGACCGGGGCCGCGATCGACTTCGCCAGCTTCGTGCTGGCCTTGCTGGGATCGACCAGCGATCGCAGCGACCCCGTCCCGACGAACGACCTCGACCTGATCGACCGCCAGGATCCGAACGCCTTCGACTCGGTGCTCTGATCCCGTTGCGGGTCGCCGCGCTGTTCCTCGCCGCGGTCCTGGCGCTCTCCCCGGGATCCACGAAGCGGGCGGCCGCGGCGCCTCGCATCCCGGTCTCCCGCGACGAGGTCCTGGCCCGGGTCGAGGGCATCGATCTCCCCCTCCCGGGGCCGCTCCGGGATCTCCGGTCCCGGGTGAGGGAGGCTCCCGACGATGAGGCCACCCGGGTCGCCCTGGTACGGGGCCTCTTGGCCCGCGCCTCGGAGACCCGCGACGATCGACTGGCGACCCAGGCAAGCGGGTTCCTCGCCCCGCTGCTCCGGCTGCCGCGCCCACCCGTCGAGGCCCTGGTCCTGGAGGCGGTCCTGCTCCAGCGGGACCACCGCTTCCCCGAGGCCCTGGCGCGCCTCGACCGGGCCCTGTCGATCCGGCCCGACCTGGCCTCGGCGCGGCTGGTCCGGGCCGCGGTCCGCCAGGTGACCGGCCGGTTCCGGGAGGCGGCCGGCGACTGCCTGGGGGCGGCCACCGGCCTCGGTTCGCTGGTCGGGGCCGCCTGCCTGGGAGGCTCGGCGCCGGCCTTGGGCTCGACGACCTCGGCCCGGGACGCACTCGAGGCCGCCCTGGAGAGGGAGCCGGCGGCTCCGCCCGGGATCCGTGCCTGGGGCCTCGGGATCCTCGCCGAGCTCGACCTGGCGTCGGGGCGCCCGGAGCGGGCGGAAGCGCACCTCGAGACGGCCCTGGAGACCTCGCCCGAGGACCACGCGGCGCTCGCCCTGTGGTCCGATCACCTGCTCGATTCGGCCCGCCCGGAGGAAGTCCGCCGTCGGCTCCTGCCCCATGCCCGGCGGGTCGACCTGGCTCTGCGCCTGGCGCGGGCCGAACTCGCCCTGGGCCTCGAGGTGGCCCGTTCCCGGATCGAGTGGGTGCGTCGACGCCTCGAAGGTCCGGGGAGCGCGCCGGGTCACGAGCGCGAGCTCGCCTACCTCCGGCTCCACCTGCTCGGTGATCCGGCGGGAGCCCTGGTGGCGGCCCTCGCGAACTTCGCCGCCCAACGCGAGGCGATCGATGCCCGTCTGGTCCTCGAGGCGAGCCGTGCCGCCGGGGCCGTCGGGCCGCCGGCCACCGGGATCGATGCCTGGCTGGCGGCGCGCCGGGCGGCCGATGCCCGCTTCGCGGCCTGGACTCCGCCGGCGGGTGACCCCCGGTGAGGCGCGCGGGTCGGACTCCTGCCCTGGGCCTGGTGATGCTCGCAGCCCTGGGCAGCCTGGCGGGCCGGGCCGGCGCCCACCAGCCCTCGGTCTCGTGGCTCGAGGTCTCCCGATCCGGCGGGCGCCTGGAAGTCCGTTGGACCCTCCCGCTCCTCGAACTGGAGGACTGGCTCGGCCTCGACACCGACCGGGACGGGGCGATCACCTGGGGCGAGCTCGAGTCGGCCTCGGGCCTGCTCGAAGCCCTCCCCCGCGAGACGCTCCAGCTGCGCTCGGGTTCCGGCCTCGTCGACCTCCGCCTCGAACGCCTCATGGTCGACGACCTCGCCGAGGGTGCGGCCGCGGTCCTCTGCCTGGTCGGGACCGAAGGGCCGGGGTCCCCGTCCGGGAGCGACGTGGAGCTCGAGCTGGCACCGGGGGGAGCCCTGGGTCCGCTGCATCGCGCCTTCGTCCGCCTCGGCGAGGGGAAGGCCGGGACGCGCCCGGTCGCCGTGCTCTCCCGCGATCGACCCTCCTGGGCCGGTCCCGTGAGGCCTGCGGACTGGTAGATTCCTCCCGCCCATGGATCTCCTGCCGATCTCGTTCTACGCGCTCGGGACCCTGCTGGTGATGGTGGTCATGGCCATCGTCAACTCGAAGCTCGAGGTCGACATGGCCAAGCCCGACGACGCCGGGCCGCTCGGCCTGCCGCTCTTCTTCGCCCATGCCTGGCGCGACTTCCTCGACCTGGGGCTGGTCACCTCCAACCAGCGCTGGGTGGAGAACCTCCACCGGCACTTCGGGGAAGGCGAGGACCTGGTGCGGGCCGGCGACGAGCTGAGGGCCTTGGGAAGGCCCGGGATGAGCCTCCTGGCCGCGGCGACGACGGGCTTCACCCTCGGGTACGGCTGGAAGGCCGAGGAGATCGCCCCGCACCTCCGGGAGGCGATCCGGGAGAAGGGGCTCGATCTCGCCTGCGAGCTGGAGCAGATCGAGGCGTTGCCCGGAGGTGTCTGGCGGGGCCGACTCACGGTCGGTCCCTGGAGCCGCACCCTCGAGTTCCGGGTCCCGGGCGACGTCTACCGGGAGGCGAACACCGTGCTCGAACCCGAGGGCTTCCGGATCATGCAGTTCGCCACCGGCAGCCTCACCCACGCCTTCGCCCTCATGCACCTGCCGCTCGCCCGCCAGATGTACCAGATGGCGGTCTTCGACCTGGTCGATCCCCCGGGCGGCGAGGACCTGGTGCCCGGCGGTACCACCGAGCGCTGGTACTCCTGGCTGTATTGACCGCCAGGTCCCCTACTTCTTCTCCGCGACCAGCTTGCGGACTTCCTGGGCTCGCGACAGTCGACCCACGTTCTCGAGGAAGCGGGCGTACTGGGTGATCACGGTGGGGAGGGGATTCTTGGGATCGGCGCGGGTCCTCAGCAGGTCCTCGATGGCGGCGTCGAAGCTCTCCACGATCTCGTCGATGCGGCGGACCGCAGCCTCCCGGGTCGAGAAGCGCGGCTTGTCCTGCTCGGACTCGTAGAGCAGGAGCAGGGCGAGTCGGTGGCGGGCGACGCCCCGCCCCATCGA